>NZ_JBQERA010000002.1:0-813285 GCF_053813445.1 Actinokineospora lacus
CACGAGACCCGACGCTTCCTGCGACGCCGCCAACGCCAACCGCACATCGTCCGCGGCTACTTCCGTGCCCCACACGTCCGCTACGCCGACACATAGGCAACCTAATACTTTCGCCTCAATAAGCGCCGTATTTCAGCACTGTGTTTTAAGCGCCATATCAAGGTGCCGTATCAAGGGGAGACCGCTGTACGAAGCGCTGATCGTCGACTACGCGGGCACGTTCACCGACCCCGCGGTCGCCGAGGCCGTCACCGCCGCGCGGGCGGCGGGGCTGAAGACCGCCCTGCTGTCCAACGCCGACCACGTCCCCGCCGGGCTGCCGCCGGTCTTCGACGCCGTCGTCGTCTCCGGCGAGGTCGGCTACGGCAAGCCGGACCGGCGGATCTACGAGCTGGCGGCCGGGAGGCTCCACGCCGCGCCGCGGGCCTGCGTCTACGTCGACGACATCGCCGCGTACGTCCGCGGCGCCGTCACCGCGGGCATGACCGGCGTCCACCACACCGCCGCGGAGTCCACTGTGGAGGAGCTAGCGGTCCTTCTCGGCCTGTGAGCGCCGGACCAGCTCGAAGCACAGCACCGCCGCCGCGCTGGCCACGTTCAGCGACTCCACCCCGCCCGCCATCGGGATCGACACCCACCCGGTGACCTGCTCGCGCACCTCCGGGGAGACCCCCGCGGTCTCCCCGCCCATGACGAAGGCGCACCGGGCGGGCAGCTCGGCGGAGAACACCGTGCGCCGGGCGTCGGCGGCCAGGCCGATCAGCGGGTACCCCGCCGAGCGCAGCGCCGTCGCGGCCTCCGCGGCGGTGTAGCAGCGCAGCACGGGCGCGCTGAAGGCCACCCCCGCCGACGCCTTCACCACCAGCGGATCGATGCCCGCCACCCCGCGCCGGGGCACCACGATGCCGCCGATCCCGGCCGCGGTGGCCGTGCGCAGGATCATCCCGACGTTGGCGGGCGTGGTGATGCCGTCGAGCAGCAACACCGTGCGCGGGGGCGAGCTCAGCGCCGAGGCCAGCGACCGCATCCGGGGCGCGACGACGTCGGCCAGCACGCCCTGGTCCTGCTTCCCGTTGCCCGCCAGCACCTTCACCCGCTGCGCTGTGGCCCGGTGCACCGGCACCCCGCGGTCGCGGGCGGCGTGCACGATCTCCAGGGCCCGCGCGTTGTCGGCGAGCAGCACCTTGTCGATCACCAGCGCGGGGTCGGCCAGCGCCTCCAGCACGGGCTTGCGCCCGTACACGGTGACGAAACGGTCTTTCGGCGATGCGGTGTCGGAGGCCACAGCCGCCAAGGATGGCATGTGCCAGGATCGGTGCGTGCCCGACCGCCTCTCCGCGCCCGACGCGTCGATCCTCGCGCTGGAGGACCCCGCGACGCCGCGGCACGTCGCCGGGGTGGCGGTGTTCCGGCGGCCCAGGTCCGGGTTCGACTACGCGCGGCTCGTGGCGCTCGTGGAGCGGCGGCTGCCGCTGGTGCCGCACTACCGGCAGAAGGTCACCGCGGTGCCCGGCGGCCTGGCCCGCCCGGTCTGGGTGGACGACCCGGACTTCGACGTCGCCTACCACGTGCGCCGCTCCGCGCTGCCGCGCCCGGGCAGCGACGAGCAGCTCTTCGACCTCGTCGCCCGGCTGATGGCCCGCCCGCTGGACCAGTCCCGGCCGCTGTGGGAGGCGTACCTGGTCGAGGGCCTGGCCCGCGGGCACGTCGCGCTGATCACCAAGACCCACCAGGCCCTGGTGGACGGCGTGCGCACCGTCGACTTCGCCCAGCTCATCCTCGACGACGCCCCGAGCGTGGCCGACGAGCCCGAGGCGCCCTGGCGCCCGCGCCGCCCGCCCACCGCGGTGCGGCTGCTGCGCGACGCGGTCATCGACACCGTCCGCAGCCCTGGCGAGCTGGTGGAGAACACCCGCGCCACCGTGTCCACGACAGTGGGCAGGCTGTCGTCGGTGTTCGCGCCCAGCCCGACCGGGCCGCTGCGGACCCGGGTCGGCAAGGCCCGCCGCTACGCCGTCGCCAGGGCCCGCCTCGGCGACTTGCGCGCCATCCGCGCCGCGCACGGCGGTACCGTCAACGACGTGGTGCTCGCGGTGGTCGCCGGGGCGCTGCGGGCCTGGCTGGGCGCCCGTGGCGAGCCGCGGGCCGACGTGCGGGCGCTCGTGCCGCTGGCCGTGCCCGATGGCCGGGTCGCCGCGCACCTGGTCGACCTGCCCGTCGGCGAGCCCGACCCGGCGGCACGGCTGCGGCGCGTGCGCCAGGCCATGGGCCCGCACAACGACACCGCGGTGGCCGCGACCGCGCTGCACCGGCTGGGCGGGCTGTACTCGCTGGCCGCGCGCGCCGCGGCGTCGCTGTCGGGCTTCGAGCTGACCGTGACCAACGTGCCCGGCCCCCAGGTCCCCCTCTACGCGGGGCCCGCGCGGCTGACCGAGATGTTCCCGGTCATGCCGCTGGCCCCCGGGCAGGCCCTGGCCGTCGGGGTGACCTCCTACGACGGCGGGGTGTACTTCGGCCTGACCGGCGACCGGGACGCCATGTCCGATGTGGACGAGCTGGCCGTGATGCTGGGAGAGTCGATCGAGGAACTGTCCACAACGGTGAAGGCGTGATCAGGTGAGGGTCTACATCCCGGCGACGGTGGCCATGCTGCGGGCGCTCAACGCTGACGGCGAGCTGACCGCGGTGGGCAACACCGCGTTCGCGCTGACCCCGGCGCTGCGCGAGTCCTACGCAAGCGGGGGCGACGAGGAGCTGGAGTACGCGGCCATGCTCGACGCCGCCCGCGCCTCGCTGCGCCTGCTCAACGCCGAGCTGGCCGACGAGCCCGGCGCGCCGACCCGCCGCGCGGTGGTCTCCGCCGACGTCGACGGCGCCGAGCTGCGCCCGGACCTGGACTACTCGGTGGTCCGGCTGGCCGGGCCGGTGCAGCTGAAGGTGGTCGCCGCGGTGCACCTGGACACCGCCGAGGCCGAGCCCGCCGTCCGCGCGGCCGCGGCCGTGGTCGACGCCGCCGACCTCGGCGACCCGGACGCCGAGTTCACCCTCGGCGACGCCGAGGACCACGAGCTGGCCTGGTACGCCCCGCAGGAGCTGCCGTTCCTGCTGGAGCTGATGTAGACATCCCATGACAGGATGTAAGCGCCCACCCGCGACACACAGGAGGCGAGCCACACAATGGACGCCGTTTCGTCCGTTCCCGCGCCGGTCAACGAGCCGATCGACGCCTACGCCCCCGGCAGCCCGCGACGGGAGTCGCTGGTCCGGCGGATCGCCGAGCTGGAGGCCGAGCACGCCGAGCTGACCATGACCATCGGCGGCGAGCAGCGGATGGCGGGCGGTGACCGGGTCGACGTCGTGCAGCCGCACGACCACAGCCACGTCCTGGGCACCACCGCGCAGTCCACCCACGCCGACGTCGCCGACGCGGTGGCCGCGGCCAAGAAGGCCGCCCCCGCCTGGCGCGAGCTGCCCTTCGACGAGCGCGCCGCCGTCCTGCTGCGCGCCGCCGACCTGCTCGCGGGCCCCTGGCGCGACACCCTCAACGCCGCCACCATGCTGGGCCAGTCCAAGTCCGCCCAGCAGGCCGAGATCGACAGCGCCTGCGAGCTGATCGACTTCTGGCGCTTCAACGTGGCCTTCGCCCGGCGGGTCATCGAGGAGCAGCCGCAGTCCGCGCCCGGCTTCTGGAACCGCTTCGACCACCGCCCCCTCGACGGCTTCGTCACCGCGATCACGCCGTTCAACTTCACCGCCATCGCGGGCAACCTGCCCACCGCGCCCGCGCTGATGGGCAACACCGTGGTGTGGAAGCCCTCGCCGACGCAGGGCCTGGCCGCGCACCACACGATGCGGCTGCTGGAGGCGGCGGGCCTGCCCGCGGGCGTGATCAACCTCGTGACCGGCGACGGGACGGCCGTCAGCGAGGTCGCGATGACCGACCCGGAGTTCGCGGGCCTGCACTTCACCGGCTCCACCGCGACGTTCAAGCACCTGTGGCGGCTCATCGGGTCCAACCTGGACACCTACCGCTCCTACCCCCGCATCGTGGGGGAGACCGGCGGCAAGGACTTCATCGTCGCCCACCCCTCCGCCGACCCGGGCGCGGTCGTGACGGGCATGGTGCGCGGCGCTTTCGAGTACCAGGGCCAGAAGTGCTCGGCGGCCTCGCGCGCCTACATCGCCCGGTCCCTGTGGGACGGCGGCGTCCGCGAGCAGCTGGTCGACACCGTCAGGACCCTGTCCTACGGCGACGTCACCGACTTTTCCCACTTCGGCGGCGCGGTCATCGACTCCCGGGCGTTCGCCAAGCACAAGGCGGCGCTGGAGGCGGCCGCGGCGAACTCCTCCATCGAGGTGCTGGCGGGCGGCACGGCGGACGACTCGGTCGGCTACTTCGTCCAGCCCACGGTCCTGCTGGGCAGCGACCCGCTGCAGGAGCCCTTCACCACCGAGTACTTCGGCCCCATCCTCGCCGTCCACGTCTACGACGACGCCGAGTACGCCAAGGTGCTGGAGCTGGTCGACACCTCCAGCCCGTACGCCCTGACCGGCGCGGTGTTCGCCACCGACCGCGCCGCGGTGGAGCAGGCCCACCGGGCGCTGCGCTTCAGCGCGGGCAACTTCTACGTCAACGACAAGCCCACCGGTGCCGTCGTGGGCCAGCAGCCGTTCGGCGGCTCCCGCGCCTCGGGCACCAACGACAAGGCGGGCTCGATCTACAACCTCCAGCGGTGGGTGAGCCCCCGCTCGGTCAAGGAGACCTTCGTTCCCCCGACCGACCACCGCTACCCCCACATGGGCTGACAGCGCGTGGGCTGAACAGGAAGCGCCCCGCGCCCGGTGATCGGGTGCGGGGCGCTTTCCGCCTGACTAGTACGACGGCATCTCCCCGACCTGGTTGGCGGGCGGGGCCTCGACGTCGACCGGGGTGCCCCAGTCGGTGTAGTCGGCCTGCACGGAGACCTTCTGGTTCATGACCGGGACCTCGGTGACGAAGCGCAGCGGCAGGTTCTCCTCGTTCACCCACACCTCGTAGGTCAGCGTCTTGACCCCGGCCTTCTCCAGCTCCTTGATCGCCGCCGGGTCCATGCCCAGCTCCGCGTCCCCGAGCTTGCTCAGCTCGACCTCGATCGTGTAGTGCGTGGTCTCCTGGCCGTCGATCGTGTCGGACTTGAAGTCCTTGATCGTGCCGCTCTTGGCCAGCTGCTCCAGCATCGAGCGCGGGTCGGTGCGCTTGGCCTGGTCGATCACGTCGCCCATCGACTTGGCCATCTCGTTGTCGGACTTCGGGTCGATCTTCACCCACGGCTTGCCGGGCACCAGCTCCTGCGGGAACTTCATGTAGACCAGGTCGTCGACGATGCGCATCGTCATCTCGCCGACCTGCGGGATCGTCATGGTCATCTCCATGGCGGTGTCCTCGCCCGCGAAGCGGAACGCGCCCTCGCCGGTGAACTCCTGGCCCGCGGCGGAGCTCTTGAAGGTCATCTTCGCGCTCTGGGCGCTGGCGCTCTTCTCGTTGACGGCGTCGCTGAGGGCCTTGAGGCTGTCGAACGCGGTGCCGGAGCCGCCCTCCGCGCTGGTCGTGGCGGGGCCGGGCGCGTCGGTCGTCGGGACGCCCGGGGTGGTCGTGCCGCATCCCGCCAGCGCGACTAGCGCCAGAGCCGCGGCCAGCAGCGTGGTCTTGCCCATGTGGTCCCCTCGGTGAAAGTCAGTGTATGAAACCAGGACGCCCGAAACGGCTCGCCGGTTCCGATGGGACCGACTCTACGAAACATCCGCGAATCCCCAGTCGCCGCCCGTCGTTGGTCGGACATGCTCACGGACGGCCGGGATGCCCGGGGACTGCCCGCCGACATGCTCGGGGATCTGCGTCGGCAGGTGGTGGCCGCGGTGGAAGCCGGACTCGCCCAAGTCGAGGCCGCGCGGCGCTTCGGCGTGTCCAGGCAGACGGTCGGGGTCTGGGTGCGCGACTACCGCGACCGCGGCGAGGGCGCCTTCCAGCCGGGCAGGCGCGGCCGGAAACCGGGTGACCAGCTCGTTTTGACCGCGGAACAACAACTCTGGGTCGCGCGGGCGGTCACCGAGGCGCCGCCGGACGCGAAAGGACTGAATCATCCACTCTGGACCAGGCAGGCGGTGATCGAGCTGGTGTGGCGGGAGTTCCACGTGCGACTCGGGGTCACCACCGCGGGCAACTACTTGGTGCGCTGGGGTTTCCCCTTACCACAGGACCTGCTGCGCGAACTCCGCGCCCGGATGCCCCCGGCAGGCGACAGCGCGCTGCCCGCCTGGCTGCCCGGCGCCGAGGTGGTGTGGGTCGGGCACGGCCGCGCCGCCCAGTCCGGCGTCCCGGTCCTGCAGGCGGTGTCCAACCGCGGCAGCATGTCCTTTTTGGCCTGCTCAGACCCCTGCGACCCTGAGGCCGTGCACGACTTCGTCATCCGGCTGCTGCGCCACGCCAAGCGGCGGCTCAACGTCGTCGTCACCTGGCTTCCCCAGACGCGCCCGGAATCCCGGTGGCTGACCCACGAGAACTGCGCCGCCGCCGTCCAGTACATCGGCCAGGTCTGAAACACGGCCTGGCGCACTACTCCACGGGGTCGTCGGCGGCGCCCGCGCGGGAGGCGAGCAGCCTGCGCAGGGACGCCAGCCGCCCCGGCCGCGCCTCGCCGGAGGCGACCACCGTGTCGAGGTAGCAGTCGGGGTCCTCCGGGGCGCCGCGGTGCCCGCACGCCGACGGGCACTCCTCCGCGGCGGCGTCGAGGTCGGGGAAGGCCGAGACGATGTCGTCGGGGGAGATGTGCGCCAGGCCGAACGACCGGATGCCGGGGGTGTCGACCACCCAGCCGCCGCCGGGCAGCGGCAGCGCCACCGCGGTGACCGAGGTGTGCCTGCCCTTGCCCACCGCGCTCACCACGCCGATGCGCCGCGCCGCGTCCGGGACCAGCCGGTTGACCAACGTCGACTTGCCCACCCCCGAGTGCCCGACCAGCGCCGAGACGCGGTTGTGCACCCGCGCGCGCAGCTCGTCGGGCTCGGTGTCGTGGCGGGTGACCACCGCGGGCAGGTCCAGGTCGGCGTAGGAGGCCAGCAGCTCGGCCGGGTCGCCCAGGTCGGCCTTGGTCAGGCACAGCAGCGGCGCCAGCCCGCCCGCGTACGCCGCCACCAGGCACCGGTCGATGAAGCCCCCGCGCGGCGGCGGGTCGGCCAGCGCGCACACGATCACCAGCTGCGCGGCGTTGGCCACCACGACCCGCTCGAACGGGTCGGTGTCGTCGGCGGTGCGGCGCAGCACGCTGGTGCGCTCGGCCACCCGCACGATGCGGGCGAGGGTGTCCACGGTGCCGGTGGTGTCGCCGACCAGGTCGACGGTGTCGCCGATGACGACCGGCGTGCGGCCCAGCTCCCTGGCCCGCATGGCGACCACCAGCCGCCCGGGGTCGGCCTCGACCGCGCACGTCCAGCGGCCGCGGTCCTTGCCGACCACCATCGCCCACACCGCGTCGGCGTGCTCGGGCCTGCGCTTGGAGCGCGGGCGGGTGCCCTTGCCCGGGCGCACCCGCACGTCGCTCTCGTCGAGCCTGCTCCAGTCGCGGTCCATGCCTACGCGCCCAGCATCCGGGCCCACATCTCGGGGAAGTCGGGCAGCGTCTTCGACGTCGTGCCGATGTCGTCCACCTCGACACCCCCCACCCGCAGGCCGACGATCGCGCCCGCGGTCGCCATCCGGTGGTCGGCGTAGGCCCGCCAGGGGCCGCCGCGCAGCGGGACCGGGCGGATGAGCAGGCCGTCCTCGGTCTCCTCGACGTCGCCGCCGAGGCCGGTGAACTCCGCGGCGAGCGCGGCCAGCCGGTCGGTCTCGTGGCCGCGCAGGTGGGCGATGCCGCGCAGCCGCGACGGGCCGTCGGCGAAGGCGGCCAGCGCGGCCACCGTCGGGGTCAGCTCGCCCTCGTCGCGCAGGTCGACGTCGATGCCGGTGAGGCGGTCGGGGCCGCGCACGGTCAGCGCGCCGCCGTCGAGAATCACCTCGGCGCCCATGTCGGACAGGATGCGGCGCAGGGCGTCGCCGGGCTGGGTGGTGGCCGAGGGCCAGCCGGTGACGGTGACCGCGCCGCCGGTCAGCGCGGCGGCGGCCAGGAACGGGCCCGCGTTGGACAGGTCCGGCTCGATGGCCCAGTCGCGCACGGCGATCGGGCCGGGCTCGACCCGCCAGGTGTTGGGCTCGCCGTCGTCGACGGCCACGCCCGCCTCGCGCATCATCGCCACGGTCATGTCGATGTGCGGCATGGACGGCACCGGCTTGCCGTCGTGGTGCACCGTCAGCCCCTTGTCATAGCGCGCGCCGGAGAGCAGCAGGCCGCTGACGAACTGCGAGGACGACGAGGCATCGATCGTCACCGACCCGCCCGGCAGCCCGCCGGTGCCCGCCAGGGTGAACGGCAGCGCGTCGCCGTCGACCGAGGCGCCCAGCGCGCGCAGCGCCTCGAGGATGGTGCCCATCGGCCGCTCCCGCGCGCGCGGGTCGCCGTCGAAGCGCACCGGGCCGTCGGCCAGCGCCGCGGCGGGGGGCACGAAGCGCATCACGGTGCCCGCCAGCCCGCAGTCCACGCTCGCCGGTCCGCGCAGGCCCGGGTGCGCGCCGAGGGTGATCGTGTCGCCGTCGACCTCGACCGGGACGCCCAGCGCGCGCAGCGCCGAGGTCATCAGGTCGGCGTCGCGCCCGCGCAGCGCGTTGCTGACCCGGGACTCCCCACCGCTGAGCGCGGCGAGGACCAGCGCCCGGTTGGTGATCGACTTGGAGCCGGGAATCGCTACCGTTGCGTGGACGGGACTCGTCGCCACGGGGGCTGACCAGGGCTGCGGCATGGCTCCATCCTGGCCTATTCGGCCCAGGGTCAGGCCATCGGCTCGCCACTGTCGGCAGCGCGTGTAACGATTCGGGTCGACACTTTCGGGAAGGTGGGCACAGCAGTGTGCGGGAGGTACGCGGCCACGAGGGACCCGGCGGCGCTGGCGGCCGAGTTCGACGCGATCGACGCCATCGGCGGTGACGCCCCCGGCGCGGACTACAACGTCGCCCCGACGAAGTCCGTGGTCGCCGTGGTGCAGCGCCACCCGCGCGACGCCGATGGCACCGTCGACGAGTCGACCACCGAGCGCTCGCTGCGGCTGATGAAGTGGGGCCTGGTCCCGCACTGGGCCAAGGACGCGTCCGGCGCCGCGAAGATGATCAACACCCGCTCCGAGAGCGCCGCGGAGAAGCCCTCCTTCAAGCGGTCCCTGGCCCGCCGCCGCTGCATCCTGCCCGCCGACGGCTGGTACGAGTGGCGCCGCGACGGCAAGGACAAGCAGCCCTTCTACACGACCCCGAAGGACGGCTCCAGCCTGGCGATGGCGGGCCTGTGGTCGACCTGGCACGACAAGGCCGACCCGGACGCCCCCGTCCTGGTCACCTGCTCGGTCCTGACCACCGACGCGGTGGGCCCCGTGGCCGACATCCACCACCGCATGCCCCTGCTGCTCACCCCCGACGAGTGGCACACCTGGCTCGACCCCGACCGCGCCGACGTCGCCGCCCTGCTGCGCCCGGTGTCCGACGAGGTGGTCGACGCCTTGGAGGTGCGCCCCATCTCCACCGCGGTCAACAGCGTCCGCAACAACAACCCGGCCCTCCTGGAACGCGTGGACCTCGAACGCGCTGACCTCGACCTCTTCGGCGCCCCCGAATGACCACGGCGACGATCGACACCCCGCACGGCCCCGCCCGCGCGGAGCTGCACTCCGCCCCCTCCGGCCGCGCCGCCCTGCTGCTGGGCCACGGCGCGGGCGGCGGCATCGGCGCCCCCGACCTGGTCGCGGCCACCCACGGCGCCACCGCCGCGGGCGTGCACGTCGCGTTGGTCGAGCAGCCCTACCGCGTCGCGGGCAGGCGCGCGCCCGCCCCGGCCGGGCAGCTGGACACCGCGTGGCTGGCCGTCGCCGCCCACCTGTCGACCCTGTGGTTCCCCGACCTGCCCCTGCTCTTCGGCGGCCGCTCCTCCGGCGCCCGCGTCGCCTGCCGCACCTCCGCGGCCGGGGAGGCCGTCGGCGTGGTCTGCCTGGCCTTCCCCGTCCACCCCCCGGGCAAGCCGGAGAAGACCCGCCAACCCGAACTCGACGCCGTCGAGGTCCCCACCCTCGTCATCCAGGGCGAGTCCGACCCCTTCGGCCAACCCGCCCCCGCCCACCACCGCGAGATCATCCCCCTCCCCGGCGACCACTCCCTCAAACGCGACCCCGCCACCCTCTCCCGCTCGGTCGAGGAGTGGCTGGCCCGCATCCTGCGCCCCCTGGACTAGGCCGTGTTTCAGATGTGAGGCACGGGCATAGCCGCGCCAGTCCGGTCGCAGGCGGCACGGCCGGATGCGCCCGAATACGACACCGGTATGAGGACGATCCGTCCGCACCGCCTGCGGGCGGACTGATCACGACTCTCCCGCACACCACACCTGAACACGACCTAGCGGGCCGCGATCGGGGCCACCGTCGCGGACAGCAGGGCCACCAGGTCCGGGGCGGCCACCTCGATCTCCAGCCCCCGCCGCCCGCCCGAGCAGAACATCGTCGGGAACGCCAGCGCCGAGGCGTCCAGGACGGTGGGCAGCCGCTTCTTCTGACCCAGCGGCGAGATCCCGCCCGCCACGTACCCCGTCGCCCGCTCCGCCGCCGCGACCTCCGCCATCCGCGCCCGCTTGCCGCCCAGGGCCGCCGCCAGCGCCTTGAGGTCCAGCTGCGCGTCCACCGGCACGATCCCCACCGCCAGGGCGCCGTCCACCTCCGCCAGCAGGGTCTTGAACACCCGCTCCGGCGCGACGCCCATCGCCGCGGCCGCTTCGAGCCCGAAGGGCTGGCGGGGATCATGGTCGTAGGTGTGCACGGTGTGGGTGATCTTGCGCTTGACCAGCAGCGCGGTCGCCGGGGTGCCTCGTCCTGCCACGGCGCCAAGGGTAGGGAATGCCCGGCGGTGCGCGCGCGTTCTGATTGACGTGTCCACCGACTTGCTCATCGAGCCGAAGCGCCCCAGGTCACGCCCTGTGGGTGGCTTGCATCACAGCCGGGCCAGGGTTGGCCGCGTAAGCTCGGGGAAGCCATACGCGGACAACGTCGAAGGGAGCGCGGTGCCCCGCACCGAGGCGCAGGACGAGACCGCGGCCGAGCGCGGTGAGCGGTTCGAGCGCGACGCCATGCCGCTGCTCGACCAGCTCTACTCCGCCGCCCTGCGGATGACCCGCAACCCCGCCGACGCCGAGGACCTGGTCCAGGAGACCTACCTCAAGGCGTACCAGGCGTTCGCCTCCTTCTCCAGGGGCACCAACCTCAAGGCGTGGATGTACCGCATCCTCACCAACACCTACATCAACAGCTACCGCAAGAAGCAGCGCCAGCCCCAGCAGTCGCCGACCGACCAGATCACCGACTGGCAGCTGGCCAAGGCCGAGGCGCACACCGCCAGGGGTCTGCGCAGCGCCGAGATGGAAGCGCTCGACCAGCTGCCCGACAGCGACGTCAAGCAGGCACTTCAGCAGCTGCCCGAGGAGTTCCGGCTCGCGGTCTACCTCGCCGACGTCGAGGGCTTCGCCTACAAGGAGATCGCCGAGATCATGGGCACGCCCATCGGTACGGTGATGTCCCGCCTGCACCGCGGCAGGCGGACCCTGCGCGAGCTGCTGGCCGACGTGGCCCGCGAGCGCGGGATGCTGCGGACGGCGAAACAGGAGGTGGCAGGACCGTGAGCTGCGGAAACCACCACGACACCGCCTGCACGGACGTGCTGAAGGAGGTGTGGCTCTTCCTCGACGCCGAGTGCGACCAGACCCGCCGCGCCGTGCTCCAGCAGCACCTCGACGAGTGCAGCCCCTGCCTGGAGGAGTACGGCCTCGAGGAGCACTTGAAGCTCCTGCTGGCCCGCAAGTGCGGCGGCGACCAGGCGACGATGGAGTTCCGGGACCGGCTGCGCGCCTCGATCCGCCGCACGGTCATCGAGTACACCGGCGGAGAACCCACCCACTAGACCCATGAGTCATGACGAAGGCCCCCGCTCGTGAGCGGGGGCCTTCGCCGTACCAGCACGTCAGGCGTTGGGACGCTTGCCGTGGTTGGCGCCGCCCTTCTTGCGGTCACGACGCTTGCGGGCGCGCTTCGACATGGGATCTCCTCTGGTGCACGTCTGGGGCGCGTTAGCACAACGGCAACGCGTGTTCGCCGACAATTCTGCCACGCCGTCGTTGTACGTTTCGCCAGGGCCGAGGCGCGGGTCACATGGTTGGATGACCCCGAGCACACCCCGCTTGTCAGGAGGCCAGGGCGATGTCCCACGAGATCCACGCCGAGATCGTCGCCAACGTCATGTCTGTGATGGTCGCCGAGGGCGAGCCGGTCGCCGAGGGCGACACGGTGGTGATCCTGGAGTCGATGAAGATGGAGATCCCGGTGCTCTCCGAGTACGACGGGACGCTGACCAAGATCGCCGTCAAGGAGGGCGACGTCGTCCAGGAGCATGACCTGATCGCCGTCGTCGACTAGCCCTTGTCCACCCTCTCCGACCTCGTCGCCGAGCACACCCACCTGCCCGGCGCGGCCGTGGACCACCTGCAGCTGGTGGTCGCGGAGTGGCAGCTGCTCTCGGACCTGTCCTTCGCCGACTTCCTGCTGTGGGTGCCGGTCACCCACAGCCCCGACGGCACCCCGGCGCCCGAGGACGAGGACCGGTTCATCTGCGTGGCCCAGGCCCGCCCGACGACCGCCCCCACCGCGCACCCCGACGACGTCGTCTCCTCCTTCATCGACCGCGCCGAGCACCCCCAGCTGCGCCGGGCCGCCGCCGAGCGGCGCATCTGCCGCGAGGAGGACCCGCGCTGGTACCTCGGGGTGCCGGTGCGCCGCGAGGCCATCCCGGTGACCTTCCGGGGCGACGTGGTGGCGGTGCTGTCCCGGGAGACGAACCTGGCCGTGCCCCGGGTGCCCAGCGGGCTGGAGATCGCCTACCTCGGCATCGCGGGCGACCTGTGCCAGATGGTCGCCGACGGGGCGTTCCCGACCCCGGAGCCGTCCCCCGGCGTGCACACCAGCCCGCGCGTGGGCGACGGCCTGATCCGGCTGGACACCGCGGGCGCCGTGGTCTTCGCCAGTCCGAACGCGCTGAGCGCCTACCACCGGATGGGCCACGCCGCCGACCTGGTCGGCACCAGGCTGGCCCCGCTGACCAGGGCGCTGATCGCCGACCCGTTCGACGCCACCGAGATCGCCCAGCGCATCCTGGCCGCCCTCGACGGCAAGCCGAGCATGCGCGCGGAGGCGGAGTCCCGCCGCGGGGCCGCGGTGCTGTTCCGGGCGCTGCCGCTGCGCCCCGGCGGCAAGGCGGCGGGCGCGCTGGTGCTCTGCCGCGACGTCACCGAGGTGCGCAGGCGCGACCGGGCGCTGATGTCCAAGGACGCCACGATCCGCGAGATCCACCACCGGGTGAAGAACAACCTGCAGACCGTGGCGGCGCTGCTGCGGCTGCAGTCGCGGCGCACGAGCAGCCCGGAGGCCAAGGAGGCGCTGGCGGAGTCGGTGCGCCGGGTCGCGGCCATCGCCTTGGTGCACGAGACGCTCTCGACCTCGGTCGACGAGCGGGTGGACCTCGACGCGCTGGTCGACAAGGTGATCCCGGTGGTCGGCGACGTCGCCGTGGCCGAGAACCACGTCAAGGTGCGCAAGACCGGCCAGTTCGGCGTCGTGCCCGCCGAGGTGGCCACGCCGCTGGTGATGGTGCTCACCGAGCTGGTGCAGAACGCGGTGGAGCACGCGTACCCGACCGGGCGCTCGGGCGAAGTGGTGGTGTCGGCCGACCGGTCGGCGCGCTGGCTCGACGTGGTGGTCTCCGACGACGGCCGCGGCCTGCCGCGCGGGTTCTCCCTGGAGCGCAACAACGGGTTGGGCCTGCAGATCGTGCGCACGCTGGTGGAGTCGGAACTGCGCGGCTCGCTGTCATTGCGCAGCCACGGGCCGAGTGGCACCGAAGCGGTGTTGCGCGTGCCGCTGTCACACCGCCGCTGAATAGCCGGTGATTAACACGCAGTTGACACGCGAAAGCCCGGCGCCGGTATTCGGCGCCGGGCTGGAGCGTTTATCGAGTAATACAGGCTCAGGCGTTGCTGCGTGCCCGGGTGCGAGCGTTGCGGCGCTTCAGCGCGCGGCGCTCGTCTTCGCTCATCCCGCCCCAAACACCTGCATCCTGACCGCTTTCCAGCGCCCAGGACAGGCAAGAGGCGGCGACGGGGCAGCGAGTGCAAACGGCCTTTGCCTCAGCGACCTGCGAGAGGGCGGGGCCGCTCGTTCCCACGGGGAAGAACAGCTCGGGGTCCTCATCACGGCAGGATGCGCGGTGGCGCCAGTCCATTGCTGATTGCTCCTCGGTAATGGGCGCGCGCATACGCGCCACAGTTCGTCATCCGGTCGTCGGGGTGCTTGTGAATGCTTTCACGAACTGGCGGGATGTCAAGAGGTCGTCCCGACCAGGTGAGTGAACTCACCCGAAAGATCGACGTCCGGATGTATCGGCTCCGCTGTGCAACGATCAGGTCTCGGCCGGGTCAGTTCGCGACCACAGCAGGGACAACCGTCACGCGGCCACGGTTACCGCGCGGTCCACCCCGCTGAAACTTACCTCGGAGAACTCTCCGATGAGATCTCCGTCACACTGAAGTCGGACCGGGTTTCGGGCGCTGACCAGCACGCTGTCCACGTCGTCGCGGCGCACCAGCGCGCGGCCCCTGCGCACCCCGGAGGCGCTCAGGGCCTGGCGGACGTGGCGCAGGACGGTCGGCAGGGCGAGGGACTTCAGGGCGAACACGCCCAGGCCGTCGTCGAAGCTCGCGTCCGGGTTGAGCCGCACCGGCCGGGGGCCGAGATAGGTCCAGGGGTCGGTGTTGGAGATGAACACCAGGCGCAGGGCCTCGATGGGGTCCTCGCCCGGCAGCTTGATCGTCAGCTCGGCGCGCTCGTCGGTGAAGTACCTGGCCAGCGCGGTGCGCGCGTAGAGACCGGGGCCGGTGCGCTTGCCGCGCTTGCGGTCGACGTCGGCGACAACGTCGGCGTCCCAGCCCATGCCCGCGTTGAAGGTGAACCAGCGGCTGGTGTTCGACGCGTCGACCCGGCCCAGTCCGACAGCGCGGCTGCGGCCCGCCTGCAGCGCGGTGAGCAGCTGGTGGGTCGCTTCCACCGGGTCGCGCGGGAGCCCGAGCGCGCGCGCGAAGACATTCGCCGACCCGCCGGGGACCACGCCCAGCATCGTCGCCGCGCCTGGGCCTTCCTGGAGCAGGCCGTTGACGACCTCGTTGACCGTGCCGTCGCCACCGTGCGCGACGACGAGGTCCACCCCGTCGGCCCGCGCCTGCGCCGCAGCCGCCAAGGCGTGGCCGCGGTAGTCGGTCTCGATCACGTCGAGCTTGACCTGGCTGGCCAGGGCACGCGCCAGCACGTCGCGACCGGCCGAGGTGGTGGCGGTCGCGTGCGGGTTCACCACCAGCACGGCGCGCATTACCGCAGAGTAAGCCAGCCGGTCGAGCCGCCGCGCCGCAGGCCCACCGGAACGAGTGGAGTCATGCTGGAGGCTTACCCGCTCCTTCCCGTCGCCGAACCCTCGATCGGCGAGTGCACCCAGACGACCGTCTGCTCGTCGATCCACGAGGAACTTGACCGTTGAATCATCTACCTCCCGTTGCCCCCCGACGACCGGCCGTCCGGGTGGCATACGATCGAGTTTCGTGCACGCACCGTCATCACGTGCGGCAGACCACCTCCCGGAAGGCCCCCCGTGCGCTCGCCGTCTCCCTCGACCGTCCTCGGCGCGGGGCTGCTGGTGTCCCTCCAGGGCGCGTTCGGCATCGTCTTCGCCGTGCTGCTGTTGATCAGGGCGCTGTCCGGGTCCTCGTCGGCGGGCAACAACGTCTACGGGCAGGCGGGGTACTTCGCGGTGCTGGCGGGCGGGGTGCTGGCCTGCGGGGTGGGGCTGGTGCTGGGCAGGCACTGGGCGCGCGGGCCCGCGATCGTCCTGCAGCTGCTCCTGCTGGGGGTGTCGTGGTACGTGATCGGCCCCTCCGGGCAGCTCTGGTACGGGGTGCCGGTCGCGGTGGTGTGCGTGATCACGCTGGTGCTGCTGTTCCTGCCGCCGTCGGTGGCGTGGGCGCAGGGCTCCGCCGAGGATGGCCCTGCCGAGGTTTAGGCCCTGCCGAGGACTAGCCCTGCCGAGGTTTAGGCCCTGCCGAGGATCAAGCCTTGCCGAGGTCGGCGAGGGCGCCGTCGGTGAGGCGGAAGACGGTCCACTCGTCCATCGGCAGGGCGCCGAGGGACTTGTAGAAGCCGATGGCGGGCGCGTTCCAGTCCAGCACCCACCACTCCAGGCGCTGGTAGCCGTTGCGGACGCACTCCTGCGCCAACTCCGTCAGCAGCGCCCTGCCCAGGCCCGCGCCGCGCAGCTCCTGGCGGACGTAGAGGTCTTCGAGGTAGAGCCCGTGCGTGCCGCGCCAGGTGGAGAAGTTGAGGAACCACAAGGCGTAGCCGACGATCTCACCGTCCACTTCGGCCACGTGGCCGTAGAGGGCCGGGTTGTCGGCGAACAGTGCTCCGTGGAGCTGCTCGGCGGTCAGGTGGCACTCGTGCGGGGCGCGCTCGTAGGCGGCCAGCTCGTGCACCAGCGTGACCACCGCGGCCACATCGGACTCCCGTACGCGCCGGATCATCGCCGTCCCTCAGGTCAGGTTGAGCGCGCGGATCTGCGGCACGCCCCGTTCGTCGCCCAGGACGGTAACCCCGCCCGCGGCGAGGGCGAAGTGCACCCCGAAGGTCGCGCGCTGACCGATCCAGGCCGCGGCCAGCGCCCGGCCGAAGTGCCCGTGGCCGATGATGACGGCGGTGCGCTCGCGCACCCGCTCGACGACGGCGTCGGCCCGCGCGGTGACCTCGTCGGCGGTCTCGCCGTGGGGGCACTGGTGGGTCCAGACGGTCCAGCCGGGGACGGTCTCGCGGATCTGCGGGGTGGTGAGCCCTTCGTAATCGCCGTAGTCCCACTCGCGGACGTCCTCGGTGACCTCGTCCACCGTGAGCCCGGCGAGCTCGGCGGTGTGCGTCGCCCGCCGCCGCGGGCTGCTGATCACCAGCGGCGCCTCCGTGAGGAGCGCCCGCAGCCGCTCCCCGGCGCGCTTGGCCCCCACCTCACCCGCCTCGGTCAACGGCAGATCGGTCCGCGACGTGTGCCTGCCGTTCGCCGACCACTCGGTCTCGCCATGTCGGAGCAGGTAGACGACCATGGCGCCGATCTTATGCCGACCGGCCTTGCCGTACTTGTTACCCGCCGGTAGCTTATCGCCTCGTGACCCCGACCTACCGCCTCTGGCAGCGCCTCTCGAGCCTGCCTCTGGGCAACCGCCTGTTCTCCGCGGGCATGGTCCTGCGCGTGCCGTACTTCGGCACCATCCTCCCCACGGTCGTGGCCCTGCGCCCAGGCCACTGCGAGGTCCGCGCCCCGAAGTGGTGGGGCGTGCACAACCACCTGCGCACCTTCCACGCCATCGCCGCCTGCAACCTGGCCGAGATCGCCATGGGAATGCTCGCCGAGGCCACCGTCCCCACCACCCACCGCTGGATTCCCAAGGGCATGACGGTCACCTACACGGCCAAGGCCCGCACCGCCCTACACGCCGTCGCCCGCCTCGACGGCCTCCCCGAGTTCTCCTCAGAACCCACCGACATCCCCGTCCCGGTATCGATCCGCGACACCTCCGGCGTCGAGGTCGTCACCGCCACCATCACCATCCGCGTCTCCCCAGAACAGAAAACGGCGCCAACCCCGTAAGGTCGGCGCCGTTCCAGAGACGTCTGGCTCAGCCCTGCTTGGTCTCCCAGAAGATCTTGTCAATCTCCGCGATCAGGTCGAGCAGGGTGGTGCCGGTGTCCGGGTTCATCGAGCCCTTGGTGCCCGAGGCGCCCGCTGCCTTGGTGGCGCGGTTGAACAGGTCGTGCAGGTTGGGGTACTTCTCGAAGTGCGGCGGCTTGAAGTAGTCGGTCCAGAGCACCCAGAGGTGGTGCTTGACCAGCTCGCTGCGCTGCTCGCAGATGCCGATGGCCCGGGTGCGGAACTCCGGGTCCTCGTTCTGCTGGTACTTCTCCTGGATCGCCTTGATCGACTCGGCCTCGATGCGGGCCTGGGCTGGGTCATAGACGCCGCAGGGGAGGTCGCAGTGCGCGGTGGCCTCCAGGCGCGGGGAGAAGATGCGCGACAGGAGTCGCATTGTTCCTCCATGGCTTACGGGGATGCTCCGACGCGTCCGACCCTACTCCCGGCATGCTGGTGGGGCAGGTGGAGGTGATCGATTGCGACCGATGGGCCACATGCCCGCGCGCCGGGTCAGGGTGCGCGGGCCCTCCATGGCGCCGACGCTGGCCGACGGGGACACGGTGCTCGCCGTCCGGGGCGTGCCCCGGCCGGGGGACGTCGTGCTCGTCTCGTGGCCGCAG
Organism: Actinokineospora lacus; assembly: GCF_053813445.1. NCBI lineage: Bacteria > Bacillati > Actinomycetota > Actinomycetes > Pseudonocardiales > Pseudonocardiaceae > Actinokineospora > Actinokineospora lacus. Next base: position 18,541 of record NZ_JBQERA010000002.1, read on the forward strand.
CGACCGCGTCAGCTCAGCGTCAAGCGGGCCGTGCGGGCCGAGCGCGGCGGCTGGCACGTCGCCGGGGACAACCGGTTCGGCTCGACGGACTCGCGCGAGCTGGGACCGGCCACAGTGCACGCGATCGTGCGCTGGCGGCTGTGGCCGCGGCCCCGGCGGCTCTAAGAGCGCAACTTCTCGTAGTACGCCAGGCAATCCGAGTACGTCGGCAAGATGCCCGCGGCCGCGGCCTCGGCCAAAGTGGGAGCCGACAAGTCCTTCGGCGACAGCAAAGGCGGGATCTCCGCGGGCCACGGCAGCTCCAGCGCCGGGTCCATCGGGTTGATCCCGCGCTCGGAAGGGGGGTTGTACGGCGTGGAGCACAGATAGTTCATGCAGGTGTCGTCTTCCAGGGCGATGAACCCGTGCCCGACGCCCTCGGGCACGTACACCGCCCGGAAGTCCACCGCGTCCAGGCGCACCGCGTCCCACTGCCCGAACGTCGGCGACCCGACCCGGATGTCGACGACGACGTCGAGCAGCGCCCCCCGCGGGCAGTAGACGTACTTCGCCTGCGACGGCGGCACATCAGCGAAATGCACGCCGCGGATGGTGCCGCGCCGGGAGACGCTGTGGTTGGTCTGGGCCACCGGCATCCGGTGCCCGACCGCCTCGAACAGGGCGTCGCCTTGGTACGGGGACACGAACACCCCGCGGTCGTCGGGGAAGGAGCGCGGGGTGAATTCAAACGCGCCGGGGACTGCGAGTTCACGTGCGTGCACGCCGGGCAGCGTACTGATCCGATCAACCGGTCACGCTCCGAATATGTTAACCACCACTCGCAAACCGGACGGACGTCTTGAGAAACTGCCTCTGACCTGCGAGAAAGCTGTCGAATATGTGATCCCCGCCGCAGACATCCCCGATTCGGACTGCCACACTGTGCAGACCGCGGCGCCCCCGGGCGTCAGTGCCACCGGCCCACACCCCAGGGCTGAAGTTGTTCCATCTCCGCCGTTCGGTGACCACGCCAGCCTCGTGTCAGGACTGAGGGTTACCTTCCGGCGACACCCCGTTTCCGCGCTGTGCAGCCAGGGACCAAGCGCGCGATCAGGAGGGACGCCAATGACCGCACTGAACGAGGACATCGTGACCGCACCCATCACCGACGAGGAGATCTTCACCGCGCACGAGGGCGGCAAGCTCGGTGTCGCGGTGACCAAGCCCCTCGCCGACCCGCGCTCGCTGGCGATCGCCTACACCCCCGGGGTGGCCAAGGTGAGCAGCGCCATCGCCCGCGACCCCGCGCTCGCCGCCCGCTACACGTGGGCATCGCGCCTGGTGGCCGTGGTCTCCGACGGCACCGCCGTGCTGGGCCTGGGTGACATCGGCGCCGCCGCGTCGCTGCCGGTCATGGAGGGCAAGGCCGCGCTGTTCAAGACCTTCGGCGGCTTGGACGCCATCCCCCTCGTGCTCAACACCACCGACGTCGACGAGATCGTCGAGACCCTGGTGCGGCTGCGGCCCTCCTTCGGCGCGGTCAACCTCGAGGACGTCTCCGCGCCGCGCTGCTTCGAGCTGGAGGCCAAGCTCATCGAGGCGCTGGACTGCCCGGTCATGCACGACGACCAGCACGGCACCGCGATCGTGCTGCTGGCCGCCCTGCGCGGGGCCAACAAGGTCCTCAACCGAGACCTGGGCGACCAGCGGGTGGTCATCGCCGGGGCGGGGGCCGCGGGCGTGGCCTGCGCGAAGATCCTGCTCGCCGCGGGCGTCGGCGACATCACCCTGCTCGACTCCAAGGGCATCGTGCACGCCGACCGCGACGGGCTGAACTCCATCAAGGTCGAGATGGCCGGGGTGACCAACAAGGCCGGTCTGCGCGGCGGCCAGGCCGAGGCCCTCGACGGCGCCGACGTCTTCGTCGGGCTCTCCGCGGGCAAGCTGCCCGTCGAGCTGGTCGGCGCCATGTCGCCGGACCCGATCGTCTTCGCGCTGTCCAACCCCGACCCCGAGATTCACCCGGAGGTGGCCGCCCGGCACGCCGCGATCGTGGCGACCGGCCGCAGCGACTTCCCGAACCAGATCAACAACGTGCTGGCCTTCCCCGGCATCTTCCGCGGCGCCCTGGACTCCGGCGCGCGGCGCATCACCGAGCGGATGAAGCTCGCCGCGGCGGAGGCGATCCTGGCCGTCGCCGAGGAGGACCTGGCCGCCGACAGGATCGTTCCCAGCGCCCTCGACCCGCGGGTCGCGCCCGAGGTGGCCGCGGCGGTCGCGCGGGCGGCGAAGGAGGACGGGGTAGCCTGAGGCAGGCGGGATGCTCGGCAGCGGTGCCCCACCCGCCAACTCGTAGGGTGGAGGGATCGCGCCGTGGCCGAGCATGTCGTGCGCGGCGGGCTGCCCAGGGCCGGGCGCCCGACCGGCGGTTTCGCGGGCGATGTGACCCCTGAGGTGGTCTCGCCCGTCGTCGTCGACTACGACGACGCCCCGGCGGCCGAGCGCGCACTCCTGCTCGAGGCCCAGCGCATCTCCCGGATCGGGTCGTGGATGCTGGATTTGGACTCCGGCCACCTGTACCTCTCCGACGGGCTGCGCACGCTGGTGGGGCTGACCGGCGAGGTCACCCTCGACGAGCTGATCGACATGGTGCACCCGCAGGACCGGGACCGGCTCGCCGAGTTCCGCGCCCGGCTCGCGGGTCACCGCTCCACCCAGCCCGTCGAGGCCGAGCTGCGCGACATGACCGGCGACCGGGTCTACCTGCTGCGCGCCCGCACGGGCCGCGACCAGGTCAGCGGGGCCGAGCGCATCCACGGCACCGTGCAGGACGTCACCAAGGTCCGGCGCCTGGAACGGCAGCTGAGCCAGGAGAGCAGGCTGTTCCGCGAGGCGCAGCGGGTGGCGCGGCTCGGCACGTGGGAGTGGAACACCGAGACCAACGAGTGCCTGTGGTCCTCGATGCTCTACGAGCTCGGCGGCGTCGAGCCGGGCACGCGCATCTGCTACGCCGACTACCTCGACCTCGTGCACCCCGACGACCGCGGGTGGGTGGACCAGCGCTGGCAGGAGCTGGCGAGCACGCACCGGCCCGTCGAGTGCGAGCACCGGGTCATCCGCCCGGACGGCAAGCGCCGCGTGTTCCGCATCCGCGGCGAGGCGGCCGGGCCCGACGGCGACCCGCGCGTGATGATCGGCACCGCGCAGGACGTCACCGAGCAGCGCTCGACCGAGACCCGCATGCAGCGCTCCAGCAAGCGCTTCACCGACCTGGTGGCCATCACCCCGGTCGGCATCGGCCTGTTCGACGACGAGGGCAGGCTGGTCGACGCCAACGAGGCGCTGTGCACCCTGCTGGGCACCGACCTCGACCGGCTGCGCGGGCTGACCGCCGACCAGCTCAGCCACCCCGACGACCGCGAGTACCGCCGCGGGCGCGCCTTCCAGAGCGGCCAGTGCGTGCTGATGGCCGCCGCGGGCAAGCCCGTCTACTGCGAGCTGACCTCCACGGTGTCGGTCTCCGACGACGGGCAGCGGTTCTGGCTGGTCGTCTTCGCCGACGTCACCGACCGGCGCAGGGCCGCCGAACGGCTGCGCTACCAGGCCACCCACGACGAGCTGACCGGCCTGCCGGGGCGCGCGGCGGTCAAGGAGCTGCTGGGCAAGCTGCTCGGCGGGCGCGACTGCGACCGCATCGCCCTGCTGTTCTGCGACGTCGACAACTTCAAGCGGGTCAACGACTCCCTCGGCCACGACGTCGGCGACGAGCTGATCACCGCGCTGGCCCGGCGCCTGGAGCGCGGGCTGCCGCCGTCGTGCACGGTGGCGCGGATGTCCGGCGACGAGTACGTGGTGATCTGCTCCGACGTCGCCGAGGCGGGCGGGGTGGAGGCGCTGGCCAACACCGCCGCGGGCCTGCTGCGCACGGCCGTGCCGGTGCGCGGGCAGCTGCTGCGGGTCTCGGCGTGCATCGGCGCCGCGGTGCCCAGCGGCCCGGAGACCAGCGGCGCCGACCTGCTGCGCTACGCCGACGCGGCCATGTTCGCGGCGAAGGCGCGCGGCACCGGGCGGGTGTCGCTGGCCAGCGCGGCGCTGATCGCCTCGGCCAACAGCCAGATGATGCTGGAGGGCCAGCTGCGCGAGGCCATCGCCAACGACCAGCTCGTGCTGCACTACCAGCCGGTGGTCGGCTCTGATGGCACGGTGCTCTCCGCCGAGGCGCTGGTGCGCTGGCCGCACCCCGAGCGCGGCCTGCTCATGCCCGGCGAGTTCCTGCCGGTGGCCGAGCAGGGCGACCTGCTCGGCGAGCTGGACCGCTGGGTGCTGCGCACCGCGTTCACCGAGGCCGCCGACTGGCCGCAGCTGGCGGGCGGCACGCTGGGCGGCGGGGTCGGCATCGCGGTCAACCTCGGCGGCCTGGTGCCCGGCGACCCGGAGTTCGTCGACACCGTCACCGCCACGGTGGCCGCGACCGGGATCTCCTGGGACCGGGTGGTGCTGGAGCTGGTCGAGACCAGCCTGATCGATCTGCCCTCGCGCAGCCGCGAGGCGATGGACGAGCTGGTCGAGAAGGGCGTGCGCTTCGCCGTGGACGACTTCGGCACCGGCTACTCCTCGCTGGCGCGGCTCAAGGAGCTGCCCGCGCAGATCATCAAGATCGACCGCCGGTTCGTCTCCGGCGTGGCCACCGACGCCTCGGATTTCGCCGTCGCCCGCGCCTTGGTCGACATGGCCCGCGCGATGGGCAGGCGCTGCGTCGCCGAGGGCGTGGAGAACGCCACGCAGTTCCACGTGCTGCGCGGGGTCGGCGTCGACGCCTACCAGGGCTGGCTGCTGTCGCGGCCGCTGCCCGCGCCCCGGTTCCGTGAACTTCTCAAGCAGGGACCGTTAAGGATTCCCAACGGCGCTTGAGCGTCGGTAACGAGTTGCGGGGTCGGTCACGCCCGAGGTTGTCGGTTGTCCTCCCCGCTGGTGTGATCTTGACATGACTGCTATCGCTGTTGAGCCGACCGCCCGTGGCACGGTGACGATCGACGCCCCGGCGTCGGAGGTCTTCGCCTATGTCAGCAACCCGGTCGTCATGGCCGACTTCGCCTCCGAACTGGTCAGCGCGCGCTGGCTCGATGGCGCCACCGAGCCCGTGGTGGGCGCGCGGTTCGCGGGCGCCAACCGCAACGGCTGGCGCCGCTGGACGACGATCTGCAGCGTCACCGATTTCGAGGCGGGCCGCCGCTTCGCCTACTCGGTGCACACCCCGTTCCGCACCCCGATCTCGCGGTGGGAGTACGAGGTCGAGGAGACCCCCGACGGGTGCCGGGTGACCGAGAGCAACTACCTGCAGGTGCCGTCGTGGTTCATCCCGTTCGCCATCATGATCACCGGCGAGCCGGACCGGGTGGGGCTGAACAAGGCCAACATCGCGCTGACCCTGCACAACCTCAAGCGGCACATCGAATCGGCCTGAGGGGAAGCGGCCTGAGGGAATCAGCCTGAGGGCGCGTTGTCATCCGGCTGTCACCGCGCAGCCGCGGCGAGCAGGGCGGCGACGCGGTGGCGGGGGAGGTCGACCAGGCGTTCCCCGACCAGGTCCGGGGCCCGCTCGGCGACCTCGGCGCGCGCCTCGCGCTTGGTCAGGGCGCCCCCGGAGTGCCGGATGAGCGCCTCGCGCCAGATGTTGGCCAGCGTGCCGTGGGGGCGCTCCAGCAGCGCGGCGGCGACGCCCTCGGCGCGGATCGGGGTCGCGGTGACGATGGCGTGCTTGCCGTCGGGGACGCTGCGGTGGAACGTCAGCCGGAACTTGGCGCCGATGAGGGCGGCCAGGGCCTGCTGACCGGCCTGGTCGGCGATGTCGGGGTGGTTGTTGGGGACGAGGGCGGCCACCGGCGTGCGGGGGGCGGCCAGGAGGGTGCGGGCCAGCCAGGGCCCCGGGTCGGCGGCGAGGTCGATGGCCAGCGGTTCCGCGCGCAGCGGCTCCGACCAGCCGGGCGGGGTGACGGCGCCCGCGCCGGAGAGGCGCAGCAGGGCGGCCACGGCGTCCCCGGCGGTCGCGGTGGACTCCACCGACTGCGGGCCGTGGGTGTAGATCGCGGTGGTGGACGCGCGGACGGCCGCCGCTGCCTGCTGGGCGGAGTTGCCGGTGGGCTGCAGGACATAGAGGTCCGCGGCGCTGCCGACGGCCTGGGCGCCGTGGTAGCGGTGGAAGGCGGGCAGGACCGCCTCGATGGCCAGGCCGAGGCCGATGATCTCGCGCTGCACGCGCAGGCCGAGGGCGGGCGCGCGGTCGCTGTAGCCGTAGGCGGCGGCGATGCGGCCGTCGCCGCGCAGGGCCTGCACGCCGCGGGCCAGGAACAGGCGCATGCCCTCGGGGGTGTACGGCGGGTCGGTGAAGACCAGGTCGGCGGTGTCCTCGACCGAGGGCGGCAGGCCGAAGCGGAGGTCGGCGTGCAGGCAGCGCACGTTCAGGCCCCGGGCGGTCGCGGTCTTGTCGATGTACTCCAGCAGGCGCTCGTCGACATCGATGACGGTTGCCGTGAGCGACGGGCGGGCGGTGCACGCGGCCAGCGCGGTCAGGTCGTGGTCGCCGACGCACACCAGGTGCGCGCCGTCGAGTTCGTAGGTCTCGTCGAGCCACCGGGCGCGGCGCTCCAGGGTCGCGAGGTCGGCCTGGACGTGGTCGAGGGCGCGCAGGGGGCGGGGGACGCCGTCGAGGTAGCCGGCCAGGGCGTCCAGCGGCTCGGGGGGAGCGGGGGCGGGCACCGGGGCGCGCAGGCGCCAAGTGCGGTCGCGCTGCTGGACGTCGTCCCCGGCGGCGGCCAGCAGTTCCTCCACCGTGCGCCGCGGGACGGCGGCGGCCCGGACCAGGGCGTCGAGTGGCTGCCAGTCCTCGCCGAGCAGTCCGATGATCGGACGCAGCGCGCGGGCGTGCACGCCCCGGGAGGACAGGAACTCGGTAAGCGACACCCGGCGAGCTTAGGGCGATTGACCCGGACGGCCGATCAAGGGCTGGGAAACGCTGCCGCTGTCACAGGCACACGTTAGGGTCGGTCGTCGCGTGCACGGCCGGCAAGGTGCCGTCCCGACCCGAGGGGCCCGGGTGATCGAGTTCCAAGCCGTGTCCAAACGCTACCCGGATGGCACGGTCGCGGTCGACGAGCTGACCCTGACCGCCGCGGAAGGCCAGGTCACCGTCCTGGTCGGACCCTCGGGGTGCGGGAAGACCACTTCCCTTCGCATGATCAACCGGATGATCGACCCCACCGCGGGCACGATCCGGCTGGCGGGCGTCGACGTCCTCGGCCAGGACCCCGCGCTGCTGCGCCGGGGGATCGGCTACGTCATCCAGCACGCCGGGCTGTTCCCGCACCGCACGGTCGTGGACAACATCGCCACGGTGCCGCTGCTGACCGGCGCCACCCGCCGCGCCGCGCGGGCCCGCGCCGTCGAGCTGCTCGAAACCGTCGGGCTGCCCGCGGAGATGGGCAAGCGCTACCCCAAGCAGCTCTCCGGCGGGCAGCAGCAGCGGGTGGGCGTGGCCCGCGCGCTGGCCGCGGACCCGCCGGTGCTGCTGATGGACGAGCCCTTCAGCGCCGTGGACCCGATCGTCCGCGAGGACCTGCAGGACGAGTTGCTGCGCCTGCAGTCCGAGCTGGGCAAGACCATCGTCTTCGTCACCCACGACATCGACGAGGCGGTCAAGCTCGGCGACAGGGTGGCCGTGCTGCGCGTCGGCGGGCGGCTGGCCCAGTTCGACACCCCGGCGGCGCTGCTGGCCTCCCCGCACGACGACTTCGTCGCCTCGTTCGTCGGCCGCGACCGCGGCTACCGCGGGCTCGGGTTCCTGTCCGCGCACGGCGTTCCGCTCGGCCCGGTCTCGGTCGTGCCGGTGGGCACCCCGGTGGCCAAGGCGCGGGCGCGGCTGTCGCAGTCGGGCTGGGCGGTGGTGGTCGACGCGCAGAACCGGCCGCTCGGCTGGGTTTCCTCGGATATGCTGTCCACAATGGATGGTGAAGTGACCGCCGACGGGCTGGTGTCCGGCGGGTCGCTGTACGAAGTGGACGCCGAGTCCGCCGGGCCGTCCGGGTCGCTGCGCAACGCCCTCGACGCGGCGCTGAGCTCGCCGTCGGCGTGGGGGATCGCCGTCGACGCCTCCGGCGCGGTGGTGGGCGGGGTGGACGCCTCCAGCGTCATCGCGGCGCTGGCCGCCGCCCGCCGCTCCGGCGAGGTCCCGACGTGACCTGGGTCGTCGAGCACCTCGGCGACCTCGGCAGGGTCAGTCTCACCCACCTATGGCTGGCGCTGGTGCCGGTCGTCGCCGGGCTGCTGATCTCGCTGCCGCTGGGCTGGGCCGCCGCGCGCTGGAAGGCCGCGCGGCTGGTGCTGGTGCCGGTCTCGGGCCTGCTGTACACGATCCCGTCGCTGGCGCTGTTCGTGATGATGCCGCTGATCATCGGCACCCAGATCCTCGACCCGCTCAACGTGCAGGTCGCGCTCACCGTCTACACGGTGGCGCTGCTGGTCCGCTCGGTCGCCGACGCGCTCGGCGCGGTGCCGGAGTCGGTCACCGCGGCGGCCACCGCGATGGGCTACCGCGGCGCGGGCCGGTTCTTCGCCGTGGAGCTGCCCCTGGCGGTGCCGGTGCTCATCGCGGGCGTGCGGGTCGCGGCGGTGTCGAACATCAGCCTGGTCAGCGTGGGCGCGCTGATCGGCGTCGGCGGGCTAGGCGCGTTCCTCACCGAGGGCTTCCAGCGCACCAACTACGCCGAGATCATCGCGGGAATCCTGCTGATCCTGCTGCTGGCGCTCATCATCGACGCCCTGCTGGCGCTGCTCGGGCGGGCGCTGACCCCGTGGACGAGGGAGCGCGCGTGAACGTCTTCGAGCAGCTCTTCGCCTGGCTGGGCGACCCGGCGAACTGGACGACCACCTTCGGCGCGCCCGGCATCCCGCAGCGCCTGATCGAGCACCTGCGCTACACCGCCGTCGCCGTCGCGATCGCCGCGCTGATCGCGGTCCCGCTCGGCGCCTACATCGGGCACACCAACCGCGGCGTCACCTTCGTCGTCGGCTTCGTCAACTCCTTCCGCGCGCTGCCCGAGCTGGGCCTGCTGATCCTGCTGGTGCTGGCGATGGGCGTGCTGCTGGCGGAGGAGGCGCTGACCATCGCGCTGGTGCTCATCGCGATCCCGCCGCTGCTGGCGGGCACGTACGCGGGCATCAACAACGTCGACAGGTCCGTTGTGGACGCCGCCCGCGGCATGGGGATGCGCGAGCGCGGCGTGCTGCTGCGCGTGGAGCTGCCCAACGCCCTGCCGCTGGTGCTCGGTGCCCTGCGGACGGCGAGCCTGCAGGTGATCGCCACCGCGAGCATCGCCGCGTTCGTGTCCCTCGGCGGCCTCGGCCGCTTCGTCATCGACGGCTACGCCTTCCGCGAGTTCGACCAGATGGCGGGCGGCGCCGTGCTCATCGCGGCGCTGGCCGTCCTGGTCGAGCTGACCCTGACCGGCGTGCAGTGGCTGGTGGTCTCACCAGGTCTGCGCGCGACCGGCTCGCCCCGGGCGAGGAAAGCAACCATCAGAGGAGATCTCCCATGAAGCGCGCACTCGCCGGGCTGGTGGCGGTGACGGCCATGACGCTGACCGCCTGCGGCGGCTCGTCCGACCCGCTGTCGAACCCCGCCACCACCACGGACGGCGCCCCCGCCGCGGCGGGCACGATCACCGTCGGCTCGGCGAACTTCCCCGAGAGCACCCTGCTCGCCGAGATGTACGCCGCGGCGCTGGAGGCCAAGGGGATCACGGTCACCCGCAAGCTCAACATCGGCAGCCGCGAGACCTACTTCCCCGGCGTGCAGGACGGCTCCATCGACCTGATCCCGGAGTACACCGGCGTCCTGCTGGTCCACCTCGAGAGCACCGCCGCCGTCAGCGCGTCCGACGAGGTCTACTCCGGGCTGCAGGCCGCGCTGCCCGAGGACCTGACGGTGCTGGACAAGTCGGCGGCGGAGAACAAAGACGCCGTGGTCGTCACCCGCGCCATGGCGGACAAGATGGGCCTGAAGTCCATTGAGGACCTGGCCAAGAGCCCCGACGTGATCTTCGGCGGGCCCCCGGAGTTCCAGAAGCGCGCGGACGGCATTCCGGGCCTGCAGGACAAGTACGGCCTGAAGATCAAGGAGTACAAGTCCCTCGACGTCGGCGGCCCGCTGACCGTCGACGCCCTGAAGTCCGGCGCCGTCACCGCCGCGGACCTGTTCACCACCGACCCCGCCATCACCGCGAACGACTTCGTCGTGCTGGAGGACCCGAAGGCCAACTTCGCCGCCCAGAACGTCGTCCCGCTGATCAACAAGAGCAAGGCGACCCCGGAGGTGACCGAGGTCCTCAACGCCATCTCGGCCAAGCTCACCACCGAGGCCCTGATCGAGCTGAACACCAAGCTCAACGCGCCGGACAAGCCCGACGCCGCCAAGGTCGCCAAGGACTGGCTGGCCTCGGTCGGCCTCTGACGCCCCGAACACCGGACCGGCTGACCCCAGCCGGTCCGGTGTTCTCTTTGACGCCCGCGGAAGGCAGGCCATGGGCACGGTGTTCGTCAGCTACCGGCGCGCGGGGGCACTAGTCGAAGCGGCCGCGATCGCCAACAGCCTGGCCCTGCACTTCGGCCACGACCAGGTCTTCATCGACACCCGCCTGTCCGTGGGCGATCGGTACCCCGACGAGCTGGAAGACGCGCTGGCGGCCAGCGCGGTCGTGGTCGCCGTCATCCACGACGGCTGGGTCGGCGACTTCACCGCCGAGCGGCACAAGGACTGGGTCCACCACGAGCTGCTGACCGCCCTGCGCGAGGGCAAGACGGTGATCCCGGTCCTGCTGGTGCCCGCGCGCAACCCCGAGTACGGCGAGGTGCCCGCCGACATCGCCGCGGTGACCCTCATCCAGTCCACAGTTCTCCGCTTCACCCACTACCCGTCCGACATCGCCGAGCTGATCACCGCGGTCGAGCGGACCGGCGCCGCGGGCGAGGTGCCCGTCACGGTCGCGGAACCGACCGGCGACCTGCCGTCGCGCCCGCGCCTGCGGCTGGCCCTGAGCGCCATGGCCGCGGGTCTGGTGTTCGGAGGTCTTCCCCCACTGCTGGCCTTGGCGCCACCGACGCCCGCGTGGTGGCGGGCGTTCGCGGCGGCGGGCTGGATCACGACCGTGGTGCTCGCCGTCCTCACCGCCTTCACCGTGCTGATGACGCTCGTCAGCCCACGGCTGGGCATGGTGACCAAGCGGGACCAGGAGCGGTCGATGCGGAAGAACCTGAGCCGCAGCTGGCCCCTGGCGGTGCTCCTGCTCGCGGTGGCCGTGATCTGGTCGGTGAAACTGCTCTTCGACGTCCTCGATCCCAGCGCGGAGTTCAAGGCCCTGCTGATCGTCGGCGTCTGCGTCGGTTTCGGCTGGTACGTCCAGCGCCTGATCCGGCGGCTGTCGCCGCGGGACACCGCGTGGCCGCCCCCGGTCACCCCGGACCCGTTCACCTTCCGCAGGGCCGCTGCCCGGCTGCACGAGCGGCTCACCGCGGACCGGCGACGGTCGCTGGACTTCGCCGGGCGGCGGCAGGCGGAATCGGTGTACCTCGCATTGGCGGAGATCCGGGCGGTGGTGGAGGCGCGGACCCGCCGCACCTGGTGGCAGTGGCTCACCTCGGGGAGGCACGGGCTCCCGTTCCCCGTCGTTGTCCTCGGCACGCTCGGTGGCGTGCTCGCCCTGGGCGTCACGGGTGTGGTGCTCGCGCTGTCCGCGGGCGAGGTGACCGGGCGGGCTGTCGCGGTGGTGGCGGGGTACTGCGCCGCCGCCGTCGCGCTCGCCGCCGTGGCGCTCGCCGTGTGCCACCTGTCCGACCGCCGGGCCCTGCGCGAGCAGGTGGCGGAACTGGCCCGCTGGGACGCCGTGCTGCGACCCCTGCTGTACCCGCCCCAGCCCAAACGGCCCGACTAGACCTACGTCCGGCGGCGGCGACCGGGCCCTGTGTTCCGTGCGGCGACTGGACCCTGTGTCGGCTGCGGCGGCCGGACCTGTTCGGCTGCGGTGACCGGGTCCGTGTCGGGCTGCGGCGACCGGGCCTGCGTTCGGCTGCGGTGACCAGGCCTGCGGCCAGCGGCGAGGAGCAGGGCCGCGCGACGAGCGGAAAGCCACGGTCCTGGCGGGGTCAGCCTGCCAGGCCCCGGCCGCCGATGCGCCCGCTCAGCTCGGCCGCCGCGCGGATCGTCTCCGTGGCCAGGTCGGGCCAGAGTTGGCCGCAGGGGCGGGGGCCGTCGTGGCGGAAGGTCGTGCTGATGGCGGCGATGGGGTGTCCGGCGTGGTCGAGGACGGGGGCGGCGACGGAGGCGAAGCCGGGGGTGACGTAGCCGTCCTCCACCGACCAGCCGCGGCGGCGCTCCCCGGCCAGCAGGGTGCGCAGGGCCGGGAGGTGGCGGGGGCCGCGGCCGGTGCGGTCGACGAACGCCGCCCGGTTCGGGAACAGGGCCCGGACCTGGGGCGCGGGCAGGCGGGCCAGGATCGCGCGGCCGGAGGCGGGCAGGTGCGCGGGCAGCCGGACGCCGACGTCGGTGACCACGGTCCCGGCGTGCGGGGGCTGCTCCCGCAGCAGGTACAGCGCCTCGCGCCCGTGCAGCACCCCCAGGTGCGCGGTGTGCCCGGTGCGCGCGATCAGCCGGGCCAGCACCGGCCGGGCCAGCCGTTCCAGCGGGTCGTGGCGCAGGTACGCCGATCCCAGCTCGAAGGCGCCCAAGCCCAGCGCGTAGCGGCGCTCCTCGGGCAGGTGGGTGACGAAACCGGCGTCGACCAGCTCGGCGAGCAGGTGGTAGGTCGTGGACCGGGGCAGCCCGAGATCCCGCGCGACGGTCGCCGCGGCGACCGGACCGGCCTTGCCCGCCAGCAGGCGCAGCACGGCCAGCCCCCGGCGCAGAGCGGGCACGTCGCTGCTGGTTCCCACAAAAGCGCACAGTACGACTCAACAGAACCGGGGACAGGGACGTTGGAGGACTGACGAGGGGAGCGTCGTGACCTTCGAGGACTTCCTCAACCAGCGCCTGACGCCACTACTGCGCTACGCCACGGTGCTGACGTGCGACCCCGCGCAAGCACAGGACATCGTGCAGGAGGTGCTGGTGCGCGCACAGCAGCGGTGGAACCGCATTGGCGGCCTCGACCAGCCCAACGCCTACGTCAAGCGGATGGTGACCAACGAGTTCCTCTCCTGGCGCCGCCGCCGCGCCGACGTCCCGGTCTCCCTCGGCGCCCTCGACGCGCTCGCCCCGCCCATCGCCGACCCGACCGCGGCCGTCGACCAGCGGGCCGCCCTGCTCGCGGGCATCGCCCGCCTGCCGCGCAAACAGCGCGCCGCAGTCATCCTGCGCTACTACGACGGCCGCACCGACGACGAGATCGCCGCCGAGCTGGGCTGCTCGGCGGGCACCGTCCGCAGCCACATCTCCCGCGCGGTCTCGGCCCTGCGCGCGGACGTCGAGACCGAGCAGGAGACCCACCGATGAGGACCGACTTCGACGACCTGCTGCGCGAGACCCTCCACAACCTCGCCGACCACGCCCCCGACGAGAGCGCCGTCCGCGCCGCGCTGGACCGAAGCCGCCGTCCCCGGTTCGCGCTCGTGGCCGTCGCCGCGGCCGTGCTGCTCGTGGCGGTGGCGGTTCCCCTGCTGCGGGTCGGTGACGAGGGGGGTACGTCACCGGCCCGCTTCCCCTCGGCCGCCCCGCGCGAAGCGTGGGTAGGGCTGAACCCGACGTGGTTGCCGCCCGGGATCACTGAGCAGGCCAGGACGGCGTCCCGGGACAACGCGATCGTGACCCGCCACTGGCACTCCGGCCCGCTTGATGAGCACATGAAGGCCTCGCTCACCCTGCGGGCCGAGTACGACGGTCCCACCGAGGGCGGGCAGGAGGCGGTCGACCTCGGCGCGATGGGCAGCGGCCGGTACTTCGACGAGCACGGGGTCCGAGGTGTGGCCTGGAAGCACGGCCGCGCGAGCCTCCGCCTGTTCGCGCCGTTCCGGCTCACCGACCGGGACACCCTGGTGCGGATCGCGCGGGGAATCCGCCAGGGCGAGGGGCCGCCGCTGCGGACTTCGCTGGAATTCGGCCTGCCCGCGGGCAGGAGCCCCAGTCACTTGACGTATGGCGTGCGGAGCACGGCGACCGGCGCCTCTGTCCTGTTCACCACGTCTCTGGACACCGGAGGCCGCTTGCTCACCGCCGAACTCGCCCCGATCGACCCGGTCATCGCGGCACCCGACCTGGAGGTGACCGTGCTCGGGCGCCCCGCACGCGTGATCACCCACCGGCCGCTCTCTGAATCAGCACCCACCGAGACGCTGGTGGTGGACCTGGACGGGCGCTGGCTGGTCGTGCGCCACTACGCGGACTCCCCCGACCTCGACCGCGTGCCCATGCTGGTCGAGGTCGCCGAGACCATGCGGATCGGCCCGGACGTCGACAACCCCTGGCTCGGCACTCGCTGACTCGTCTGGTATCCCAGACAACATCACCCGTTCCCCACTCGTGCCCGAGCCCGGTGAGGACTGGGATGGGCCTATGCAGGAACGAGTTCTCCTCGACGGCGGGCCGCTGACCCGGGACCAGGTCGTCGCCGTCGCCCGGCACGGCGCCGGGGTCGGGGTCACCCCCGATGCCCTGGCCGCCGTCGCCGCCACCCGCGCGCACGTCGAGCGCCTCGCCGAGGCGACCACCCCCACCTACGGCGTCTCCACCGGGTTCGGCGCCCTCGCCGTGCGGCACATCCCCGCCGACCGCCGCACCGCCCTGCAGCGCTCCCTCATCCGCTCCCACGCCGCCGGGGCCGGGCCCAGGGTCGAGACCGAGGTCGTCCGCGCCCTCATGCTCCTGCGCCTGCGCACCCTGGCCACCGCCCGCACCGGCGTCCGCGCCTCGACCGTGGCCGCCCTCGCCGCCATGCTCGACGCGGGCATCACCCCCGTCGTCCCCGAGCACGGCTCGCTGGGCTGCTCCGGCGACCTCGCGCCGCTCTCGGCCGTCGCGCTGGCGCTGATGGGCGAGGGCGAGGTCGACACGGCATCCGGCCCGGCCACCGCCCAGGACGCCCTGCGCGAGGCCGGGCTCACCCCCGTCGTGCTCGCCGAGAAGGAGGGTTTGGCCCTCATCAACGGCACCGACGGGATGCTCGGGATGCTCACCCTGGCCCTCGCCGACCTGTGCACCCTCCTCGACACCGCCGACCTCACCGCCGCGATGAGCGTGGAGGCCCTGCTCGGCACCGACCGCGTCTTCGCCCCCGACCTGCACGCCCTGCGCCCGCACCCCGGCCAGGCGGTCTCGGCGGCGCGCATCAGGGAGTACCTGCGCGACTCCCCGATCGTGGCCAGCCACCGGGGCCCGGACTGCACCCGCGTGCAGGACGCGTACTCCCTGCGCTGCGCCCCCCAGGTCCACGGCGCCGCCCGCGACACCATGGCCCACGCCGAGACCGTCGCCGACCGCGAACTGGCCGCCGCCATCGACAACCCGGTCGTGCTCCCGGACGGCCGCGTGGAGTCCAACGGCAACTTCCACGGCGCGCCCGTGGCCTACGTGCTGGACTTCCTCGCCATCCCGGTCGCCGACGTCGCAAGCATGGCCGAGCGGCGCACCGACCGGATGCTGGACGTGTCCCGCTCGCACGGCCTGCCGCCGTTCCTGGCGCACGACGCGGGCGTCGACTCCGGCCACATGATCGCCCAGTACACCCAGGCCGGGATCGTCTCCGAGCTCAAGCGCCTGGCCGTGCCCGCCTCGGTCGACTCCATCCCCAGCAGCGCCATGCAGGAGGACCACGTCTCCATGGGCTGGTCGGCCGCGCGCAAGCTGCGCAGGGCCGTCGACGGGCTGGCCACCGTGCTGGCGATCGAACTGCTCACCGCCGCCCGCGCGCTGGACATGCGCGCCCCGCTGACCCCGGCGCCCGCCACCGCGGCCGCCGTCGCCGCCCTCCGCGACCGCGTCCCGGGGCCCGGTCCCGACCGC
This sequence comes from Actinokineospora lacus, assembly GCF_053813445.1. NCBI lineage: Bacteria > Bacillati > Actinomycetota > Actinomycetes > Pseudonocardiales > Pseudonocardiaceae > Actinokineospora > Actinokineospora lacus. The sequence continues at coordinate 34,559 of NZ_JBQERA010000002.1, forward strand.
CACCTGGCCCCGGAGATCGCCGCCGCCGAGGAGCTCGTCCGCTCCGGCCACCTCGTGAGGAGTACCCGATGATCCGAGCCGCCCGCGGGACCGCGCGCACCGCCAGGTCCTGGCAGACCGAGGCCGCGCTGCGCATGTTCCACAACAACCTCGACCCCGACGTCGCCGAGCGGCCCGACGACCTGGTCGTCTACGGCGGCACCGGCAAGGCGGCCAGGGACTGGCCCAGCTTCCACGCCATCACCCGCGAGCTGACCACCCTGGCCGAGGACGAGACGCTGCTGGTGCAGTCGGGCAGGCCGGTCGGGGTGATGCGCACCCACGAGTGGGCGCCGCGGGTGCTCATCGCCAACTCCAACCTGGTCGGCGACTGGGCCACCTGGCCGGAGTTCCGCAAGCTGGAGGCCGCGGGCCTGACGATGTACGGGCAGATGACCGCGGGCTCGTGGATCTACATCGGCACGCAGGGGATTCTGCAGGGCACCTACGAGACCTTCGCCGCGGTGGCGCACAAGCGCTTCGGCGGCACGCTGCGGGGAACGCTCACCCTGACCGCGGGGCTCGGCGGCATGGGCGGGGCGCAACCGCTTGCGGTGACGATGAACGGCGGCGTCGCGCTCGTCGTGGAGGTCGACCCGGAACGCGCCCAGCGCCGCGTGCAGACCCGCTACCTCGACGAGCTGGCGCCCGACCTGGACGCGGCCGTCGCCAGGGTCGAGCGGGCCAAGCGCGAGGGCGAGGCCGTCTCGGTCGGCGTCATCGGCAACGCCTGCGAGGTGCTGCCCGAACTGCTGCGCCGCGGGCTGGCGGTGGACATCGTCACCGACCAGACCTCCGCGCACGACCCGCTGGCCTACCTGCCGCGCGGGGTCGACCTGGCCGACTGGGGCGACTACGCGGCGAAGAAGCCCGACGAGTTCACCGACCGCTCCCGGGAGTCGATGGCCGAGCACGTCGAGGCCATGCTCGGCTTCCTCGACGGCGGCGCCGAGGTCTTCGACTACGGCAACTCCCTGCGCGGGGAGGCCAAACTGGGCGGCTGCGAGCGGGCCTTCGATTTCCCCGGCTTCGTGCCCGCCTACATCCGGCCGCTGTTCTGCGAGGGCAGGGGCCCCTTCCGCTGGGTGGCGCTGTCCGGCGACCCGGCCGACATCGCCGCCACCGACCGGGCGATCCTGGAGCTGTTCCCGGAGAACGAGTCGCTGGCGCGCTGGATCAAGCTGGCGGGGGAGCGGGTCGAGTTCCAGGGCCTGCCCGCCCGCATCTGCTGGCTCGGCTACGGCGAGCGGCACCTGGCGGGCCTGCGGTTCAACGAGATGGTCGCCTCCGGGGAGCTGTCCGCGCCGGTGGTCATCGGCCGCGACCACCTCGACTGCGGGTCGGTGGCCTCGCCGTACCGGGAGACCGAGGCGATGGCCGACGGCTCCGACGCCATCGCCGACTGGCCGCTGCTCAACGCCCTGGTCAACACCGCCTCCGGCGCGACGTGGGTGTCGATCCACCACGGCGGCGGCGTCGGCATCGGCCGCTCCATCCACGCGGGCCAGGTCACGGTGGCCGACGGGACGGCGCTGGCGGGCCAGAAGATCGAGCGGGTGCTGACCAACGACCCGGCGATGGGCGTGATCCGCCACGTCGACGCCGGGTACGACGCGGCGGCCGCGGTGGCCGAGCAGCGGGGCGTCACCGTCCCGATGGCCCGGTGAGCGTCGCCGCGCTGCTGGGCGCGATCTCGTCGGTGGGCGCCGATCCCCGGCGCGGCGGGTACTCCCGGCACGGGTTCGACCGCGCCGAGCTGGAGCTGCGGGCGTGGTTCACGCAGGAGGCCGTGCGGCGGGGGCTGTCGGTGGAGACCGACCGCAACGGCACCCTGTGGGCGTGGTGGGGCGCGCCGGGGGACGGCGCGGTGGTCACCGGGAGCCACCTGGACTCGGTGCCCGGGGGCGGGGCCTACGACGGGCCGCTGGGCGTGGCGGCGTCGCTGGCGGCCGTGGACCTGTTGCGGGAGCGGGGTTTCACCCCGGGGCGCCCGCTGGCGCTGACGGTGTTCGCCGAGGAGGAGGGCGGCCGGTTCGGGCTGGCCTGCCTCGGGTCGCGGCTGATGACCGGCTCGGTCGACCCGGCCGCGGCGCTGCGCCTGACCGACCCGGACGGGCACTCGCTGGCGGAGGCGCTGTCCTACAGCGGGTTGGAGCCGGGGCTGGTCGGGCGCGACGAGGAGGCGCTGCGGCGGATCGGGGTGTTCGTGGAGCTGCACGTCGAGCAGGGCAGGGGACTGGTCGACCTGGCCGCGCCGGTCGGGGTGGCGCACTCGATCCTGGCGCACGGCCGCTGGCGGCTGCGGTTCACCGGCGAGGGCAACCACGCGGGCGCGACCCTGCTCGCCGACCGCCGCGACCCGATGCTGCCCGCCGCCGGGGTCGTCCTCGCCGCGCGGGCCGCGGCCGCCGCGGTGGCGGGCTCGCGGGCCACCGTCGGCCGGATCGTCCCGGTCCCGGGCGGCACCAACGTCATCGCGTCCACTGTGGACCTCTGGCTGGACGCGCGGGCCGTCGACGACACCTCGACCCGCGCGGTGGTGGCGGAGATCGCCGCGGCGGCGGAGGACCTGGCGGCGGCCGAGGGTTGCTCGGTGACGGTCACCGAGGAGTCCTATGGGGACACCGTCGTGTTCGACCCGGCGCTGCGCGACGAGCTGTCCGGCGTGCTGGGCGGTGTCCCGGACCTGCCCACGGGGGCAGGCCACGACGCGGGCATCCTCGCCGCACACGTGCCCACCGCGATGCTGTTCGTGCGCAACCCGACCGGCATCAGCCACGCGCCCGAGGAGTTCGCCACCGCCGCCGACTGCGAGGCAGGCGCGGCCGCCCTGGCCGACGTCCTCGCCCACCTGGCCCGATGACCGCCTATGGGTGTGCCCTCGCTTGGCTGCCCGCCAGCCTGGTCACCGACGTGCTGGTCACCGTGGTCAACCGCGAGGCGGGCGCGGGCGCGCTGGCCGATGTCCCCGTCCACCTGATCCGATGACCGCCTACTGGTGCCCTTACGCCTGGCTGCCCACCGGCCTGGCCTCCGACGTGCTGGTCACCGTGGCCGACGGGGTGTTCACCTCGGTCACGGCCGGGGTGCCCGCCGGGGCCGCGACCCGGCTGCCCGGGGTGGTGTTCCCCGGCTTCGCCAACGCCCACTCGCACGCCTTCCACCGCGCGCTGCGGGGCCGTACCCACGACGGCGGCGGCACGTTCTGGACGTGGCGGACCCGGATGTACGAGGTCGCGGCGCGCCTGGACCCGGACTCGTACTTCCGGCTGGCGCGGGCGGCGTACGCCGAGATGGCGCTGGCCGGCGTCACCGGCGTCGGCGAGTTCCACTACCTGCACCACGCCCCCGGCGGCGCCCGCTACACCGACCCGAACGCGATGGCGTCGGCGCTGCGCGCGGCGGCGGCGGAGGCGGGCATCCGGCTGACCCTCCTGGACACCTGCTACCTGCGGGGCGGGATCGGCCAGGAGCTGTCCGAGCCGCAGCTGCGGTTCTCCGACGGCACGGCGCAGGCGTGGGCGCAGCGGGTCGCCGCCCTGCGGCCCGGCGCCGGATTCCGGGTGGGCGCGGCGATCCACTCGGTGCGCGCGGTGCTCCCCGCCGACCTGCCGACCGTGGCGGGTTTCGACGGGCCGCTGCACGCGCACGTCTCCGAGCAGCCCGCCGAGAACGCCGCCTGCGTGGCGGCCTACGGCCGTACGCCGGTGGAACTGCTGGCCGAGGCCGGAGTCCTCGGCCCCCGGTTCACCGCCGTGCACGCCACCCACCTGACCGCGCGCGACACCACCCTGCTCGGCGGCAGCGGCGTCTGCCTGTGCCCCACCACCGAGGCCGACCTCGCCGACGGCATCGGCCCCGCCCGCCCCCTCGCCGACGCGGGCGCGGCGCTGTCCCTCGGCAGCGACCAGCACGCCGTCGTCGACCCGCTGCTGGAGGCCCGCGCGCTGGAGCACGGCGAACGCCTGCGCACCGGCGAGCGCGGCCGGTTCACCCCCGCCGAGCTGGTCGCCGCCCTCACCAACCACGCCGCCATCGGCTGGGACGCGGGCCGCATCGCCGTCGGCGCCCCCGCCGACCTCGTCGCCGTCCGCCTCGACACCGTCCGCACCGCGGGCTGCCTGCCCGCCCAAGCCGTCCTCGCCGCCACCGCGTCCGATGTGGACACCGTGATCCGCGACGGCCGCGAAATCGTCCGCTCGGGCAGGCATATCCTCGGCGACATCGCCCCCCTGCTCACCACCGCGATCGAGGCCCTGTGACGACCACCCTGATCACCAACATCGCCGAACTCACCACCCACGCCGTCGATGACCAGCCCACCCTGACCGACGCCGCCCTGGTCATCGACGGCGACCGGATCGCCTGGGTCGGCCCCGCCGCGCGCGCCCCCGCCGCCGACGCGGTGTACGACGCCGAGGGCCGCGCCGCGCTCCCCGGCTGGGTCGACAGCCACACCCACCTGGTCTTCGCGGGCGACCGCACCGCCGAGTTCGCCGCCCGCATGGCGGGACAGCCCTACACCGCCGGCGGCATCGCCACCACGGTCACCGCCACCCGCGCCGCCACCGACGCCGAACTCACCGCCGTCCTGCACCGCCACGTCGCCGAGGCCGTCGCCCAGGGCACCACCTACATCGAGACCAAGACCGGCTACGGCCTCACCGTCGCCGACGAACTCCGCTCCGCCCGCATCGCCGCCACCGCCGCCGACGAGGTCACCTTCCTCGGCGCGCACCTGGTGCCCCCCGGTATGTCCGCGGATTCCTATGTGGACCTGGTCATCGGCGAGATGCTCACAGCCGTGGCCCCCCACGTCGGCTGGGCCGACGTCTTCTGCGAAACCGGCGCCTTCGACGCCGACCAGTCCCGCGCGGTCCTCCAAGCCGCCGCCGCCCACGGCCTCGGCCTGCGCGTCCACGGCAACCAGCTCGGCCCCGGCCCCGGTGTGGCGCTGGCAGTCGAACTCGGCGCCGCCAGCGTAGACCACTGCACCCACCTCACCGAGTCCGATGTGGACGCCCTGGCAGGTTCCGACACCGTCGCCACCCTCCTCCCGGCCTGCGACCTCTCCACCCGCCAACCCCTCCCCAACGCCCGCCGCCTCCTCGACGCGGGCGCCACCATCGCCCTCGCCACCAACTGCAACCCCGGCTCCTCCTACACCACCTCCATGGCCTACTGCGTCGCCACCGCCGTCCTGCAAATGCGGCTGTCGGTCACGGAAGCAGTCCGCGCCGCCACGATCGGAGCAGCGAAGTCCCTCAATCGCACGGATATCGGCCTCATCGCCGCGGGCGCGCGGGCCGACATCCACCTCCTCGACGCGCCATCCATCACTCATTTGGCTTACCGCCCAGGAGTTCCACTCACCAGCGCCGTCTGGCGAGCTGGAAACCCTGTAGTGCAGCCAAACTGCTGACACGCGTCCGTGGGTCCCGTACCGTCGCACACAACGGCACGTCGGTGATACTCCATGTGAGGTCGCATGAGTGGCTACGAGCTGGTGCTGGATCAGCTGCGCGCGGCCGGGAACGCCGCGATCAGCGCGGGGGAGCAGGCCCGCCGGGTGGACCTGGCCGACGCGGTCGCCGGGGTGCCACCGGCCCTGCCCGATGCCCACTCCGCCGAGGTGATCGCCACGGTGGCGGCCACCTGGGCCAGGCAGGTCACCGCGTGGAGCACCGCGGTCGGCACCCTCGGCGCGGAAATGGTCCGCGCCGAGGAACTCTACGCCGCCAACGAGGCCGACGCCGAGCGCGGATTCCGGGTCCCGGCCACCAGACTCGGGCCAAGCTGATGCCCGCCTACGGCGCGGTCCGCGGCTGGCGCCCCGAACCACTGGACGACGCCGAACAGGTGCTCAAAGCCCGTGGCGACGTGCTGGTCGGCCTCGCCGACGACCTGGCCACCGCCACCCGCCCGCAGGCGTGGACGGGCGAGGCCGCGGACGCCGCCGCACACCGTGACCGGCTCGCCGACGAACTGGAGCACATCGTCGCCGCGGTCAACGTCGTCCGGCGGGCGTTGATGACCGCCGCCGACGAGCTCATCGGCCTGCGCCACGTCGTCACCGAGGCCGAGGAACTGGCCCGCCACCACCGGTTCACCATCAGCGACGGCGGCGCGGTGGCCGACGTGCCGCCGGTCCCCGCCGACCCGGCCCGCGCGAGCGTCCGGACCGACCTGGAACACCGCGTCCAGCTGATCCTGCGCCGAGCGGGCGAGATCGACGCCGCGCTCGCCGACGTGCTCGGCAAGGTCGTGCGCGGTGAGATCACCGACGGCGGCGCCCGCACCCTCGCCGAGGCCGCCGCCGTGGGATTCGGCCACGGCCTGCCCGCCATCCCCGGCCCGCCGCCGAACCCGCCGACCGACCCCGGCGCGGGCGGACACGGCACGGACCCGTGGTGGACCACTGCCGATGACCACACCGTGCGCGCGCTGGCGTTCCAGGCGGCCGACGCCGCCGACGCCGTCGGACTGACCAACGCCGCCGCGCACCTGAACCACTACCTCGCCAACTCCGGCGCGCCCCTGACGGTCAACCCGGACCACATGATGCGGGACGCGCCCGGCTTCCAGGCCACCGTCGACGACAGGGCCACCGCCGAGGTCCGGCGCATCGCCGCCGACGCCGCCGCCACCGGGGGCTACGGCCGCCCGGTCCGATTCGACACCGGCTGGCAGGGCCACTACATCACCAAGGGCGAGAACAAGGACTGGTTCTACGCGATGGGCGGGGTCCAGTACGCGGTGACCGGCGTGGCGACGGTGCACCCGCCCGCCACTCCCGGGGGTCAACCGATAGTGGACATGAACTACCAGGTTCACGTGTTCGACCGCTACAACTGGGACGGCGGCAAGTCCACCGACATCGGACCCATCACCATCGAGGACAGCCAGATGGCCGAGATGCACCGCGCGGGCGTGGCCCAGGAGTACGACATCGCGGGCTCCACCGACACCAAGTCCTACACCGGCGAGGTGCCCCAGGCGGGGCAGCTGCCCGACCCTCCGCAGAGTCGCGACGGCACGCGCACCGACCCCGGCCGCGGTCCGCGATGACCCGCTGGGCGGTCGTCGCCGCAGCGGCCGTCCTGGCGGTCGCGCTGGCCGCCGTCGTCATGCTCACCACCCACCAGGAGGACCGCATGCCCGCCGTGAGCACGTCCGAGGCCCTGGCCTTCGGCGGCATCGTCCTGCCGCCGGGGGCCGACGTCCTCGGCGTGCGCGGCGACAAGGGCATCGACCAGCTCTACACCGTCGCCATCGCGGTGGACTCCGCCGACGTGTCCGCGCTGCTCGACGACTCCGGCTTCACCACCCCCCTGCAGCCCGGACGCCAGGTCCACATGCCGCCCGTGGCCGAGCAGGACCCCGGCACCGACATCGCCTCGGCGCAGGACCGTCGCGGCGCGGTGACCCGGGAGGTGCTGGTCGACCGCACCGACCCGGCGCGACCGGTGGTGACGTGGTGGCTGTTCACGACCTGATCCTGGAGCCGCTCCGGGGTTAGGTTGGAGACATGGAGTACACCCACCTCGGCCGCAGCGGCCTGTCCGTGTCCCGCCTGGTCCTCGGCACGATGAACTTCGGGCCCGAGACCAGCGAGGCCGACAGCCACACGATCATGGACCGCGCCCATGAGCACGGGATCAACTTCTTCGACACCGCCAACGTCTACGGGTGGCAGAAGGGGGAGGGGATCACCGAGCAGATCATCGGGCGGTGGTTCGCCCAGGGCGGCGGCAGGCGGGAGAAGACCGTCATCGCCACCAAGCTCTACGGCAGCATGGGCGACTGGCCCAACGAGACGTTCCTCTCCGCGCTCAACATCCGCCGGGCCGTCGAGGGCTCGCTCACGCGGATGCGGACCGACCACATCGACCTCTACCAGATGCACCACGTCGACCGGAACACGCCGTGGGAGGAGATCTGGGAGGCGTTCACCGTCCTGCGCCAGCAGGGCAAGGTCCTCTACTTCGGCTCGTCCAACTTCGCGGGCTGGCACATCGCCCAGGCGCAGGAAGCCGCGCGCAGCAGGCATTTCCTCGGCCTGGTCAGCGAGCAGTCCATCTACAACCTGCTGACCCGCTGGGCCGAGCTGGAGGTCCTGCCCGCCGCCCGCCACTACGGCCTCGGCGTGATCCCCTGGTCGCCCCTGCACGGCGGCCTGCTCGGCGGCGTCCTGCGCAAGCAGCGCGAGGGCGGCGCCTCCCGCGGCACCAGCGGACGCTCCGGCGAGGCGCTGGCCCAGCACCGCGACACCATCGAGGCCTACGAGAAGCTGTGCGCCGACCTCGGCGAGGACCCGGCCAACGTCGGCCTGGCCTGGCTGCTGCACCAGGACGGCGTCACCGGCCCGATCATCGGCCCGCGCACCACCGAGCAGCTCGACGGCTCCCTGCGCGCCCTGGAGATCACGCTGGACGACGCCACCCTGTCCTCTCTGGACGAGCTGTTCCCCGCCCCCGCCCCCAACGGCGCCAAGCCCGCCCCGGAGGCCTACGCCTGGTGACGTCCGCCGCCCTGGTCGAGCACGACGGCCCCGTGCTCGACCAGGCGCGTCGCGGACCGACCGAAGTCGACACCGGCCCCGGCCGGGATCGGCCTCACGCCTACGCTCGGCTGACGGCCCGGCCTCCGCGGCGTTCGGGGAGAGCCGGGCGACCCATCAGGAGGAACCTTGACCGTCCAGATCCCCGCCGCGGGCGAGTACCGAATCGACCCGACGGCCTCGGCGATCTCGTTCACGACGAAGCACATGTTCGGCCTCGGGAAGGTCCGCGGCAGCTTCGCCCTGCGGGACGGGCTGATCCAGGTCGCCGACCCGGTGGCCGGGTCGACGGCGTGGGCCACGATCCTCGCCGGGAGCTTCACCACCGGCAACAAGGCCCGCGACGGCATGGTCCGCTCGGCGACGTACCTCGACACCGGCAACCACCCGGAAATCACCTACACCGCGACCGGCATGGACAAGACCGAGGACGGCTGGACCCTGCGCGGCACCCTGACGGTGCGCGGCGAGACCCGTCCCCTCCCGGTCCGGATCGAGAGCGCGTCGGTGGACGGTGACCAGGTCGTGGTGCACGCGGCCGCGGACGTCGACCGCTACGAGTTCGGCATCACGGCGATGAAGGGCATGACCGGCCGCAACCTGGCCCTGCACCTCGACCTGACGGCGGTGCGGAACCGGGAGGCGTAGCACAAACCGCACCCTCCCCACCTCGTTTGTCCACAGAGGCCCGAGTTGTCCACACCCCGCCGTTTTTCCCCGTCAGCGACCCCTCGCGCCGGTAGACTGGACAAGGGCCGTCCCCCCAGGGTGGGCGGGGGTTGTCCATGTATGGGCGGGGTTGTTTTTTCAGCAGGTGAGGGTGTGCGGCAGGGGGGCGGGCCGGTCGGAGGATGCGGGCTGCGTGGCAGGGGAGGGCTAGTACGGTCCCTGGCCGGGGGGCGGGTAGGGACCGGGCGGGTTCGGGCCGGGTGGGGGGACCTGGCCCTGCGGGTGCTGGCCCTGCTGGGGGAACTGCGCCGGTGGGAACTGATCCTGGGGGAACTGGCCGGGTGGCATGTGGCCCGGTGGGTACTGGCTCGGCGGTGGGTGGTGGCCGGGTGGGTATTGGCCCTGGGGGAATTGGCCGGGCGGGTACTGGCCCGGTGGGAACTGACCTGGCGGTGGGTGGTGGCCGGGTGGTGGGTACATCGCGCGCTTGGCTTTGGTGTTGTTGGTCGTGATCACGATGACCGTGACCACCACGCCTAGGCCGATCAGGATGAGCAGGATCAGCATGAAGCCGGGCATGTCAGTCCTCGAAGTCCTCGTCGTCGCGGGCCAGGAAGGTGGCCAGGCGTTCGATGGGGACCTCGAAGTCGGGGTTGGCGTCGACGAAGGCGCGGAGGCGGTCGGCCAGCCAGGCCAGTGTGACCTCCTCCTCGCCCCGTCGACTCTCCAGCTCCTCGATACCGCGATCGGTGAAGTACACGCCTACTCGTTTCGTGCGGAACCCTCTACTCGAACGCCTTCTCGATCAGCGCTCGCTGCTCCAGCTCGTGCACCTTGCTCGACCCGGCCGACGGCGCCGACATCGGGCGGCGCGAGACCCGGGTGACGCGCGGGGCGTCGGGGAACAGCTCCGGCATCAGCAGGCCGTAGAACGGCCAGGAGCCCTGGTTGGCGGGCTCCTCCTGCACCCAGCGCACCGCCTGGGCGCCGGAGTACTTCGCGAACACCGCGGCCAGCTTCTTCTCCGGCACCGGGTACAGCTGCTCCACCCGCACGATCGCCACGTCCGAGGCGCCGCGCTTCTCGCGCTCGGCGATCAGCTCGTAGTAGAGCTTGCCGGAGACGAACAGCACCTTGGTGACCGCGGAGGCGTCCACAGTGGAGTCATCGATCACCGTCTGGAACCGGGACTCGCCGGTGAAGTCGGCGACCGCGCTGACCGCGGCCTTGTTGCGCAGCATGGACTTCGGCGTGAACACGATCAGCGGGCGCTGCACGCCGTCGAGGGCGTGGCGGCGCAGCAGGTGGAAGTAGTTCCCCGGGGTCGACGGCATCGACACCGTCATCGAGCCCTCGGCGCACAGCTGCAGCCACCGCTCGATGCGGCCGGAGGTGTGGTCTGGGCCCTGGCCCTCGTGGCCGTGCGGCAGCAGCACCACCACGTCCGAGCGCTGGCCCCACTTGGCCTCGCTGGAGGAGATGTACTCGTCGATCACCGACTGCGCGCCGTTGACGAAGTCGCCGAACTGCGCCTCCCACAGCACCAGGGCCTCCGGGTCGGCCACCGAGTAGCCGTACTCGAAGCCCAGCGCCGCGTACTCCGAGAGCGCGGAGTCGTAGACCATGAACTTGCCCTGGTCCTCGGCCAAGTGCTGCAGCGGCAGGAACTCCTTGCCCGACTTGCGGTCGATGACCACGGAGTGGCGCTGCACGAAGGTGCCGCGGCGGGAGTCCTGACCCGCCAGGCGGATCGTGCGGCCCTCCATGACCAGCGAGCCGAACGCCAGCAGCTCGGCGAAGGCCCAGTCGATGCCGCCCTCGCGGGCCATCTTCACCCGGCGCTCCAGCACCGGCTTGACCCGCGGGTGCGGGCTGAAGCCCTCCGGCAGGTCCATGTGCGCGTCGCCGATGGCGGCCAGCACGGCCTCGGAGACCGCGGTCGGCAGCTTGGCGGGCATCTGCTGGTCGGACTCGACCGAGGGGCTCGGCGAGATCGGGTGCTTCTCCAGCTCCCTGACCTCGTTGAACACGTGCTCCAGCTGGCTGGAGAAGTCCCGCAGCGCCTTCTCGGCCTCCTCGACGGAGATGTCGCCGCGGCCGATCAGCGCTTCGGTGTAGCCCTTACGCACGCTGCGCTTGGCGTCGATGATGTCGTACATGCCCGGCTGGGTCATCGAGGGGTCGTCGCCCTCGTTGTGGCCGCGGCGGCGGTAGCAGACCAGGTCGACGACGACGTCCTTGTTGAACGTCTGCCGGTAGTCCATCGCCAGGCGCGCCACCCAGTAGCAGGCCTCCGGGTCGTCGCCGTTCACGTGGAACACCGGCGCCTGGATCATCTTCGCCACGTCGGTGGCGTACTGCGACGAGCGGGAGTGCTCGGGGGCGGTGGTGAAGCCGACCTGGTTGTTGATGATCACGTGCACGGTGCCGCCGGTGCGGTACCCGCGCAGCAGCGCCAGGTTCAGCGTCTCGGCGACCACGCCCTGCCCGGCGAACGCGGCGTCGCCGTGCAGCGCGACCGGCAGCACGGTGAAGCCCTGCTCGCCCTTGTCCAGCAGGTCCTGCTTGGCCCGGACGATGCCCTCGAGCACCGGGTCGACGGTCTCCAGGTGCGAGGGGTTCGCCGTCAGCGACACCCTGGTCTCGCCGTCGCCGAACATGCGGAAGTACTTGCCCTCCGCGCCCAGGTGGTACTTCACGTCACCGGAGCCGTGCGCCTGGCCGGGGTCGAGGTTGCCCTCGAACTCCTGGAAGATCTGCGAGATCGGCTTGCCGACGATGTTGGCCAGCACGTTGAGGCGCCCGCGGTGCGGCATGCCGATGACGACCTCGTCGAGCTCGAACTCGGCGGCCTTGTCCAGCAGCGTGTCCAGCAGCGGGATGACCGACTCGCCGCCCTCGAGGGAGAACCGCTTCTGCCCGACGTACTTGGTCTGCAGGAACGTCTCGAACGCCTCGGCGGCGTTGAGCTTGCTCAGGATGTACTTCTGCACCGCGGCCGGGGGCTTCTCGTGCGGGATCTCCACCCGCTCCTGAATCCAGCGGCGCTCGGCCGGGTCGAGGATGTAGGTGTACTCCACGCCCACGGTGCGGCAGTAGGAGTCGCGCAGGACGCCGAGGACGTCGCGCAGCCGCATCTTCTCCTTGCCGCCGAACCCGCCGACCGGGAACTTGCGGTCGAGGTCCCACAGCGTCAGCCCGTGCGAGCGGACGTCGAGGTCCTCGTGCTTGCGCTGCCGGTAGTTCAGCGGGTCGGTGTCGGCCATCAGGTGGCCGCGGGTGCGGTAGGCGTCGATCAGGCCGATCACCCTGGCGGTCTTGTCGACCGGGCCCTCGGTGATGTCCTCGGTCCAGCGGATCGGCTCGTACGGGATGCGCAGCGAGGTGAAGATGCCGTCGTAGAAACCGTCCTCACCCAGGAGCAGGTGGTGGATGCGGCGCAGGAACTCGCCGGACTCCGCGCCCTGGATGATGCGGTGGTCGTAGGTGGACGTCAGCGTGATGATCTTGCTGATGCCCATGTCGATCAGGGTGCGCTCGGAGGCGCCCTGGAACGGCGCGGGGTACTCCATCGCGCCGACGCCCAGGATCGCGCCCTGGTTGACCGACAGGCGGGGCACGGAGTGGTTGGTGCCGATGCCGCCGGGGTTGGTCAGCGAGATCGTGGTGCCCGCGAAGTCGTCCGCGGTCAGCGAGCCGGTGCGGGCCTTGCGGATCATGTCCTCGTAGGCCTGCCAGAACTGCTGGAAGCTCATGCCTTCGCAGCCCTTGATGGAGGCGACCACCAGGGTCCGCGAGCCGTCCTTGCCGGGCAGGTCGATCGCCAGGCCCAGGTTGACGTGCTCGGGGGTGACGGAGAAGGACTTGCCCTCGACCTCGGCGTAGTGGCGGTTGAGGTTCGGGTATGACTCCAGCGCCCGCAGCATGGCGTAGCCGATGAGGTGGGTGAAGGAGACCTTGCCGCCGCGGGTGCGCTTGAGGTGGTTGTTGATGACGATGCGGTTGTCGGCCAGCAGCTTCGCCGGGACCGCGCGCACGCTGGTCGCCGTCGGCAGGTCCCGGCTGGCGTTCATGTTCTTGGCGATCGCCATCGCCGCGCCGCGCAGCTGGGTGCGCTGCTCGCCGTCCTTGGGCTGCTCACCCTTCGGCTTGGCGGCCTCGGCCTTCGGCTTGGATGGCTCGGCCTGGGTGGGCTTGCCTGGGGCCTGCTTGCCTGAGGCCGGCTCGGCTGCGGCCTGCTCGGGTGCGGCCGGCTTGACCTGCCCGTTGCCCGACGGCGGAGCGGCGGTCTTGGTGGCTGTCCCGGCGGCCTTGGCCTGCGCGGCCCCCTGGCTCGCCGCGCGCTGGGTCGGCTTGTAGTCGGCGAAGAAGTCGTGCCACGCCGGGTCTACCGACGAGGGGTCGGCGAGGAACTGCTCGTACATCTCCTCGACCAGCCACTCGTTCGCACCGAACTGTGACGCTGGACTGCTGCTGGACACGGCTGGCTCTCGCCTCTATCCATTCTCGATCTCATACGGAACCCCGTACCAGGCTAGTCCTGTCCCAGCCCGTGCGGTAAATCAGCAGGACGGCCGTGAGCGACCTCATGGTGCTCTGTCTTGCTGCATCGATCAAGTGATCGGTTCCGCATAAGCGGCCCGCAGCAGCTCGACGTGGGTCTGGTCGAGGCGGGCGGGGGTGCGGGCGCTGGGAGTTCGGTGCTATGACCGCCGACACACCTGTTGCTCAGCGGGTTCCCGAATGGGTGGACTGCTCCCACAGCCGCGCGTACCGCCCGCCCGCGGCCAGCAGCTCGGCGTGCGTGCCCTCCTCCACCACCTGGCCGTGGTCGAGCACGACGATCCGGTCGGCACGGGCCGCTGTTGCCAGGCGGTGGGCGACGACGATCGTCGTGCGCGGTCGGGACAGGCCCGCCGGGGCGGCGCCCGAGCGGCTGAGGCGGTCGCTCGCGGTGAGGACGGTGGCCTCGGTGGCCGGGTCCAGGGCGGCGGTGGCCTCGTCGAGCAGCAGGATGTCGGGATCGACCAGGGCGGCGCGGGCCAGGGAGACCAGCTGCCGCTGGCCCGCCGAGAGGGACTGGCCCCGCTCGCCGACCTCGTGGCGGAAGCCGCCGGGCAGCTCGGCGACCATCGTCAGCGCCCCCACCGCCCGGACCGCCCCCTCGACCTCGGCGGGGGTGGCGTCGTCGTCGCCGTAGCCGACGTTGCGGGCGACGTCACCGGTGAACAGGTGCGGCTCCTGCGGCACGACACCCAGCCGCGAGCGGTAGCCCGTGAGGTCGATCCGCCGCAGGTCGATCCCGTCGACCAGGACGGCCCCGCCGGTGGGGTCGTAGAAGCGGGCCAGCAGCTTGACCACCGTCGACTTCCCCGCCCCGGTCGCCCCCACGAAGGCCACCGTCTCACCGGCGCGCACCCGCAGGGACACCCCGCGCAGCGCCGGGGTGTCGGTGCCCGGGTAGGCGAAGGTGACCTCGCGCAGCTCGATCTCGCCCGACAGGTGCGCGGGCACCGGCACCGGCACCGCGGGCGGGGTCACGGTGGTCGGGGTGCGCAGCAGATCCCCGATCCGGCGCAGGCCGACGCGGGCCTGCTGGTAGCCGTCGAAGACGCCGGAGAGCTGCTGGATGGGCCCGAAGAACAGCCCGAGGTACAGCATGAACGCCAACAGCACCCCGGGCTGCAACTCCCCGGCCACCACCCGCTGCGCGCCGACCACCAGCACCGCCGCCTGCGCCAGGTCGGCCAGCAGGGCGACGAACGGGAAGTACGTGGCCACGTACCGCTGCGCCCGCAGCCGCGAGCGCCGGTAGGCGTCACTGCGCTCGGCGAAGCGGCGCGCGGCCACCCCCTCGCGGGTGAACGCCTGCGAGACCCGCAGCCCCGAGACGTTCTCCTGCATGTCGGCGTTGACCGCGCTCACCCGCTCCCGCGCCTCGGTGTACGCGGTGGTGGATAACCGCTGGAACACCATCGTCGCCACGGCGAGCGGAGGCAGGATCGCCAGTGCCACCAGGGCCAACGACAGGTCGGTCAGCAGCAGCCCCGCCGTCACCGCGATGACCGTGAGCAGCCCGGAGACCGCGCCCGTCAGCCCGGTCTGCAGGAACGTGGACAGCGCGTCGACGTCGGTCGTCATCCGGGTCATGATGCGACCGGCGGGTTCGCGCTCGTAGTAGTCGAGCCCGAGGCGTTGTAAGTGCGCGTAGCTGCGCACCCGCAGCAGGTACAGCAGCCGTTCGCCGACCCGGGCGGTCAGCACGGTGATCAGGGCGGTGTTCACCCACGCGATGGCCGCCAGCGTCGCGGCCGCCGCCGTGACCGTCCACAGTGTCCCCGTCGACCCGGTCAGCACGCCGTCGTCCACGCCAATCCTGATCAGCGCGGGCATCCCCACGGCGACCAGCGCGTCGGCGACGACCAGCATGGCGACGACGGCCAGCGGCGCGCGCATGGGGCGCAGCAGCCGGGCCAGGCGGAAGCCGGGGTCCGGCGCCGTCGCGTCGACACCGCGCAGGTCCGGCCGCTCCGTGGCGGGCGGCAGCGCCTCGACCTGGGCCAGCAGCTCCGGGGTCGGGGGCAGGGCGCCCAGGACGTCGGCGACGCCGCCGCCCATCCGCCCCGCCCGCGCCGAGGCCGGTCGAACCGTGCCCCGCGGCGCGGGCGGGCGAACCACGCCACCGCCGCGCGTGGGCCGCCTGCGGGTGTGCGCCCGGACGCTCACCAGGTCCGCGTCGGGCCCGGGGGTCTCCGCTGACCCGTGCTCGCGCGGAGCGGACTGGGAGTGATCTTCAGGGGACTCGGGGTCCGGCTCGGGCTCCGCGGGCCAGAGGGCGGCGGTGGTGCCGTCGGGGCCGGGGACCAGGTCGGTGACGGGACGGCTGGTCGGGTCCTCGATGGCATCGCCCGGGCCCGCCAAGAGCGCGCGGTACAGGGCGCAGCGGGCGCGCAGCTCGGCGTCGGTGCCGGTGTCGACGACGCGGCCCCGGTCGAGGACGGCGATGCGGTCGGCCAGGGACAGGGTGGACCGGCGGTGGGCGATCAGCAGCGTGGTGCGGTCGGCGGTGACCTCGCGGAGGGTGTCGTGGATGGCGGACTCGGTGCCCGCGTCCACCGCGGAGGTGGCGTCGTCTAACACCAGGACGCGGGGGTCGGAGAGCAGGGCACGGGCCAGGGCCACGCGCTGGCGCTGCCCGCCGGAGAGGGTCAGCCCGCGTTCGCCCACCACGGTGTCGTAGCCGTGGGAGAGGGCCTCGATGAAGTCGTGCGCCTGGGCGGCCTTGGCCGCGGCGCGGATGTCCTCGTCGGTGGCGTCGGGACGGCCGTAGGCGATGTTGGCGCCGACGCTGTCGGAGAACAGGAACGCCTCCTCGAACACCACCCCCACGGTGCTGCGCAGGGAATGCAGCCGCAGCGACCGGACGTCGACCCCGCCCACCCGGACCGCGCCCGCGTGCACGTCGTAGAACCGCGGCAGCAGCAGGGAGACGGTCGACTTGCCGGAGCCCGCCGTGCCCACCAGCGCCAGGGTCTCGCCGGGGGACACGCGCAGCCCGACCCCGTCCAGCACCGGCTCGCTGCGGGTGTAGCCGAAGCCCACGGCGTCGAACTCCACCGCGACCGGCCCCTCCGGGACGTCCCGCGCGTCGGGGGCGTCGGTGACGTCGGGCTGGGAATCGATCAGCTCGTAGACCCGTTCCACGCCCGCGCGCGCCAGTTGGGCGTTGACCACCAGGCCCGCCAGCAGCCGGGTCGGGCCGACGAGGTTCGCCACGTACCCGGCGAAGGCCAGGAACGTGCCCAGGCTGACCTCGCCGCGCATGGCCAGCAGCCCGCCCAGCGCCAGCACGCCCACCTGCCCGGCGATCGGGACCGCCACCAGGGTCGCCGCCGGGAGCGCGGTCAGCCGGGCGGCGCGCATTCGCTCGGCGAAGAGCACGCGGGCGCTGTCCTCCAAGCGCGCGACCTCGCGGGTCTCGCGGCCGAAACCCTTGACCACGCGCACCCCGGTGACCGTCTCCTCGACGTGCTGGGCCAGGTCGGCGGCGCGCTGCTGCGCCGACCACGTCGCCGGGAACAGCGTGCGCCGCATCCGCAGGGCCACCCACGCCACGATCGGCACGACGACGAACGCCACGAGCGTCAGCAGCGGCGAGAGCCACACCATCGACGCCAGCGCGACGATCGCGAACACCACCGTGCCGATGGACAGCGGCACCATCATCAGCAGCCCCTGCACCAACTGCAGGTCGGTGATCGAGCGCGAGACCACCTGACCGGTGCGCAACGCGTCCTGCTTGCCGCCGTCGAGGCGCTGCACCGCGCCGAAGACCGCTTGGCGCAGGTCGTGCTGCACGTCCAGGGCCAGCCGCCCGCCCAGGTAGCGGCGCAGGAACGCGCTGCCGAAGCTCAGCACGGCCAGCCCGGCCAGGGCGCCGACGAGCCAGCCGAGCCGGTCGGTCGAGCCTGCCACGGCGTCGTCCACCACGAACTTCACCAGCAGTGGACTGATCGCCACGAACCCGACGCCCACGACGGAGGCGAGCACGGACAGCACGACCAGCCCGCGGTGGCGCCAGCACGCCCGGGTCAGCCTGCGAATCCAGCCCGTGGAAGCGGAGTCATCCCTCACGCTTCCACATTAGGCCGAGCCCCCGACGTGCCCGCCACCCTTTCTCGCGGCCTGTGGACAACTCAGGTGATGTCGCGCCCGGCGTTGCGGGCCATGCCGATCCCGACGAACAGGGCCGACCACGCGGCGAACACCAGCCCGCTGAGCCACGGCGAGAACGCCCCCGGCGCGCCCGCGATCACCCGGACCACCTGCTCGAAGCTGTCCCTGTCCTCGTCGCTGGCGGGCGTGCCGCCCTGGTCGAGCACGATGGACTGCACCTGGTCGAACAGCAGCGCCGCCGCCGTCGAGCCGGTCATGCCGTTGGCCGAGCCGTTGGGCAGGATGCCGGGCAGGTTCTGCCACTCGGTGACCGCCAGCAGCACCACCTCGCCGAACGGGCCGACGATCAGCGCGTAGATCAGCAGCAGCACCAGGGCGCCCACCGGGGAGCCCAGCAGCGCGCCGACACCGAGACCCAGCAGCGTCCACAGGGCACACATGAACACGCCCGAGAGCAGGATGACGAACCACTGCCCGCCCTCGGGCAGCAGGCTCGAGTCCGACCCGACGAGCACGCCGAGGCTGGCGCCCAGGCCGATCAGCAGGCCGTAGATCACGCCCCACAGCGCGTAGGTGATGGCCTTCGCGCCCAGCACCGAGGTGCGGGAGGCGGCGGTGAGGAAGGTCGTGGTGATGGTCTTGCGGCTCAGCTCGTTCGCGAGGCCGAGCGCGCCGAAGATCATCGGGAAGATCGAGGCGAAGTTGACCGCGCGCGAGAGCGCGATCACCGACCAGGAGAACTCGTCCAGCGGCACCCTGGTGTCCTGGATCAGCGGCTCGTCCATGGCCTCGGAGATGAGCTCGGTGGTCAGCGCGGCGGCGCCCCACGCCCAGCCGAACGCCAGCAGGAAAGCCGGGATCATCAGTGCCCACCACAGTTTCGTGGTGGTGATCTTGCGGAACTCCGCGCTGATCAGCCTGCCCATCAGGCGTTACCCCCCTGCTCGTTGGACTCCGGCTTGGCCTCGGGCGCGGGCGGCGCCGACGGCGGCTGGTAAGGCGAGGGCTGCTGGTAGCCGGACTCCTGCGCGGGCGGCTGGTAGCCGGGCTGCTGGACCGGCTGGTGGTAGCCCGAGTGCTGCGGGGGCTGCTGGTAGCCGGACTGGTAGCCCGGCTGCACGGGCTTGTGGTAGCCCGACTGCTGCGCCTGGTAGCCCTGCTGCTGGTAAGGCGAGGGCTGCTGATAATCGGGCTGGTACCCGGGCTGCTGGTATCCCTGCTGCTGGTATCCCTGCGGCGGCGTGTAGCCGACCTGCGGCGGCGTGCCGTACTGCACCTGCGGCGGTGCGGCGTACTGGCCGCTGGTCAGCCGGAAGAACAGCTGCTCCAGGTCGACGCGCTCCTCCTGCACCCCGTACAGCGCCACCCCGGCCTTCGCCGCGACGTCGCCGATCTGCTGGGCGGTGGCGTCGGCGATGGCCACCCGGCCGTCGCCGGTCGGCTGGATGCCGCTGATCCCGGCCTCCTGCAGCGCGGTGACCAGCGCGGCGGGATCGGCGGGCTGCACGATCACCCGGGTCTGCTGCGAGCGGCGCAGGTCGTCGAGCATCCCGTAGAACATCGTCTGCCCGCGGCTGATGATGACCACCTGGTCGATGGTCTGCTCGATCTCGGCCAGCAGGTGGCTGGAGATCAGCACCGTCCGCCCGGACGCGGCGAAGGACCGCAGGAACGAGCGCAACCAGGCGATGCCCTCCGGGTCCAGGCCGTTGGCGGGCTCATCGAGCACCAGCACCTGCGGGTCGCCGAGCAGCGCCGTGGCCAGTGCCAGGCGCTGCTTCATGCCCAGGGAGAACCCGCCCACCGCGCGGTTGGCGGTGGCGGCCAGCCCGACCAGGTGCAGCACCTCGTCGGCGCGGCGGTCCTGCAGGCCCATCGCCGAGCAGTACACCCGCAGGTGGTTGAGCGCCGAGCGCTTGGGGTGGAAGCCCTGCGCCTCCAGCACCGCGCCGACCACCCGCCCGGGGTTTCCCAGCCCGGAGAAGGGCTGTCCGTTGATCGTCGCGAACCCGGCGGTCGGGCGGACCAAACCGAGCAGCATCCGCAGCGTCGTGGTCTTCCCCGCCCCGTTGGGCCCGAGGAACCCTGTCACCGAACCCGGCTCCACGTGGAAGCTCAGGTTCTGCACCGCGGCCACCGAACCGAAGTTCTTCGTCAGGTTCTGCACCACGATGCGACCGCTACCGTCCTGCACGGGCCCTCCCGATCGCCTGGCATGTCGTGGCGGCCATCTTGCCCCATGCCCAGCGGTCCCCGTGGGAGGACCGGCGAGATCACCGCCGGTGACGCCGCGCGAACCCGGTGCGAGCGCGCGCGGGGCCGTCGCCGATGAGGTGGTCGTGGGCCATCCGCCAGACCTGGCACGGCCAGCGCTTGGCGCGGAACCCGGCCGGGCACGCCTGGCAGCGGCTGTCGGCGTCGGGGTGGTGCACGGTCAGCAGCAGGCGCCAGCCGTCGACCAGGCGGCTGATCTCGCTGCGCGCCAACGGCAGCAGCGTGCGCTCGTCGGCGCGGTCGGCGGCGTCGTCGAGCATCGCGAGCCGGTGCATGACCGCCGCGCGCATGTCGGCATCGCCGTCCTCGGCGCTCATCCGCGCTGGCCGACTTCCACGGCCGCCTGCCCGAGTGCCGCGCCCAGGGACCGGGTCTGCTGGGCGGAGAGCACCGCGGACGCGCCCGGCGGCGGCACGATGAGCACCAGGTCGGACTCGATCAGCACCGTGACCGCGCGGTCACGGCCGAAGGGGTCGCGGCACCCAATGTTCCAGCGAGGCTCCGTCACCGTCTTGGTATCGGCCTCGGTGACCGCGATCCGTAGCGGCAGTGGGGTGAATTCACTCACCTGTCGAACTTCTCACCCGTTGGTGTCATAACTGGTGGAGAACTATTACCGGCGAAATCGGCCCCCGATGCAGCGCTCCGTCTCGTTTGTGCCTAAGCTATAGACGGCGGCCCGCTCCCAGTGACCCCCAGGCTGGTTGAGCGGGCCGCCCTTTGCTTTCTTCTCAGGCCAATGCCATCTCGACCGGTGTGTGGGTCAGCCCGTGCGCGGCGGCGACCGGCTCGTTGGTCACCGTCCCCGCGTGGGTGTTCAGGCCGAGGGCCAGCGCGCGGTCCTGGCGCAGGGCCTGGTTCCAGCCCTTGTCCGCCAGCGCGACGGCGTAGGGGAGGGTGACGTTGGTCAGGGCGAAGGTCGACGTGCGCGGCACGGCGCCGGGCATGTTGGCCACGCAGTAGAAGACCGATTCGTGTACCGAATAGGTCGGGTCGGCGTGCGTGGTGGCGTGGGAGTCCTCGAAGCAGCCGCCCTGATCGATGGCGATGTCCACCAGCACCGAGCCGGGCTGCATCTGCGCGACCAGCGCGTTGCTGATCAGCTTGGGCGCCTTGGCGCCGGGCACCAGCACCGCGCCGATGACCAGGTCGGCCTCGCGGGCGGCTTCCTCGATGGCGTAGCGGGTCGAGGTCACCGTGCGGACGCGGCCGTTGAACTGGCCGTCGATCTGGCGCAGGCGGTCCACATTGGTGTCGAGCACCTGCACGTCGGCGCCCATGCCCAGCGCGATCGTGGCCGCGTTGACCCCCGCGACGCCGCCGCCGATCACCACGACCCGCGCGGGCAGCACGCCGGGCACGCCGCCGGGCAGCACGCCGCGGCCGCCGGAGGGGCGCATCAGCGCGAACGCGCCGACCTGCGGGGCCAGCCTGCCCGCCACCTCCGACATCGGCGCCAGCAGCGGCAGCGCGCCGGTGGTGTTCTGCACGGTCTCGTAGGCCACCGCGGTGGTGCCCGCGGCCATCAGCGCGCGGGTCAGCGCCTCGTCGGCGGCCAGGTGCAGGTAGGTGAACAGGGTCTGGCCCGCGCGCAGCCGCGGGTACTCCTCGGCGATGGGCTCCTTGACCTTGAGCACGAGGTCGCCCTCGGCCCACACGTCATCGGCGCCGGCCAGCACCTTCGCGCCCGCGGCGAGGTACTGGTCGTCCGGGATGGCCGACCCGGCACCGGCGCCTGCCTCCACCACGACCTGGTGGCCGCGGCTGGTCAGCTCGTGGGCGCCCGCGGGGGTGAGGGCCACCCGGTACTCGTGGTTCTTGATCTCACGGGGAACGGCGATCTTCACCGGGTCGTCCTCTCTGTGCCAGGCGGGTGTCGTAGACCACCGTCGCGCAACCCAGAGTGACTGTCATCGTCCGCCGGGAACGAGATCATGCCGTTTCCATAGTGCTGACGGCACAGTCAGCGCCATCGCAGGGTGACCAGTTGGACGAGCAGGGCCAGCCGCACGTCCGGGTCGCCCAGGTCCGCGCCCACCACGTCGGACACCCGCGCCATCCGGTACCGCAGGGTGTTGGGGTGGATGCTCAGGGCCGCCGCGGCGGCGCGCGGGTCCCCGGGGTGGCGCAGCCATTCGTAGAGGGTGTCGACGTACCAGCTGTCGTCGGCGGCCCGCAGCCGTCCCAGCGGGCCGACGGTGACCACCGCGCCCGAGGCCACGGCGGCGCGGTGCAGCACCAGCACCGCCCACACCTCGTCGTGCACGGCCACCGGGCCGGGCACCAGGCCCGCGCGCAGCAGGGTCAGCGCCTCGTCGGCCTCGGCCCGGGAGCGGGCCAGCTCGGCGACCTCGACCGGGGTGCCCGCGGCGACGAGCACCCCCTCGGGCAGCGCGTCGCGCAGCGCGGGCCAGCCGTCGGTGTCGGGGACCACGGCGTAGAGCAGGCCGTGCAGGTCGGTGATCGCCGGGCGCCTGCCGATGCCCTCGGTCAGCCGCTCCAGCAGCGCCAGCCGCCCACCCTCGCCCGCGGGCACGTCCACGGCGACCACCCGGTGGGCCACGTCGGCGAGGTCCAGCTCGGCGGCGGCCAGCCTGCCGCTGCCGGTGCCCTCCAGCGCCGCGCGCACCAGCTCGGCGCTGCGGCGGCGCTCGGCGTCCTCGCGGGCCCTGCGGCGCAGCAGGTGCAGGGCCACGACCGGGGCGGCGTCGGCGAAGGCGGCGGCGCGCTCCTCGGGCACCGGGCCCGGGACGACCGCCCACATCGAGCCCAGCAGCTCCCCGCCCATCCGGATCGGCACGATCAGCCTGGGCAGCGTGCCGTCGCGCTGGGCGGGCACGAAGATCGCCGTGCGGCCCCGGCTCAGCTCGCGGAACACCCCGCGCGAGCGGAACTTGGCCAGCACCTCGTCGGGCACCCGGCGGCCCATGATCGTGGAGACCCTGGCCGGGTCGGTGCGGTCCTGGCGGGCGGAGTAGGCCAGCACCCGGGAGTTGGCGTCCTCGATGGTGACCGGCGCGTCGACCACCGCCGCGGCGACGTCGGCCAGCCGGAACAGGTCGCCGAACTCCGGGCCCGCGTCGGTCTCGTCGTCGGCGGCGGCGTCGAGCACCGAGCGCAGCAGCCACACCAGTTGCGCCCACGAGGTGCCGGTGTGCACCTCGACGAGCGCGACGCCCGCTTTCTCGGCGGCGGACCTGATCGCGCCGCGGGCCGCGTGCGGGGGCTTGAGCAGCACGGCGGCGGCGTCGCGGGCCTGCCTGACCAGGTCGAGGGCGTCGGCGGTGGTCCCGACGGCGACGCCGAGCACCAGGTCCCCGGCCGCGACCGGCTTGCCCGCCTCGGCGATGACGACGTCGGCGACCTGCCGCTCGCCGGGCACGGCCGCCCGCAGCAGCGTCGGCCCCACCCGGTCGACCACGCCCCGCACGCTGATCATGTCGCCCACCTCCGGCCCCCGCGCCGGATGAGGGGTCAGCCGATGGCGGCGGCGGTGATCGAGGCTACGTGGGCCTGCCCGCGCGCGTTCGGGTGCACCGGCACCGACAGCGAGGTCGGCACCAGGCCCTCGACCCACTTGACGTGCGGGAGCTGGCAGACGTCGTGCCCGGTGGTGACGCCCGGGTTGACGAACGTCGCGCCCGCGCCGCTCGCGTATTCCCCGATCGTGGCGTTGAGCCGGTCCTGGACGCGCGCGAAGTACGGCACGTCGCCGTAGCTGATCGGCACCAGCGGCCAGCACCCGCCGCGCGGCGGCAGGATGCGCAGGTAGCCGACGACCACGATGTCGGCCTGCGGGGACCGCGCGCGGATCTGGCCGACCACCTCGGCGATCCGCGGCCCCAGCTCGGCGACCCGCTCGGCGAGGACATCGCGCCCGCCCGCGGTGTAGTGCGCCTGGCAGGGCGCGCCGAAGGGGTTGGTGACGCTGAGCCGGGCGCAGGTGCCGATGATCTCGCCGAAGCCGACGTCGTTGCCGCCGATGGACACGGTGACCAGGTCGGTGGCGGCGGTGAGCGCGTCGAACTGCGCCGGGTTGGGGCCGAACGCGACGTCCTGCGGGCTGGTGAGGTCGCGGATGCGGGCGCCGCCGCAGCTGACGTCGACGAAGGCGGCGGGCTGGAGCCGGGCGGCGAGGCCTGCGGGGTAGTTGTCGGTGGCCCGCGCGCAGCCGATCGGGTCGGTGCGGATGTTGGTGAGCGTGCCGACGGCGGCGAAGGAGTCGCCGAGGGCGACGTAGCGCTGGTAGCCGGTGTCGGCGGTCGCGGGAGGGGTGAGAAGGGTGGCGGCGAGCAGGGCGGGGACAACGGCCCACAGGGTCCGCGGCATCGGTGACCTCATTGTTTTACTGGCCGGTAGGTAAACTGATGCTGGGGTGTGTCCCCGATCACTGTCAATCCGCCAGTGGATTCTTTGGCCGCCCGGACAAAAGACCACGCGAACGGTTGACCAATCCGAATTGCGGCTCTACTTCAGCAGCGTGGTCACCAGCGTGAGTGCGGCGGTGACGGCCATGCCGCGCGCGTTCGGGTGGATCGGGGCGGCCGGGTTGGCGGGCACCAGCGGCTCGACCCAGCGGCGGGTGGGCGGCGCGCAGGCGTCGTGGCCGGTGGAGTACCGGTACGGGTTGACGAAGGCCGCGCCGGACTCCTTGGCCACCCGCTCCAGCGTCTCGTTGAGCAGGCGGCCGGTCCCGTCGAAGTACGCGGTGTCGCCCGCGGCGAACGGGACGGCGGGCCAGCAGCCGTTCCCCGACGGCAGGATGCGCAGGTACCCGACCAGCACGACCTCCGCGCGCGGGGCCCGCCGGTGCACCTCGGCCAGCACCGCGGCGACCCGGTCGGCGACGGCGTCGATCCGGTCGGTGAGGACGTCGGTGCCGCCCGCGGTGTAGTGCGCCTCGCAGGGCGCGCCGGTCGGGTCGCCCGCCCCGAGGCGGCCGCAGGTCTGCAGGATCTCCCCGAAGCCCATGTCGTTGCCGCCGATGGTGACCGTGACCAGGTCGGCCCGCCGCGTCACCGCGTCCAGCTGCGCCGGGTTGGCCCCGCCGGAGACCGCCTGCGGGGCGAACATGTCCTTGGTCTGGGCCCCGCCGCAGGTGACGTCGGTGAAGCTCGCGACCCGCAGCCACCGCGCCAGCAGGGCGGGGTAGTTGTGGTCCGAGCGCGCGCAGCCCGCAGGCGTGCCGGTCTGGGCGGGGATGCCCGGACCGGAGGCGTAGGAGTCGCCCAGGGCGACGTAGTGCGGACCGGGCGCGGCGACGGCGGCGCCGGGCAGGGTGGACAGGCCGAGCACGGACAGCAGCAGTACGGCGGCACGACGCATCCGGGGATCGTCACCCGCCGGAGCGCCCCGCGTCAACATCCACAGTGGACGCCTCAGGACGCCAAGATCCACTCCGGCACCGGGAGATCCCGGTTCACGCACTCCTCCGACAGCCGCAGCGTCCACCGCAGCGCCTGGGCGACCAGCAGCGCCATCTCATCGGGATCAGCGCTCGACAGGGCGATCTCGATCTGCGCCGCCGCGCCGTCGGTGTCGCCGTGGACCTCGGCCAGCAGGGTCCGCACCGCGGTGCGCACCGGCGGGTCGGCCTCGTCGATGGGCACCTCGCGGCCCTCGTCGTCGAAGACCTGCATCTTCACCGGGGCCGTGCCGCCCGAGCCGAGCGCGGCGACCATCGTGCTGCACTCGCTGAACAGCAGCAGCATCAGCTCGCGGGCGTCGGTGTGGCTGTTGGGGGCGGCGTCGACGGCGTCGGCCACCACGTCGAGGGCGCCGTCGTCGTGCCCCGCGCGCATGGCGGACAGCGCCGTCGACGCCGCGCTGATCAGCCGCGCGCGGCGCTGGGGGTCCGGTTCGCGTTGGGGCTCCACCACCACCTCATCCTGCAACAGTCGGCTGCCCGGAGGGGAGATCAGCACCGGGTGAATCGCTCACTTGGTCGTGCGGAGCAGCGCCACCAGGTCGTCGAGACCGGTGGGCTCGCCGAAGGCCGGGCCCTCGCCGGTGACCGCCCCGGCCGCCGCCCACCAGCTCGCCTCCGCCGCGTCGCGCACGCCCAGCACCCCGACGTCGACACCCATGCCGGACAGCCGGGCCACGAGCGTGAGCGTGCAGGCGACCGGCACGCTGTCGTGCGGCAGCCAGTCCGGCCGCCAGCCCTCGAACGGATCGGCGAGCACGACCGCGCGCACACCGAACCGCTCGACGACAGCTACCTCGCGGGGCCCGCCGCCAAACCCGTGCAGCGCGGTGGACACCCCGATGTCGCTCAAAGTCCGCAGGTTGTCCTGCGCGTCGCCACGCCCGGCGAGCACCGTCCGGGTGTCCAGGCCGATCTCCAGCAGCGCGGGCGCCACCCCGGAATCGGCCACCGCCCTGGTGACCGCGCCCGCGAGGTTCTCGTCGGCGGACTGCAGCGCGGTCAGCAGCACCCGGTGCACCGGCCGGTCCCCCGCCACGGGCGCGAACAGCGACCACCACACCGGCAGCCGGGCGGCGACGTCGGCCAGCAGCCACGGGCCCAGCGCTGCCGAGAGCCCGGTCAGCTCGGCCAGCTCCGCCACCGTCGGCGCGCCGGTCGCCCGCCGCGCGCCCGTCAAGTGCGGCAGCGCCTGCGCCCGGACCACCCGCCGGTCCGACAACCGCGCCACCGGGGAGTACGCCACCGTGAGGTCGCCGTTCTCCCAGGCGCCCGGCAGCCCGGTCGCGGCCCGCCCGACCACCCGAGCCCGCTTGTCCAGCCGCGCGTCGTGCTCGGCCCACTGGCGCCTGCCGGTGGCCCGCGCCCGCCGCAGCGCCGCCTCGGCCGCCCGGAACAGCTCCACGCTGGACATCGCCGCGGGCGTGGTCCGCACGACCCCGACGGTGGCGTTCACCGCGATGCCGGTCTGCCCGTGGTACTCCGGCTCGCCCAGCTCGGTCTGCACCATCTCCACCAGGCCGGACGGCGGTGGCGTGTCGGGCCCGTCGCGCACCAGCACGGCGAACTCGTCGCCGCCGGTCCGCGCCACCAGCGCGGTCTCCCCGGCGAACAGCGCCGTGAGCCGGTCGCCCACCGTGCGCAGCATCTCGTCGCCGACGGCGTACCCGTGGGTGGTGTTGACCAGCCCGAAGGCGTCCAGGTCCAGGCACAGCAGGGTCAGGGAGTCCGTCGGCGCGCACTGCGCGTGCACGGTCTCCAGGCGCGAGTGGAAGTGCACCCGGTTGGCCAGGCCGGTCAGCGCGTCGTGCAGCAGCTGGTGGTTGAGCCTGCCCTGCAGCAGCTCCTGCTCGCTGAGGTCCTGCACCATCGCCACCTGGTACACCGCCTCGCCCTCCTCGCGCACCACCGAGGTCGAGAGGAACACCCACGCCGTCTCGCCGTTCCAGCGCAGCAGCCGGTGCCGGTCGGGGCGGCGGTCCAGCAGGCCGACCAGCGGCGGCTCCTCCGAATCCTGGGAGATGAACTCCGCCAGCGCGCGGCCGACCAGGTCCTCCGGCTCGCAGGCCATGATCTCCACCAGCGCCGGGTTGACCTCCAGGAACCACCCGTCGGGGTCGGTGATGGCGATGCCGACGGCCGAGCTGGTGAACACCTCGCGGAAGCGGTTCTCGGTGAGGCGCCGGTCGCGGTCGGCGCGCTTCTTGGCCGTCAGCAGGGCCAGCTTCATGTTCTCCTGCTGATCGAGGGTGCGGCGGCGCAGCGCGTCGGAGTAGCCGCTGGCCAGCGCCGCGGCCAGGTGGGCCACCCGCTCCGCGGTCGCGCCCACCCCGAGCATCTCCTCCACCAGCAGCGCGACGCTGCGGCGCAGGGTGTTCTCGCCGGTCAGGCCGAAGTCGACCAGGGCGGCCCCGACGGCCGCGCCCACCTCAGGGTCGAACCCCGGCTCCGGGGCGGTGATGGCCTCGCCGAGGATGTCGAGCTGGGTGCTGAGGAACCGGGTGACCTCGGCGGAGTCGTGCGGGACGTAGACGGTCTCGGCGACCACGCGCACCCAGGCCCGGACCCGCTCGTCGCGGCCCCGCGGCACACCGGTCCCCGCAGGGTCAGCGCTTGCGGCCGACACCCGCGTAGATCCCCGCCCTGGCCGGGTCGCCGCCGTCGTCGAGGCCGGGGTCCGGCCGCCACAGCGCGGTCGGCACCACGCCGGGCTCGGCGAGGTCGAACCCGGCGAACAGCGCGGTGATCTCCGCGCGCGTCCTCGGGTACAGCGGGTCGCGGCTGGTCTTCATCACCTCGACGGCCCGCTCCATCTCCGTGGGCATGAAGTCGGAGGTGAACTGCGAGAAGGCCAGGTGGCTGCCCGGGGCGCAGGCGTCGCGGTACCGCGCGACGATGCGCGCGGGGTCGCGCTCGGGGGCGACGAAGTGGAACACCCCGACCATGAGCAGCCCGACCGGCTCGGTGAAGTCCAGCATCTCCCGGGTGTCGCGGTGCTCCAGGATGCGCGAGGGCTCGGTCAGGTCGGCCTGCACGATCGTGGCCAGCGGGTTGTCGGCGAGCATCAGCGAGGAGTGGGCGAAGGCGACTTCCTCGTAGTCGACGTAGACCACCCGCGCCCCCGGGTCGGCCTGCTGGGCGATCTCGTGCACGTTGCCCACGGTCGGGATGCCCGAGCCGAGGTCGAGGAACTGGCGCACGCCGTCGGCCATCATGTGCAGCACGGCGCGGCGCAGGAACGCCCGGTTGTGCCTGGCGATCTCGCGGGCGTAGGGCTGCGCGGCCAGGAACCGCTGCGCCAGCTCGCGGTCGTGGGCGAAGTTGTGCCCACCGCCGAGCAGATAGTCGTACAGACGGGCGGCGGAGGGCCGCTCCATGTCGATGCCTTCGGGAACCCACCCGGTCAGCCCGGCCAGTTCGCTCACGGCGCACCTGCTTCGCCTCGTGTCGGTCCGTGACCGACAGGCTACTCAGCCCGCGGGGGAATCGGACAGAGCCCCGGGGGCGTCGGCCAGCGCGGCCAGCGCCATCCTGGTCAGCAGGTCGGCCATCTGCTCGCGGTCGAGGTGCCTGCTGTGCGGGGTGGAGTTGATCAGGCCGAACACCGCGTGCGCCGCGGCGCGGGCGCTGGGCTCGCTGAGCCGGGGCACGGCATCGAGGATGACCTCCACCCAGATCTCGACGTAGCGGCGCTGCAGGCCGCGGACCTTGCGGCGGTCGGGGTCGGTCAGGTTGCCCAGGTTGCGCTCCTGCACGGTGATCAGCGCGGGGTTGTCCAGGGCGAAGTCGACGTGGAAGCGGACGAGCTCGGCGAGCGCGCCGGAGCCGGTGCCGCGGCGCTGCCCGCCCGCGAGCAGGACCTCGGAGATGGCGGTGAGCATCTCCCCGAGCATCGCGTCCTTGGACCGGAAGTGCCGGTAGAGCGCGGGGCCGGAGATGCCGACGGCCGAGCCGATGTCGTCGATGCCCACTCCGTGGAACCCGTGCCGGGCGAACAGCTCCGCGGCCGCGGCGAGGATCTGCTCGCGGCGGGTGGGCGGCTTGGGCTCGGCGGACTCGGCGGTGGCGGACACGCGGCCATCGTATGGCAGCCAGGTTAGCGGCGACTAACCCGTGCGTTTCAAGATCTTTTGTCACAGTTCTGGCAACCGTGAACGGGTTACCGGTGAGTTCCGTACCTGATTAATAGCTGGTAGTGATGACTTTGTCGGGAAACCCCTCCTCCAACGTCGGAGGCAGTACATGCGCGTCCCTCGCTTCCTGATCGCGTCCCTGCTCGCGGTCAGCTCCCTGTTCGCGTTAACCGTCCCCGCCCACGCCGCTCCCGGGAAGTACGTCGCCCTCGGCGACTCCTACTCCTCCGGGCTCGGGGCGGGCACCTATGGCTCCAGCGGTTCCTGCAAGCGCAGTGCCTACGCCTATCCCCAGCTGTGGGCCAACGCCCTGCAGCCCTCGGCATTCTCCTTCGCCGCCTGCTCCGGCGCGGTCACCTCGAACGTGCTCAACAGCCAGATCAGCGCCGTCACCGCCGACACCGCCCTGGTCACGGTGTCCATCGGCGGCAACGACGCCGGGTTCGCCGACGTCATGATGGACTGCAACTTCGGCTCGGACTCCACCTGCGTCGCCCGCAACCAGGAGGCGCAGAACTTCGCCCGCACGACCCTGCCGGGCAGGCTCGACGCCGTCTACTCCGCGATCCGCTCGCGCGCCCCGTCCGCGCGGGTGATCGTCGTGGGCTACCCGCGGATCTACCAGATCGGCGGCACCTGCTCCATCGGCCTCAGCGAGACCAAGCGCTCGGCCATCAACACCTCGTCGAACGTGCTGGCCCAGGTCATCGCGGGCCGGGCCGCCGCGTTCGGCTACACCTTCCTCAACGGCCAGTCCGCCTTCGCCGGGCACGAGATCTGCGCGTCCGGCACCCGCTGGATCAACAGCATCGTGTTTCCGGTCGATGAGTCCTACCACCCCAACCGGGCCGGTCAGAGCGGCGGTTACTACACCGCCCTGAGGGCCATCACGGGCTGAGGGCCATCACGGGCCGAGGCCCGCTGATGGGAGCCGGGGCCACCTCTGCGAGCGCGGGGAGGTGGCCCCGGTTCTTTTGCGCGCGACGGGTGGACGAGGTTGTTAGTGGCCGCTAACATCAGTGGCATAGTTAACGGTTGCTAACAGCGCGAGGAGACCGATGGACGCCCCCGTCCTGCGCGGCGCCGCCGACCCGGCGGGCGACGACGGCCTGCGCCACGCCAAGGAGCACGCCGAACTCGTCGGCGACCTGCGCGCCCGGCTGGAGGCCGCCGCGCTCGGCGGTCCGGCGAAGGCCAGGCAGCGGCACGTGGCGCGCGGCAAGCTGCTGCCCCGCGACCGGGTCGACGCCCTGCTCGACCCCGGCTCGCCCTTCCTGGAGCTGTCCCCGCTGGCCGCGACCGGCCTCTACGGCGACGACGCCCCGGCCGCGGGCATCATCACCGGCGTCGGGCGGGTGTCCGGGCGCGAGTGCGTCGTGGTGGCCAACGACGCCACCGTCAAGGGCGGCACGTACTACCCGATGACGGTCAAGAAGCACCTGCGCGCTCAAGAGGTGGCGCTGCAGAACCACCTGCCGTGCGTCTACCTGGTGGACTCCGGCGGCGCGTTCCTGCCCCGCCAGGACGAGGTGTTCCCCGACCGCGACCACTTCGGGCGGATCTTCTACAACCAGGCCACCATGTCCGGCAGGGGCATCCCGCAGATCGCCGCCGTGCTGGGCTCCTGCACCGCGGGCGGGGCCTACGTCCCGGCGATGAGCGACGAGGCCGTCATCGTCCGCGAGCAGGGCACGATCTTCCTCGGCGGCCCCCCGCTGGTGAAGGCCGCGACCGGGGAGGTCGTCACCGCCGAGGAGCTGGGCGGCGGCGACGTGCACTCCCGCGTCTCCGGGGTCACCGACCACCTCGCCGACGACGACGCCCACGCGCTGCGCGTCGTCCGCTCCATCGTCTCCACGCTGGGCCCGCGCGCGCCCCGGCCCTGGGACGTCGCGCCGGTGGAGTCCCCCCGGGTCGACCCCTCGACGCTGTACAACGTGGTGCCCACCGACCCGCGCACGCCCTACGACGTGCGCGAGGTGATCGCCAGGGTGGTCGACGGCAGCCGCTTCCGGGAGTTCAAGAAGGAGTACGGCACCACGCTGGTCACCGGGTTCGCCCGCCTCCACGGCCACCCGGTCGGGATCATCGCCAACAACGGCGTGCTCTTCGGCGAGTCCGCGCTCAAGGGCGCGCACTTCATCGAGCTGTGCGACCAGCGCTCGATCCCGCTGGTGTTCCTGCAGAACATCACCGGCTTCATGGTCGGGCGCGACTACGAGGCCGGGGGCATCGCCAAGCACGGCGCGAAGATGGTCACCGCGGTGGCGTGCGCGCGGGTGCCGAAGTTCACCGTGGTCATCGGCGGGTCGTTCGGCGCGGGCAACTACTCGATGTGCGGGCGGGCGTACTCGCCGCGGTTCCTGTGGATGTGGCCCAACGCGCGGATCTCGGTGATGGGCGGCGAGCAGGCCGCCTCCGTGCTGGCGACCGTGCGCCGCGACCAGCTCGGCGACGAGTGGTCCGCCGAGGACGAGGAGGCGTTCAAGGCGCCGATCCGCGAGCAGTACGAGGACCAGGGCGACCCCTACTACTCCACCGCCCGACTCTGGGACGACGGCGTGATCGACCCGGCGGACACCCGCCAGGTGCTCGGCCTGGCGCTGTCGGCCGCGGCCAACGCGCCCCTGGACCCTGTCGGCTACGGCGTCTTCCGGATGTGAGCATGTTCTCCAGCGTTCTGATCGCCAACCGCGGCGAGATCGCGGTCCGCGTCATCACCACCCTGCGCCGCATGGGAATCCGGTCGGTGGCCGTCTACAGCGACGCCGACGCAGACGCCCGGCACGTGCGCGAGGCCGACACCGCCGTGCGCATCGGGCCCGCCGCCGCGCGCGAGAGCTATCTGTCCATCGAGCGGGTCATCGCCGCCGCGGTGGAGACCGGCGCGCAGGCCGTGCACCCGGGCTACGGGTTCCTCGCCGAGAACGCGGCGTTCGCGCGCGCGTGCGCCGAGGTGGGCCTGGTGTTCATCGGGCCGCCCGCGGGCGCGATCGACGCGATGGGCGACAAGATCCGCGCCAAGCAGACGGTGATGGCCGCGGGCGTGCCGGTCGTGCCCGGGCGGACCGAGGCGGGCATGACCGACGACGACCTCGTCGACGCCGCCGCCGAGATCGGCTTCCCGGTGCTGCTCAAGCCCTCGGCGGGCGGCGGCGGCAAGGGGATGCGGCTGGTCTCCGAACTCGACGGGCTGCGCCCGGCCATCGAGTCCGCCCGGCGCGAGGCGCGCGGCTCCTTCGGCGACGACACGCTGCTCATCGAGCGGTTCGTCGCCCGACCCCGGCACATCGAGATCCAGGTCCTCGCCGACGCGCACGGCACCGTGGTGCACCTCGGCGAGCGCGAGTGCAGCCTGCAGCGCAGGCACCAGAAGATCATCGAGGAGGCGCCGTCCCCGCTGCTCGACCCGCCCACGCGCGAGCGGATGGGCGCCGCGGCGGTGGAGGCGGCCCGCGCGGTGGACTACACCGGCGCCGGGACCGTGGAGTTCATCGTCTCCGCCGACCGGCCCGAGGAGTTCTTCTTCATGGAGATGAACACCCGGCTGCAGGTCGAGCACCCGGTCACCGAGTGCGTCACCGGGCTGGACCTGGTCGAGCAGCAGGTGCGGGTGGCCGCGGGGGAGCCGCTGGCGTTCGGCCAGGCCGACGTGCGCCTGAACGGGCACGCCGTGGAGGCCAGGGTGTACGCCGAGGACCCGGCCGCCGGGTTCCTGCCGACCGGCGGGCGCGTCTTGGGGCTACGGCTGCCCTCGGCGCGGGTCGACTCCGGGCTCGACGTGGGCACGGTCGTCGGCTCGGACTACGACCCGATGCTCGCCAAGGTGATCGCCTGGGCCCCGGACCGGGCGCAAGCGCTTGACCGGCTCTCCCTGGCCCTCGCCGACACCGCCGTGCTCGGGGTCAGGACGAACATCGCGTTCCTGCGCGCGCTGCTGGCCCACGACGAGGTGCGCGCGGGCCGGATGGACACCCAGCTCGTCGAGCGCGGCCTGGCCGAGCTGACCCGCGCCGAGCCGGTGCCCGACGCGGTGTTCGCCGCCGCCGCGCTGGACGAGCTGATGGCGATGCGGCCCGCGGGGCCGGTCGTGGACCCGTGGGACGTGCCCTCGGGCTGGCGCCTCGGCAGGCCCGCGGTGATCCCGCTGCGCCTGACCTGCGGCGAGCGCGACGTCACGGTGACCGTCAGCCCGTCGGCGGGGACCGTCGCGGTGGGCGACGCCGACCCGGTGCCCGCCTCGGCGTCCCTTGTGGACGGTGAGCTGCGGGTCCGGTTCGGGCACCGGGACTTCCGCTTCGCGCGGGCGCTGGACGGGGAGACCCTGTGGCTGGCCGCCGACGGGCACGCCTGGGCCGTCGCCGAGCACTCGCTGCTGGAGGGCGGCGCGGGCGCGGCGGGCGCGGGCGGGCCGATCACCAGCCCGATGCCGGGCACGGTGCTCGTGGTCAAGGTCGCCGTCGGCGAGGCCGTGACCGCGGGGCAGCCGCTGCTCGTGGTCGAGGCGATGAAGATGGAGCACACCATCACCGCCACGGCGGACGGTGTCGTCTCCGAGCTGAGCGTGCGCCCCGGCCAGCAGGTCGGGCTCAACCAGACCCTTGCCGTGGTGACCCCACCGGAGGATGAGCGATGATCGACACCAGGCTGAGCGAGGAGCACGAGGCGCTCCGCAAGACGGTGCAGGAGTTCGCCCGCGAGGAGGTCGCCCCGGTCATCGGGGACTTCTACGAGCGCTGCGAGTTCCCGTACGACATCGTGGCCAAGATGGGCCGCATGGGCCTGTTCGGGCTGCCCATCTCCGAGGAGTACGGCGGCATGGGCGGGGACTACTTCGCCCTGTGCCTGGCGCTGGAGGAACTGGCCAGGGTCGACTCGTCGGTGGCGATCACGCTGGAGGCGGGCGTCTCCCTCGGCGCGATGCCCCTGTTCCGCTTCGGCACCGAGGAGCAGAAGCAGCGCTGGCTGCCGCGCCTGGCCGCCGGCGAGGCGCTGGGCGCCTTCGGCCTGACCGAGCCCGGCGGCGGCTCCGACGCGAGCGCCACCCGCACCACCGCCCGCCGCGACGGCGACGAGTGGGTGATCAACGGGTCCAAGGCGTTCATCACCAACTCCGGCACCGACATCACCTCCCACGTCGTGGTCACCGCGGTCACCGGCACCCGTGACGACGGCCGCAAGGCGATCTCGGCCATCCTGGTCCCCGCGGGCACCGCCGGGTTCACGGTGTCCAAGAAGTACAGCAAGGTCGGCTGGAGCGCCTCGGACACCAGGGAATTGAGCTTCGCCGACGTCCGCGTGCCGGTGTCGAACCTGCTCGGCGCCGAGGGGCGCGGCTACGCCCAGTTCCTGTCCACTTTGGACGAAGGACGGGTGGCGATCGCCGCGCTGTCGGTGGGCCTGGCCCAGGGCTGCGTCGACGAGAGCCTGCGCTACGCCCGCGAGCGCGAGGCATTCGGCAAGCACATCGGCGAGTACCAGGCGATCCAGTTCAAGATCGCCGACATGGAGGTCCGCGCCCACACCGCCCGGCTGGCGTACTACGCCGCCGCCGCGAAGATGCTGCGCGGGGAGCCGTTCAAGAAGGAGGCCGCCATCGCCAAGCTGGTCGCCTCCAACGCCGCGATGGACAACGCCCGCGACGCCACCCAGGTCTTCGGCGGCTACGGCTTCATGAACGAGACACCCGTGGGCCGCTTCTACCGCGACGCCAAGATCCTGGAGATCGGCGAGGGCACCAGCGAGGTCCAGCGCATGCTTATCGCCCGGGAACTCGGCCTGCCGGCCTAGGGTTGCCAGACGCGGTAGGCGATGCGCAACTCGCCGCGGCGGGGTGGGGCGGTCACGACGACGGCGGCGACGGCCCGGTCGGTCGTGCGCACGCAGACGCCGCTGCCCTCGGCGAGCCGGTCCAGCGCGATCCGGTGCGTCAGGGCCGCCGGGTTGGCGAGGGCGTCGACGCAGGTGGCGGCGTCCTCGCGGATCGGGCCGCGGTCCGATGCGCCCGGCAGGAGGACGAGCCGGGGCGTGTCGGCGGTGTGGATTTCGGTGTCCTCCAGGATCAGCTCGGCGAGGCCGCCCGGCGGGGCGCAGGGGGTCTGCGCCTGCTTGCCGTGCCCCGGCTGGCCGGAGTCGAAGTCGATCTTGTCGTAGCTGTCGTCCGCCGTGCATGGCACCCGGGAGGCGGTGAGCAGGACCGCGCCCTCGCGGACCACGCGCGCCGGGGTGGCCAGTGGCGGGTCGGCGCCGAGGCTGACGACCAGGGTGGTCACGATGGCCGCGGCGGCGGCAGCGGCGCCGAGGACGATGGGCCACCGCCGACGCCGGGGTCTCAGCGAGGCCAACAGGATGGCGAGGTCCGCGCGCGCATAGGCGGCGCGGAAGTGCCCGAGGTGGCGGCCCAGGAGCGCGGCGATGTCCGCGGGCAGGGACTCGGCGGGCGGCTTGGCGGTGGCGTCGAGCAGGACCGGGACGACGTGCTTGCCCAGCGACAGCGCGAGCCGGATCTCCTCGCGGACCCAGTCGTGCGGGTTGTCGAGCTTGCGCCTGCCGTGCTCGTCGGCGACGGTGGTCCACATCGGACCGATCAGCGCGAGGAACACGTCGCACTCGCGCACCTTCTGGAAGATGAACTGGCGGAACTCGGTGCCCGCGGGCACGCTCGCGCTGGCGTAGAAGACGTTCTCCGCGCCCAGCTTCCGGCTCAGTTCCTGGTGCACCAGCGCGGCGGCGTGGTGGCCGTCGCCCACCCGGTAGCAGAGGAAGACCCTGGTCACCGGATCAGCGCACCAGCGCGACCGCGGCGTAGGCCAGGCTGGCCCTCGGGTCGGGGTCGGGGGTCTCCGGGCGCCACTGGCTGGTCCAGACCACGCCGGGAGCCACCACGTCGAGGCCGGCCAGCAGGGCGGTGACCTCGGCTTTCGTCCTGGTCACCCCCGGGGTCGCGGTGGCCGCGTACATGCGCGTGGCCTCGTCGACCTCGGCCGAGGCGTGGTCGTGGGTGGCGTGGGACAGGGCCAGGAGGCTGCCCGGGGCCAGGGCCGCGCGGTACGGGGCCAGGGCGGCCTCGGCGTCGTCGACGAAGTGCAGGACCGCGACGGTCAGCAGGGCGACCGGGCGGGTGAAGTCGAGCAGCGAGCGGGCCGCGGCCAGGACGGCGGCGCTGTCGCGCAGGTCGGCGGCGACGATGTCGGCGGTGGCGCACTCGCGCAGGCACTCCCGGCTGTGCGCGACGGCGATCGCGTCGTGGTCGACGTAGACCACGCGCGCGCCCTCGGCGACCTCGTGGGTGTTGCCGACGGTCGGGATGCCCGAGCCGAGGTCGAGGAACTGGTCGACGCCGTGCTCCAGGGCGAAACGGACGGCGCGGCGGAGGAAGGCGCGGTTGATCCGGGCCGCGGTCGCCGCCCCGGGCACCGCCGAGGTGACCTTCTCGGCGAAGGCCCGGTCGGCGGCGAAGTTGCAGGCGCCGCCGAGCAGGTAGTCATAGATCCGGGCCGGGTGCGGCGTCTCGGTGTCGGGTTCCCCCATGCGGGCATTCTTCCCGCCTCGCGGGACGATCCGCTACCCTGCGCCGCACCGGTACCACGCATGGGGGATAGGCGATGTTCTACCTAGGCGGTTTCGCAGGCATCCTCATCTTCGGCCTGTGGCTGTTCTGCGTCGTCGACTGCGTCACCACCGACGAGGAGGACTGCCGCAACCTGCCGAAGATCGGCTGGCTGCTGCTCGTCCTGCTGTTCCCGCTCGTCGGCTCGCTCGCCTGGCTCGTCGCGGGCAGTCCGCCGCGGGCGCTCACCCGGCCGCGGGCTTTTGGACGCGGCACGCCCGCCTTCCCCGAGTACGACCGCCCCGGCCGCTTCGCCGCCACGGACCCGGAGTCCGACGCGGAGTTCCTGCGGCGCTGCCGCGAGCGCGCCGAGGAGCAGCGCCGCAAGGCCCGCGAAATGGACTAGGTCGTGTTTTCAGATGTGGGGTGCGGGGGAGTCGGACTGGCGCGGCTATGCCGTGCTCCACATCTAGACACGAATTAGGGGCGCTCCCTCGCGGGAAGCGCCCCTAATTGGTCCTCATCAGACTGTCACATGTGGACGATCGGGCTCGCGGTCTTCAGCTCCTCCGGGATACCCGGGCGGAGCACGATGGCCGACAGGACGCCGCCGACGGCGAAGGTGACCGCCGACCAGAAGAACGCCGCGCCGTAGCTGGCGATGGTCGCCGACACCGGGCTGGAGCCCTCGCTCAGCGCGGCGGTGAAGGCGCTGGCCGCGACGGTGCTGAACAGCGCGGTGCCGATGGAGCCGCCGACCTGCTGGATGGCGTTGATCGCCGCCGAGGCCGCGCCGGAGTCGCGCGGGTCGACGCCCGCGATCCCCACGTTCATCCCCGCCGCCATCGTCAGGCCGATGCCCAGGCCCGCGATCAGCAGACCGGGCAGCACCCCCGAGACGTAGGTGCTCGTCTCGTCCAGCAGGCCCATGAGCCCGGTGCCGACCGCGGCGATGACCATGCCGCCGGAGATCAGCGGGCGCGGGCCGACGCGCGGCAGCAGCACCGTGGTCGCGGCGGTGGCCGAGATCATCAGGGTGCCGATCATCGGCAGGAACGCCACGCCGCTCTGCACCGGGCCGAACCGGAGGTTCTGCTGCATGTAGAAGGTCAGGAACAGGAAGATGACGAACATCCCCGCGCACAGCAGGAACATCGCCAGGAACGCCCCGCCGCGGTTGCGGTGGGCGAGGATGCGCAGCGGCAGCAGCGGGTTGGCCACCCTGGTCTGCGAGTACACGAACACCACCAGCAGCACGCCGCCCGCGACCAGGAAGCCCAGCGTGCTCGCCGAGTCCCAGGAGTCCTGCTCGGCGTTGGCCAGGCCGTAGACCAGGGAGAACATGCCCGCGGTCGCGGTGGTGACGCCGATGAGGTCCAGCTTGGGCCGCTCGGTGGCGGTGCTCGGGCCCAGCAGCGCGAGGCCGCCGAAGAACGCCACGCCCGCGAAGACCAGGTTGATGAACATGCACCAGCGCCAGTCCAGGTACTCGGTCAGCACGCCGCCGAGCAGCAGGCCGATCGCGCCGCCCGCTCCGGAGATGGCGCCGAAGATGCCGAACGCCTTGCCCCGCTCGGCCGGGTCGGTGAACGTCGTGGTCAGCAGCGACAGCGCGGCCGGGGCCAGCAGCGCGGCGAACACGCCCTGCCCCACGCGCGCGGCCACCAGCACCTCGAAGCTGCCCGCCGCGCCGCCCACCGCGCTCGCCACCGCGAACCCGGTGACCCCGGCGAGGAAGGCGATCCGCCGTCCGAACAGGTCGGCGACGCGCCCGCCGATCAGCAGCAGACTGCCGAAGCTCAGCGCGTACCCGGTGATCAGCCACTGCCGCTGGCTGTCGCTGAACAGCAGGTCCGCCTGCGCGGAGGGTAACGCGATGTTCACCACTGTGGCGTCGAGCACCACCATGACCTGCGCGAGCGCGATGACGGCGAGGACCAGCCAGCGCCTGCTGGAATTGCCGTTCTGGTCGGTTTTCGGTGGCGGAGCCGCCATCGAGTCGGACAATGTCACAGGTACCCCCTGGCCGGTCTCTTGTGGAATCGCCGCCAACCTAGCATCGAAGTGGAGAGGAAGGCTCCGCTTTTGTGTTAAGCTGAGAGCGTGACCTCGGACACGCCCCCGCTGCGCGCCGACGCCCGCCGCAACCGCGAGCGCGTCGTCACCGCGGCGCGCGCAGTGTTTGCCGCACAAGGCATCGACGTCACCCTGGACGAGGTCGCCCGCGCGGCGGGCGTCGGCGTCGGCACGGTGTACCGGCGCTTCGATTCCAAGGAAGCGTTGGTGCAGGCCGTTTTCGACGAGGTCGTGTCCGAGATGAACACCCTCATCGACACCGCGGCCGCCGAACCCGACGCCTGGACCGGCCTGGTCCTCCTGCTCACCGCCATCGCCGAACGCCAGGCCGCCGACCGCGGCCTCTTCCAGATCTGCACCCGCACCGACCTCGGCCACGCCGAGCGCATCGGCGCCCACTTCATCCCGGCCGTCGACACCCTGGTCGCCCGCGCCCAGTCCCAGGGCACCATGCGCCCCGACGTCACCGGCGCCGACCTCGGCCCCCTGATGATGATGATCGGCACCTCCTTCGACCTCACCCGCCCACTTTCCCCCCACCTGTGGCGCCGTTACCTCACCCTGGTCCTCGACGGCCTCCGCGCAGGCCCCCCCAACCCCCTGCCGGTCCCCGCCCCGACCCACGAGGACATCCAGCAGGCGATGAAGCACCTGCGTATGTAGGTCACTCCTGGGCGAGTCTGGTGACGACCGCCTCGAAGGGCAACGGCATCTCGAAGGCCCTCGTCAGCCTGTCGGTCTGCGAGAACAGTTGAACGGTGGGCCCACCGTCAAGGTAGAAGGAGCAGGTCGGGTTCAGTCGGTGACACCGGAGTACGCGCGCTGGGCTTTCGCGCTGGCCCCGCCCTCGTGGCCGCCGAAGCCCTCATGCGAAGCCAGCACGCCCGTTGGCGTCCGGATGTGTTCGGCAGCGGCGGGCAGGTGCAGGTGGAGCGTAACGAGGGTGACTGCGGTGCGTGGCTGGTTTGACACGAGACGTGAGAGGCGTGGTTACTTCAGTTCGCTGGAGGACTTTCCCAGCAAGCGGCGGGCGACGATCAGCTGCTGGATCTGTTGGGTGCCCTCGAAGATGTCCAAAATCTTGGAGTCGCGGGCCCACTTCTCCAGGAGGGCTCCCTCGTCGTAGCCGTGGGAGCCTGCGAGTTCGACGCAGCGGAGGGTGATGTCGGTGGCTGTGCGGCCTGCTTTGGCCTTGGCCATGGAGGCCTGGAGGGAGTTGGGTTTGCGGTTGTCGGCCATCCAGGCGGCTTCCAGGGCCAGGAGGTAGGCGGCCTCCCAGTCGGCTTCCAGTTGGAGGTAGGTCGCGGCCGCGGCGGGTTGGGTGAAGGCGGGGCGGTCGTAGTCGATGGTGATGCCCGCCTCCTCCAGGAGTTTGCGGGTTTCCTCGAGGGACGCCCTGGCCACGCCGATGGCCATGGCGGCCACCAGGGGGCGGGTGTTGTCGAAGGTCTGCATGACGCCCGCGAAGCCCTGTCCGGTGGTGATGTCGGGGCTGCCCAGCAGGTTGTCCTGGTGGACGCGGACGTTGTCCAGGCGGAAGTGGGCGGTGTCCGAGGCGCGGATGCCGAGTTTGTGTTCCAGGCGCACCAACTCGAAGCCGGGGGTGTCGCGGTCGACGACGAAGCTCTTGATCGCGGCCTTGCCCAGGGAACGGTCCAGCGTGGCCCAGACGACGACGCAGTCGGCGCGTTCGCCCGCGGTCACGAAGATCTTCTCGCCGTTGAGGACGTAGTGGTCGCCGTCGCGGACCGCGGTGGTGCGGATGGCGCCGGAGTCCGAGCCGGTGTCGGGCTCGGTGATGGCCATGGCGGCCCACTTGCCCGTGAAGCGCTCCTGCTGCTCGTCGTTGGCCACCGAGGCGATGGCCGCGTTGCCCAGGCCCTGGCGCGGCATCGACAGCAGCAGGCCGACGTCGCCCCAGCACATCTCGATGGTGCCGAGCAGCAGTCGCAGGTTGGCGCCGTTGTGGTTCCCTGCTTTGCCCGGATCGCCGCCCGACGCGCGGCGGACGCCGCCCGCGCCCGCGCCGCCACCAGCGGCCGAGAGGCCGTCGAGGAGGGCGGCCAGCATGTCCAGTTCCCTCGGGTAGGTGTGCTCGGCCTGGTCGTACTTGCGTGAGTGGGGGCGGAAGAACTCCGCCGCGGCCTGGTGGGCCTGGTCGACCAGCTGCTCGAACTTGCGCGGGACCTCAAGGTTGATCATCGCTGTCTCCTCCGTGCGCCCCCTAGACGAGGACGATCCCCTCGGCCAGGCCGACCGCGCGCAGGTCGCGGTACCAGCGCTCCACCGGGTGCTCCTTGACGAAACCGTGCCCGCCCAACAGTTGCACGCCGTCGTTGCCGATCTGCATGCCCTTCTCCGCGCACAGCCGCCGCGCCAGACCCGCCTCGCGGGCATAAGGCTTGCCCTGCTCGGCGCGGCTGGCGGCCCGGTAGGTCAGCAGGCGCATGCCCTCCAGCTCGATGCCGATGTCGGCGACCTTGAACGCCACGCCCTGGCGGTGGCTGACCGGCTCGCCGAAGGCCACCCGCTCGTTGACGTACGGGATCACGTAGTCCAGCACCGCCTGCGATGTCCCCAAAGACAAGGCGCACCAAGCGATCCGCGACAGGCGAACGCACTCGGTGTACACAGTGGAACTCCCCGAGCCCAGCAGGGCGGTCTCGGGCACGCGCACCTTGTCCAGGCGCAGCTTGCCCATCGCCGCCGCGCGCAGCCCCATCGCGGGCTCGGACTCCACGC
Source organism: Actinokineospora lacus (assembly GCF_053813445.1). NCBI lineage: Bacteria > Bacillati > Actinomycetota > Actinomycetes > Pseudonocardiales > Pseudonocardiaceae > Actinokineospora > Actinokineospora lacus. Next base: position 76,702 of record NZ_JBQERA010000002.1, read on the forward strand.
TCAGGCCCGCACTGGCGGACTCCACGATGAACAGCGCCGGACCGCGCCCGTCCAGATCCGCCGCCACGACGAACAGCTCGGCCTGGGCCGCCCGGGGGACCAGCGACTTGACGCCGTCGAGCACGAAGCCGCCCCCGGTGCGGTAGGCCTTGGTCTTCAGCGAGAACGGGTCGAACAGCGGGCGCGGCTCCTGCACGGCCAGCGCCGCGGCCGGGACGTCGTCGCCGACGAAGGCGGGCAGGTAGGTCGCCTGCTGGGTCTCGTCCCCCCACAGCACCAGCGCCGTGCTGACCGCCGATGGCGCCAGCAGCGAGACCGCCAGGCCCATGTCGCCGTGCGCCATCGCCTCGGCCACCAGCACGCCGGTGACCGCCGAGCGCTCGGTGCCCAGGCCGCCGAGCTGCTCGGGCACGCCGACGAGGCCCACGCCCATCTCGGCGACGGTGGTGAGCAGCTCCCGCGGGGTCTCGCACGCGGCGTCGGCGTCGGCGGCGACCGGGCGCAACCGCTCGGCGGCGAACTCCGAGACCGTCTCCACGATCATGCGCTGCTCGTCGTCGGGGGTGATGTCGAACAGCCCCCGGTCGGGCGCGGCGGGCAGCCGGGCGGGTGTGGCCCGCTTCCGCGCCGCGGTGAACGAGCGGGTCGCGGCGCCGACGGCGGTGAAGCCGGTCCTGGTGGCCGTGTAGAGGCCGCGCTCGACGGGCTTGCGCAGGCCGAGGCGGTCGAGCACGGGCGCGCTCGCCAGCTTGTTCAGCACCGCGAGGGCGGCGCCCATCGCGTCGCGCTTGGGCTTGGCTGCCATGGTTGCTCCCACCTCGCTGTTCCCGCTCGGACCCCGGATAACCTACTCCAGAGTAGCAAGCGGGCTCAACCGGGCGAGCCGACCAGGATGACGTTGAACAGCGGGACGCCCGTGAGGTAGCGGTCGAGGTTGTCGGCGAACAGGCGCACCAGCTCGTCGCGCCAGCCCTTGATGTCGCCCGCCATGTGCGGGGAGACCACGACGTCGGGCAGGTTCCACAGCGGCGATGAGGTGGGCAGGGGCTCGTCGGCGAAGACGTTGAGCGCCGCGCCCGCCAGCGCGCCGGAGTCCAGCGCGTCGATCAGGTCCGGCAGCACGATCAGGCCGCCGCGGCTGATGTTGACCAGCCGGGCGGTCGGCTTCATCGCCCGCAGCGCGTGCTCGTCGATGAGGCCGCGCGTGTCAGGGGTGAGCGGGGTCGCCAGGACGACGTAGTCCGCGTCGGCGAGCGCGCGGCGCAGGTCGGTCATCGCGGCGATGTCGCCGAGGTCGGGGTCCCCTGGGCGGGCGGCGCGGCCGATCGCCGAGACGGTCATCCCGACGGCCCGCAGTTTGCGCCCGATCGCCCGCCCGATGGGGCCGGACCCGATGACCAGGGCGTGCGTGCCCGCCAGCCGCTCGGTCTCGCGGTGCTGCCACATCCGGCGCTGCTGCAGGCGCAGGGTCGCGGGCAGGTCCTTGGCGAAGGCGAGGACGAGGCTCAGGACGTACTCGGCCATCGGCTCGTCGAACACCCCGCGCGCGCTGGTCACCGTCACCCCGGAGCTCTGCAGCTGCGGGATCGGCAGGTGCCGCGCGGAGGCGCCCGCGGCGTGCGCCCAGCGCAGCTCGGCGGCCGTGGGCAGGGCCTTGGCCAGGCCCGCGGCCCGGCTGTCCCAGACGAAGAGCACGTCGGCGCCCGGCAGGGCGGCGGGCAGCATGGGCCCGGTGCTGTACCGGACGGTGGCGCGCCGCTCGACCCCGGTCATCCTCGGCGGCCGGTCGGTACCGTGCAGGACGACGACGACTGGTCGCTCCATCGTGGCGATCCCCTGTTCGGGTGGCGTGCGTGGCAGCGTCCGCGGCCACGCTGAGAACGGAGCACCGGCGGTGTCAACGCGGCACAGTCAGCCACGGCATCCGGCCCAGTCCGCGCGGCCGGATGGAACGCCGGTCTCCCCGCATACCGAGAGGTTTCCCGTCTGAGTAGAACTGACACTACGCCATTCGTGACGGCCATCACCCGTTCGGACTAGCGTGGCGCGCGGGTTGCCAATCGGCCGTCCGGGACCGGTTCTCGATCTTGTCCACGTACGTCCACTGTGGATAACCGAGCACGCCGCCTCGCGGTGACTGTGCTGATCGTACTGGGATTCCGGGGCCTTCCGACACTCGGGGAAATTCGGCGCCGGGCCCCGTGCCCTAGGGCCGTTCGACCCTGTCCGGCGGGAGGTTGAATACGAAACCATCGGCCCCGTGCCACGGAGACCCCTCTGGTGTCGGCCACTTGAGCGGGCTAGCATCACTCTCCGTCAAGGCCATCATCGCTTCCGACGATTCGGCGGGTGGTGGGCGGGCATCCAGATCTCTCCGGCGCGCCGTGGCGCGTCGACCTCCAGGGGGCTCACGTGAGTTCATCGGCTGCCACTCCCGGCGCGGAAGTCCGCGCGCCCGCCCGCACCGACGTGGTGTTCGCCCGGTTGAAGACCGAGGCGTTCCACGAGCTGGTCGAGGCGTCGCTGCGGGGTGACGAGACCGCCAGGGGCACCCTGTTCGCCTGGATCAACCCGGCCATCGTGCGCTACTGCCGGGCCCGCATCGGCCGCACCGGCTCGGCGTACTCCTCCGCCGACGACGTGGCCCAGGAGATCATGCTGGCCATCCTGGGCGCGCTGCCGCGCTACTCCGACAACCGCGAGTCCTTCCTGCCCTTCGTCTACGGCATCGCCGCGCACAAGGTCGCCGACTACTACCGCCGCTCCGGCCGCGACCGCTCCGACCCCGTGGCCGACATCCCGGACGTGCCCGACCACGGCATGGGCCCGGAGCAGCTGACCCTGCGCGGGGAGATGCGCGCCCGCCTGACGACCCTGCTGGAGACGCTGGCGCCCCGCCAGCGCGAGATCCTGGTCCTGCGCCTGGTGGTCGGCCTCTCCGCCCAGGAGACGGCCCTGGCCATCGGCCTGACCGCCACGGCGGTGCGCGTGGCCCAGCACCGGGCCCTGACCCGCCTGCGCGGCTCCCTCACCGCCGCCGACTGGCTCTGAAACCCGACCCGGCCCGACCGCGTCGGCGGCCGGACCGGGTGTGTGCCGGATCAGCCTGCGGTGGCGCGGACGTAGAGCTGGACCTCGATGCGGCCGGGCTCGGCCACGGCCTCGACGGCGTGGAGGCGGTCGACGGTGAAGCCCGCCTCGGTCACGACCTGGCGCAGGGCCTCCGGCGGGTACGCCGAGACCGTCGTCGGCGAGCCGAGGAAGTTCACCGGGAAGGTGTCGAAGTCGCCCTGGACCATGCTGATCAGCACCAGGCCGGGGCCGGTGAGCTGGGCGCGGATGGAGCGCAGGGTGGCCTCGATGTCGGCCTTGGGCAGCATCAGCAGCGCGAAGAACGCCACCACCGCGTCGAAGGAGCCCAGGTCCGAGAGCTCGCGCAGGTCGCCGAGGCGGTAGTCGGCGCCGGGGGCCTGCTCGGCGGCCAGCTCCAGCATCACCGGGGACTCGTCCACCCCGACCACGGACATGCCCGCGTCGACCAGCTGCTTGGTCGTCGGCAGGCCGCTGCCGCAGCCCAGGTCCAGCACCCGCGCCCCGCGCGGCAGCCGCTCGATGAGCCAGGCCACCTCCGCGATCTGGGTCTCCCGCTCGACGAAGGACTCGTCGTAGCGGCGGCCGATGAGGTCGAATGCGGGAACCTGGTTGTCGTTCACGCGCACAGCATGCCGTTGGGGACGATCGTGGTCCAGTGGGAGGGTCCCGAAAGTGCCTTGTTCGCGCTCCGCGCCGGTTATGTCCAAAAGGGACAGGTCAGTGCTCGGCGGCCGCCAGGCGCTCGAACGGGTTCGCCGCGAGGGAGGCGAACTTCTCGACGTGGCGGCGCGACCGCGGGAAGTCCAGCTCCTTGAGCGCCTCGGTGACGGCGGCCATGAACGGCGCCGGGCCGCAGGTGAAGGCGTCGGCCTCGGCGTGCGGGCGGGCCAGCTCGCGCAGCGCGGCGACCGTCGGCAGGCCGCGCTCGGTCTCCAGCCAGTGGGTCACCGAGAGCCGCGACCCGAACCGGCTTCCCAGCTCCGCGAGCACCGCGGCGAAGATCACCGACTCGGCGTCGCGATTGGCGTAGACCACGCTGACGCGACCGGTTCCGGCGTGCAGCGCGGACTTCAGGATCGACAGGACCGGGGTGATGCCGCTGCCCCCGGCGAACAGCAGCAGGTCCGCGTCGAGCGACTTGGGGGTGAAGTTGCCCATCGGCGGCAGGACCTCGACGACCTCGCCGGGGCACGCGGTCTCGCACAGCCGGTTCGAGGCGTAGCCCTCCAGGGTGCGCTTCACCGTCACCTGCGGGCGCTCGCCGAGCAGCGGGGAGCTGGACAGCGAGTAGCAGCGCGCGACCGAGCCCGTCAGCGAGCTGGGCACGCGCAGCGTCAGGTACTGCCCCGGCAGGTAGTCCAGCTCGGCGTCGAAGACGATCGATCGCGCGTGCTCGGTCTCGGCGACCACCTCGGCCACCGGCAGCCGCAGCGACGTCAGCCCGCCAACCGCGTCACCCACCGTCCACCCCCTGTGCTCGTGTGGTGACCAGTCTGCCGGGCCTGTCCACCCCGCACGTACGCGCGTGTGCCCACGTTCGGCTATGGCACGCGCGTTCGATACTGTCGCGGGGCCAGGTCGGGGCCTGGGAACGTGTCACGAGAGGTGCCTGGACATCGAAACGGGTCAGCTGGTCGCCGGTCGGTACCGCCTGCTGGAGACCATCGGCAGCGGCGCTATGGGCGTGGTCTGGCGCGCCCGCGACGAGCGCCTCGAACGCGTCATCGCGATCAAGCAGCTGATCATCCGACCCGGCCTCACCCCGGCCAAGACCGCGGAGGCCCGCAGGCGCGCCATGCGGGAGGCGCGCATCGCCGCGCGGCTGCACCACCGCAACGCCGTCGCCCTGCTCGACGTCGCCGAGCACGCGGGCGATCCGTGCCTGGTCATGGAGTTCGTCAACGCCCGCAGCCTCTCGGCCGTGCTGGCCGAGCGCGGCACCCTGCCCCCCGATCAGGTCGCCTCGATCGGCTCGCAGGTCGCCGCCGCGCTGGCCGCCGCGCACGCGGCGGGCATCGTGCACCGCGACGTCAAGCCCGGCAACATCCTGCTCGACGAGCACGGCACGGTGAAGATCACCGACTTCGGCATCTCCCGCGCCACCGGCGACCACACGATCACCACCGACACCGGCGTCCTGGCGGGCACCCCGGCCTACCTGGCCCCGGAACTGGCCCGCGGGCAGCAGCCGACCACCGCCTCCGACGTGTTCTCCCTCGGTTCCACGCTCTACCACGCCCTGGAGGGCACGCCGCCGTTCGGCCTCAACCCGAACCCGCTGGCCCTGCTGCACGCGGTGGCAGGCGGCGACGTCGCCCCGCCGCGCAACGGCGGGGTGTTCACGCCCACGCTGATGTCCCTGCTGCGCGCCGAGCCCGGCGAGCGCCCCACGATGGCCGAGGCCGCCACGACCCTCGCCACGCCCACCGCCCCGCTGCCCATCCCGCAGCCCACCGTGGTCGAGCGCGCTGTCGCCGAGCGCCGGGTCGTCGAGCGCCGGGTCGCCGTCGAGCGCAGGGGTCCCGCGCGTACTTCAGGGCACACCCCAGGGCACAACTCAGGGCGAAACCAGTCCCCGCCGCCTGTCCGGCAGGCGGTGGGCCAGGCCTCGGCGAGCCAGTCCGTGTCCGGCCCGGCCCCGCGTTCCGGGGCCCCGAAGCGCGGTGTGCTGATCGGCGCGATGGCCGGGGTCGCCGTGCTGGCCACGGCCGTGGCGCTCGTGCTGACCACACCGGAGAAGGACAACGCCGGACCCGGCACCGTGACCAGCTTCGTCACCGTCAGCGACACCCCGATCCCGGTGACGACCCCGACGACGTCGGCGCCGCCCGAGGGCGCCTCGAAGGTCGAGGACTACTCCGCCGCGGGCCGCGCCGTGATCAACTTCTACCTCAGCAGCACCCCGGTGGCGCAGCGCTGGGCCCTGCTCACGCCGAACGCGCAGTCGAGCTTCGGCAGCCAGGCCGAGTTCGAGGAGTACTGGGCCAAGTACAAGTACGTCAGCTCCCGGGACGCCAACAACGTCTCCCTCAACGGCGACGGCTCGGCGAACGTGCCGGTCACCGTCACGCTGTCGACCGACTCCGGCGAGGAGACCGACCGCAAGACCGTGCGCGTCGTGCGCATCGGCGCCAAGCATCTGATCGATTCCGACCCGCGCTGATCGATTGCGTTCACCGCGTCCCGGTGAGAGCGTGGTGCCCATGCCGCTGATGCCTGTGACCGACTCGATGTTCCTGCTCGGCGAGTCGCGCGAACATCCGCTGCACGTCGGTGGGCTGCAGCTCTTCGAGCTCCCGCCCGGCGCCGACCCCACCCACGTCGGGGCGATGCACCGCGCGCTGATCGACACCGGCGACCTGCGCCCGCTGTTCCGGCGCAGGCCCCGCGGCCCGGTCGGCTCGATCGGCCAGTGGGCGTGGACCAATGACGACCTGCTGGACCTGGAGTACCACGTCCGGCTCTCCGCGCTGCCCTCTCCCGGGCGCGTGCGCGAGCTGCTGGAGCTGGTGTCGCGGCTGCACGGCTCGCTGCTGGACCGGCACCGGCCGCTGTGGGAGCAGCACCTGATCGAGGGCCTGGAAGGCGGGCGGTTCGCCGTCTACACCAAGGTGCACCACGCGCTGCTGGACGGAGTTTCCGCACTGCGCCTCATGCGCCGGGCGCTGTCGGAGGACCCCGCCGAGCGCGACATGCGCCCGCCGTGGGCGGGCACCCCGCGCACCGACGCCACCGGCGGGCGCGCCGCCGACAGCGACCCGCTGGCCGGGCTGGCGAACGCCGCGCGGGTCGTCCGCGAGGTCGTCGGCCTGGGACCGGTGGTGGCGCGCTACCTCAACCAGGCCTTCGCCGAGCAGGCCGCGACGCTGCCCTTCGAGGCGCCGCGGTCGATGTTCAACGTGCCGATCACCGGGGCGCGGCGCTTCGCCGCCCAGGGCTGGCCGCTGGAGCGGATCAAGGCCGTCGGCGAGGCGGCCGGGTGCACGGTCAACGACGTCATGCTGGCGATGTGCGCGGGCGCGCTGCGGGAGTACCTGGGCGAGCAGCACGCGCTGCCGGACAAGCCGCTGGTGGCCGCCGTGCCGATCTCCCTGCGCGCAGATGGGGCGGACGAGGGCGGGGCGGGCGAGGGCGGGGCGGGCGACGGCGGCAACGCCATCGGGCTGATCCTGTGCGCGCTGGCCACCGACCTGCCCGACGCGGGCGACCGCCTCGCCGCGATCCGCGAGTCCATGGTGCGCGGCAAGCGGTTCTACCGCGGCATGAGCCAGCTGCAGATCACGGCGCTGAGCGCGATCCCGTTCGCCCCGCTGGCCGTGGCGCTGGTGCCCGGCGCGCAGCGGTTCACGCCCCCGGCGTTCAACCTGCTGATCTCCAACGTGCCCGGTCCGAAGAAGACGCTGTACTGGAACGGGGCCAAGCTGCTGGGCGTGTACCCGGTGTCCATCCCCTACGAGGGCCAGGCGCTGAACATCACCGTGACCAGCTACGCGGGCAGCCTGGAGTTCGGCCTCACCGGCTGCAGGCGCAGCGTGCCGCACCTGCAGCGGCTGCTCGGCCACCTGGACACCGCGCTGGACGACCTGGAGAAGGCGGTTTAGGTCGTGTGCCAGGTGTGGGGTGCGGGGGAGTCGTGATCAGTCCGGCCGCCGGCGGAGCGGACGGATCGTCCTAATACCGGTGTTGTATTCGAACGCATCCGGCCGTGCCGCCGGCGGCCGGGCTGGGGCGGCTATGCCGTGCCCCACACCTGGCACACGGCCTATCCGCTCTTGCGGCGGAACTGGCGCTTGCCGCCGACCTTCGAGTGGGCGTCGTGGACCTTCGAGCCGCCGGTCAGGTGGTTCTCCCCGGCGATCGCCTTGGCGTTCTTGCGGGCGAGGGCGGCCTTGAAGCGCTCGCGCACGTCCTCGGGCGACTCCTCGGCGCTGCTGTCGGCGGCGGGTTCCGGTGCGTCGGCCATGGCGGACCTCCTGAGAAATGACGGGTGTGCGCTCCAGCCTGGCATGGCGGGGCGGCTGGGTCGACTCGATTACCGGCCTTCCGCGGCTCTCTTGAGACCCTCGCACTCCATCGCCAGGTAGCGGTCGGTGAGCCCGGCGGTGAGTTTGCCCACCAGCGTCCCGAGCGGGCCCTCCTGGCGCAGCAGCAGGGACACCCGCGTGCCCGCGCCGTGCGGCTCGACGGTGTGGGTCGCGGTCGTGCGCGCGCCTGGACCGGTGGCCACCCAGGTCCAGCAGGCGCCCTCGCTGTACTCCGTCAGCGTCCACACCGTTGTCGGCAGTTTCGGCTGTTTGATCCGCACCCGCTTGCCCACCGTGAGGGGCGCGGGGTCCAGCCGGGTCACCGACGTCACCGAATTGGTCCAGTCCGGCCAGCCCTCCACCGCGGTGTAGACCGCCCAGACCCGCTCGGGCGGGGCGTCGATCACGATGTCGGCGGTGAAGTCCATGGATCACAGGATAGGAGCTGAGTGATCGTCTCCGGAGGACAACCACTATCCTCCGCACGCGGAGGACCTACGGTGAACCTGCTCGACCACATCGCATCCGTGGCGGCGCTGGCGGGGCGCCCCTGGCATGAGCACGCCGCCCTCGTCGCGGACGAACACCTGCGATTCGAGTGGTACCGCGACGCGGTGCCACGCGATGAGAACGCGTTCCTCCGTCTCGTCCTCGCCGATCCCGACCACGAGATGGCCGTCGCCGCCGTGGTCGCCAGGATCGACGACCGCGCCCGCTCCAGCGCCGACTTCCACGCCTGGGCCGATCGGGTGGAGCCCTGCGTGGCCCACGTGGAGTTCATTCGCCGCAGGCTCACCGAGTGGCGCCTGCTGCTCGACGCCTTCGCCGGGCGCCCGGTGGACTCCGCGGCGGTGCTGGCGGCCTCGGACTGGGCCCAGCGCAAGCTGGCGGCCGTGGTCGACGGCGACCTGCTGGTGCTGCTCGCCGAGCACGGCCGCACCCGCAGGGTCCGGGCACTGACCCGGGTGCCCCGCCCCGCCCGCCCCCGATCGGCCCAATAGCCCCCGGTCCGCCACCTCTTGACCGATCCGGTCCTGTTACGGGCGGGCGCGCCCCCGCGATGTGCCACCCATGGTGCGAAGATCGGCGCTCGGCACGGTGTTGCTCCTTTCGGTGGCCCTGGTGTGCGCGTCCTGCGCTGCCGAGCCCGCCGGTCCGCGCGACTCGTGGCGGTGCACGGCGAACCGGTGCGAGCTGACCGTCACCGGGTCGCCGACGCTGGAGGTGCTCGACCGGCGGCTCAAGGCGGTGGTCGCGGGCGGCGCGGTCCGGGTGTCCGGCGGGGGAGTGGACGTGACGCTGAACCCGGGGGAGGCCGCGATGGTCGACGGCGTCCGGGTCGAGGTCCACTCGGTGACGAGTGGCTCGGCGAAACTGGTGGTCACCGACTGACCACGCCTGCCGGGGGCGCGCCCGGCACCGCCTCCACGCGTTCAGCGGGGCGCCGGTGTCCGATGATCCTTAGTGGACTGCTCGCTTTCCCGCCTTCGCCGTCGCGCTGCTCGCGGCCCTGAGCGGCGCTCCGCCGGTCGTGCTCGTCTTCGCCGTCGTCGTGGCTGGGGCCTGCTGACCCGCCCGGCGCGGGCTTCCCAGCTCAGCGGCGGACCGCCTTGCTTGATCGGGGTTGGCCGCGCTCACATGGAGCGCGTCCATAACATGAGACGCATGGAACTGGAGTTCCGACACCTGCGCATCCTGATCGCCGTGGCGGACGAGGGCAGCATCACCAGAGCCGCTGCCGCGCTGGGCATGTCGCAGCCATCGCTCACCGCCCAGCTGCAACGCATCGAGCGGTCCCTGGGCGCGCCGCTGTTCGAGCGCGGGCGCGCGGGCGTCGTGCCCACCGGGTTCGGCCGCACCGTGCTGGCCAAGGCCCGCGCGGTCGTCAGCGAGATGGCCGGGCTGCGCAGCACCCTGGCGCCGGTCGTCCCGCCGGAGGAGGGCCTGGAACTGCACTTCGGCTGCTACCCCAGCGCCCTGGTCTCCGCCGTCGTGCCGCGCCTGGTCTCCGCCTACGCGGCGGGCAGACCCCAGGGCACCCCGGCGCTGCGCGTGCTCGCCCACAGCGACCCCTCCAGCGCCACCCTCCTGACCCGCGTGCGCGCCGGGCGCCTCGACCTGGCCGTGGTGGTCGAGATGATCGGCTTCGAGACGCCCAACCCGGACGGCGTGCTGCGCGAGGCGATCGTGCCGCTGGAGCCGACGTTCGTGGCCCTGTCCGAGCAGCACCCGCTCGCCGGGTCCGCGCTCGTCGAGCTGGCCGAGCTGGCCGACGAGAACTGGCTGGCCGACCCGCACCAGGACCCGGGCACGACCGCGGCCCTGCGCTGGGCCTGCGGCGAGGCGGGCTTCCAGCCGCGCATCACCCACGAGATCAGCGACGCCAGCTCCGCGCGCGAGTTCGTGGTGAGCGGCCAGTGCGTGAGCATGGCCCAGCCGACCTCCTCGGAAGGCCGCGGCCTGGTCGTGCGCCCCCTGCGCGGCGACCCGCTCAAGGCGCGCGTCGACCTGGCCTGGCGCCGGGAGTGCCCGATCGAGCCCGACCTCCTGCGCCGCGCCATCTCCGAGGCGTACCTGACCCTCACCGCGCGCAACCCCAGTTACGCCAACTGGTGGGAGATGAACGGCTACCCGCTGGTATGACAGACAGCCGCCCGCCCGAGGCGTACGCTGACCAATCCACGATGGACGGATCGCACCGGGAGCTGGCATGGCGGCCGAGTCCGACCTGCGCACACTTCTCGACACCGGTCCTTTCCCCGCGGCCCTGCGCGCGGCCATCACCGCTCGCGGGCTGGGGCTGGAGCGTCTGCGCGAGCGCCTGCGCCAGCGCGGGGTCACCGTCAGCCTGGCCACCCTGAGCTACTGGCAGAGCGGGCGCAGCCGCCCGGAGCGGCGGGACTCCCTGCTCGCCCTGCGGCACCTGGAAGCCGTGCTCGACGTGCCCGACGGCGCCTTGGCCTCCCTGCTCGGCCCACCGCGGCGGCGCGGGCGCTGGACCCTCGGCCTCGGCGGCCTGCCCACCATCGGCGCGCTCTGGCCCGACCCGGCCCCGGTGGAGGACGCCCTCGGCCAGGTCGACACCACCTGGGACGAGCGGCTGACCCGGCTGAGCCAGCACGACCGCGTGCACATCGGCCCCGAGGGCGGCGAGCTGGCCTACGTGTCCCGGCAGGTGCTGCGCGCGGAGGCCGACGGTCCGGACCGCTGGGTGCTGGTGATCCACACCGACGACCCCCGCCACCCCGCCCCGACCGTGCGCCCGCTGCGCAACTGCTCGCTCGGGCGGGTGGTCGAGTCCCCCGACGGCGGCCTCACGGTGGCCGAGTTGCTCTTCCACCGGCCGCTGCGCCGGGGTGAGACCGTCGTCACCGAGCACGAGCTCGTGCACGCCCCGCCCGGCCCGGCCGACGGCAACTACGAGCGCAAGTTCCGCCTGCCGGTGCGCCAGTACGTGCTGGAGGTGTGCTTCGACCCCGCGCGCCTGCCCGCGTACTGCGAGCAGTACGTCCGCGACGACCGCGGCATCGAGGACAGCAGGCCCGCGACGCCGGACGCGGGCCACGCCGTGCACGGCGTCGCGCTGAACTTCGGGCCCGGCTGCTACGGCTTCCGCTGGGGCTGGCCAAGTTAACGGTTAACCCTTGGGCTCGCCGCGGTCTTCCGCGAGGCTGGCGCTGTGCAGTCCACTTTGGAACAGGTGGCCGACCGGGTCCGTCCGCTGGTGGGCCAGGGCAGGCTGGCCACCTACATCCCCGCCCTCAGTGAGGTCCCCATCGACCGGTTCGGGATGGCGGTGGCCACCGTAGACGGCGCGGTGCGCGGCGTCGGCGACTTCGAGACGCCGTTCTCCGTGCAGAGCCTGGCCAAGGTCTTCACCCTGGCGCTGGCGGGCGACGTCGGGGACCGGGTCGGGCGCGAGCCGTCCACGCTGGCCTTCGACTCCCTCGCCCAGCTCGAACAGGACCGCGGCGTCCCGCGCAACCCGTTCCTCAACGCGGGCGCGCTGGTCACCACCGACCGCCTGCTCACCAGCACCGGCGACGCCGTGGGCGCGCTGTGCGAGTTCGTGAGCGCGGAGGCAGGCGCCCGCGCCGTCGTCGACCAGGCGGTCGCGGAGTCCGAACTGGCCACCGGGCACCGCAACGCCGCCCTCGCCCACCTCATCGCCGGATACGGCGGGCTGGACAATCCAGTCCCCACTGTCCTCGACCACTACGTGCGCGGCTGCGCGATCGCGCTGTCCTGCCGCGACCTGGCCCGCGCCGCGCTGTTCCTCGCCAGGGCGGGAACGGGCGCGTCGCGGCAGGTGCTGGCGGTCGCGGAGGTCAGGCGGCTCAACGCGACGATGCTGGTGTGCGGGATGTACGACGGGGTGGGGGAGTTCGCCTACCGGGTCGGGCTGCCCGCCAAGAGCGGCGTCGGCGGCGGCATCCTCGCCGTGGTGCCCAACCGGTGTGTGGTGTGCGTGTGGAGCCCCGGGCTGGATCGGTGCGGAAACTCCGTGGCCGGGGTGGCGGCGCTGGAGGCGTTCACTGTTCTGACCGGCTGGTCGGTCTTCTGATCCGGCCGGTCGCCGGTCGTCCTTGAGGCAGTTAACAGTTGTTCTTGCCGAACCGGTTGCCGGAGGCGGCCACTTGCAGGGAACATGATGCTGGGCGGTGCCTCAGGCCGTGCAGGGTCGGCCGCGGGGACCACACCGCCCTTGTCTCACCGCAACGCGTTCGCGGCCGGGACACCGCGAACTGCGCCCTCGCACGGTGAGCGTCCGGGCCCCGGGGTCGGCTTCACGCCGGTCTCGGGGCCCTTTTCCTGGGTGGGGCTCTTGGTTACCGTTGGGTAATGGTCGACGCCCTGCTGCACCAACTCGCCGACCCCGTCGGCTACGCGGTCCCGGTCTTCCTGCTGTTCATCGGCCTGGAACTGCTGGCGATCCGCGTCGCCCGGTCGGAAGTGAAGGGTTATCACGCCCGCGACACCGCCACCAGCCTGTCCATGGGCGTGGGCAGCGTCGCCTTCGGCGCGCTGTTCCGGGCCGTGGCGCTGCTGCTGTACGCGGTCATCCACACCTACCTCGCGCCGTGGCACCTGCCCGCGGACGCCTGGTGGACCTGGGCGCTGCTGATCCTCGGCGTCGACTTCCTGTTCTACTGGTACCACCGCTTCGCCCACCGCGTGCGCATCGGCTGGGCCGCGCACCAGGCGCACCACTCCAGCGAGTACTTCAACTTCGGCACGGCGCTGCGCCAGAAGTGGAACCAGTGGTTCGAGGTGATCGCCTGGGTCCCGCTGCCGCTGCTGGGCTTCCCGCCGTGGGCGATCTACACCGCGTTCTCGGTGAACCTGATCTACCAGTTCTTCGTGCACACCGAGAAGGTCGACCGCCTGCACCCGTGGGTGGAGTACGTCCTCAACACCCCGTCGCACCACCGGGTCCACCACGGCAGCGACCCGGAGTACCTGGACCGCAACTACGCCGGAATCCTCATCATCTGGGACCGCCTGTTCGGCACGTTCGCCCCGGAGCGCCACCGGCCCACCTACGGCCTGACCACGCCGGTGGGGACGTACAACATCGTGCGGCTGCAGTTCCACGAGTACGCCGCGATCCTGCGCGACGTCCGCGGCGCCACCGGCTGGCGGGACCGCCTCGGCTACGTGTTCGGCCCGCCCGGCTGGTCGCCCCGGCGCTGATCGGTCTCCAGCTGCGGCACCGGCCCGTTGAGCCGGTCCAGCCGCTCGGCGTAGTGCGCGGCGATCTCGGTCCCGTGCGCGGCGGCGCTGAGCTGGGCGAAGGTCGGCAGCAGCTCGGCGGCCTCGCGGACCTGCTCGGGATGGCGCGCCAGCCACCACACCACGGCCTGGCCGGGGTCCCGCAGCACCTCCTCGGCGAGGTAGGCCCGCGCGGCCTGCTCCAGCTCGCGCTCGTGGTCGCGGATCTGCTTCTCCTTGCGCACGTCGGCCAGCCGCTTGAGCCGCTCGGCGTCCTCGGCGGCGACGCCGAGCCCGACGTCCTCGGCCCACACCATGACCTGCCCGCCGCGGTCGGGCACGTGCGCCCCCAGCTCGGCGGCCAGCCGCACGGCCACGGCCTCCGGCTCGGTCGGCGACCCCTGCACGGTGACCTGCCGCGCCCGCTCCAGGATCGCGTGCACGGCCAACCCGCGCGGGTTGGCGTGCTGGGGCAGCGGCCCGTTCGTCCGCCAGCAGACCGTGCAGGAGAGGACGAACCGGTAGTACGGCTCGGCGCTGTCGATCGGGATGGCGGGCACCTGGTGCTCCTCGCGCCGCGGCTCCGGCGGCGGCTCGGCGGTCTTGGCCTTGGCCCTGGCCACCTCGACCCGCAACTCCCGCTGCTCCCGCTGGAACGCGATCTGCCGCACCACGGCCACCGCCCCCGCCAACGACACCAGCAGGGCGAGCAGCGTCACCCAGTCCGGCACCTCCAGCACCAGCCGCACGACGAACGGCAGAACCAGCGCCCCGGCCACCACGGCCACGGGCGCCCACCAGCGAGCAGCCTCATCCACACTGCCCTGCGTACCCGCTGCCCGGCCGAACAGGTAGCCCCATCCGGGCGCATTCCCCAACAGGCCAGTGCCGCAGCTGGTGCAGCACCGAGGACGGGGATGTGACACTGGGTTGCGCGAATCAGCGGTCGGTGTGGGCGTTTACGAGCCCCAGGGGATCGTAACCACCGGCCGAGCGGCCGTCGTCGAGCGTGCTGGGCAGATGCGGCCCTGACGGGCGCCGATGGGGGACCGGGCAGCCGGATTTCGCTAAGATGGCCGGAATTTTCGAGTGAAGGTGTTCCAGCTTGAGGTGGGAATGTGGAGCCTGCCACCTTGATGGTCAAGGGAATCGCGTACCAAAATCTCATCCCTGTTCCAGGCGACCTCAATACAGTTGCCGCCGTTCCCGCCACTGGCTGAACTCTTGAACCAATTTAGATGCCCGATCGCACCGTAATTTGTGAAGCCACGGCTTTCCTGTGTCATCGATCCCTCCCCGAACGGGATATCGGTAGCCCAGGAGACGCGCACGCCTCATCGACTCTTGCTCCGCCGTACAGGACAGGTTAATGCCACAGTGACGCATGGTTCTAGCCGCCGTATGTAGTAGATCAACGAACAAGCCGGGTCAAGGTGACAGAAGCTGGACAACTTCGCCTAGGTGCTTGACGTCAAACCATTGATCATCTCGTCCAGGTTGCTCGCAGGCGCTGCCATCGACTCCAGGTCTATGAACATCTCCACGTACTCACTGGCCCTCTCGGGATCGTTCTTGATCAAGGTGTCGCTGAGTGAGCCCTGCAATGAGACGGTGTAGTCGACTTCGCCGCCAATCCCGGTCGGCACCTCAACGATCGTGAAGGAGCCGAGCATGGCCCGGTGGCTGCCCGCCGTGAACGGCACGACCTGAATGCTGACGTTGGGCTGCTTGTTGACCTCCTTGAGGTGGGTCAACTGCCCGCGCATCATCTCTGCGGTTCCGATCTGGCGGCGAAGGACCGCCTCATCGAGGATGAAGAAGAACTCTTGGCCGCGACTCGCGTCCAAGACTTCCTTGCGCTGCATTCGGACGTTGACATACTGCTCGATGGTTTCCTCGCTGTCCTGAAAGTTGTGAAGTGAGATCACCTTCCTCGCGTAGTCCTTCGTCTGGAGGAGTCCAGGCATGGTGGTGGCTTGGAACTGTCGGTTGCGGATGGCGACGGACTCCAGTTCCAGGTACTGGGTGAAACTGGCTTCCAGGATGTTCCGGTACTTGTCCCACCAGTGCTGCTGCTTGCCGAGGCGCGCGATGGCGATGAGTTCGTCGACTTTTCCAGGCTCGGTGATGCCGTAGAGCATCAATAGAGCCCTCAGGTCTGTAACTGAGACCTTCACGGCACCGTGTTCTACGCGGATCACCTTGGAAAGGCTCCAGTCCAGAGCTTCGGCCACCTGCTTTTGCGAGAAGTTCGCGTCGGTGCGAGCCTGTCGCAGCATGGCGCGCAGGCGTCGCTGCTGGGTGACTGGGTTGAGCTCTTGGGTCACGGTAGACATCTCCGATCATCGGATGTATATGGCAGTGTGACATGTGTCAGCATGACTGTAGCGCATTGACACTAGTCCTCTAGCCGTTACCATCTAGCTGGTAGCTGGCTGACAATGTAGACGGCTGGCGAGCCGCCGGGGGCGGGAGGGGCCATGGTCGCGAGCCGGGGCGCAGGGGGCGCGGATGTCGGTCGGCGCGCTGTTTTGGTCGTTGTTCGCACACCCACGGACTTGTCACGCCTGCTCGACGTGCTGCCTGCCATCAACCGAGATCCACGTATCGACCTGTTCTGGGTCATCAACGAGGGCTCGCTGTACGCCGTGGGCCTCACTTGGCACCTCGAGAGATTGGAGGTGGCGCTGCTCGGCTGGGCCGACGCCGTGAAACAGCGCTTCGACGTGGTGATCGCCGCTCACGCGGGACGTCCACTCCGGCAGTTGAACGGAGCGCGGTTCGTTCTGCAGCACGGCGTCGGCTTCAACCGCCTCCTGCCTGCGCGGACCGGTGACACGGTGACACCGGTCGGCATCTCATCCAGGGAACTCATGTTCGACGGCCAAGTGATCCCGGACTACATCGGAGTGTCCGATGAATGTCTCCTCGAGCAGTTGAAGAAGAGCTGCCCGCAGGCGCACCCGCGTGCGGTCGTGATCGGCGACCCCACCTGGGACCGTCTCATCTGCAACCGTGAGGCATGGCGGAGCCGCCTTCGCTCGGCACTGAAGGTGCACCCGGCTCAGCGCATCATCGCGGTCAGCTCGACCTGGAACGATGCCTCGCTTTGGGCTCAACAGAAGCGGGTGGTTGAGCGACTGCTCGCCAATCTCCCCGCCGACGAGTACCAAGTGATCTTGGTGCTACACCCGAATGTCTGGGCGCACCACAGCGGCTACAAGGTCCGTTGCCTGCTCGCCGACGCACATGAAGGCGGGTTGGTGACCATGGTTCCTTATTCCGACTGGCACGCGTCGGTCGTGTTGGGTGATCTCAATATCGGAGACCACGGAAGCACCTCGGTGTACTCTGCGGCTCTGGGGGCCCCGTTCTACCTGATGGGAAGCGGTGTCGACGAACTCGCACATGATTCGACCACATATGAGTTCGTCAACGCAGCCAACCGACTGGCCGTTCATGGTGACATTCGCCTCCAAGTGGAACGTGCTCTAGCGGAGGGCGCCGACGCCGACGTTGTCGCGATTGCCGGACGTCCACTGTTCCGCCATCAAGGGGAGTCGCTGCGCCTCTTGAACGAAAAGCTGTACGAGATCATGCGACTTCCGCAGCCGGAGTGCGCCCCGAAGCCCGCTCCGTACCGGCCTGAGATTATCGAGGCTCCCACGTGTAGAGCATTTCACGTTTTTGTCGATCTATGTCAGCGCCAGGGAGAAATCACCCTCGAACGGTTCCCTGCGGCGCTGTCAACTTACCGTTGGCCTCGCGGTGGTGGGGAATACTTGCTTGTCGTTGAGGACATCGAAGCTGATTCTGACCTGCTAAACAGCGCGGAAATCGTTGTGTCGACCTTTGCCACGAGTACGGCTTGGGCGCGTGAGCGGGTTGGCCGCATAATGGATTCCATGCTGTACTGCTCCTTGGCAGGCGCCGCGGTGGACGATGGCTGCGTTCTTCGTTGGCGCAAGGGCCTGACGTGGCACGTTAGAGCGACCTCTCTTGGCGGCGACGGTTTCCGCTGCCACCTATCGTTGGTGGCGGCCGCTGTGCACCAACGGCTCGCATCGGGCGAACCGAGCGCCGAGAAATTCACACTATTCGTCAACGTGGGGCGGGCCCGGATGGAGATCGCCGCTAGCCCGATTTAGCGGCTTCCGAGGGGCGGCGGTAAAGCTGTGTTCGTTTTACCTGTCATGGAATAAAGCGTGGACAGCCGTTCCGTGTATTTATTGGCCAGGCTGGCGTCGGCGAGCTTTTCGGCGACTGCGATGAGCATCTCCAGTGCCTGGATTTCTTTGGCCCACAAATGGCGCCGCCGCATCGTGTCGGCTGCTCGCTCCAGTACTTCACGGGCTTGGCTCACACGGCCTGACTTCAGGTGCGCGGCGCCCAAAACTATCAGCGCACGTGCCGCGGTCGTCTCGTCTCCGAGTTCGTCAGCGATGCTGAGCGTGCGCTCAAGCATCCGGGCCGCCTCATCCGAGTTCGCGCCGGTGTGGATCAAGGCGTCCGCCAAGTGATAGAGCTGTAGTGCGACACCACGCCGATCGTCGATGTTCTCGTTGATCTGGAGAGATCGGGTGAAAAGATCGGCTGCTTCGATGAACCTGCCCTGACGCAGGCGAACAACACCCTCGGATTCAAGTACCACTGCTCTTGCCCGCGGCTCGTCAGTCGACTCGGCCGCCTGTCGGGCATGAGCAAGCTCGTTCTCGGCTTCAGCGAACCGGGCCAGTTCGATGTACGCGCGTGCGAGTTGGTTGCGCATGCGTGCTTCGGCCACGCGGTTCGCCGCTCGCAGAGCCGCGCTGATGCCCAACCGGTGTACCTCGATCCAGTCCGCGTGATGCTTCCGACCGTGGTAAAAAGGCCAAAGAGCCTCGCACAGTCGCAAGACGACTTCGTCCCAATGGCATGCCGCCGCGATACGCGTCACGGCTATGAGATTGGCCCGCTCCGCTTCGTACCAACCCATCGCGGTAGAAGAGGTGAAGGGTGGCGATGCAGTGTGCAGGGTGGTAGGCCATGAGAGCCGCCACCGGTTCATGCCTGCCACTGCCACATCAGCGGCAGAAGCGCATGCGAGATACCAGAATGCGGTGCGGAGCAGGATGCTGTTCCTGTCCTCATGAACCAAGCCCTGTAGAGCGTATCCATGAGCGTGTATGCGGATCAGGTCATGGAAGCGATAGCGGTGTGTGCCCGTGCTTTCCACGAGGTTGGCCTCGAACAGCTGGTCCAGTGCTTCTATCGCGTCGCCTTCGGGAAGGGCAGCTGCGGCCGCTACTGCCCCGACGCTGAAATCCGGGCCATCGTGTAGGCCGAGACAGCGGTAGGTGAACTGGGCGGACTCCGGCAGTGAGTCGGCGACGGAGTCGAAGATGCGACTCATCCGGCGATCGCCCGCTGAAAGCCGCGTGAGACGACTCTCCTCTTTGGAGAGGTGGTCGGCAAGTGCTCTGGGTGACCACCGGTTCCGTTCGCTGAGGCGTGCCGCGGTGATCCGGATGGCAAGGGGCAGGCCACTGCAAAGGGTGAGAACGTCACTGAGGTCGTCGAAGCACAGCGAGTCGCGCAGTCGGTGGGGCACCATGCGCCGCAGCATGGTGTAGCTCTCACTATTAGTCAGGGGCGCGACGTCCACGAACTGGGCGTCGTCGAAGGCCAGGCCGCTCAGCCGGTTTTGACTGGTGACGATAACAGCGCTGCCGCCCGCTGCTGGTATGAGGGGGCGTACCTGCGCTGCCTGGTCCGCGTTGTCCACGAACACGAGTGTCGGGTTGGTCGAAGTCCGGCTGCGGAACAGGGCTGCCTGTTCGGTCAGTCGGGAAGGAATGAACTGCTCGTGCATGCCCAGTGCGATCAGGAAGCCTGCGAGAACTTCGCTCACAGCCACACCGCCTTGGCGGCGGTAATAAGATAGGTCTACGTGAAGTTGGCCGCCGGGAAATCGATGCTGGTTCATGTGTGCCCAATGCAGTCCAAGGGCAGTCTTGCCGACCCCGCTCATGCCGTTGATGACCACGATCACTGGAGGTGAGTCGCACGTCTGGCTCACAGCCAAGTCGTCGAGGAACCGCAGCTCGCGGTTGCGGTTGACAAAGTCGCGCGGCGCGGCGGGCAGTT
This sequence comes from Actinokineospora lacus, assembly GCF_053813445.1. Classification (NCBI taxonomy): domain Bacteria; kingdom Bacillati; phylum Actinomycetota; class Actinomycetes; order Pseudonocardiales; family Pseudonocardiaceae; genus Actinokineospora; species Actinokineospora lacus. The sequence continues at coordinate 96,657 of NZ_JBQERA010000002.1, forward strand.
GCCGGGGCAGGACATCCCCCCGTTGGGGGCAGGGCTGGACCGACATTATTACTGAATCGATACTGCCCGCTTGGACGATGTTGCCCTGGAAGTTGCCGCCTGTTGCGACCCGGTTGCTTGCCGGACCGGTTGGACTGGCCGTCATCGCACCCACACCCCCTGGGTGACTATCTGAATGTCCACTGTGCCGTATCGATGTGATCATGCCAGAAGTGCGCTGGCGACCGGTCGACGTGTGCTGGTCGAACACCCAGACGTGTTCTGGTGAACACGTGATTGTGGCACGACCCTTGCGCCGGTTGATCGTGAGATCTGCGCCTTCGTTACATGCTTCGGCGCCGTGCATGCGCGGTGAGTGATGAGCTTGGTTCCTGAATGCTCGCCTTCCTGCGCCAGGATCGGCGCGCCAGTCGACTTGCGTGTTGGAGTGAGGTACTCGCAATGGTTGGTCGTCGCCCCTGTCGGGGTCAACCGCCAGGCGGGCGTCGTCGACACGGGCGGTCACCGTCAGCTGCTGAAGCGGGGGGTGGGGTGGCCGCCGGTGCCGGTGTCGTAGGGGTGCAGGCCGGTGGGGGTGGTGACCAGGAGGGCGTCGGCGGTGAAGCAGCAGCCGGTGGGGGTCGGGGTGGGGATGGTGAGGCAGGTGGGGCCGACGCAGCGGATGCCCGCGGGGACCGCGGCCCAGAGCTGGCCGGTGTGGTCGACGGCCAGGGCGGTCGCCGGGTCGTCGGACAGGGGGGTGGGGGCGCCGAGCAGGCCGTTGGCGAGGTCGTACGGGTGGGCGTCGATGCCGGTGGGGGTCGCGCGGTAGGCGGTGGTGGCGTCGGGGTGCCAGGCCAGGGCCGTGGTCGGGCCCGCGGCGACGGCGCGGAGGCGGCCGGAGAGGTCGGCGCGGAGCAGGGCGTCGGGGGTGGCCAGCCAGAGGCGCCCGCCGGGGTCGCAGGACAGCAGGGTGGCCGGGGGCCAGGGGGTGGCGCTCTGGCGGCCGTCGCGGCGCAGCGCGATGACGCCGGTGGTGGTGGCGACGAGCCAGCCGGTGCGGGTGGGCAGGGCGCTGAGCGGGCGGGCGTCGAGGGCGTAGGCGGCGACGGGCCGGATGCCGCCCGCGTCCGCCCGGCCGACGCGCAGGCGGTCGGCGGCCGGGTCGAGCCAGCAGACCTCGGCGCCGCACCACACCGGGGCGCGGGCTGACCCGGCGAGCGCGGTCGTCGTCATGCGTACCCCCAAGTGGTCCAAACCAATCTGAGGCATCCGGGGGGTCGCGCGCAAGGGGTCAAAGGTCCGCAAGAGCGGCCCGGATGCGGGCGGCGTAGGCCTCCGCGGGGTGCTCGGCGTCGTACGGATGGCGCGGACCGAGCCAGAAGCGCAGCCCGTCCTTCCGATTGCGCGGGATGACATGCAAGTGCATGTGTGGAACTGACTGACTTACGACATTATTGAGCAATACCAACGAGCCGTCCGCGACAAGTGCCGATTCGATCGCGCGCTCCAGCAACTGAGCACGATGGAAGAAGTCGGTCACCCGTTCGGTGGGCAGGTCACTCATCCGGACCACATGGATTTTGGGAACCAGCAGCGTATGGCCTCGGAAGAGCGGCCGATGGTCCAGGAAGGCGATCATCCGATCATCCTCATAGACCACAGAAGCAGGAAGATCGCCGCCGATGATTCGGCAGAACGGGCAGCCTTCCGACACTTGTTTCGCCACCTGGCACTCCTATCCGAATCCACCTGGGCACAATGGTCCGCGTGACCGTTCCAGACACGCCCTACGAGGTCCGCCGGACACCCACCCAGTACCGCGCCAGCCGCCGCATCGAGCGAATCCTCGACGCGGCATCGCGGGTGGCGGCGGAAAAGGGCTTCTCGGGCACCACCACCGCGGACATCGCCAAGGCCGCCAAGGTGTCCATCGGCTCGGTCTACCGCTACTTCCCCGACAAGCTCGCGGTGATGAAAGCGGTGCACGGGCGCAACTCGGTGCGCTACCGCGAACTGGTGCGGGAAGCGACCAAGGACCTCGTGCTCGCCGAATGGCGCGAGGCCGTCGACCGCTCCTTCGCCATCTACGTCGACATGTGCCGCACCGACGACGGCTTCCGCGCGATCAGCAAGGCGGGATTGGCCGCCACCGAGCTCGACGAGACCGGCTGCCCGGACGACCCGCTGGCCGACACCCTCGCCGACCTGCTGGTCGACCGGTTCGGCTTCGCCGACACGGCCGAGCTGCGCACGGTGCTGTTGCAGTGCGTGACGCTCGGCGACGTGCTCACCCGGTTGGCCTTCCGGCTCGTCGACACCGGTCACCAGGACACCCTCGTCAAGACCCACCGCATCATCGTGGACCTGGTGGCCGAGCACGCGCCGGAATGAGGCGGGCGCGGCGGCGCCGCAGGGTTTGCCGAATCTGACGCCGCCGCACCCGGGTCATTTGTTCTCGCCGGCAACAAAAACGGTAGGAGTTCGACGCCCACCGCCGAAACCGCCGATCGGCCCAAACGAACCCCGTTCGCCGGGAGCGCTCCCGAGGGGCGTCCCGGCGAATCCGAGCCACCCATAACGCCCTGGTCAAGCGCGCGATTCCGCGTCCGGGCCGCCGTCGGCGCGCGCGGGTCATCCTGAGTTCTCCGACGACAACTGGAGACGCGGATGAGCCGGATCGCCACGCTCGCCGTCCACGCGGGCCGCGACGACCTCGCGGGCCTGGGCGTGCACGTGCCCCCGATCGACCTGTCCACCACCAACCCGGTGCCCGACGTGGCCTCGGGCGCGGCGGCCTACGACGCGCTGGCCTCCGGCGGGTTGCCCCCGGCGGACGGCGGCCTGGTCTACCAGCGGCTGTGGAACCCCACGGTGGCCCGCTTCGAGACCGCGCTCGCCCGGCTGGAGGACACCGACGAGGCCGTCGCGTTCTCCTCCGGGATGGCCGCCCTGACCGCCTGCCTGCTGGCCGCGACCGCCGAGGGCACCCCGCACGTGGTCGCTGTGCGCCCGCTGTACGGCGGCTCGGACCACCTGCTGGCGAGCGGGCTGCTCGGCACCCAGGTCACCTGGGCGACGGCCGACGAGGTCGCCGAGGCCGTCCGGCCCGACACCGGCCTCGTCCTCCTGGAGACGCCCGCGAACCCGACCCTGGAGCTGGTCGACATCGCCGCGGTGTGCGCGGCGGCCGGGCGGGTGCCGGTGATCGTCGACAACACCTTCGCGACCCCGGTGCTGCAGCGGCCCGTGGAGCACGGCGCCGCGCTGGTGCTCCACTCGGCGACCAAGTACCTGGGCGGGCATGGTGACGTGATCGGTGGTGTGGTCGCCACCACAGCGGACTGGGCCGCGCGGCTGCGCCGAGTGCGTGCCGTGACCGGGGGGCTGCTGCACCCGTTGGCCGCCTACCTGCTGCACCGGGGTCTGCAGACGCTGCCGGTGCGGGTTCGCGAGCAGCAGCGCTCCGCCGCGGCGCTCGCCGAGTGGCTGGCGGGGCACCCGCTGGTCGAGCAGGTGCACTACCCGTCCGGACCGCTGGTCGGGACCCAGATGTCCGGGCCGGGGGCCATGATCGCCTTCACGGTCGCGGGCGGCGCCGATGCCGCAGCCCGTACGGTGGAGCACGTGCGGCTGATCACACACGCGGTGTCCCTCGGGGGCGTGGACACCCTCATCCAGCACCCCGCCTCGCTCACCCACCGGCCCGTGGCCGAGACAGCCAAACCTGCGGCGGGGGTGTTGCGAATGTCGGTTGGCCTGGAAGATGAGCACGACCTTCGCGCAGACCTGGAGGCCTCACTGAAGGAAGCTCACCTCTGACGTAGATTCGGTCGGACGGGTCCGGGGGCGGAAAGAGAGCAGAATGGGCCAACCAGCCGAGCTCGATTCGATCGACATCGCCATCCTCCGGGAGCTGCAGCGGGACGCCCGCCTGCAGAACAAGGAGCTGGCCTCGATCGTGGGAGTCGCGCCGTCCACGGCGCTGGAGCGTGTCCGGTCGCTGCGCAGACGCGGGGTGCTGACCGGGTTCCACGCCACGGTCAGCCTCGCGGCGCTGGGCAGGCCGATCAGCGCGCTGTTATCCGTGCGGGTGCGCCCGCACAGGCAACGCGTCGTGGAGGCGTTCAAGACCTTCGTTCTCGATCAGCCCGAGACGGTGTCGCTGCTGCACGTGGCGGGCCCGGACGACTACCTGATCCAGGTGGCGGTGCCCGACACCACGCACCTGCAGCAGTTGCTGATCAGCAGGCTGCTGAGCAGGCCGGAGGTGGTCTCGGTCAACACCCTGCTGGTGTTCGAGGCGATCACCCAGCCGGTCCAGGCCCCGATCCAGTGAGACGAAAGCGGTCCCGCCCCCACCGGGGACGGGACCGCTTTTCAGCTCAGTCGTGACCGGGCTTAGTCCTGACGGGCCCGGCGGCGGACCAGGAACAGCGCCGCGGCGCCGCCGAGGAGCAGCAGGGAGCCCAGGGCCAGCGGCAGGGCGAGGCTGGCGCCGGTGTCGGCCAGTTCGTCCTCCGACGGCGGGGCGGTCGTCACCGGCGCGGACGGGGCCGGGGTCACGCTCGGCGCCACCTGCGTGGTGGTCACCTCGACCGTGGTGGTCGGGGCGACCGTCGTCGTGGTCTGCTCGGTCGTGGTGGTCGGCACGGTCGTGGTGGGGACCACGCACGCCGCGGTCTCCTTGGTCTTGGTGAACGACCAGCCGCGCTTGCCGGAGGCGTCGTCACCGGCCCCGACCACGATGGTGAAGGTGTGGGCGACCTCGGCGGACACGGTCCACTCGTCCTCGAAGCGGACGCCGAACTCGGCCTCCGCGAGCACGGTCTCGCCGTCGGTCACCTTGACGGTGTTGGTGACGTTGCCGCTGTATGCCTCCAGGCGCACCGACAGGACGGTGCCCTCGTCGGTGCACGCGGCGGTGATGTGCGGGGTGTGGGCGGCGGCTGTGCCCGCGAAGACGGTGGTGGCGGTGGCGGCGAGAGCGGCGGCCGCCAGCAGGTGGGTGAGCTTGCCCAAGACGGGCTCCTTCGGTGGGGACGCGAGGGCGACCGCGCAGGGGCGATCGAGGTGATGAACCGCGAGAATAGCCACCCTTCCGGGTGAGAATTCACCGGGGTGGGTACGTGTTGTCGCCACTTACTGGCGGCAACTTCGAGATGATGCCTGTGTGTCATCGGCCCGAAGTGCTCGCCTTCACCCTATCGGGTGAGGTAAACAAGAGACATAGCACACTGTGTCGTCGCGTTCGAGTCCCGCGAGCCTGACGACACTGGCCGATCGGGTGATGACATGACCCAGCCCTGCGAGCAGTCAGGTGACACCGTCGACGCCGATCTCGGCGAGGTCGACGATCTCCTGCGAGCCGTCGTGGCCGACGGATTCACCGTGTACCTCTGCGGCGGAAGACAGCAGCCCGAGGCGATCGTGGCCACCTACACCTGGGAGAACCACGTCGACATGGTGGTCATCAAGGACCGCCACGACGTCGCGGCCGCCCGCGCCCGCCAGAGCGAGAACTGGGACGTCTTCTCCCCGTCCACGGTCATCTGGTCCTACCACGGCCACGCCCGGTGGACGCTGCGCGCGATCCTCGACCTGCGCCACCCTGAGCACCCCGACGCCCCCGACAACGAGCACGCCGCCCCCGCCGGGCTGTTCGTGCCCGAGGAGTTCCTGCGCACGGTCTCGGTCCGCACGCCGCGCCCCGGCCTGGTCGCCCGGCGCGCGATGCGGCTGCGGCTCGCCGCGGGCTGAGAGCGGCCACAGCATCCCGGGGGCAGGATCGGGGTATGACCCGATTCCTGATCGGCCTGCTCGCCGCCCTGGCCGCTTGGGCGCTGCGGGACCTGCCCGCCCAGCTCGGCGGCCGGGCGCGGCCGGAGCGGCTGACCCGCTCCCCGCAGTACCGCGACGGCGCGTTCCACAACCGCGCCGTGACCTCCTCGGCGCCCGCTGAGGGCGGCGACCTCATCCGCGAGCTGCTGTTCGGCAAGCAGCGGCGCAAGCCCCTGGGGCCGGTCCCGCTGGTGCGGCCCGGCCCGCCGGTCGGCGAGGGCGCGCACCTGACCTGGTACGGCCACTCCAGCACGCTGGTCGAGCTCGACGGCGCGCTGGTGCTGCTCGACCCGGTGTGGAGCAGGCGCGTCTCCCCGGTCTCCTTCGCCGGGCCCCGGCGGCTGCACGAGCCCCCCGCGCCGCTGTCGTCCCTCCCGCCGCTCGACGCGGTGGTGATCTCCCACGACCACTACGACCACCTCGACATGGCGACGGTCCGGGAACTGGTGCGGACCCAGTCCGCGCCGTTCGTCGTGCCGCTCGGGGTCGGCGCGCACCTGCGGCGCTGGCGGGTGCCCGCCGACCGGATCATCGAGCTGGACTGGGCGGAGTCGGCCGTCGTCGGCGGCGTGCGGATCGTGTCCACCCCGGCGCAGCACTTCTCCGGACGCGCGTTGCGCCGTGACGGGACGCTGTGGACGTCGTTCGCCCTCATCGGACCCGCCCACCGCGTGTTCTACAGCGGTGACTCCGGCTACTTCCCGGGCTACGCCGAGATCGGCGCCGAACACGGCCCGTTCGACGCGACCCTGGTGCAGGTCGGGGCGTACCACCGGGGGTGGCCGGACATCCACATGACACCGGAGGAGGGCGTGGCCACGCACGTGGACGTGCGCGGCGGGCTGCTGGTGCCGGTGCACTGGGGCACCTTCGCCCTCGCGCCGCACGCCTGGACCGAGCCGGTGGACCGGCTGTGGGCCGAGGCGAAGGCCCGCGGGGTCGCCGTGGCCGTCCCGCGCCCCGGGGAACGCGTCGACGTGGCCGCACCGCCCGCCGTGGAGCCTTGGTGGCAGCTGTGAAGACATAAGGTGGCGGACGTGCACTTCCGCGCCGCCGCCATTGACGACATCCCCGCCCTGGTCGCCCTCGTCGAATCCGCCTACCGCGGCGACGCCAGCCGGGCTGGGTGGACCACCGAGGCCGACTACCTCGACGGCCAGCGCACCGACGCCACCGAGATCGCCACGCTGATCGCCGCGCCGAAGAGCCTGCTGCTGATGGCGCACGACGGTGCTCGGCTCGTCGCCTGCTGCCACCTGTCCTTCGAGGACGGGTACTTCGGCATGTTCGCCGTCGTCCCCGGCCTGCAGGGCGGCGGCGTCGGCAAGGCCGTGCTCGCCGAGGCCGAACGGCGCGCCCGCGACACCGGTCTGGGCGAGCTGCGGATGAAGGTGATCAACCGCCGCGCCGACCTGATCGCCTGGTACGAGCGCCGCGGCTACACCCGCTCCGGCGAGGAGACCGCCTTCCCCTACGGCGACGAACGCTTCGGCACGCCGCTGACCGAGGGGCTGGCGTTCGTGACCCTGATCAAGTCCCTTGACTTGCCGCGGGGTCAAGCGATGGGGTGACCGCCGTGGCCAAGCAGTACCGCCAGCAGCGGTTCGAGCCGCCCCCCGGGGCGACGGAGTTGATCCTGGTCCGGCACGGCGAGTCCGCGCCCGCGGTCGAGGGCGCGGCGTTCGCCCTGGTCGACGGCCAGGGCGACCCGCCCCTGGCCCCCGACGGCGTGGCCCAGGCGGACCGCGTCGCCGCCCGCCTGGTCGACGCGGGCATCGACGCCGTCTACGTGACGAACCTGCGGCGGACGGCCGAGACCGCCGAGCCACTGCTGAGCAAGCTGGGCCTGGGCGCCTCAGTGGAGCCCGACCTGCGCGAGGTCCACCTGGGCGAGTGGGAAGGCGGGCTGTTCCGCCAGAAGGTGGCCGCGGGCGACCCCGTCGCCCTGCGCCTGCGCGCCGAGCAGCGCTGGGACGTCATCCCCGGCGCCGAGCCGGACGAGGTCTTCTGCGCGCGGGTGCGGGCGGGCATCCAGCGCCTGCACGCCGACAACCCGGGCCGCCGACTCGCCGTGTTCACCCACAGCGGGGTCATCGGCTGCGCCCTCTCCCTGGCCACCGGCAGCTCCCGCCTCGCCTTCGCCCGCGCCGACAACGGCTCCGTCAGCAGGCTGGTGGTCGACGGTCCTCTCTGGCACGTCCGCTCCTTCAACGACACCGCCCACCTGACCCCCGACCTGGTGGGGCGCTGAGCCGGGTGGTCCACGGCGTTACCGGCGAGTAGGGTTCGGGCATGCGCCAGGTTTCCGCGACTCGGGTTGTGAACGCGCCCCCCGCCGCGATCTTCGATCTGCTGGTCGACCCCGCCAAGCACCCGCTGATCGACGGGTCCGGCACCGTGCGCGCGGCGCTCGGGGCGCCGGGGCGGCGGCTGGAGCTGGGCGACCGCTTCGGCATGGACATGAAGCTGGGGCTGCCCTACAAGATCCGCAACACCGTGGTCGAGTTCGAGGAGGACCGGCTCATCGCGTGGCGGCACTTCTACGGGCACCGGTGGCGCTGGCAGCTCGCCGACCTCGGCGACGGGCGCACCGAGGTGACCGAGACCTTCGACTGGTCCACCGCCCGGGTCGGGCGGCTCCTCGAGCTGGTCAAGTTCCCCGCCAAGAACCTCAACGGCATCCGCGCCAGCCTGGAGCGCCTGGCGGCGATGTTCCCCGCGAGCAGGTAAAAGCTCGTCCGGCGGGGCGGCGTGGCCGGTGTCACCATCGATTCATGACACCCGAACCCGACCCGCCCACCAGGCGACACGACCCCGTGCCCCCGCCGGTCGACCCCGCCTACGGCGATCCCGCTTACCGCGATCCCGCCTACGGCGACCCCCGCCAAGAGGTCGTGCACGAACGGACCGAGGACACCTACGCCAGTCGCGTGCGCACCGTGCGCGTGGTCAACTCGATCATCACCTTCATCACCACGCTGTTCGCGGTGGTGCTGGCCACCCACATCATCCTGGTGCTCGCCGAGGCCAACCCGGAGAACGGGTTCGCCTCCTTCATCGGCGGCTTCGCGGGCGGGGTGTCGCTGGGCTTCGACGGGCTGTTCACGCCCGACTCGGACAAGGCCGCCGTGCTGCTCAACTACGGCTTCGCGGCCATCGCCTGGCTGCTGATCGGGGCCGCGCTGACCTATCTGGTCCGCAAGTTCGCGATGCCGGGTCCCAACCGCACGGTCAGCTACCGCCGGACGGTGCGGTAACGATCGCGAAGGTGTCCGGCGGCAGCTCCACTCCCGCCGGACCCACTCGCGCACCCGTCGCGCCCAGCAGGACCCGCCCGGGAGCGGTGACCGGGGACGTGCCCAGGTTCACCACCACGCGCAGGGGTCCGCGGTGCAGGGTGACGACGCCGTCCACGCTGTCCACGCTGAACTGGTCCAGTCGGGGGTCGCTCAGGGCCGGGTGGGTTTTCCGCAGGGCGATCAGGGCTTTGTAGGTGTCATAGACCGCCCGGTGCTCCGGGTCGGCCAGCTCGCCCCAGCGCAGCGTGGAGTTCAGGACGGTGGTGGGGTCCATGGGGTCGGGGATCTCGGCCGCGCCCCAGCCGTGCGCGGCGAACTCGCGGCGGCGGCCGGTGCGGACCGCCTCGGCGAGGTCGGGGTCGGGGAACGACGCGAAGAACTGCCAGGGGGTGGTGGCCGCCCACTCCTCGCCCATGAACAGCATCGGGGTGTACGGCGAGCACAGCATCAGCGCGGCCCCGCACAGCGCCCGCGCGGTGGAGACCGTCGCGGTCAGCCGGTCGCCGACGGCGCGGTTGCCGATCTGGTCGTGGTTCTGCAGGCACACGACGAACCGGTGTCCCGGGGTGCTGAGCGGGTCCAGCGGACGCCCGTGCGTGCGCTCCCGGAAGGACGACCACGTCCCGGCGTGGAAGAACGCCTGCCGCAGCGTGGTGGCCAGGGCGCCGTCGAAGTCGGCGTAGTAGCCGGTGGTCTCGCCGGTCAGCGCGACGTGCAGGGCGTGGTGGACGTCGTCGCACCACTGCGCGTGCAGGCCGTAGCCGCCCGCGGCGCGCGGGCGGGTGTGCTTGGGGTCGTTGAGGTCGGACTCGGCGATCAGGCCCAGCGGCCTGCCCAGCGCGGTGGCCAGCGCCTCGGTCTCGGCGGCCAGCTCCTCCAGCAGGTGGGTGGCGCGCTCGTCGTGCAGGGCGTGCACGGCGTCCAGGCGCAGGGCGTCGACGTGGAACTCGGCGAACCAGGTCATCGCGTTGTCCAGCACGTAGCGGCGCACCTCGTCCGAGCCCGGTCCGTCGAGGTTCAGCGACGGGCCCCAGATCGTCTCGCCCTTGAAGTACGGGGCGAAGCGGTCCAGGTAGGCCCCGGACGGGCCGAGGTGGTTGTAGACGACGTCGAGCACCACGGCCAGCCCGCGGGCGTGGCAGGCGTCGACGAACCGCTTGAACGCGTCCGGCCCGCCGTAGGGCTGGTGCACCGCGCCCCACAGCACGCCGTCGTAGCCCCAGCCCTTGTCGCCGTCGAAGGCGTTGACGGGCAGCACTTCCACGAAGTCCACGCCGAGGTCGACCAGGTGGTCGAGGTGCTCGATGGCGGCGTTGAACGTGCCTTCCTCGGTGAAGGTGCCGATGTGCAGCTCGTAGATGACCGCCCCGGGCAGCGCGCGCCCGGTCCACCCCTGGTCGGTCCACGGGAACGCCCGGTGCTCGTAGCGCCGCGACGGGCCGTGCACCCCCTCGGGCTGCCAGCACGAGCGCGGGTCGGGCAGGTGCGTGTCGTCGTCATCGATCTGGAAGGCGTAGTCGGTGCCCGCGCCGGAGCCCGGGACCTCCACCTGCCACCAGCCGCCACCGGCTCGGCTCATCTCGTGCCCGGTGTCGCTGATGGCCAGGCGGACGCGCTCGGCCTTGGGCGCCCAGACGGTGAAAACCTCGGCGTCCATCACTCTCCTCGTAGCAGCAGGGCGACGGGGTAGTCGGCGAGCAGGCTCGCCAGTGACCCGTCGAAGGCGCGGCCGGTCAGCGCGTCGGTCCACGCGCCGTCGAGGTCCAGCCGGGTGTCGGCCCACGGCGGGGCGCCCACGGGCAGCCGGGTGGCCACGGCCACCAGGCCGGTGCGCTCGAAGGCGACGACGTGGTCGGCGGCGGGGCCGCGGGCGGTCACCGGGCGGTAGCCGGTGAACAGCTCGGGGCGGTCCCGCCGCAGGCGCAGCACCGTGCGCACCACGTGGAGCTTGGCCGCGCCGGTGGCGTCGACCGGGGGCCGCCAGCCCGCGTCCAGCCCGGTGAGCAGCTCGCGCCGGGCGGCGTAGTCGACCTGGCGGCGGTTGTCGGGGTCCACAAGGGACAGGTCCCACAGTTCCGTGCCCTGGTAGACGTCCGGCACGCCGGGACCGGCCAGCTGCAACAGCTTCTGGCCCAGCGCGTTGGACCAGCCCGCCTCGGTGACCCGGTCGGCGAACGCGGTCACCTCGGCCACCAGCGCCGCGTCCCCCAGCACCGCGTGGGGCCACGCCGTCAGCGCGGCTTCGAAGTCCTCGTCCTGCTCGGTCCACGTCGTGGCGACCTTGGCCTCCCTGGCGGCTTTGCGCAGGTACTCGGTGAGGCGGTCGGCGGTGATCGGCCACGCGCCCACGAGGGTCTGCCAGGCCAGCAGGTTCAGCGTCGGCTCCGGCAGGCCGTGCGCGGAGGTCCAGCGGCGGACCGCGTCGGCCCACTCCTCCGGCACCTCGGCGAGCACGGCCAGCCGGGCGCGGACGTCCTCGGAGCGCTTGGTGTCGTGAGTGGACAGCGTGGTCATCGCGGCCGGGTGCGCGGACTCCCTGCGGGCCTGGGCGGCGTGGAACTCCGCGACCGGGACGCCGAAGCGCTCGGGCGCGCCGCCGACCTCGGTCAGCGCGGCGAAGCGGGTGTAGCGGTAGAAGGCGGTGTCCTCGGTGCCCTTGGCCACGACCATCCCCGAGGTCTGCTGCAGCCGCCGGGCCAGCTCGCCCTCGGGCTCGGCGCGGACCTGGCCGTCGATGGCGTCCAGATCCCCGGCCAGGGACGGGTTCGCGGCGCGCGCGGCGGCGACGGCCGCGGCCCAGTGCCCGGCGCCGTCGGGCAGGTACGAGCGGTAGACGGGGAAGGCGACCATCAGCTCGGCGACGGCCGCGCGGGCGTCGGCCACCCCGGACACGCACGCGGCGATCCGGCGGACCTCGGTGGCCAGCGACGTGCCGGTGATCAGCCGCCTGCACTCGGTGCGCACGGCGTCGAAGTCGGTCGGGACGCCCAGGGACGCGGCCAGCTCGTCGATCGCGGGCTCGCCCGCCGGGTCGACGAACACCCCGCACACCTCGCGCAGCGCGTCGTAGCCGGTGGTGCCCGCGACCGGCCAGGCGGGCAGCGCCTCGTCGGCCTCCAGGATCTTCTCCAGCACGATCCAGCAGCCCGCCCGCTCCGCCAGCCGGGCGGCGTACCCGGCCGGGTCGGCCAGCCCGTCGGGGTGGTCGACCCGCAGGCCGACGACCTCGCCCGCGGCCACCCACCGCAGCACCTCGGCGTGGGTGGCCTCGAAGACCGCCGGGTCCTCCACCCGCACGCCCGCCAGCGTGGTGATGTCGAAGAACCGCCGGTAGTTCAGCTCCGCCGACGCGCGCCGCCAGTCCACCAGCCGGTAGTGCTGGCGCTCGTGCACCGCCGCCGCGTCCCCGCCCTCGGTGCCCGGGGCGATGGGGAACGCGTGCTCGTGGTAGCGGAGTTGACCGTCCTCAATGGACAGCTCATCGTCGTCGGAGCCGAGAACCGGGATCAGCACGGGGAAGGACTCGATGTCGAAGTGCCCGGCGTAGGCCGAGGACGGGCCGTGGGTGAGCACGTCCCACCACCACGGGTTCGCCGCGGGGACCTCGACGGACATGTGGTTGGGCACGATGTCCACCACCAGGTCCAGGCCCGCCGCGCGCAGGCGGGAGACCAGCGCCAGCCTGCCCTCCTCGCCGCCCAGCTCGGGGTTGGCCCGGCTCGGGTCCACCACGTCGTAGCCGTGCGTCGAGCCGGGCGCCGCGGCCAGGATCGGCGAGGTGTACATCGCGCCGACGCCCAGGGCGGCCAGGTAACTCGTCAAGTCGGCGGCCTCGGCGAAACCGAAGCCGGGGCGCAGCTGCAGGCGGTAGGTCGAGGACGGGACGCTCACGCCGCGGCCACCCTGCGCAGCACGATCAGCGACCGGGCGGGCAGGATCAGCGTGCCCTCACCGGGGTAGCGGTCACCGGTGGCGGGGGAGACCTCGCCGGTGGCGGTGTCGAGCACGACCTCCCACTCCGCGCCGTACTCCCCGTCGGGGGTGGTGGCCTCGATCTCCTCGTGGTGGGCGTTGAAGCACAGCAGGAACGAGTCGTCGGTGACCCGCTCGCCGCGCTGGTCGGAGTCGGGGATGCCGTCGCCGTTGAGGAAGGTCACGATGCAGCGGCCGAACCCGGACTCCCAGTCCTCATCGGTCATCTCCTGCCCGGACGGGGTGAACCAGGCGATGTCGCGCAGCTCGTCGCCGCGCCGGATCGGCCGCCCGGCGAAGAACCGGCGCCGCCGGAACACCGGGTGGGCGTGGCGCAGCGCGATCACCCCGCTGGTGAAGTCGAGCAGGTCGGCGTTGGTCTTGGTCAGCGACCAGTCCATCCACGCCAGCTCGGTGTCCTGGCAGTAGGCGTTGTTGTTGCCCTGCTGCGTGCGGCCGATCTCGTCGCCGTGCAGCAGCATCGGCACACCCTGGGACAGCATCATCGTGGCGATCATGTTGCGGCGCTGCCGGGCGCGCAGGTCGTTGACCTTCTCGTCCTCGGTCGGGCCCTCCGCCCCGCAGTTCCAGGAGCGGTTGTCGGAGTGGCCGTCGCGGTTGCCCTCGCCGTTGGCCTCGTTGTGCTTGTCGTTGTAGGACACCAGGTCGTTGAGGGTGTAGCCGTCGTGCGCGGTGACGAAGTTGATCGAGGCGAACGGGCGGCGGCCGTCGTCCTTGTAGAGGTCGGACGAGCCGGTGATGCGGGAGGCGAACTCGCCCAGCGTCGCGGGCTCGCCGCGCCAGAAGTCGCGCACGGTGTCGCGGTACTTGCCGTTCCACTCCGTCCACAGGGGAGGGAAGTTGCCGACCTGGTAGCCGCCGGGGCCGACGTCCCACGGCTCGGCGATCAGCTTGACCTGGCTGATTACCGGGTCCTGCTGGATGATGTCGAAGAACGCCGAGAGCCGGTCGACGTCGTAGAACTCGCGGGCCAGCGTGGCGGCCAGGTCGAAGCGGAAGCCGTCGACGCGCATCTCGGTCACCCAGTACCGCAGCGAGTCCATGATCAGCTGCAGGGTGTGCGGGTTGCGCGCGTTGAGCGAGTTCCCGGTGCCGGTGTAGTCGGTGTAGTAGCGGCGGTCGTCCTCTTCGAGGCGGTAGTACGCCTCGTTGTCGATACCGCGCATGGACAGCGTCGGGCCCAGGTGGTTGCCCTCGGCGGTGTGGTTGTAGACCACGTCGAGGATCACCTCGATGTCGGCCTCGTGCAGGGTGCGCACCATCGCCTTGAACTCCTGCACCTGCGCGCCTTGGGCGGTGTTGGCCGCGTAGCCGTCGTGCGGGGCGAAGAAGGCGATGGTGTTGTAGCCCCAGTAGTTGCGCAGGCCCCGCTCGGTCAGGCCGTGGTCGTGCAGGAACTGGTGCACCGGCATCAGCTCGATCGCGGTGACGCCCAGCTTCGTCAGGTGCTCGATGACCGCGGGGTGCGCCAGGCCGGAGTACGTGCCGCGCAGCTCCTCGGGCACGCCGGGGTGGGTCATCGTCAGTCCGCGCACGTGCGCCTCATAGATGACGGTCTCGTTGTACGGGTGCTTCGGCGGGCGGTCGTTGCCCCAGTCGAAGAACGGGTTGACCACCACCCCCTTGACCGTGTGCGGCGCGGAGTCGGCGTCGTTGCGCTGCTCGGGGGCGCCGAACTGGTAGCCGAAGACCGACTCGTCCCAGTCCACCGTGCCGCTGACGGCCTTGGCGTAGGGGTCGAGCAGCAGCTTGCTCGGGTTGCAGCGCAGGCCGTTCTCCGGCTCGTGCGGGCCGGTGACCCGGTAGCCGTAGCGCTGCCCGGGCAGCACGCCGGGGAGGTAGCCGTGCCAGACGTGGCCGTCGACCTCGGGCAGCCTGATCCGCTGCTCGGTGCCGTCCTCACTGATCAGACACAGGTCGACTCGGGTTGCGACTTCCGAGAAGATGGCGAAGTTGGTGCCCGCGCCGTCGTACGTGGCGCCAAGCGGGTAGGGGGTTCCAGGCCAGGGCCGCACCAAGTTCTCCTCAACACAGAAAGCTGTACTTGACCACCCTAGGGGCGCGGCGTCCCGCGCGCGGGAATCGCCACCGCGTCGGGGAGCCGCCCGAGATCAGCCCGCCACCGGCTCCAGCCGCGCGGTGGCCTGCCCGCCACGCCGCCACACCGGCCGCAGTGCCGCGCGCCTGGTGCCGAGCAGGGCCGTCGCGGCCAGGCGCTGCGCGCAGTCGGCGGCCGTCGGACGGTGGCGAGGGTCACGCGCGGTCATCGCCGCCAGCGTCGCCGTCCAGACCGGGGGCAGCCACGCGGGCAGGCGGGGCGGGCGCGAGAGCCGGGCCACCGCGGCCTCCAGGTCCGAGCCGTCGTACTCGGGGCTGCCGGTCAGGCACTCCAGCAGCACCAGGCCGAGGGAGTACACGTCCGCGGGCGGGCCGACGCTCTCGCCGCGCAGCTGCTCGGGGGCCAGGTACGCCGCGGTGCCGACGCAGTGGCCCGCGTTGGTGAGCCGGGCCGAGCCCAGCGCGCGGGCGATGCCGAAGTCGGTGAGGTAGCAGTCGCCGTCGCTGTCGAGCAGGATGTTGGCGGGCTTCATGTCCCGGTGGATGATGCCGTGCGAGTGCACGTAGGCGAGGGCGTCGGCCAGCCTGCTGCCGATGCGGGAGGTGTGGGCCAAGTCGAGGTTGCCCTGGGTGTCGAGCCTGCGGCGCAGGGTCGGGCCCTCGACGAGTTGCAGCACCAGGTACGGCGGGACGTGCGCGGGGGCCGCGTCGTACACCCGGACCAGGCCGGGGTGCGCGAGCCCGGCCAGCAGGCGGGCCTCCTCACTGGACCGTTCGGAGTGCTCGCCCGCGTGGAAGATCTTGATGGCCACGGCGCGGTTGAGGCGGATGTCGGTGGCGCGGTGGACGTCGGCCATCCCGCCCCTACCGATGACCGCGCCGAGCTCGTATCGCCCGTCGAGCAATTCGGCCGTCCCCATAGCGCCTCCCGATGTCACCTGGGAGCTACCACCCATTCGGCTGTGGCAAACGTCTCCCGGATCGGGTGGTGATTGGGCGTTCGCAGGCTTCAGTGGACCCGAACGGGGGTACCAAGGCGGTAACCACTTTCGACAGACGGGGAGGGACGCCATGTCCCTGGAAGACGACGACATCCGCAGCGGCCACATCGGCTCGGGTCCGGGCACTGCCGACCACGGCGCGACGGGGGTGCCCGGCGGCCATGACGGCGGGGCGGACGGCGGTGCCGACAGCGGTGCCGGGGGTTCCCCGGGCACGTCCGACGGCGGTGCCGATGGTGGCGCCGACAGCGGTGCCGGCCTCGCCGACCACGGGGCGTCGGGTTCGCCCGGTGGTCATGACGGTGGCGCCGATGGTGGCGCGGGCGCGGGCGCGGCCGACCACGGGGCGTCCGGTTCGCCCGGTGGGCACGATGGCGGTGCCGATGGGGGAGCGGGCGCGGCTGACCACGGGGCGTCTGGATCGCCGCGTGGTCAGGACGGCGGTGCCGACGGCGGCGCAGGCCAGGAGCTGGAGGACGGCGGTGCCGATGGGGGCGCCGATGGCGGGGCCGACAGCGGGGCGGGCCAGGGCTCGGAGTCGCTGAGGGGCTTCGGCGAGGAAGGCGGCGGCACGATCGGCGGGGGCGGGTACAACCCCGGCGGCCGCTGAGGTGACCGCGCTCCCTGGTGTCCCCGCGGTGAGGGCCGGACGGGTCGACCGTCCGGCCCTGCGGCGCTGTGTCGGGGTCGGGCCTGCGGAGTTCGCCGAGCGGGTGTGGGGGCGCGAGCCCCTGCTGAGCGCGGGCGTCTCGGACTACGCCGACCTGCTGACCCTGGCCGACGTCGACGAGCTGCTGTCCCGGCGCGGGGTGCGCACGCCGTTCATCCGGTTGGCGCGCAACGGCTCGGTGATCGGGTCGGGGCAGTTCACCGGCGGCGGCGGGGCGGGCGCGGAGATCGGCGACCAGGTGCGCGACGAGCAGGTGGCGCGGCTGTTCGCCGAGGGCGCGACCGTCGTCCTGCAAGGGCTGCACCGGATGTGGCCCGCCCTCATCGACTTCAGCACGGGTCTGGTGGCGGATTTGGGCCACCCGGTCCAGATCAACGCCTACGTCACGCCCGCGTCCTCGCAGGGGTTCAGCGCGCACTACGACGTGCACGACGTGTTCGTGCTCCAACTGGCCGGGCGCAAGCGGTGGCTGGTGCACGAGCCCGTGCACCGCGACCCGCTGCGGTCGCAGCCCTGGAACCAGCACGCCGACGCGGTGGCGGAGCGGGCGCGGGAGGCGCCGCTGATCGAGGCCACGCTGAACCCCGGCGACGCGCTCTACCTCCCGCGTGGCTACCTGCACTCGGCGCGGGCGCTGGGCGAGGTCTCGGCGCACCTGACCGTCGGGGTGCACGTGCTCACCCGGTACGCGGTGGCCGAGGCGCTGCTGGGGCTGGCCGCCGGTGACCCGGACCTGCGCGCCGCCCTGCCGCTGGGGATCGACGCCGCCGATCCGGCGCAGCTCGGCGAGCCGGTGGCGTCGACCGTGGAGGCCCTGGTGCGCGCTCTGCGTGCCGCCGACCCGGCCGACGTGGCGCGGGCGGTGCGGGAGCGGGTGTGGTCGGGGGCGCGGCCGGGGCCGCTGGCGCCGCTGGCGCAGGCCGCCGCCGCGACGACGGCGGACGTCGGCTCGGCGGTCGCCGTCCGTCCCGGGTTGCGGCACCGGGTGACCGAGTCCGGCAGTCGGGTGATCGTGGAAGTGCCGGGCGACGTCATCGACCTCCCCGGGAGCACCGCCGCGGCGGTGACCGCGCTGCTCGCCGGGCGCTGCGTCGTGGGGGACCTGCCCGGACTCTCCGACGCCGACCAGGTCGTCCTCGTGCGCAGACTGCTGCGAGAGGGAATCCTGGTGATCGTGGACGGACCCGGGACCGGCGGTTGACCCGCGAGCGCTGCGCGGACGCCCGACGCCGCCGCGGCGACCCCCTGGTGGCGACCGCGCCGCCGGTGCGGCACTGGCTGCTGGTCGAGCAGCCGGGCCCGTGGGGTCCGCAGCCGGTGCCCGATTCCGCGCTGCCCGCCGCGGTGAAGGCCGAGCTGGTGGCGCGGGCCGCGCGGGCAGGCGCCCGCCTGCTGCTCATCCGCAGGCCGGGCCGCACCGAGGCAGGGCCCCGCTTATGGGCGTACGCCGACTCGGTGACGGGCACGCTGCGGTGGACCCGCTTCACCGACCCGGCTGAGCTGATGGCACTGGACCTCACCGCGGGTGAGCCCGATCCGGAGCCGCTGTACCTGGTCTGCGCCCACGGCGGCCACGACTCCTGCTGCGCCATCCGCGGGCGCCCGGCCGCCGCCGCCCTGGCCGCCGCCCGCCCCGGCCGGGTGTGGGAGTGCTCGCACGTGGGCGGCGACCGTTTCGCGGGCAACGTCGTCGTGCTCCCGGAGGGCCTCTACTACGGCGCCGTCACCGCTGACAACGCTGCCGCCCTGGCCACCACCCATGATGCGGGCCAACTGGACCTCCTCCACCTCCGAGGCCACTCCATCCACCCCGCCCCGGTCCAGGCCGCCCAGCACTTCGCCCACCACCACACCGGCTTGCGCGCCATCAACGCCCACCCACCCCAAGCCATCCGCCGCGTAGCCCACGAAGTCTGGGACGTCACCCTGGACACCCTGACCCTCCGCGTCCGCGCCACCTTCCACCGCGCCGACACCCCCCTGACCTGCACCGCCACCGTCCCGGCCGCGGTACGCACCTTCGAACTCATCCACCTCCACGAGTCCACGCCCGGCACCCCCACACCCGGCACCCCCACACCCGGGGACCCGCGCCCATGAACCCCCCCGTCCAGCAGGGCAGCGCACCGCGAGAACCTCTCGCCTAGCCGTGCTGATCGTGCTGGGGCACCGCGAGACCTCCAAGAGGTCCGCCGTGCGGCTTTCCGCCACGCGACCTCGCAGCGCAACTGATCATTCGAAAGTTGGATCGTTGAACGATCCTCGGCTGAGGATCGGGGGATTGTTCAACGATTCTACTTCTCCTCAATCGGACGATTCGCTGGGTGTGGGCGCGTGGTCGTGGGTGCGGCGGGCCTGTTTGCGGGCCATCACTCCGAACACCACCAGGTGGATTGGGTAGACCGCCCACCAGTACAGCCAGCCGAGCAGACCCCGTGAGCGCAGGGCGCCGACCTGTTCCAGCCGCCCGCCCTCGACGCGGTAGGCCAGCCACGCCTCGCCGGTGAACCAGCGGTCGGTGTACAGCACGAGGTGGCTCTCGCCGACGTCCACCACCGTCCACCAGTCCACCGCCGCCCCCCGTGCCAACACCGCGGGCCGCTGAAGCCGCAGCTGCTCCCCGAAGAACCACCCCACGACGATCCGCAGCCGCCACGCCCACGCCAACCCGTACCAGCGCAGGCTGCCCCCCAACCCCGCCAGCTCCAGCCGCGACCCGCGCGCCGCCACCTCCGTCCGCAGCGTGTACACCCCCGCCCCCGATCCCAGGCCGAGCACCGCCAACCCGTCCCGCTGATCGTCCAACGCACCCCGGATGGCCTCGTCGACCTGGACCTCGCCGCAGGCCAGAGCCGCGCCCGACCCCGAACGCCCCCATCCCAGCACCCACCGCCGCAGCCCCCGCACCCGCGCGTACCGCCGCACGTACTCCGCGTACGTCAGCACCTCCGGCCCACCGACCACGTACTCCCCGGCGGCCCACCCCGCCGCCTCCCGCAACACCCGCTCCACTTCCGCCGAGGCCAGCGGCCGCACCAGCCTCCGCGACGCCACCGGCCACCGCTCACCCCGCGACCGCACCGCCTCGAACTCCGGCCGCCCCGCCGCCACCACGGCCGCCCGCACCTCCACCACCTCGGCCCCGCGCGAGCCCAGCTCCGCGGCCACCGACGGCCCGTCCAGCGAGTTCAGGCACACGATCCGCCCCGCCCGCGACGACACCGCGAACTCCCGCGCCTCCGACGGCGACCCCGCCGTCCAATACGACACCACGAGAGCGAGGGTACGGTCGTGCGCGTGGTCCCCGTCGTCGTCATCACCACCACCGGCACCGCAGACGCCGCCGCCAGCCTGGGCCGCGGCCTGGTCGAGCGCGGCCTGGCCGCCTGCGCCCAGATCGTCGGCCCGATCCGCAGCATCTACCGCTGGGACGGCAACCTCCACGACGACACCGAGTACCAGTGCGTCCTCAAAACCACCGACGACCGCGTCGACGCCATCACCGCCTACCTCAACGAGCACCACGACTACGACGTCCCCGAGGTGATCGCCCTACCGGTGGTCGCGGGCAGCCCGGCTTACCTGGACTGGGTCACCGAGCAGACCCACTGAGCCTGCCTACCTGTGCCCGAGGTGATCGCACCTGCCGGTGGTCGCGGGTAGCCCGCTTATCTGGGATGGGTCACCGTGCAGATCCGCTGAGCCTGCCTACCTGTGCCCGAGGTGATCGCACCTGCCGGTGGTCGCGGGTAGCCCGCTTATCTGGGATGGGTCACCGTGCAGATCCGCTGAGCCTGCCTACCTGTGCCCGAGGTGATTGCCCTGCCGGTGGTCGCGGGCAACCTGGCTCACCTGGACTGGGGCACCGAGCGGACCCAGTGAACAAGCCCGCCCCTGTGCCCGAGCTGATCGGCCCTGCCCGTGGTCACAACCAGCGGGCTGACGCGCGTCGCACACCCTTCGACCGCCGTGACCCCGGCATCCAGCAGGTCCGGGGCCGACCAGGCCCGCCGGGGCGATGGCGGAGTCCTCGCGGCGGGTGCCGCCCGCGGCCCGGCCCAGCTGGAACGGGTCACCGCGCGGGCTCGTTGAGCAGTCCGGCGCAGCTGCGTGCCACCACTCCCGCCGCGCGCCGCTGTGCGTCGGTCAATCCGGGGTCGAGTGACCACGCGCGCCAGCGCACCATCGCCGCGTACGGGTCCAGGCCGCCCGGCAGGCGCTCGCCCGCGGCGCCCAGCAGGCAGCGCGCCTCGGTGGCCGCGTCGTCTCCCAGCTCGTCCAACGACACCCGGCCCGTGCGCAGGACGGCCAGCAGGCGCAGCTCGCGCAGCTCGTGCGCCGACGCCGTCACCCGCTCCACGTCGGCGGCCACCGCCGGGCGCGGATCGGCCCGCACCAGCGATTCCACCGCCGCCAACGCCGAGCGGGCGCGCAGGACGTCGGCGCGGTCGGTGAAGCACTCGGCGACAGCGGCGCGGATGTCGTCGATGCCGCTGGCCCTGGACAGCTCGGCGGCCACGTCGGCGCCACGCCGCACCAGCGACGCTGCCAACCGCACCGCGAACAGGCCGAACCGCTCCACCAGGGAGACGCGGATGTCGGTGGGCACTGGCAACGCCGAGCCGGTGAACCTGTCCACTGACAGCAGCGCCGCGTCCAGCTCGTCCCGGGCGAGCCCGCCCAGCGCGCGCAGCGCGGACTCCTCCTCGCCGGTCATCGTCGCCGCGCCCAGTGCCGTCAGCCCCGCGACCGCGACCACGTCCTGGCAGCGCGCGCCCAGCTCACCACGGGCGTGCCTGCGCGCGAGCTGACGCGCCGAGACCATGGCGTCGACCCGCCCCCCGCCCAGCTCGTCGGCCCGCGACAGCACCGCGATCGAGGCCACCGGGTGCAGTGCCGCCGGGTACGGCTCGGCCGGACGCGGCATCAGCACCAGAACCGCGTCGGCGTCGGCGTCCCCGTCGATCAGCTCGACCGCCCCAGGCCAGTCGACCACCAGCCGCCCGGCCCGAGCGGTGAACGGCTCGCCGACGATGGCATCAAGCAGAGTCGACTGCCCCGACCCGGGCGCGCCAACCGCGGCCACCCGCAGCGGACCGGACAACGCGGCCTGTCGGGCATCGAGGAACGCCGCAGCACGCGGATCGTCCCGGTAGGCGACCCGAGCGCGCTCCACCAGCGCCCACACCGCCTCAACGAGGCTCACGCGATCACCCCGCGCGGAGCGGGCACGGCTTGGCGAACATGGCGGAACGCTGCGGCCCGCAGGTCATCGCGATAGGCGGCGTGGGCGTGGTCCAGCAGCGCCCAGACCGCCCCGACGAGGCTCACGTGACCCGTCTGTGCAGGGTGAGCTTGGTGACCGTTGAAGGACGTCATGGCGCGGGGGTTGTTGTGTTGGGTGGCGCTGCTGTGGTCGAGCAATGCCTGGGTCGCCTTGGTGCGGCTCATGTGGTCAGCTCGCGTGGGTCGGGAGCCGGGATGGGAAGCGCGCTCTTGGCGGGCGGTGAGGAACGCCGTGACGCGGAGGGAGGCGCGGGGCGGTCCAGCAGCGCTTGGGCTGTCTCGGTCAGGCTCATGTGGACAGTCCGGTGGTTGACAGCGGGCTGGATGGCGCGGTTTGGCAGGCGTCAGGAAGCGTTGTGGCGTGGGGATCTTCGCGGTGGACTGCGCGGTCTGGCAGCGCCCGTACCGCCTTGGTGGGGTTCACGTGGTCAGTCCGCCTGGGTGGGCAGCGCGGGGTTGGTTGACGTTGAGGAAACGTCGTGGCGTGGGGTTGTTGTGGTGGGCGGAGTGGGGTTGGACCGGCAGCGCCGGGGCCGTCTCGGGGAGGCTGTTGTGGACAGTCTGGGGGCGGGCTGCGGGTTGGATCGCGCGGTTCCATGGGTGTGGGGGGACGTCATGGGGTGGTGGGGTCATGCGGTGAGGCCGCGGGGGGTGGGCAGGGGGGCTCGGGCGGATTCGGCTCGGGTGCGCAGGGCGGAGAGTTTGGTCAGGTCGCGGCGGACGGTGGTGATGAGTTCGGTGCGGCGGGTGGTGGCCGCCTCGGTGCCTCGGCGGGCTCGGCGGGCCGACTCGGCGGCTTCGGCGCGTACCTGTCGGGCGATCTCGTCCAGGCGGTCGCGCAGGGCTCGGTGGATCATGCGGGTGGCGTCGCGGGTTTGCTTGCCGTAGGCGAGGAAGAAGTCGTCGACGTGGCGTTGGGCGGTGGTCTTGGCGATGGCTTGGCGGCGTTTGAGCCGGGCCCCGCGTTCCTCGAACACGCTGCGGGCGCCGAAGGCGACACCCGCGCCGATGGAGATCGGGTTGATCAGTGGCAGGCCGGCCAGGGTCGTGGCCAGGCCCGACATCAGCAGGCCGCTGTAGGAGCCGCGCAGGCCGACGAACATCTTCTGCACCGGGCTGAACGGCTCGACCCTCGGGGTGCGCAGCGAGTCCACGGCGGCGAGGTCGAGCAGGGCGGGCAGGTCCTCGCCGTCGGCGGCCAGCCGTCCGGCGATCCACTCGAACCGGCGCAGCAGCCAGTCGGCGTTGGCCTCGGCGACGGTGGTCAGGGTGGTGCGCATCCAGTCGGAGAACTCCGGCCACACCTTGAGCGGGTCGGCCTCCTCGAAGTAGTCGTCGACCTCGCGCAGGACGCGGCGGGTGCGGTCGCGCAGGTCGTACTCGACGTCGGAGTTGAGGTCGGCGACGTCGTCGGCCAGCTGCGTCTGCTTGCGGGCGGCCTCGCGCTGGATCAGCTCGATCCTGCTGGTCGCGGCCAGCACGGCGTCCTGGGTGACCGCGGGCGGCAGCGCGGCGGCGCGCGCCCGCACCGGGCCGAGCAACTCCTCCACCACGACCCCGCACGTCGCCGCGGCGGCCCGGCCCGCGGCGGCGACCGGGTCGGCGAGCACGGCCGCGCGCAGGCACTCGACCAGCGCGGCGAACCCGGACTCGGTGTTGAGCGCCTTGTCCCCGGTCCGGGCGGCGGCCAGGCGCAGCACCGAGGACACCGGCACCACGGGCGCGGTGAGCCCGGCCTCGGCCAGCCGGTTGCGGTCCACCTCGGCGACGTGCCGCCAGCGCGGCACCATGTCGATCTTGGTGAGCACCACGGCCACCGCGGGGCACAGCCGGGCCACCTGGCCGAGCAGGTCCAGTTCCAGCGGGGTCAGCGCGGCGGTGGCGTCGGTGACCAGCAGCGCGCACTCGGCCTCGGCCAGCGCGGCCATCGCCAGCTCGGTGCGCCGCCCGCTCGGGTCGCCCACCGGCGGGGCGTCGACGAGGACGAGACCGGCGCCGAGCAGCGCGCGCGGCAGGCCGATCTCGGTGCCCACGGCGTCGGGGTGCTTGTTGGCGCGCGCTGTCGCCGTCTCGACAGGGCCGCCGCGGTCGGTGGCGCCCAGCAGCGCGGCGGTGGGGGTCTTGGCGTGTTTCAGCACGGCGGGCACGGTCGTGGTGACGTCGTCGCCCACGGCGCAGACCGCGGCTCCCAGCAGGGCGTTGACCAGCTGGCTCTTGCCCTGGCCCGCGCAGCCGAACACCACGACGCGCCGGGTGGGGTGCAGCAGGGCGGCTCTGCGGGTTCGCAGGCGCTGGGCAAGGTCGGGCCGGTCGAACTCGGCGCAGGCGCGGATCGTCTCGTCCAGCAGCTCCAGCCAAGGCGGTGCCGTCGTCACCCGGACGAGTGTGCCGTGTTCGGCCTGCGGGGGGAAATGGCGAGAGCGGGGCCGGATGATCCCGGCCCCGCTCCCTCTGTGCCGAAGGGTCAGTGGCCCAGGTCCAGCACGTCGGTCACGCCGCCGACGTCGAGCAGGCCGCCATCGCCGGTGACCTCGCCGAGCGGGTTGCCGCTGACCAGGTCGCCCCCGGTCTGGGGCAGGTCGCCCAGGTCCGGCAGCGGGTTGACGACGGGCAGGTCGACCGGCAGCTCCGGCAGCTCCAGCTCGGGCAGCGCGGGCACGTCGACGGGCAGGTCGCCCAGCTCCGGCAGCTCCGCGCCGGGCACGGCGGGCACGTCGACCGGCAGGCCGTCCAGCTCGGGCAGCTCCAGCTCGGGCAGCGCGGGCACGTCGACGGGCAGGTCGCCCAGCTCCGGCAGCGCCGGGACGGCGGGCAGGTCGACCGGCAGGTCGCCCGCGGCGCCGGTCAGCACGCCGCCGAGGTCGGCGAGGTCGGCGTCGGCCAGGCTGCCGCCCTCGCTGACGTAGTTGGCGACCGTGCCGACGGTCACGTCACCGACGCGCAGGGCGTCGGCGTCGAGCAGGCCGGTCACGTCGTCCATGTCGCCCAGCTGCGGTGCGGTCAGCTCCGGCAGCGCGATGCCCGCGGCGGTCACGTCCAGCCCGCTGACGCCGCCGGTGCCCAGGTCGCCGTTGACCGAGAGCACGTCGGCGTCGAGCACCAGGCCCGCGTCCACGCCGTCCTCGGAGGCGGCCAGACCCGCGCCCGCGGTGGCGAGGTCGCTGTCCAGCGCCAGGCTGCCCGCGGCGCCGTCGGTCCCCAGCGCGGTCTCCGCGCCCAGGCCGCCCAGGGCGGTCTCGCCGCCGAAGCCCGCCGCGGCGCCGTTGGTGGTGGCGGCGAAGGCGCCCTCGGCGGTGAGGTGATCGGAGTGCAGGCCAGCGGTGCCCGCGGCGCCGTCGGTGCTCAGCGCGGCGTCGCCTGCCAGGTGGGCCATGTCGTTCTCGGCGCTGAAGCCGCCCGCGGCGCCATTGGTGGTGGCGGCGAAAGCGCCCTCGGCGGTGAGGTGCTCAGACTGCAGTCCGGCGGCACCCGAGGCGCCGTCCGTGGAGGCCGCGAAGGCGCCCTCGGCGGTGAAGTGCTCGGAGTGCAGGCCAGCAGCGCCGGAGGCACCGTCGGCGGAAGCCGCGAAGGCGCCGTCGGCACTGAAGTGCTCGGACTGCAGGCTGGCGGCGCCCGCGGCACCCTCGGTGGAGGCGGCGAAAGCGCCCTCGGCGGTGAAGTGCTCGGAGTGCAGGCCAGCAGCGCCGGAGGCACCGTCGGCGGAGGCCGCGAAGGCGCCCTCGGCGGTGAAGTGCTCGGACTGCAGGCTGGCGGCGCCCGCCGCTCCGTCGGTGGAGGCGGCGAAGGCGCCGTCGGCGCTGAAGTGGTCGGAGTCCAGGTCGAACGCGCCCGCGGCGCCGTCGGTGCTCAGAGCGGTGTCGCCTGCGAAGCTTGCCGCGTCGTTCTCGGTGCTGAAGCTGCCCGCGGCGCCGTTGGTGGTGGCGGCGAAGGCCCCCGCGGCGCTGAAGTGCTCGGAGTCGACGCCGAACGCGCCCGCGGCGCCGTCGGTGCCCAGGGTGGTCTCGGCGCCCGCGTCGCCGTACTCGGTCTCGCCGACGGCGCCAGCGGACACCCCGTTGGCGGTCGCGGCCAGGTGGCCCTCACTCGCGAGGTGGTTGGTGACGAAGTCGTAGTCGCCCGCGGCGCCGTTGGTGGAGACCGCGGCGTCGGCGTCACCGGCGGCCTCGTCGGTGGCGAACCCGACGCCGCCCGCGCCGCCGTCGCTGGTGAGGGTGGTGAAGCCCGCCAGGTCGGCGGGGTCGCTGGTGGCGCGGAAGACGCCGTCGACCCCGTCGGTGGCGGCGGCGAGGTGGCCATCGCCGTTGCCGTGCTCGGAGGCGAAGTCGAAGTCGGCCACCGCGCCCTCGGTGGAGGCCACGGCACCCGCGACGCCCGCGAAGTGGTCGGTCACGACCTCCACGCCGCCCGCGCCGCCGAGCGCGCCCGACGCGGCCTCGGCGAAGGCCTGGAGCTGGCCGATCGCGGTGCCGTCGGTGGCGGGCAGGGCCAGGTCGAGGCCCGCGGGGGCGTAGTCGACCACCAGCGGCACGACGTCCTGGACGTCGGCGGCGGTGATGTCGTCCAGACCCGCGGCCTGCAGGCAGCTGCCGGGGTCCGCGGCGAAGGCCGAGCGGGCGGCGTCGTCGGTGAGCAGGGTGAGCACGAAGTCGTGCAGGGTCTGGTCGGGCGTGATCAAAGGACCGGCTCCAAGGGGGAAGGGGCTGTGGCCCGAGACCGGGGCATCGGCTCGGGCGGCGACGATCACGCTAGGGCGGCCCGGCCATCACCCACATCGGGGATGACTCCCGGTTTACTCCTAACGCACTAACGGGGGACGGGGTTTCACTCGTTAGGGGATTAGGGGGTGAGTGGATGTCCACCCGGGGTTGCCATGCGGGACGCGCCGCCTGGTACCAACAGGGCCCAGTGGCCGCGTCCCACCGGAGGTGTTCTGTCATGCCGTACGTGCTCGGCGTCGACGTCGGCCGCACCCGCGGCGCGGCGGCGGTGTGCAGGCGCGACGGGCCGCCCGTGGTGGTCGACGCCGACCTCCCGCCGCTGCTGGCACTGGCGAACGGCCAGATGGTGGTGGGTGCGGACGCGGCGGCGGTGTCCGCTGAGTGGGTCGCGGCCGACCTGCTCGACCACGTCGGCGACGACGTCGCCCTCCTGCTCGGCGGCGTCCCGTACACCGCGCACGACCTCCTCGCGGCCTTGGTCGCCGCGGTCGCCGACCGGGTCGCCGACGCCGAGGGCGGGCCACCCGACCGGGTGGCGGTGACTCACCCACCCGATTGGGGTCGGTACCGGCGCGGGCTGCTGCGCGACGCGCTGGCCGCCGCGGGGTACCCGGGGGTCCTGCTGCTGCCCACCGTCGCCGCCGCGGCGGAGGCCGAGCACTTCCGCGCGCCGCTGCGACCCGGCCAGTCGCTGGGTGTGGCCCTGCTCGGCGGCAGGCACACCGAGTACGCCCTGCTGCACCGCGGCCCGGTGGCGTTCGACCTCGTGGGCCACGCCGCCCCCGCCGACCCGGCCGTCGGCGCCTGCCTGGACGACCTGCTCGCCGACCTCGGGGGACAGGCGGTCAAGGAGCGGCTGAGCACGGTCGCCGAGGTGCCGGTGGGCGAGTCCGTGGTCACCCAGACCGCCTTCGCCGACCTGGCCCGCCCGGTCCTGACCCGCGCGATCGACGGCTTCCGCACGTTCCTGTCCGCCGAGCGGCCCGCGCGGGCCGTGGTGGCGGGCGGCACGGCCCGGGTCCCCCTGGTCGCCTGCCTGGCCGCGGCCCTCCCCACCCCCAGCACGATCCCGGACGACCCGGCCACCCTGCCCGCCCGCGGCGCCGCCCTGGCCGCCCGCCCCCGCCTCGCCCTGCCCACCCCCCGCGCCGCCGCGTCCGACCCGGCGTTCCGACCGGTGGGAATCGAGCCCGGCTTCCGGGCGACCGCCTCTGACCCGCGACTTGGACCCGTAGGTTCCGTCTCGGGGTTTGGGTCCGGTTCGTATCGCCCAGCGGAGCCCGGTTTCCGGGCGACGGCTTCTGATCCGCGGCTGAGGCCCGCGGGGTCTGGCTCGGGCTTCCGCTCCGAATCGTCTGGTCCGGGGTTTCGGTCGACGGATGTCGAGTCGGGTTCGCGGGTGACGGCTTCTGATCCACGGCCCCGTGCCACGGGGTTCGGGTCGCCCGACTCGTTCGACACCGTTGTGTCCAGTCCTGGGTTTCCGCCGGTTCGGCTGCCGCTGGACACCGAGCCGCCGCCTCGGCCGCCGGTGGAGATCACCCCGCTCGAACCGCCGCCGCGGCGCTTCGCCCGGGTGCGGAAGGGGAAGGGCGCCTCGTGATCCCCGGCCACCTGCACCCCGCCGACCTGGTCCTCGACGAGCCGACCCGGCGGCTCTGCGCCGACATCGCCGCGGGTGCGCGCGGTCCGGTCCGGCTGGCCGTGATCGCTCCCGGCGGCTACGGCAAGTCCGCCCTCCTCGACCGCCTCGCCGAGATCCCCGCCGCGGTCCGCCACCGCCGTGGTGTCGCGCCGGAGAGCGGGATGCTGCTGGTCGACGACGCGCACCTGCTCAGCGACGCCGCCCTGGCCGAGGTCGCCGACCTGGCGGCCGACGACCGGCTCGACCTGGTCGTCGCCGCCCGGCCGTGGCCCCGGCCCGCGGGGCTCACCGCGCTGCTGGCCCGCCTGCGCGGCCAGATCGTGCTGCGGTCCTTCGACCACGACCGCGTCGCCGCCTGCCTGCGCCTGGCCACCGGCGACGACCCCGAGCCCGACGTCGTCGCGGCGGTCCACGCCCACACCGGCGGCGTGCCCGGCCTCGTGCACCGCCTGGCCCCGCACCTGTCCACCGGGGGGGCCTTCGCCAGGGCCGAGGCGGGCGCGGCCGAGGAGTTCCGGTTCGACCTCGACCGCCTCGACACCGACGCGCGGCGGGTGCTGACCGCCAGCGAGGCCGGGGTGGCCGACCTGCCCGCGGGCCTGCTCGAACGGCCGGTCGCCGAGGTCGTCGCCGAGGTGCGCGCCGGGGGGCTCGTCGCCCCGGACGGCGGCCTGCTGCCCGTCGCCGCCGTCGCCGTGCGGGCGCTGGTCCCCGCCGAGGAGCGGTCGGCGCTGTTCGACGCGCTGGCCGGGGCCCGGCTGGCCGCGGGCGGCCCGGTCGCGCCCACCGCCATCGCGCTGCTCGACGCGGGCGCCGACGGCCCCGCGGTCGCCGCGCTGTTCGCGACGGCGGCCTCGGAGTGCGCTCCCGGAGTCGCCGTGCGGCTGTTCACCGCCGCGGCCGCCGCGGGCCACGAGGTCGACCAGGCGGACTGGGCCGAGGCCGAGGCCCTCGCGGGCGAGGCGTCCGCCGCCCTGCGCCGCGCCGACGCCCTCATCGCGCACGGCCCCGGGCCCGTCCGCGGCCGCGCGGCGTCGGTCGCGGGAGCGGCCCTGGCGCACCGCGGGCAGCTGGCCCGCAGCGCCGAGCTGTACCGCTGGAGCGGGACCGCGGTGTCGGCGGCGTTCGCCGCGATCGGCTACGTCGGCACCGGCAGGCTCGACGAGGCCAGGGTCGCCCTCAAGGAGGCGGGGAACGCCGCCCCGACCGTGCTCGCGGGCGCCGTCGCGGCCACCGCCCGCGGCGTGCTCGACTCGGTGTCCGGACCGGCACTGTCCACTGTGGTGCACGCCGCGGCGGCGCTGGAGCCGGTCGGCGACGCGGCCCTGCTGCCCGACAGCCCCGCCGCCCTCGCCGCCCTGATGGCCCTGCACGACGGCGACCCCGCGACCGCGGAGTCGGTGCTGGACCGCGCCATCGCCGCCGGAGTCGGCGGCGCCCCCCTGGCCGCCCGCCACCGGCTGCTGCGCGGCTGGGCGGCGATGTTCGCGGGCAACGCCGCCGCGTCCGGCCGGTCCGCGGACGGGTGTTCCTCCAGCCGCGACGATTTGTTCGCCGCGGGTCTGGCCGTCGCCCTGGCGCGGCGGGGCAGTGACCTGGCGGCGCTGCGGCGCTGCTGGGAGGCCGCCTGCGCGGCGGTCGCCCGGCAGCCGGTGGACCTGTTCACCCTGCTGCCCTTGGGGGAACTGGCCGTCGCCGCCGCCCGCCTCGGCGACCGCGACCGCATCGCCCCGCACCTGGACGCCGCGTGGTCGCTGCTGGACACCCTCGGAAATCCTCCACTGTGGACGGCCATGCCGCACTGGTACGCCCTCCACGCCGAACTCCTGGCCGAATGCCCCGCCGCCGCCCGACACCACGCCGACGCCCTGCGCGCCTGCGCCGACGCCGGACCGGTCCCCGCCGCCCTGGCCGACGCCGCCCAGGTGTGGCTGCGCGTGGTCGCCGGGGATGTCGACCGCGAGGCCGTGGAATCGGCCGCCCGCGCCCTCCACGCCGCGGGCCTGCGCTGGGACGGCGCCCGCCTGGCAGGCCAGGCCGCCATCCGCACCACCGACCGCGCGGCGATGGTCGGCCTGCTGGAGTGCGCCCGCGGCCTGCAGGGCCCGACGAGCACCCCCACCCCCGATGCCGCGGGCGAGCCCGCCCGCCTGAGCGAGCGGGAACTCCAGGTGGCGGGCCTGGTGCTGACGGGCATGACCTACCGCCAGATCGGCGACCGCCTGTTCATCTCCGCCAAGACCGTCGAGCACCACGTGGCCCGCATGCGCGCCCGCCTGGGCGCCGCCAGCCGAGCCGACCTCCTCGCCCGCCTGCGCGAGCTGGTCGGCTGAGCGACGTCACCAGCCCTGACCGGGACCATCGGCGAACCCGGAGGCACTCGCCGAAATCGAGCGGACGAGCCGCCGAGCGCCACACGTGGGCCTGCGCCGCACCGAGATCGACCATGGCTGTTTCTCCACGACCGACCCGCTGAGCCGTGGGCCGAACGCGCCATCGGACCCTGTGACGTGCTGGCTGCCCGGAGACCTAGGAGGCGACCAGGACGATGATCGCCGCGATGATCACGGCGGGGGCTAAGGCCCACCAGGAGCCGGTGATGGCGGTGACGGTGGTGATCAGGGCGATGGCGGCGAGGACGAAGCCGCCGATGATGAGGCCGTTGGCGCGGCGGGCGGGCGCCTTGGCGGGAGGTGCGGCCGGGCGGGGGGCGATCTCGGCGGGTGGGTCGAACCGGGGGTGTGGGGCTGGGAGGTCGTCGAAGAGGGTGTCGAGGTCGCCGCGGGTTTCGGCGGTGGTGGCGGAGGTGCAGCGGCGCTCGTACTCGGCGACGTCGATGCGGCCCTCGGTGAAGTGGGTGGAAAGGGCGGCGACCGCTCGCTCGCGGTCGGCGGTGCCGACGCGGAGGTGTGGTTTCCGCCCCATGGTCACGACTGTACGAGAAAGCGGCGGAACCCGCCCCCGTGCGGGACGGGTTCCGCCGGTGCTCAGCCGGTGACCAGGGTCAGGCCATAGGCGTCGAGGATCTCGTTGACGGGCTGGAAGTACGTGGTCCCGCCGCTGGAGCAGTCGCCGGAGCCGCCCGAGGTCACACCCTGGGCCTGGGTGCCGCTGACCCACGAACCGCCGGAGTCCCCGGGCTCGGCGCAGGCGTCGGTCCTGGTCAGGCCGCTGACGTCGCCTTCCGGATAGCGCACGGTCTCGTCCAGCGACTCCACGGTGCCGCAGTGCCAGCCGGTGGCGGACCCGGAGCGGCAGACGCTGGCGCCGACCGCGGCCGGGGTCGACCCGGTCACGGTGACGTTGCCGTTGCCGTACCCGCTGACCACCGGGCTCGGCGTCCACGAGTCGTTGGTGCTGACCCACGCGTAGTCGTCACCGGGGAAGGACGACCCCTCGAACCCGCCCATCGCCGAGCGGTCCGCGCCGTCGACCGAGGAGCCGGGCCGCCCGCAGTGGCCCGCGGTGACGAAGCCGCCCGTGACGGAGAACCCGACCGAGCACCGCCCCGACCCGTCGATGTAGTAGGCGTCCCCACCCACCACATCGGCGTACGGCCGGGGCCGCTTCGCCACCTGTTCCACCCGGACCGGACCCGTGAATCCCTCCATAAAGGACCGCACGTCGGCGCTCTCGGACAACGCCCTGACGACGACCGAATTGGACCGCACGTCGACGTACCACCCGGTCACCTCGGCGGGCGCGGCCGTGGAACGGCCGTCGATCGCCGACTTGACACCGTCCAAGGTGGCCGCCGAGTGCGTGACCACCTCCGCCCGCCCGCCCGCGGCCTCGACCTCGTCGACGCGCGCGGCGTCGGTGACCCCGACGGTCAGCGTCCCGTTGTCCAGCCAGGCCCCGCCGAACGCCGTTCCCGCCGCCTCCGACACGGCGGGAACCAGCGCCCGGGCGGTGTTCTCCCGAGCCAGCAACGAGTCCACCTGCGACACCGTCAGTCCCAGGTCCCGCTCCATCGCGGGGGCCAGCGCCGAGGGCGCCGCCCCGGCGGGTGAACTGACCACCGCGCCCGCCGTCAGCGCGGCCAAACCTCCAACAATGCCAATGATTTTGCGCATAAGCAGGACCTCTCCACGATCGCAGGGCCGAGATGGACGGAGAGTGGCCATCCCGGACCGAACCAACTGGTTACCCGCCAGTCCGGTGAGCCGACGCTAGCCCGCCACCTGTGCGGCCGGGCACCCTACGAATGTCGGTTCTGGAAGAGATTTACCCACTGAAGTCGGACTTAGTGGACACAAAAGCGTGGCAGCCTTACGCCGAACGAGTGAGGCTGTGTCACTATGAGCCCAGTTCACGGGGGACCGGGGGTCGACATGCACGCAGCGGCGGCGGACTGGCCGGTACCCGGCACGGTCGTCACCTTCGGCATGTACAACTTCCACCGGGGAAATCCCCAGTTCATCGGCATCGGCGTCGTCGCGGGCGACCCGAAGCGGCACCCGCACGCCGACCTCTGGCGCCTGCCCATCATCCCCCTGGACGAGGACGCCCCACCCACCCCGGCCTGGATCACGCTCGCCGACATCATCGACGCCCTGCCGCCGTCCTGACCCGGAGCGACACCAAGACCCCCGGCGAACCCGCCGAGGGTCTTGGCTGTCTCAGGCCCTACCGCCCCATCCCGCGGGCAGGGCTCACCGGCGCGCGGAAGCCTGCACCCTGCGTACCGCCGTGCCGATGCGGTCGTGGTACTTGCCCTTGGTGCGGCGGTCCACGAACTGCCCGGCCTTGGCGGCCCAGCGGTCCACCTTCTCCGGGTGGCGGCGGGCATACTTGCTCGCGGCGGCCGCGGCCCCCGCGAGGGCGGTGAGTCGCTTGAACAGCGGCATGGCGGTCCTTTCGTCGGCGCTCAGCGTGTCAACGTGGAGGTACCCCGATTGGTTCCGGTTCACCCAAAGTGTGATGGCCGATTCCCGCCAGCATCCGTACCCCCCTCCGGTCCACTCTGGTGGCAACCGAAAGCGAGGACCCCAGTGCGCGCGCACACGATCACCGACAGCCCCGTGGGCCAACTCACCCTGGTCGCCACCGACGGCATCCTGTCCGGCCTCTACATGACCGAGCAGCGCCACCGTCCGGCCGAGACCACCTTCGGCCACCGCGACGATACCCTGCTCGACGAGGTCAAAGCCCAGCTCAAGGCGTATTTCGCTGGCGAGCTGAGGACCTTCGAGGTGCCCACGGCGATGGCGGGCACCCCTTTCCAGCAGCGGGTCTGGGCCGCGCTCGGCGAGATCCCCTACGGCGAGACCATCACCTACGGGGAACTCGCCCAGCGCCTCGGCCACCCCACGGCCTCCCGCGCTGTCGGCATGGCCAACGGCCGCAACCCGATCAGCGTGATCGTGCCGTGCCACCGCGTGATCGGCTCGACGGGCAGCCTGACCGGCTACGGCGGCGGCATCGAGCGCAAGCGCTTCCTGCTGGACTTCGAACGCGGCTAGGCCGTGTTATTCCGGTGTTGGGATCACAGCCGCTCCACGTGGTCGCCCGGGAGCACGCCCCGGGTGTCCAGCACCGCCCGCACCCGGGGCACGCTGACGGACCGGTGGTCCTGCAACAGCACGACGAGGTCGGCGTCGTCGTCCACATCGGACCTGGGCACCTCGACGCCGTCCACGGCGAACCGGGGGACGTGCGGATCGTGGTAGGCCACCTGCACGCCCATGGCCCGCAGGTGGCGCACCACGCCGATCGCCGGTGACTGCCGCACGTCGGCCACGTCCGCCTTGTACGTCACGCCCAGCAGCAGCACCCTGGCCCCGGCCACCGGACCGCCGCGCGCCAGCACCTCCCGCGCGCGCCGCGCCACGTACCCCGGCATCCCGGCGGTGACCTCCAGCGCCGTGGCGATCATCGTCGCGGGCAGCCCGGCCGAGCGGGCTCGGCTGGCCAGGTACCGCGGGTCCACCGGGATGCAGTGCCCGCCGACGCCCGGCCCCGGCGCGAACGCCTGGAACCCGAACGGTTTCGTCGCCGCGCAGCGCAGCACGTCCCAGACGTCGACGCCCGCGCCCGCGCAGAACACCGCCAGCTCGTCCACCAGCGCGATGTTCACCAGCCGGTAGCTGTTCTCCAGCAGCTTGGCCGTCTCCGCCTCCCGCAAGCCTGCCGCGACGACGACGGTGTCGACCAGTTCCTCGTAGAACGCCGCGCACCGCTTCGCGCACACCGGGGTCAGCCCGCCGACGACCTTGGGCGTGTTCTCGAAGGAGAACTCCCCGTTGCCCGGGTCGATGCGCTCGGGGGAGAACGCCAGGTGGAAGTCGGCGCCCGCGACGAGCCCGCCCGCCTCCAGCACCGGGGCCAGCACCTCCTCGGTGGTGCCCGGGTAGCTGGTGGACTCCAGCACCACCAGGGTGCCCGGCCGCAGGTGCCGGGCCACCGCCCCCGCCGCCGAGAGCACGGCGCCGAGGTCGGGCTCGCCGTCCACCAGGCCGGTGGGCACGCAGATGACCACGGTGTCCGCGGCGCCGACGGGCGCCGGGTTCACCGTGGCGGTGAACCCGGCGTCGAGCATCGCCTCGATGTCGCCGTCGGCGATGTCGCCGATGTGCGAGCGGCCCGCCCGCAGTCCCGCCACCACGTCGCGGGAGATGTCGACGCCGGTGACCGTCAGGCCCGCGGCGCAGGCCCTGCGGGCCAGTGGGAGGCCGACGTACCCCAGGCCGATCACTACCAGGTCGAGGCCCACGTCCGGGTCAGGCGCCGGGACGCGGGGCCGCGGCGGCGAGCGCGCCGGGTCGGGCCGCGCGGGTGACTCCCATGTTTCCTCCACTTTGTCGATCCGGTGAGCCGCTTCCATATTTGTCGGTCTCGCCGCCATCGGCACTCGCTTGTTCGTGTACCTGTTTTCACCCATTGGATTGACATTCGCAGAGTAATCGCCGATGCCCGATCGGGGTGTCGGCAATACACCCGAAAAGGGTGGCATGATCCGCTGCCGGTGCTCGGGAACCGGGCTACTGTCGAGGTCGCGGAGCTGAAGCCGACTCGGTGCCCTGGCCGGGCGCGGCTCGTCAAAATCAGGGAAATAGCCACAAACCGAAGGAGCATGGTTGTGACCGCTAGCGTCCAGGACAGCCGCTTGAAGCGCCGGTTCGAGCTGTGGGATTCCAATGGCGACGGGTCGATCGACAAGTCGGACTACGAGACCGAGGCCCGTCGAATCCTGCAGTCGTTCGGCGAGCAGGAGAACAGCCCGAAGGGTCGGGCTCTCATGTCGGCGTACCTGGGCATGTGGGACAAGCTGGCCGCCAAGGCCCAGGTCGGGCCGCAGGGCCAGGTCTCGACCGAGCAGTTCATCCAGGTCTCGGAGAGGGAGCTGGTCGAGGGCGGCGACGCGGGCTTCGACCGCAACCTGCGCCCGACCATCGAGGCCATCGTCGACATCTGCGACACCGACGGCGACGGCGAGGTCAACCAGCAGGAGTTCAAGCGCTGGATGCGCGCGGCCGGGGTGGACGAGCGCCAGGCCGACCAGGCGTTCACCCAGATCGACGTCAACGGCAACGGCAGCCTGACCGTCGAGGAGCTCGTCGACGCGGTGCGCCTCTACCACCAGGGCAAGTCCGAGGTGAACCTGCTCGGCCGCTAGTCCCACGGCGGTGAACGGCCCCGGAAGGCGATCCCTTCCGGGGCCGTTCACCGTATCCAGGTCGCCGTGCCCGCGTTATTGGGTGCCGGGCAGGCGCAGCCGGGCCTCGCTGAGCAGGGTGCGGCCGAGGATGGCCGGGCGCAGGAGTTCGCGGGGGTGCGCCCGCATGTTGACGACGTCCAGGAACCGGCGGGTCACCACCGGGTCGGTCATCGCGGCGCGGTCGATGGCGGCGCTGACCGCCTGCATGACGCGGTGGCCCCGGGGGCGCTCCCCGCGGACGTGCGGGAGGCGGAAGTCCTCGATGACCGAGGTCTGCCACGCGGCGTCGACCAGCACCCGCAGCCACTCGAAGTAGGCGTCCACACCGGACCCGGACGACAGCCAGGCGCCCAGGGCGGAGGCGTGCAGGGCGGCCGAGGGAACGCCCTGGCCGTACACCGGGTTGAACGACGCCACCGCGTCCCCCACCGCCACCAGGCCCGCCGGGAACTCCCCGGCCAGGTGGAAGTCGCGGCGCACGCTGTGCGGGAACCGGTGCGCCGCGACCGGCCCGACCGGCACGCACGAGCGCACCAGCGCCGCGAACGCGGGCGCGGGCTCGGCCAGGCACCGCTCCCGGAACGACTCCGCCGAGCGGTCGGGCCGCCGCGCCCCGTACCCGGCCACCGTGCACAGCCACCGGTCCGGCGACACCGCCGCCACGCAGCCCACCCCGGGGTCGGCCCAGGCCGCCGACCGCAGCGAGTGCACCGCGAGCAGGCCGTCCAGCCGCTGCCCCGGGGTCCGGTGGTACAGCGTCGTCGCGTACCCCAGGTCCAACTGCACCCGGCGCCTCGGCGGCGGGGTGAGGTCCAGCCCGCGCAGCCACTCGCCCAGCCGGGTGCCGCGGCCGGTGGCGTCCACCACCAGGTCCGCCCCCAGCCGCTCCCCGGAGGCCAGCACGACCCCGCGCACCCGCGCCCGGTCGCCCAGGACGCCCACCACCCGCCCGGGAACCAGCCGCACCGACGGGAGCACGGCCTGGCGCACGTGCCACTCCACCAGCGGGCGGCGCACCGGCATCAGCGAGTCGTCCCGGATCACCGGGCGCATCCGCCCGTCGACGTACATCCGACCGTCCGCAGTGGACACCGGCGCCGCGCCCGCGGCGGCCAGGTCCGCGAACAGGGCGGGGAACCAGTGGTCGAGCAGCCCCCGGGCCAGCGCGTGCAGGACGTGGAACTGCCCGGCGTGCGGGGTCCCGGGGCGCTCCGCGGGGCCGGGCGGCAGCTCGTCGGCCTCCACCACGACCACCTCATCGGCGTGCCCGGTCAGCACCCGGGCGGCCAGCAGCCCGGCGAGGCTGCCGCCCGCGACCACCGCCCGCCTCACCCGAACCGCACCGCGGACTCCGGGGACAGCGCGATGTCCGAGCCGGTCACCGGGGAGTCCCGGTGGATCAGGATGTTGTAGTGGTTGGGGAAGTGGCAGGCGTCGAACCCGAGCACCGTGCCGACGACCGTGCCGCCGACGCGCACCTCGTCCCCGCGGTCGATCACGCCGCCGCGGTCGATCTCGGCGAACCCGAGGAAGCCGACCCGGTCGATGCGGCCGTCGGCGACGCCGTGGTCGGTGGTCACCAGCTCGTGCACCTCGCCCCGCCGCACGCAGCGGCTGGCGAACTCCTCCAGCCGCATCCCGCGGTCCTCGCGCCGGTGCACCAGCACCTTCACCAGGGTCCCCGACACCGCCCGCTTGTCGCCGTCCTCGATCACGCGCTGATCCCCTTCCGCTCGGCCCGGTAGGCCGCGTCCACCAGCTCCAGCGCCGCCAGCCCCGCCGAGTCGCGGCCGCCGTCGTGCACGGCCTGGGCGAAGGCGAGCAGCACCCCGGCGTACTCGTGCCACAGCGACTGCTTGAACCCGGTGAACCCGGCGAGCATGTCCGCGTGCCGCACGGTCCCGTCGGCCAGCCGGACCTCGATGTCCTTGGCCTCGCCCGGGTACGACCAGTCCAGCTCCACCTCCGCGCTCGCCCCGCCGTCGGCGGCCAGGCGCAGCCGGGCCCAGCGGTCGAGCCCGCCCGCGTCCCTGCGTATCTCCACATCGGACAGTGAGACCGGGCCGAGCAGCAGCCGCACCAGGTCCACGGCGTTGGGCCCGTTGTCGGCCACGCAGCCGCCGCCGCAGCGCGCCGGGTCGAGGTACCAGCCGTCGGCCCCGACGTGCTCCTCGATGCGCTCCAGGTACCGCACCCGCACCGAGTCGATCGCCCAGCGCGGCGGCAGGCCCATCAGCAGCTCCCGCACCCTGGCGTTGTAGCGGCGGTGGAAGGAGGTGAACAGCACCGTGCCCCTGGCCTCGGCGAGCGAGGCCAGCGCGCGCCCGTCGGCCACGGTGGTGGCCAGCGGCTTCTCCACGCACACCGGGATTCCCGCGTCCAGCACGTCCCGGCACACCTCGGCGTGCGCGTCGTTCGGCACGGTGACCACGACCGCGTCCAGCCCGCCCGCGGCCACCAGCGCGCGGTGGTCGGTGAAGCACGGCACCTCGTCGCGGAACGGCGCCAGCGCGGCCTGCCGCCGGTCGCAGACCGCGCCCAGCCGCAGCGGCCCGCTGTCGCGCAGCGCCGCGAGGTAGAACCGGGAGATCACCCCGAGCCCGATCACCCCGACCCGCATCAGCACACCTCCGGCATCCGCAGGCCCAGCCGCCCGGCCACCACCGCCAGCTCGGCGACCAGCGCCGAGGACAGCGGCACGCCGTGGGCGTCGGCATCGGCGGTGCGCGCGGCCTCCGGGCAGCCCGGGTACGACACCGGCCGACCCGGCGCCGAGGGCGGGCAGTCCAGCAGCGCCCCGAACAGCGCTGCGGCGTCGCGGTCGAACCCGCCCGGCTCGCGCAGCGCGCCCGGGGCCACGGCCAGCAGCAGGTAGCCGATGTCGTCGTCGGCGCCCGCCCCGCCCACCGGGCCGAGGCCCGCGCCGGGCACCAGCGCGGCCAGCACCTCGACCATCAGGGCGAGCCCGAACCCCTTGTACTGCCCGGGACCGGGCGCTCCCAGCCAGGCCAGGTGCGCCTCGCCCGCGTCGAGGCGGGTGGGGTCGGTGACCGCGGCGCCGGTGTCGTCGGCCAGCCAGCCCGGCGGGATGTCCGCGCCCGCCCGCGCCGCCGCCCGGATCTTGCCCGTCGGCGCCGCGGTGGTGCTCATGTCCAGCAGGAACGGCGGGCGCCCGCCCGCGGGCGCGGCCACGGCCAGCGGGTTGGTGCCCAGCATCGGGACGCGCCCGCCGGGCGGGCGGGCGATGCGCTGGCGCCCGCAGTTGGCCGCGACCACCCCGACCATGCCGTGCCGGGCCGCGCGCAGCGCCGGGTGCCCCGCGCAGCCGAAGTGCGTGCCGCCGCGCACCGACACCAGCCCGACCCCGTACTCCGCGGCCCTGCGGCACGCCAGGTCCATCGCCTCGCCCGCCAGCCACAGCCCCAGCGCGCCCGCCCCGTCCAGCAGGACGGCGGCGCCGCGGTCGGCGGCCACCCGCGGCTCGGCGTCGGCGCGGGCCCGCCCGGACTCCAGCAGCGGCAGGTAGATCCGGGTCAGGTTGGCCAGGCCGTGCGAGGTGGTGCCGGTGATGTCGCCGTGGCAGAGCGCCTCGGCCGCGGCCGAGGCCCGCGCGGGTGTCAGCCCGTGGGCCAGGAACACCGCCGTGGTGAAGTCGAGCAGGGCGCCCACCGGCACCCGGACGCCGGTCACGGCGGGCGCGGTGTCGAGGTCGGTCATCGGGAGGTCCGTTCCGTTCGGTCGACGGGGGTGGGGGAGCGGGCCGCCGCGGCGAAGGCCAGCAGCAGCCGGGAGACCTGGCCCGCGAAGGCGTCCAGCTCGGCGAGCACGGCGTACTCGCCGGCGGCGTGGGCGCGGTTGGCGGCCAGGTCGCCGGGGCCCAGCACCGCCGTGGCGGCGCGCACCCCGGACATCCAGATGGCGTCGCAGGTGAACGACCCCGTGCCGCGCGGGATGCCCGCCGCGGCCATCAGCTCGGCCAACCCACGGCCTGTGTCGGTGAGCGTGGGCAGGCCGCGCTTGCGCCACAGCACCCGGGTGACGGCCGCGGCGTCGGCGGCCGTCCTGGCCATCGACGGCGCCGCGGCGAAGCGCTCGGCGAACTCGGCCAGCCCGGAGGCCACCGCCGCTTCCAGCGCGGCGACCCTGGCCGCGCCCGCCGCCGCGCTCGCGTAGGGCAGGTTCACCAGCAGCGAGCCCGACCCGTAGACCCGGTTGTGCGCGGTCCCGGTGTGCAGCCCGGCGACGCACGCGCCGTCCAGGCGCGCCCCGAGGTGCGCGGCGAGGTGCCCGAGCAGGACGGTGGCGTTGTGCCCGGCTCCGGGGAGGTCGTCGACGGCGCCCTCGCCGTCGACGCGGACCTCCGCGGTCGCCGCCGCGGTCGCGCTTGGCTGGTAGCGGCCCCCGGTGGGCTCACAGAAGACGTTGAGCGCGCCGACGTGCCCGGCTTCGACGAGCGGGCGGGTGCCGAAGACCCCCATCGCGCCGCCCTCCTCCCCGGAGACCGCCTGCACCAGCACGGCCACCTCCGACCCGATCGCCGGGTCGCGGGCGGCGGCGTTGCGGATGCCCGCGAGCAGGGCCACCGCGGGGCCCTTGGCGTCGATCGCGCCGCGGCCGCGGAACACCGCGCCGTCGAAGGAGACCGGCTCGGTCCCGGCGACGGTGTCGAGGTGGACGTTGAACATGGCGGTCCGGTCCCGGGGGAGCGGCGGTCCCAGGCGCAGCACCAGGTTCGGCTGGCACGACAGGTCGATCCCGCGCACCGCGTCGGGCACGCCCGGCCACCGCAACACCGCGGGGTCGGCGGGGGCGTGGTGCGCCACGGTGAACCCGGACGCCTCGGCGTAGACCTCCTGGGCCTCCCACAGCCGCACCTCGCCCGCGGACTCCAGCGGGCCCGCGGTGGGCAGGGCGAGCAGGTCGAGCAGGAGGCTGTGGTCGGCGGCGGTGAGCACTCACGCCCCCGGCCGGGTCGCCAGCAGCGACTCCAGCGCCCGACCGGCGCCGTGGAAGCCCGCGGCCTCGCCGGGGCGGCCGTCGCGCTCGTGCGGGCGCAGGCTCAGGTGCGGCTCCAGCGACAGCGCGCCGGTGTACCCGTGCGCGTCCAGGATCGCCAGGACACCTGCGACGTCGGCGTCCCCGGCGCCCGGCAGCGTCCACTTGGGACCCTTGCGGCCGTCCTTGACGTGCACGTGCTCGACGTGCTCGACGATCTTGGCGAGCAGGTCGACGCCGGAGTAGCCGTAGGCGATCCCGTTGCCGGTGTCGAACAGCAGCGCCAGGCCGGGGCTGTCGGCGGCGAGGGTGAGCATCCGGTCGGCGTCGGCGCCCGCCCAGCCCGCGCAGTTCTCGTGCAGCAGCACCAGGTCGGCCTGCTCCGCGCGGGCCGCCAGCTCGCGCAGCCGCCGCCGCACCCGCCGCTCCCACTCCGCGGCGGGCAGCCCGGCGTTGGGGTAGGACATCACCCGCACGTACCGGGTGCCGAGCACGGCGCAGCGCCGTTCGAGGACGCGCAGCTCGTCGAGGTCGGGGCTGAAGTCGTCGGTGATCTCCGAGGCCCAGTCGCCGATGCGCGAGTCGACGCACACCGTGCTGAGGCCGTGCTCGGCCAGCGTGGCCGCGACGGTGTCGAAGGCGCGGTCGTCGAGGTCGGCCAGCGCGGTGCCGTCCACGCCGCGCAGCTCGATCGCCGACCAGCCCAGCGCGGTCACCGCGGCGACCTGCTCGGCCAGGCCCGGCCCCGCCTCGTCGCCGATGCCCGCCAGCACCCTCACCGCGCCGCCCCGACGGGCGCGCGGGCGGCCAGGCGCTTGGCCTCGGCGATCAGGGTCACCACGGCCGCGCCCGCGGCGAACTCCCCGGGCAGCGGCTCGGCGCCCTCGAAGTGCCGGTACGCCCCTGCCACGAACGCGCCCAGCGAGTCGTCGCGGAACACCCACCGCGAGCCCGCGTCGGGCGTGCGCAGCCGCAGCTGGGCGTACTCGTCGGCGGCGCTGACGGCGAAGTGCCCCACGGCCGTGCCGCCCTCGAACTCCACGGTGACCCGGCGCTCGCGCACCGGGGCCGTC
The DNA here is from genome assembly GCF_053813445.1 of Actinokineospora lacus. NCBI lineage: Bacteria > Bacillati > Actinomycetota > Actinomycetes > Pseudonocardiales > Pseudonocardiaceae > Actinokineospora > Actinokineospora lacus. The sequence continues at coordinate 138,875 of NZ_JBQERA010000002.1, forward strand.
AGGTCGGTCATGATCTCCGTGCGCACACCGCCGTCGTGCGCCAGGGTCAGCCACGCGCCGCCGAGGCCGGGGAAGACGGCCGCGCCCAGCAGCATGTCCGAGCAGCCCGCCGACTCGACCCTGGCGGGCCCGGCCAGGCTCAGCGCCAGCGCCACCGAGTGCGGCGCCTCGACGTCGAAGGCGCTCGGGTGCGCGTCCCCGGCCAGCGTCCTGGTGAAGCGGGGCTTGGCCTGGCGCACGGCGACGGCCGTCACCGCGCCGAGCGCGCCGCCCTCGGCCAGGGCGCGCAGCCGCTCGGTCAGCTCGCTGCGCCGCCACTGCGCGACCGGGACGATGTCGAGGCAGGCGGACTCGGCCAGCTCCGTGACCGCCGCGAGCGCGGCCGGGTCGGTGGCCAGCGGCTTCTCCACCAGGAACCGGCGGAAGCCCACCGCGGCCAGCTCGGCCAGCGGCGCGGCGCGGGCGGTCGGCGGGGTGCACAGGTGCACGACCGTGGTCGCCGGGTCGGTGAGCGCCGCCGCGTGGTGGACACCACGGGCGACGACCACGTCCGGTCCACGCGGGACACTCCGAACGGGATCGAACACCACGATCGGGGGTAGCGGACGGCCCGCGGCGCTGCGGAGAGTGCGCAACACCGGCAGGTGCAGGCCCGTTCCGGCCCGGCCGAGCCCCACGACCAGTGTGCCCAGCATCCCGAGCTGCCTCCCGACCCTATCGATGACGACCCAAACCCTGCTGCCCACCAGGGAAACTGTCAACGCGCGCCACACGTCCGTGTGATCTTTGGATGTGTTGCGGCGCAACCAATCTCGACTGGCTAGCGTGATGCCCGGGTCAGGCGTCCGCCTGCCGTCACGCCAGTCCGGAAAGGACAAGCATGGAGCACGTCGCGGCGCTCACCTCGGCGCCTGCCGTGCCGGTGCCGTTCTTCACCCAGGCCGCCACCCTCGACGCCGTCTGGCCGCGGGCCGAGGCCAACCTGGCCGAGGTCATCACCCGCGGCAAGTACTCCCACGGCCACATGGTCGAGCGGTTCGAGCGCGCCCTGGCCGACTACACCGGCGCCGCGCACGCCATCGGCGTCAACTCCGGCACCGACGCGCTGGTGCTGCTGCTGCGCGCCATCGGCCTCGAACCCGGCGACGAGGTGGTGGTCCCGGCGTTCAGCTTCATCGCCACCGCGTCCTCGGTGTCGCTGGCGGGCGGGCGCCCCGCGTTCGCCGACATCGGCCCCCACGACTACGCCATGGACCCGGCCGCCGCCGCCGACGCGGTCACCGAGCACACCCGGGCGCTCATGCCCACGCACCTGTTCTGCCAGACCGCCGACCTCGGCGCCATGGCCGCCATCGCCGAGCGGTTCGCGCTCACCCTGATCGAGGACAGCGCCGAGGCCATCGGGATGCGCTGGGACGGCCGCCACGCCGGGCTGCTCGGCACCGGCGGTGTGCTGTCGTTCTTCCCCACCAAGACCCTCGGCGCCCTCGGCGACGCGGGCGCGCTCATCACCGACGACCCGCTCGTCGCCGACGCCGTCGCCGCGCTGCGCCACCACGGCCGCTTCGGCCGCACGCTGGCGCACTTCCCGGGCATCGCCAATGAGACGGTGCTGCCCGGGTTCAACAGCAAGATGGACGACTTCCAGGCCGCGGTCCTGCTGGCCAAGCTGGAGCGCCTCGACGCCGACATCGCCCGCCGCGCCGACCTGGCCCGCGCCTACACCGAGCGCCTGGCCGGGTGCCCCGGCGTGCTGCGGACCCCCACCGTCGTGCCGCGGCGGGTGCCCGCCGAGCCGGTGTTCTACGTGTACCTGGTCGAGGTCGAGCACCGCGACAGCCTCGCCGCGTACCTGGCCGCGCACGGCGTGGGCACCGAGACCTACTACCCCGTCCCCCTGCACCTGCAGCCCTGCTTCGCCGACCTCGGCTACCGCAGGGGCCAGTTCCCGGTCGCCGAGGCCGCCTGCGAGCGCGCCTTGGCCCTGCCGCTCTACCCGGACCTGCCCGACGCGGCCGTCGACCGGGTCTGCGAGCTGGTCCGCGCCTTCTACTCCGCGTCGTCCCGCTGGGGGACGCCGACGTGACCGCGCTGCCGTTCTTCCCGCCCGACCTGTTCGACGAGGACCGCGAGCGGCTGCTGGAGACCGTCCGGCGCGTCGGCACCGACCCGGCGCAGAAGTTCATCCTCGGCGAGCGGACCGCCGAACTCGAGGCGGCGCTGCGCGCGAGCACCGGCGCCGCGGACGTGATCGCCTGCGCCAGCGGGACCGGCGCGCTGATGCTGGTGCTGCGCGCGATGGACATCGGCTCCGGCGACGAGGTCGTGGTGCCCGCGCTGGGCTGCGCGCCGCTGGCCGCCGCCGTCGTCAACGTCGGCGCCGCCCCGGTCTTCGCCGACGTGCACCCGTGGACGATGGTCGTGGAGCCCTACGAGGTCGAGGCCGCCGTCTCCGAGGCCACCGCCGCGATCATGCCCGCGCACATGTTCTCCGTCATGGCCGACATGCCCACCCTGCGCGCGCTGGCCGACCGCCACGGCGTGCGGCTGGTCGAGGACTCCGCGGTCGCCCAGGGCGGCGTGCTCGGCGGGGTGCCCGCCGGGCGCTGGGGCGACGCGGGGGTGTACTCGTTCGTGCAGGTCAAGACGTTCGGCACGGTCGGTGAGGGCGGCGCGGTGATCACCGACGACCCCGAGATCGCCGCGGCCGTGCGGATGCTGCGCAACCACGGCCAGGACGGCCGCACCCGGTTCGTGCACCACGAGGTCGGCTACAACAGCCGCTTCGACGAGATCCTGGCCGACTACCAGCTCCACCGGCTGCCCGGCCTGCCCGCGCGGCTGGAGCGGCGCGCGCGGATCGCCGACTACTACACCCAGCGGTTCGCCCCGCTGGTCGAGCACGGCGTGCAGGCCCCGCCCGCGGGCGGCGACGGGCGCTGCCACTACGTCTACTGCCTGCTCGCCGAGCGCCGCGACGAGCTGCGCCACCACCTGGCCCAGCGGGGCGTCGGCACGCACGTCTACTACCCGACGCCGCTGCCCGCCCAGCCCGCGTTCACCCAGTACGCGTGCGGCAGGCGGTTCTGGCCGCACGCCGAGCTGGCGGGCGCCAGGATGCTCGCCCTGCCGATCTACCCGCACCTGACCGACGGCCAGGTCGAGCACATCGCCGACGCGGTCTGCGCGTTCCCGGAGGCTGTTCGATGAGCATTGTCATACCCGTGCGGGGGCGGCGGCTGGGCGCGTTCGCCCGGCTGGCCAAGCTCGACGTCTGGGACTACTACCTGGCCGTGCCGCTGGCGTGGTCGGCGGTCGGCTCGGCCGCGTGGGCCTCGTCCGAGGTCGTGGCCACGCTGCTGATGTTCCTCGTGGGGCTGGTCGCCGTGGTCGCGGGCGCGGTCGCCTTCGACGACGTCACCGGCTTCCGCGACGGGAGCGACGCGGCGAACTACGGGCCCGACGCCCCGGCCAGGCGGCTGGCGCGCAAACCGCTGCTGACCGGGGAGATCACCGAGCACGAGGCGGTCGTCTTCGCCTGGGGGGCGACGTTCTTCGGCCTGCTGGTGTGGTCGTGGACCGCGGCGCTGGCCCCGTTCAGCCCGCTCTGGGCGGTCCTGCTGGTCTTCGTGTGCCTCGCCGCCGCGGCGCAGTACTCGTGGGGCCTCAAGATCAGCTACCGCGGCGGGCAGGAGGTGTTCCTCGCGGGCTTCGGCATCGGGCTGGTGCTGGCCGCCGTCGGGCTGTGCACCGGGGCGGTGAGCGGGTTCGTCGTGGTGCAGGCCGTCCTCTTCGGACTCGGGCCGCTGCTGTTCGGGGTGTACTCCAACACCCGCGACGCCGAGGGCGACGCGCAGGTGGGCAGGCCGACGGCCGCGGTGGTGCTGACCGAGCAGGGCAACCGGGCGCTGATCGCGATGCTGTCGCTGACCGAGATCGCGCTCATCGTCACCGCGACGAGCCTGGGCGCGCCGTGGTGGTTCGCGCCTGCGATGCTGCCCGCGGTGGCGCTGCGGCTGGCGCAACTGCACCGGGGGATCGTGCTCGACGACCACCTGGGCGCGCGGCTGATCGGCCTGCACACGCACCGGGTCACGGTGGCGCTGCTGATCCTGGTGAACTTCTTCGCCCCGGTGCTGGGAGGTCGGCTGTGAGCGCGGACCTGGACGTCGCCGTCGTCGGCGCGGGCATCGCCGGGCTGACGGTGGCGCACCGGCTGCGCCGCGCGGGCCGCGCGGTGCGCGTGTTCGAGGCGGGCGAGCACGTGGGCGGCCGGATGCGCACCGTCCGCCGGGACGGCTACCTCATCGACACGGGCGCCGAAATGCTGGGGACGCACGGCTATCCGGCCACCTGGCGGCTGCTGTGCGAGCTTCGTGTGTCCGAAATGGACGTTCCGCTGATCGGCGCGGGCCTGGCCGTGTGGCGGGAGGGCGCCGCGCACCCCGATGTCGGCGACCCCCGCGGTCTGCGCACGGGGGCCGGGCTGTCGGTGGCCGCGCGGGTCGCGCTGGGCAGGCTGCTCACCGGGCTGCGGCTGCGGGCCAGGCACTACGACACCGACCACCCCGAGGCCACCCCGCTGGGCGCCGACTCCATCGCCGACCTGCTGCGGCGCCGTCCGCGCGACCTGCACGACTACCTGTTCGAGCCGGTCGCGTCCGGCTTCTACGGCTGGGACACCTCGCTGGCCTGCGCGGGACCGCTCCTGGCCCACCTGCTCGCCGTGGGGCCCACCAGCACCTTCCGCACCTACCGCGGCGGCATGGACAGCGTCGCCCGGCTGCTCGCCGGGCAGCTCGACATGGTGACCGGGGCGGCGGTGGAGTCGGTGGGCGTGGCGCCAAGCGGCGCGCGGCTGGTGATCGGCGGGACCGAGGTCACCGCCCGGCAGGTCGTGCTGGCCGTCCCCGCGCCGGTGGCCGCCGCGCTGCACCCCGGCGCCCCGGAGTACGTGCGCGCGGTGCCGTACCGGCCGATGGTCAAGGTCGCCTGCCTGCTCGACGCGCCCCTCTCCCCGCCGCCGGGCACGTTCGGGCTGTTCGTGCCGCCGGTGGAGAACCCCCTGCTGGCCGGGGTGGTCTTCGACGAGCGCAGGCACCCCGACCGGGTGCCGCCGGGGCGCGGCCTGGTGAGCCTGGTCGCCGGGCCGGGCAGCGCGGCCGAGCTGGTCGCCGGAGCGCCGGAGCAGGCGGCGGCGACCCTGCTCGCCGAGGCCGAGCGCTACCTGCCGGGGCTGCGGAAACGCTGCGTGGACACGGTGGTCTCGGTGTTCCGGCACGGCCTGCCGATGCCCACCGCCGCCGCGCTGGCCCTGCGCGCGGACTTCGCGCGGCGGGCGCCGTCGGCGGTGGAGTACGCGGGCGACTGGTACCTGCTGCGACCCTCCGGCGAGGGCGCGGTCCGCTCGGCCGAGCTGGTCGCCGAGCGCGTGCTGGCCAGGACGCCGAGCCTGGCGGTGACCGGTGGCTGAGACCGCCTACTGCTTCGACACCGGCTTCACCCGCGAGTCCGAGCGCCTCGCCCTCGGCGAGGCGCTGTGGGACCCGGGCACGTTCGGCAGGCTCGCGCCGCTCGTCGGGCCGGGGACGCGCTGCCTCGAGGTCGGCGCGGGCCACGGCTCGGTCGCCAGGTGGATGGCCGGGCGCGGCGCGTCGGTGACCGCCGTGGACTGCGATGTGTCCCATATGGACCGCGCGGAATTCGACGTCGTGGAACGGGACGTGGCCGACGGGCTGCCCGGCGCGGGCTACGACCTCGTGCACGCCCGGCTCGTGGTGCAGCACCTGGCCGACCGGCTGGGCGCGGTGCGCGAGATGGCGCGTGTCCTGCGGCCCGGCGGGCACCTGGTGCTGGAGGACACCGACACCGCGGCGCTGTTCAGCCACGCCGACGGCGCGTTCCACGAGGGCGTCAAGCGCGCGGCGTACGCGGCGATGCGGACCTCCGGGTACCACCCGCGCTGCGGGCTGCTCGACGTGGAACTGGCCGAGGCCGTCGGCTTGGCCGACGTGCGCGCCGACGCCCGCGCCGAGGTGGTGCGCGGCGGGACGCCGGGCGGGCGGTGGTTCGCGCTGTGGCTGGAGCACCTGCGGCCCCGGCTCGCGGTGCCCCAGGCCGACGTCGACCGGGCGGTCGCCGACCTGCTCGACCCGCGCCACACCTGGCTCTCCCAGGTGATGGTGACCGTGATCGGCCGGAAGGTGGAGCCGTGAAGCCGACCGAACTGGGCGCCCTGTTCGACGACCTCGTCGACCGCGGGGTGGGGACCGTCGCCGAGCTGGACCGGCCGCTGGACATCGCGCCCGAGCACGGCACGACCTACACCATGACCGACCTGGCGGGCCTGGTGCGCAACGCCGCGGGCTGGCTGCACGCCGCGGGTGTCGGGGCGGGCGACCGGGTGGCGGTGGTCAAGGACAACCACTGGGACTACGTGCTGCTGGCGTGCGCGGCCGCCCGGCTGGGCGCCGTGCCCGCGCTGCTGTCGGACCACCTGCCCCCGCGGACGCTCCAGGTGCTGCTCAAGCGCCTGGACCCGGCGCTGCTGGTCACCTCGACCGGGGTGCTGGAGAACGCCCGCGACGACGAGACCGACGTCATCGGCTTCGCCCGGCGCACGCTGGTCCTCGACGGCCGCTACCCGGGCACGCTGGACCTGGCCGCGGTGCGCGGCACCCGCCCGCCCGGGTTCGTCCGGCGGGCCGCGGACGCGCCGCTGGTGGTCAACCACACCTCCGGCACCACCGGCACGCCGAAGCTGGTGCTGCACACCACCGATTCGCTGATCCACCGCCTCGCCGCGCGGGAGGCGCAGCGGGTCCCGGTGCTGTCCAGCAGGCCGGACGACACGGTCGGCGTGGCCATCGCCTACAGCCACGGGCGCGCGATCCCGTGGACGGCGAGCGTGCTGTGGCTGGCCCCGAGCAAGGTGGTCGTGCTCGGGTCGGACGACCCCGCGGTGCTCGACGCCCACCGGCCGACGACGCTGGAGGCGCTGCCCGCGACGTACGTGCGCTGGCAGGGCCTGGCCAAGCGCGACGACAACCCGTTCGACGACGTGCGGCTGTTCGTGAGCACCTTCGACGCCATGCACCCGCCGACGGTGCGGGCGTTCCTGGGCGCGACGCGGCGCAAGCGCCCGCTGTGGGTGCAGGTGTGGGGGCAGACCGAGACCGGCCCGATGACCTTCCGGTTCCTGACCCGCCGCTCCGTCGCCGCGCGCGCCGAGCGCCACCCGAGCACCCGCGACCTGGGGCGTCCCGTTCCCGGGCGCACGCGGCTGCGGATCGTGGACCCGCGCACGTTCGCCCCGGTCCCGACCGGGCGCCCGGGGCTGGTCCTGGTCCGCACGGATGCCCAGGGCGTCGACTACGTGGGGGAGACCGCGCGCTGGGAGTCGAAGGTCTCCGGGAAGTGGTGGAACTCCGGGGACGTCGGCGTCCGCACCCGGTCGGGTTCGTACCGGCTGGTGGACCGGGAGGTGGACGTGATCCCGGGGCAGAGCTGCGTGGAACTGGAGGACGTCATCGAGGACCGGGTGCCGCAGGCGGTCGAGTGCGTGGTGCTGGGCACTCCCGGACAGCTGCCGGTCCCGGTCGTGGTGACCACGGACGGCGTCTTGGACCACGCCGTGTGGGAGTCCGCGGTGCGCGACCTGCCCGCCCTGGCCGACCCGGTGGTCCTGACCTGGGACCGGGTGCCGCGCACGGGAACCGGAAAGGTCCGCCGGATGGAGCTGCGCGCCCTGCTCCGCCGCGGCGAGGCGACGTTCGGCACGGGGCACTGGACCTGAGCGGAGAGGGCAGGATTTGAACCTGCGCGGGTCCCGAGGGACCCTTCCTGCGAGCAGGAACCCGTTGAGCCGCTCCGGGCACCTCTCCTTGGTGTGTTGAGTTGTGTTGCGCGGAGAGGGCAGGATTTGAACCTGCGCGGGTCCCGAGGGACCCTTCCTGCGAGCAGGAACCCGTTGAGCCGCTCCGGGCACCTCTCCTTGGTGTGTTGAGTTGTGTTGCGCGGAGAGGGCAGGATTTGAACCTGCGCGGGTCTCGAAGGACCCTTCCTGCGAGCAGGAACCCGTTGAGCCGCTCCGGGCACCTCTCCTTGGTGTGTTGAGTTGTGTTGCGCGGAGAGGGCAGGATTTGAACCTGCGCGGGTCTCGAAGGACCCTTCCTGCGAGCAGGAACCCGTTGAGCCGCTCCGGGCACCTCTCCTTGGTGTGTTGAGTTGTGTTGCGCGGAGAGGGCAGGATTTGAACCTGCGCGGGTCCCGAGGGACCCTTCCTGTGAACAGGAACCCGTTGAGCCGCTCCGGGCACCTCTCCCGATTTCCTTCTGTCTTGCTTGCCTTGCTGGAACCAAGTTTGCCGCCCCGGTCTGACGATTCGCTGATCATGGGCTGACGCCTCAGCTGTCCCGGTGCACCAGGTGGTGGGCCAGTCCCGCCAGCTCCCCCGACGCCCCCGCGGGCAGCGTGGCCCGGCGCAGGTCGTCCAGGGCGGCGGCCAGCAGGTCGTCGGCCTGGCGCAGGCAGTGCGCCCGCCCGCCCGCGTGCTCGACCAGCTCGGCCACGCGCACCACGTCGGCGGCGGTCAGGGGCGCGGGCGAGTGGTACAGGGCGGCCAGCTCGCGCGCGGGGGCGTTGCCCGAGGCCAGGGCGGCGAGCACCGGGAGGGTCTTCTTGCGCCGGTCCAGGTCCGCGTACACCGGCTTGCCCGTCGTGGCCGGGTCGCCCCAGATCGCCAGGACGTCGTCGACGAGTTGGTACGCCAGGCCGAGGCGCTCGCCGAAGCGGCGCAGCACCGGGACGCGCGTGGGGTCCGAGCGGGCGCCCAGCACGACCGCCACCGCGATCAGGGCGCCGGTCTTGTGCTCGGCCGCGCGCACCCCCTCGGCCAGGGTCACGTCGGTGCGGCGCTCGAAGGACAGGTCGGCGGCCTGGCCGTCCTGGCACGTCGTGACCGCCGCGGTCAGCAGGCGGGTGGCGTCCGCGTCGGCCGCGAGGGCGTCGTAGGCCAGGGCCAGCAGGGCGTCGCCCGCGAGGATCGCCGCGCCGCGGCCGAACACCGACCACGCGGCGGGGCGGCCGCGGCGGGCCCGGTCGCCGTCGAGGACGTCGTCGTGCAGGCGGGTGTAGTTGTGCACCAGCTCCACGGCCACCGCCGCGGGCACCGCGTCGGCGGGGGACAGCCCGACGGCGGCCGCGGTGGCCAGGGTGAGCGCGGGCCGCAGCGCCTTGCCGCCGGGCTCGGCGCCGGGCCTGCCGCGCTCGTCCCACCACCCCAGGTGGTAGCCGGCCACGTGCCGGGTCGAGGCGGGCAGGGTGTCCACGGCGGCGCGCAGGCCGGGGTCGGTCAGCGCCCGTGCCCTGGCCACGACCCCTGGCGCGCCGTAGACAAGATCGAGTACCGACACGTCCGCGCCCCCATGGTCCGAGCGTCCACCGTCTACTGTGGACTCAAAGCGTGGTTGATCGCATGACGCTAACACCGGTCCGCGCAACGGTGGTGACGAGCGCGGTCCAACCACCCGAACCGGTGCACTAGTAGACCGGGTACTCCATCGACAGGCGGGGATGGCCGAAGAACTGGTAGGCCAGCCTGGTCGCGGGCCAGCCGTCCCTGGTGCTCAGCGAGACCCGCGAGCGCCAGCGGCGCAGGATCTCCGCGGGCGCCACGCCGGAGTACGCCAGCCGGTAGAACTCCTCCGCCGCCGCGGCCGCCTCCCCGTCGTCGACGTTCCACAGCGGCGCCACCACGCCCGCCGCGCCCGCGGCCAGGAACGCCCGCGCCAGGCCGGAGTAGTCGCCCAGCACCTCCCCGCCCGCGCCGACCTGGCAGGCGTTGAGGAACACGAACGGCCTGCCGGTGAAGTCCAGCGCGGCGACCTGGTCGGGGTGCAGGAACCGGTGCCGCCCGTCCTCGCCCAGCAGGACCAGGCCCTCCTGGGCGTACTCCGGGTCGTAGCGCCCGTGCAGGGCGAAGTGCAGCACGTCCGCGCGCGGCCCGGCGGCCAGCGCGTCGAGCACGGCCGAGTGCAGCGGGTCGATCTCCTCGCACGGCGGGTACGCCGCGGCCAGCGTGGCCGCCTCGGCCTCGGCGTGCGGCAGCCTGCCCCACCCGGGCACGTCGGCGTACCGGGCGGTGACCACCGCGTGCCTGCCCGCCCGCACCCGGGTCGGCGGGGTCGGGCGGGGCCGGCCCCTGGCCAGCACCCACCGGCCCATCGCGACCCGGGCGCCCAGGAACGGGCTGCCCGACGCGGCCGGGCCGAGGACGGCCAGCTCCCACGGCACGTGCGGCTCGGTGCTCAGCAGCAGCACCGACGGCGTGGCGGTCGTCCCGATCACCGCGCGCAGGGCGTCGGCGACCGGCTCGGGCACCAGCTCCCCGATCCGCCTGCCCACGCCGATGAGCCGCAGCGCCGCGGCGCGCGCGTCGTCGCCGTAGCCGCCGACGTCCAGGCGCAGCGCGCGGGCGAACGCGGCCGGGTCGTCGCCGAGGTCGCAGCGGAACGGCCCGGCCAGCGGCGCCACCCCGGGCCGCGGCGAGCGCACCGACCACAGCAGGGTCTGCCCGCGCACGTCCTCGCCGCGCTCCACCACGATCACCAGGTCCGGCGCGCCCGCGTCGAGCAGCGGGCGGATGTCGAGCACGCGGCCGTCGAACAGCGGCACCGTCCCGGACGGCTCCGGCGCGACCTCGACCTCCCGCGACGCGAACCCGCGCAGCTCGCCGCCGTGGTGGTACGCCGCGCCGAGGTGGCGGCGGGCGCGCAGGCCCGGCCCGTCGAGCGCGGTGAGGCGCAGGTCGACGGCGGGGCGGTCGGGGTGGGTGACGCGCACCGGGTTCGCCCAGCCGACCGGGGCGAACGCGGCCGGGTCGTAGACGACCACGACCTCCACCTCGACCGGCGCGCCCGGCAGCGGGATCGCCCCGGTGCCCAGGAGTTCGGGGTCGCGGGTGTCGCAGAGCCCGACCCGCAGGGTGAACGTCGTGCCCGCGGTGACCGAGGCCGGGGCGCGCAGCAGCGGCCACGCCTCCCCCGCGGCGGGCGGGCGGGCGTCGAGGTCGTCCGCTTCGCCGGACCACTTGTCACCAGGCCGCCACCTGCCACCGGGCCGCCGCCAGTGGGCGTGGTTGTCCCGCGGCCGTCCGAGCGGCTGAGCGCGTTCGAGCAGGGCGGCCCTCAGCAGGGTGGCGGCATCGGCCATCAGGTGCTCGTCCCACAGCAGCGACCGCAGCGCCGAGAGCAGCGCGGACTCGGGACAGGCCAACAGCTCCGGGGGCACTTCCGCGGGCCGGTTGCCGCCCTCCAGCCACGCGCGGGCCGCCTTGCGCACCGCGCGGACGTCCCGGCCCCGGGCCTTGGCCCGCTCGGACAGGAACTGGCGGGCGTAGACCAGGCCCGGTCCCGGCCCGAGCCAGTCCACCAGCCGCGCGCGCTCGTCCCCGGTCAGCACCGTCAGTCCACCCCCGTCGGCGTCCGTGCAAGGCTGTCACCGCCGCGACCAGCCCGAAGCCCGGGGGTGCCCCACATGATCGACGCGTTGTCCGCCGTCCTCACCTGGACGGCGGTGGCCGCCGCGGTGTGGGCGCTGGCGCTGGTGCTGCTCAACCGCCCGCTTCTCTTGGACAAGCCTGCCAGTGGGCTGCTCGTGGTGCTGCTGCTCATCGTCGAAATCGGGCTGCTCGTGCAGGCGGTGATCGGGTTCGTCCAGCTCGCGGGCACCGACCGGGCCGTCGACGGGCTGTCCTTCGGCGGGTACCTGCTCGGCGGGCTGCTCCTGCTGCCGCTGGCGGTGTTCTGGTCGATGGCCGAGCGCACCCGGTGGGGGATGGCCGTGGTGGTCGTCGGCGCGCTGCTGGTGCCGGTCGTCATCGTGCGGCTCAACGGCCTCTGGATGCCCGGTGCCTGAGCTGCCCGCGTCCGAACTGCGCCACGGACCGGGGCGGCTGCTGGTCGCCGTGTACGCCGTGTTCGCCCTGTCGGCGTGCGCGCGGTCGGGTGTGCAGCTGGCCACCCGGTTCGACCGCGCGCCCCTGGCGTACCTGCTCTCGGCCCTGGCCGCGCTGGTCTACGTCGTGGCGACCGTGAGCCTGGTCAAGGGCGCGCGGCGGCCGGCGGTGGCGGCGTGCCTGGTCGAGCTGGTCGGGGTGCTCGCCGTCGGCACGGTGAGCCTGCTGGCCCCGTCGGTGTTCCCCGACGCCACCGTGTGGTCGGAGTTCGGGCGGGGCTACGGGTACATCCCGGCCGTCCTGCCGGTGCTGGGTCTGTGGTGGCTGGCCAGGCCGTGTTTCAGATGCGGGACACGGGCATAGCCGCGCCAGTCCGGCCGCCTGCGGCACGGCCGGATGCGCCCGAACACAACACCGGTATTAGGACGATCCGTCCGCACCGCAGGCGGCCGGACTGATCACGACTCTGCCGCCCCCCACATCTGAAACACGGCCTAGAGCGCGCGCGTGACGTGCGCGGCGACGCGGGCGGCCACGGCGGGTTGGCGGTCGGCGAGGTAGAAGTGCCCGCCGGGGAACGCCTCGACCGCGCACGGCCCGGTGGTGTGCTCGGCCCAGCGCTCGGCCTCGGCGCGGGTGACCTTCGGGTCGTCCTCGCCGATGAGGACGGCGATCGGGCAGGCCAGGGGGGTGCCCGGGGTGTGGCGGTAGGTCTCGGCGACGCGGTAGTCGGCGCGGATGGCGGGCAGCACCATCGCGAGGATCTCCGGGTCGTTGAGCAGCGGGCCCTGGGTGCCGTCCAGCGAGCGGATCTCGGCGAGCAGGCCCGCGTCGTCGCGCTCGTGGACGCGCTCGTCGCGGTGGGCGACGGGGGCGCGGCGGCCGGAGGCGACCAGGCAGGTGGGCGGCACGCCGCACTCGCGCAGCCGCAGCGCCAGCTCGAAGGCCACCGAGGCGCCCATGCTGTGGCCGAACAGTGCCAGCGGCGAGTCCGTGTACGGCTCGACGATGTCGGCGAGCACGTCGGCGAAGTCGGCGACCGACTCCACGAACGGCTCGTCGCGGCGGTCCTGGCGGCCGGGGTACTGCACGGACAGCACCTCGATGTCCGGGGCCAGCTCCCGGGAGAGCGGGAAGTAGTAGCTGGCCGCGCCGCCTGCGTGCGGCAGCACCAGCAGCCGGGCCTTCGCCCCCGGCGCGGGGTGGAACCGGCGAATCCAGCGGTCGGTCGTGTTGGCGGGAGCGGCCATGCTGCGGATCACCTCGGCGGTCGGCGGACGTTCAGCGTCGATCGTTCCAGGGCCGGGACCCAGGCCGGAGGTCGCCTGCGCCACAGCAGCGCACTGTTACTTGATCTTTCAATCGTGTCCGCCAAACGGGTGGTAGATCGCGAAGCTCGGCTACCAGGTGTAACTGAGAGTCGGTCCAGGCGATGGTCTTGGTGTAGGACGACCATCGAATGAACTCCGAGCGCTAACCCGGAAGGCCGAACGGTGTTCGGCAGGCCAGGTGTGAGGAGCGCTCGGCTTCGGAATGGGGCTGCCCATGATCGTGACATGCTTGATCCTCGGCGGGGCCGCGCTGCTCACCCTGGTGGTATGGCGCGTGCGGGCCGCCACCGTCACAGTGGACACCATCCTGGCCGAGTCCGACGCCGCCGAGGGGCCGGAGTCCCCAGAGGCGCCGATTGAACCACCGACTGGGCCGCCGACTGAGAGGCCGACTGGGCCGCCGACGATCACCTGGCCGCACCCGCCGAACCGGCTGTGGTCGGCGCGGCGCTGACCTGCCGGGCCGCTCCCACAGCCCGGCAGCCGACACGTCGTCAGTCGCGCAGGAGGGTGTCGATCGCGGCCCGATCGATCCGCCCGAGGTGCGAGCACGCCCGCTCGTCCCGGAAGAACCACAGGTGCTCCTGGCGCCACCGCAGGACCCGGCCGTCGCGGCCGGTCGGGGCGATCGGGTCGCCGTGGTAGGTGCCGCTGAACTCCAGGCGCACCCGCACCGTGCCGACGTCGCCGGGGCGGATGTCCCGAATCCGGGCGTACAGATCCGGCATGCGCCCGCGGGCCGCCTCCACCCGCGCGCGGAGTCCGGCGGCGCCGTCGGCGAAAATCCGCGGCTGGGACAAATCGCTGACATTGGGGTGGGCGAAATCACCGAGCACGGTGAAGTCGCCCTCATTCACCGCTTCGGCGATGAATGCCGCGGTGACCTCGACGCAGGCCGACGCCCGATCCGTTCCCACGATCCGGAACGGGTGCGATTGTGTCCGGATCACTGCGCCGACTCCGCCAGCGCGCCGGTCAGCGCCCTGCGGTGTTCCCTGCGGATCTCCACCGCCCGCGCGGCGGCGTACTCCGACTCGGTTTCCGGGTATACCCCCCGCACGGGCCGGGGGTTGCCGTCGCCGTCGACCGCGACGAAGACCAGGTGCGCCTCGGCGACGGCGACCTGCTCCTCCTCCGGGCCGACGCGCCGCTGCGCGCTGACGTACACGCCGATGTCCATCGACGTCCGGCCGGTGCCCTCCACCTGCGCGAACGCGCTGACGATGTCACCGGCCCAGATCGGGTCGCGGAAGATCATGTGCTCCACGGTCACGGTGACCGCGTGCCCGCAGGAGTGCCGGGCCGCGGTCGCCCAGGCCACGTCGTCGACCAGCTCCAGCACCAGGGTGCCCTTTCCGGAGCCGAACATGTTCTGGTCGGCGTGCCAGACGACGCGGGAGAGCTGGCAGCGCGAGGAATTCATCGTCCTGGGGGAGGAATCGGATTCGGCGACACTCAGTGGTGTGCCGATTTTGGCGTCCACGGAAGACATGGGGGAGCACTCCATCGGAGTCGTCGGAAATGCGGACCTCACCGCGGGGACCGGTCCGAGGGCAACAATAAACGATCACCGTCGGTGGCGTTCGGGCGGCTCGCCATCTTCGCCTGAATTAACTCTTTGCGGTGACTGGGACATGGCTGGAAATGCGCATATGCCGATGCTTATTCCAGGGTCTTTTCGAACCAGTGCTGCGCGTACGGCTCACGGTTGTAGGCCGGGATCTCCCGGTAGCCCCTGCGGGCGTAGAGGGCGCGGGCGGCCACCAGATCCGATCGGGTGTCCAGCCGCAGGGCCCGCGCGCCGAGTCCCCGCGCCGCCGCCTCGGCCGCGGCCGCGAGCGCGGCGCCCCCACCGGTGCCCCGGGCGGGGGCGCGGACGTAGAGCCGCTTCAGCTCGGCGGTGTCGGCGTTCATCAGCCGGACGCCGACACACCCGCTGTCCACCCCGGCCAGGTCCCCGACCAGGAAGATCCCGCCCGGCGGGGCCAGGGTCGGGTCGCCGTCGCCGTGTTCGAGGGCGATCTCGGCTGCGGTGGCGGGCCTGCCGTAGTAGCTGCCGATCACGTCGGCCAGGTACTCGCGGAGGATGGCCACCCCCGCGGCGGAGTCCACCGGCTCGGGCCGAATGGTCCACAGAGGAGTGCGTGGTGCGGGTGGTCGAGGGTGGCTCACGGACGGTATTGAACCTCGCCGACCTCCCATGCGTCGCACGGAATATGGCAACGGCGGACCCCCCTTCGCCGATGTACGTGTGATATTCAGCGAAAGCGGCTCTGACGCCGTCGATAGGATGGGACACCATGCGGACACGGGCCTCCACCCTGGTGGGCCGGGAGGGCGAGGTCGACCGGCTCACCGGCCTGCTCGACGAGGCCCGATCCGGCCGCGGCGGCGCCGCGTTCGTCGTCGGCGAGCCCGGCATCGGCAAGTCCCGGCTGGCCGCGGAGGCCGTGCGGCGCGCGATGGACGCCGGCATGGTCGTGCTGCGCGGGCGGGCCAGCGCGACCGGGCCCACCGTGCCGTTCCGCCCGCTGACCGAGGCGCTGCTGTCGCTGGTCCGGCGGGGCGTGCCGCTGCCGGACGCCGCGCTGGGCCCGTACCGGCCGATCCTGGGCAGGCTCGTGCCGGAGTGGAGCATGGGCGAGGCGGGCCCGCACGGGGACTCGCTGGTCGTGCTCGCCGAGGCCATCCTGCGGCTGACCGGCGCGGTCGGCGACGGCCGCGGCTGCCTGCTCTTCCTCGACGACCTGCACGACGCCGACGTGGAGTCCCTGGCCGTCGTGGAGTACATCTGCGACAACCTCCACACCCAGTCCACGGCCCTGGTGGCCACCGTGCGCAGCGAGCCGGGCCCGGCCTTCGACCTGGTCGGCTCGGCCGTGCGGCGGCGCAGCGGCAGCACCGTCGAGCTGGGCAGGCTCGACATCGCCGACGCCGGGGCGTTCATCGCCTCGTGCCTCGGCGGGGAGCCGTCGCAGGTGCCCGCCGGGCTGGCGGAGCGGCTGTGGAAGGACAGCGCGGGAGTGCCGTTCGTCGCGGAGGAGCTGCTGCACGCGATGGTCAACGCCGGGACGCTCGTGTCCGACGACGGCCGGTGGCGCCTGGGCGCGGCGGCGGCGACGGCCGTCCCGCCGACGGTGGCGCGCGCGATCGTCGACCGCGCCGACCGGCTCGGCCCCCAGGGCTGGCTGCTGTGCTCGGCCGCGGCCGTCGTGGGCAGGCGGTTCTCGCTGACCGTCGTGCAGAAGGTCACCGGCATGGACAACCGGGCGCTGCTGGAGCACCTGCACGCGGGCGTCGAGGCGCAGCTGATCGCCCGTGATGACCGCGGCCCCGACTGGTACACCTTCCAGCACCCGCTCACGGCGGACGCGCTGCAGGCGCGGTTGACGCCGACCGAGCGGGCCGGTCTGTCGCGGCGGGCCGCCGACGCGGTCGCCGAGGTCCACCCCGGGCTGCCCGGCGACTGGTGCCAGCTGGCCGCGCTGCTGCGCGTCGGCGCCGAGCAGCCGGTCGAGGCCGCCGCCCTGTTCTCCGAGGCGGGCGCACGCGCGCTGGCCGACGGCGCGGCCGGGTCGGCGGTGGCGCTGCTGGAGCGGGCCGAGCGGCTGCTGGAGTCGGCGGGCGAGGCGGGCAAGCGGGCCGACGTGCTGGAGTCGCTGCTCTACGCGCTGGCCGAGCACGGCCAGTTCGACCGCGCCTTCGAGCTGGCCGACGCGCTGTCGGCGCAGGCGCCCGAGCGCAGGGTCGCCCTGCACGTGCGCCTGGCGTGGGCCGGGCACATCGCCGGGCGCTGGGCCGACGGGATGGCGCAGGTGGCCGCGGCGCGGGCGCTGCTGCCCGCCGACGCCGACGTGGTCACGACCGCCCCGGTGGACGTCATCGCCGCGTACCTCGCCCTGGACGGCCCCGGCGAGGACCGCCACGAGCAGGCCGAGACCCTGGTCCGGCGGGTGATCGGCGCCGCCGACGAGGTCGGCCCGACCGTGCTGTGCCAGGCGTGGCAGGTCATCGGCGTGGTGGCCCGCGACCGCGACCTGGCCGAGGCGCGGGCGTGCTTCGACCGGGTGCGCGAGGTCGCCCACGCCGGGAACCTGCCCATCTGGGAGGTGTACGGGGTCATCGGCGGGGCGAGCATCGCCTGGCTCATCGACAGCGACGGGGCGGTGCTCGCCGAGGCCAGGGACGCGGCGCTGGGGGTCGGCGCGATCACGCTGGCCGAGAACATGGCCGCGTCGATCGCGATGGACTCGGTGCTCAGTGCCGACTTCGAGCTGGCGAGCAGACAGATCGAGTCCACTTTGGACTCGGTGCGCCGGTTGCGGCTGAACGCCGTCGAACGGTACCTGTACGTCGTGAGCGCCGCTTTGGCCGCACACCAGGGAAAGCGCGCGGAGATGGAACGCGCGCTCGCCGCATTCCGCGCGGCGGGCAACGAGCGCGCGCAGGAACGCCCGCTCGCCCACGGCCTGGCGGGCGCGGTCTGCGCGCTGCTGGAGGAGGACGGCGCGGCGGCGCGGCGCGAGCTGGCCACGGCCGCCGGGGTCGAAGCCGCCAGTCCGACCACGTTCCACCTCTCCGGCACCAACGGGCTGCGCGTGCTGCTGTCCGCTTTGGACGGAGCGGTGGACGCGGAAGCCCTGGCGGACCTGGCGGGCAAGGCGCCCGCCGCGATGCGCTGGAACCGCCAGTTCGTCCTGTTCGCCGAGGCCGTCGCCTTGGGCGCGGCGGGAGAGCCCGCCCGGGCCACCGAGAAGGCCGCACTCGCCCGCGCGGCGGGCGCGCCCTTCCCCATGGCGCGCAACCTGGCCCTGCGGCTGGTGGCCGAGTCCGCCCACCGCGACGGCTGGGGCGAGCCGGTGGCCTGGCTGCGCGAGGCCGAGGAGCACTTCCACCGCTCCGGGACCGCCCCGGTGGCCAGCGCCTGCCGCAGAATCCTCCGCGCGGTCGGCGAGTCCGTGCAGCAGCGCCGGGCGGGGACCGACCGCGTCCCCGCCCGCCTGCGCGCCGCCGGGGTGACGATCCGCGAGTACGAGGTCTTCGAGCTGCTGCCCGACCAACTGGGCAACAAGGGCCTGGCCGGGCGCCTGCACATCTCGCCGCGCACCGTGGAGAAGCACGTGGCCAGCCTGATCGCCAAGACCGGCAGCGCCGACCGCGCCGCGCTGGTCGACTTCGCCCGCCGCTTCCAGCGCTGACCTGAGGTCATCGGATGGCGGCCACCGGCACCAGCGGGGTGTCGCGGTCGACGACGCAGGCCCGGACGTAGGGCTCCATGCGGTAGCGGCCGTCCGGGGTCGAGGTCAGCAGGTTGGCCAGCAGCAGGCGCTCGACCCCGTCCCCCGCCGCGGGCAGGCCGACCAGGTCGCACAGTCCGAAGTGGACGTCGCCGAGGCGGGCCACCGAGCGCAGGGCGCCGCGCTCGGCGGTGTCCAGGCCCGACAGGTGGGCCATGACGCTGGCCCGCAGCGACAGGTCGCCGACGGCGAGGTGGTCGAGCCTGCCCGGCACCTCCCGCAGCAGCGCCGCCAGGTCCGACACCCGCCGGTACGGCCGGGCCACCAGCCACGACCCCGCGATCCGCAGCGCCAGCGGCAGCCGCCAGCAGGCGCGGGCCACTGCCACCGCCGCGGCGGGCTCGGCCGCCGCGCGCCCGTCACCGAGCACCGACGCCAGCAGGTGGACCGCCGCGCGCTCGGACAGCGGGCCCAGCTTCACCGTCGCCGCGGCCTTCAGCGTCACCAGCGGCCTGCGCGCGGCCACCAGCAGCGCGCTGGTCGTCGACCCGGTCAGCAGCGGGCGGACGTCGGCCTCGCCGTCGACGTCGTCGAGCACCACCAAGACCCGGCGCACCGCCAGCTCCGCGCGCAGCAGCGCCGCGCGCTCGTCGGGAGACTCGGGCAGGGCGACGGTGCCCAGCGAGCGCAGCAGCCGCCCGAGCAGGGCCGCGGTGCGCTGCGGGCCCGCGGGCACCCCGCGCAGGCCGACGTGCAGCTGCCCGTCGGGGAAGGCGCGGCGCAGCCGGTGCGCCACCCGGACGATCAGCGCCGTCCGGCCGGAGCCGGGGCCGCCGGTGACCACCGCGAGGCGCGACACCGTCGAGGGGGTGCGCTCGGTCAGCGCGCGCACCAGCTGGTCGGCCACCTCGGAGCGGCCCACGAGATCGGTCACGTCGGCGGGCAGCTCGCACCGCCCGCGCGGGGCGTCGCTGGGCTGCCGCGGCGCGGGGGTCACCGCCTTGGTCTGGCGCCCGCCCTGGCGCGCGGCGCGCAGCAGGTCGGCGCATGCCTGGTCGGCCAGGCCCAGCGCGGTGGCCAGCAGCCGGGCCGACTGCGGGTGCGGCTGGCGGGTGCGGCCGATCTCCAGGTTGCGGATCGCCCGCACGCTCAGCCCCGAGGCGGCGGCCAGGTCCTCCTGGGTCATCCCGCGGGCCACCCGATGCCCCCTCAGCACCGCGCCGAACGACACATCCGCCGTGTGCCGGGCAGGCATCTCCACCGAGTGCAACCGCATCATGCCGGTTCTCCCTCCCGCATAGCTCCCCGTCGAGCGCCCGGACCGTCCACCCCCCTGGTGCGAGCCGACCGGGCCATGTCCCACCGTCGCCCACCCACCCCCACCGGCACATGGGGGAAGTGCCCCCACATTCGGCACGTCGCAAACTGCCGGTCCAAATGCCTGGTGGGCGGCGGCTGACCTGGGGTGTCCTACGACGCGATGAGGGGGTGGGCCATGACGACGGCGACGGTCGCGGCACCCCGTCCGGTGGCCCCGTTCTCCGCGCTCGACCACTGCTTCTACGACGACGGCTTTACCGTGGTCAAGCGCGTGAGCGCCGACGACCCGTACGTGGCGGGCAGACGCGCCTACCCCGGCGTGTTCGTCCTGGAGACGCTGGTCCAAGCCGCCCGCCGCTGCTTGGGCGCGCCCGATCTGCTCCTCGCCGCCGTCGACGATGCGCCCCTGCGCGACCTGGCTCCCGGCACCGTGCTGACTCTGCGCCCGGACATCGCCACGACAGCCGAGGGCTGTGTCATCACCGCCGAATCGATGACGGTGCGCTGTCGCAGGCCCGGCCCCGCCGACGCCGTGACGGGCGTCAGGGCGGCCAGGACCCGGACCCCCCGATCGGTCGACCCGGCCATCCTGCTGCCCTACGGACCCGGCCTCCTGCTGGACACGGTGTCCGGTTTCGTGGCGGGGACCGCCGCCACCGCGGAGTACACCGTCTCCGCCACCGAGCCCTGCTACCGCGACCGCGCCCCGGGCCCCTACCCGGCCACCCTGGTCCTGGAGTCCTTCGCCCAGACCTGCCAGGCCCTGCTGCGCCTGGACCGCACCCGCGCCACCCCACGCCACGCGCGCGGGGTGCGGGTGCACGGCGCCGTGCTCCCGGGGCAGACCCTCGTCCACGAAGTGCGCCTGCGCCGCCAGAGCGACGGCCGCGCCCTGCTGAGCGGGCAGACCTCCGCCGCGGGGCGCGCCGTCCTCACCGTCGACGGGCTCGAAATGGAGGAGGTCGGGACGACCGGCTGATCCCGTCATCCGCACCCGGGCCGCCACGGCAGCCCGGGAATTTCGGCTGTCGGCAGAATTTGGGGACTTGTGGCCATTCCCTGACGGCTTGATCCATGTCATGGTCGGTCGCCGTGAGCGAGACCTCCACCACTCCGCGCCCCCCGAGGGTCGCGTGGTGGACCGCCGGGCACGACTGGGCCGGGTTCACCGAGGCCGCGCTCGCCGATCCCGCTGGTCACGACCCCGTTGCCCACGACCTTGCCCGCGACACCGATGAGCCCGACGACCCGTGCGCGCCCTTCGGCCGCGTTCTCGCCCCGTTCACCCGCGCCGCCAGCGAGCGGCTGCGCGCCGAGACCGCCCACCTGAGCGGTGTCGACCGCGCCATCGCCGATACCGAGGCCGACCTCCGCCGCAGGCTCGGCGCCTTGGCCGCCCGGACGTTCGTCTACGAGCTGCACACCGCCCGCCCCACCCTCACCGGGGCCACCGGCGCGGAGCGCTTCGCCGACTTCCTGCGCCGCGTCGACCCGCGCGAGCTGCTGAGCCGCTACCCGGTCCTGGCCCGGGTCATCGGCCAGACCTGCCTCGCCACCGTCTCGGCCACCGCCGAGCTGCTGACCCGCCTGGCCGCCGACCGCGCCGCCGTCGCCGACCTGCTCGGCGGCGGCGACCCCGGCCCGCTGGTCGCCGTTCACGCGGGCCTGGGCGACCGCCACCGCGGCGGCCGCTCGGCCACGCTGCTGGAGTTCGCCGACGGGCGCGGCGTCGCCTACCAGCCCCGGCCGCTGGAGCTGCACGCCCGGTTCGGGGAGCTGGTGGGCTGGCTCGACGGCCACGTGCGCCTGGGCCTGCGCCCCGCGGCCTGCGTCGTGCGCCCGGGGTACGGCTGGGTCGAGCGGATCGAGCACGGTCCGTGCCGGACCGTCGACGAGGTCGGGCTGTTCTACCGCCGCCAAGGCGCGCTCCTGGCCCTGCTCTCCGCGCTGGACGCCACCGACATCCACTACGAGAACCTGATCGCCGCGGGCGCGCAGCCGGTGCTCATCGACGTCGAGACCCTGTTCCACCCGGTGTTCCCCGAGGACGCGGCCACCGGCCCCGACCCGGCGCAGGCCGCCCTGGCCGCCTCCGTCGCCCGCACCGCCCTGCTGCCGATGATGGCCTACGGCGACGGCGGCGCCCTCGACATCTCCGGCCTCGGCGCCGCCGCGGGCATGGACTACCCCGCCGAGGTCACCCGCTGGGTCGACGCGGGCACCGACACCATGCGCCTGGAACGCCGCCGGGTGCCGTTCACCGGCAGCCACAACCGCCCGGTCCTCGACGGGGCCCCCGCCAACCCCGCCGACCACCTCCCGGCGCTGCTGGCGGGCTTTCGGGCCGCCTACGCCGCCATCGCCGGGCACCGCGCCGAGTTCGCCGGACTCCTGGCCCGCTGCGCCGACGTCGAGATCCGCGTCGTGGCCCGCCACACCCAGCGCTACGCCGACCTGCTCACCGACTCCACCCACCCCGACCTGCTCCGCGACCCCGCCGTCCGCGACCGCTTCTTCGCCCTGCTCCGCCTCGACCCCGCCCCCGCGGGCCTGCCCGACCTGCCCGACCACGAGATCGCCGACCTGTGGGCGGGCGACATCCCGACCTTCCACGCCCGGCCCGCCAGCAGGCACGTCTGGACGGCCCGCGGCGGCTGCCTGCCCCACCGCCTGCCCCGCACCGGCCTGCGAATGGCGACCCAGAAGCTCGCCCGGATGGGCCCGGCCGACCAGCGCGCCCAGGAGTGGGTGATCGAGGCCGCCTTCGCCACCCGCGACGCCCCCGTCCACCACCGCTTCACCTCCGCCGCCCCGAACCCAGGCGAGCCGAACCCAGGCGAGCCGGACCCGGGGGAGCACCCGCCGTTCACGCCCGAGGGGGCACTGGCGGCGGCGGTCCGGATCGCCGAGGACATCGCGTCGCGGGCCGTCCACGGGCGCGGGCGGGTCAACTGGGTCGGGATGGAGGCGCTGGACGACCGCTTCTGGGCCGTCCTGCCGATGAACGCCGGTCTCACCAGTGGCTACACCGGGGTCGCGCTGTTCCTGGCCCAGGTGGCCAGGCTCGCGGGCCGGGCCGACCTGGGCGAGCTGGCCGCCAAGGCGGTGGCCCCCGTCGGCGCCCTCGTCGGGCACTTCGCCGCCGACCCCGACCGGGCGGGCCAGGCGGGCGGCGGCATGGCGGGCGTCGGCGGCATCGCCTACGCCCTGGCCCGCCTCGGCGTCCTCCTGGACAGCCCGGCCCTGCTCACCCACGCCGACGCGCTGGTCCCGGTCATCGCCGCCGTGACGGACCCGGACACCCCCTCCGTCAGCGACGGGGTCGCAGGCGCGCTGCTCGCCTGCCTCGCCGTGCACACCGCCACGGGATCGCCGGAGTCCGCCGCCCTGGCGTCGGCCCTGGCCGACCGGCTGGCCGTGGCCCCGCTCGACCTCCCAGCGGGCTTCCTGCACGGCTGCGCGGGCGTCGCCCACGCCCTGCTGAGCGCGCACCGCCCGGAGGGCCTGCGCGCGCTGCGGGCCGCGGTGTCCGCGGAGGTCGATGACGCGGGCTGGTGCGGCGGGCAGGCGGGTATAGCCCTGGTCGACGCCCAGGCCCGCACGTCCGGCCGGTGGGCCGAAGTCCTCGGCGGAGGCGGGCCCGGCGCCGACGCCTCCCTCTGTCACGGCGAGACCGGTGTCCTCACCGCCATCGCCGCGCACGCCGGGGTGGGCGCCATCGCCCGCCGCGGCGGGCGCCTGCTCGGCGCGCGGACCCCACCGGGTCCGCGCGGTGGCGCCCCGTCCGGGGTGGCCACACCCGGTCTGCTGGCAGGCGCCGCGGGCATCGGACACGGACTGCTGCACCTGGGGTTCCCCGCCCAGGTCCCGTCCGTCCTCCTGTTCGCGGCCGACCAGCGGGCTTCACCCACGCACCACCCCGTGAAGGAAGGAT
Source organism: Actinokineospora lacus (assembly GCF_053813445.1). Lineage (NCBI taxonomy): Bacteria > Bacillati > Actinomycetota > Actinomycetes > Pseudonocardiales > Pseudonocardiaceae > Actinokineospora > Actinokineospora lacus. The sequence continues at coordinate 162,653 of NZ_JBQERA010000002.1, forward strand.
GACCACAGATGGACCTCGACCACCTGAGCTCCTCAGCGACCGATGCCCGCAGCGCGGCGGGAGGCGACCCGTTCGGCGGGACCGCGTCCCGCGCCTTCGGAGCGCGCAGCCGGGCCCTCGCGGGCCTGCCCGCCAACACTGCGGGCGGTGTCCAGCACTCCTGGGAGTTCACGACCATCAGCGTGCCCCGCGCCTGAGCCCCAGCCGGTTCGACGGCCGTCCCGCCGCGCAGGCGGGGCGGCCGTCGCCGTTTTCCGGCCCCCACAAGCGCGCTGCCTGATCCTGCACCTCTCGTTGTGCGGAGGGTGGCTGCTGGACTACTTGTTTTACTCATGACACCAGTAAACGAGCGTCAGCCCGTACAGTCGAGCATTCTTCGAGTTGTGACCCGCGCGGCCGCGGTGTTAGCCATGGCGGGCGCGCTCGCGGGCGGGACGGTGCCCGCGGGTGCCGACACCGTGTCCGTGGCCGCGTCCGTCGAGGTAGAGGTGCCGCTGCTGACCGCGTGCGTCCCCAACGACTGGCCGTGGCTGCTGCCCAAACCGTGCTAATCCCCCTCCGGTCATGACCGGGGAAATTTCCGCGCCCGCGTTGACTTGTGCACCCCCTCGACTCCAGTTACGGTCATCTTTACTAGCAGGTGGACTGGAGGTTGACCGGTTCTTGAGTCGGTCACGACGGCAGGGGGGTCGGTGACGGTGAGCAGCGTCGGCGTCCGGCAGCCGGAGTTCGGGCAGCGGCTGCGGCGGTTGCGACAGGAGCGCGGACTTTCCCAGCGCGACGTGGCGGGCACCGTCGTGAACCCGAGTTACATCTCCCTGCTGGAGTCCGGGGCCCGGGTGCCGACCCTGGAAGTGGTCCTGCAGATCGCCGGGACGCTGGGGGTCTCCCCCGAGGACCTGGCCGGGATCTCGATGCTGCCGAACCTGCCCACGCCCAGTGAGCGCAGGGCCCGTCCCGAGGCCGACACCGAGGCGCCGGGCAGCAGGCTGGTCCACGAGGTCCTCGCCCGCTCGGCCTGGGACGTCGGCGCCTGGGACGAGGCCCAGGCCCGGCACGAGCGGATCTTCACCGAGGCGGGCCGCGTGGGGGACCCCGCGGCCATCCTTGAGCACGGCATCGCCCTGCACGACGTGCTCAACCTGCGCGGGGACCACCTCTCGCGCTACGACCTGCTGGTCGAGCTGGTGCGCTGCGCCGAGGAGTTCGGCGTCGCCGAGCTGATCGTCAAGCTCCGCCTCGACCAGGCCACCGCGGCCCGTGACTGCGGCAAGCTCGGCGAGGCGCTCGGCCTGGCGGAGTCGGCGATGGCCGTGCTGCCGCGCACCGAGCTGGCCTCGACCGCCGAGCACGTGCGCGCCTTGGGCGTGCTGGTGTCGGTCAAGGTCGACTCCGGCGACACCGTCGACATCGACACGCTGATCAACACCATGCTCGACCTGGCCGACTCGCTGGCCTCCCCGACCGTGCAGGGCCGGTCCCACTGGGCGGCGTCCATCGCCTACGCCCGCATGGGCCAGGGCGAGCGGGCGCACCACCACATCAGCCGGGCCCACCGGATGCTCGCCCACCCGGACACGTCCCTGCGCGACTGGGGCCGCTTCGCCCGCGCCGCCGCGTCCGCCCTGCTGGACACCGACGCGACGCTGGACGACATCGCCATCTACATCCGCTGGATGCGCGCGGCGGCCGAACTCAGCGACTCCCCCCACGACCACGCCCACACGGCGCTGATAGAGGCCCGCTACGCGCTGCGGACCGGGGACGCCGCCCAGGCGCTGGAGCTGACCAGCCACGCGCCGCAGAACCTGACCACGACCGACGTCATCCGCCACCACCTCATCCACGGCCAGGCCCTGCACCAGCTGGGCCGCACGGCGGAGTCCATCGACACCCTGCGCTCGGCCGCCCAGGTCGCCGAGCAGCACACCAACTACCGCCTCGCGACCCAGATCTGGCGCGAGATCGACCGCATCCACTCCGCGACGCCCGCCTGGGAGGCGGGCCGCGAGGCCTGACCCGCCCTGCCGACGACCGCGAAGAGCCCTCTCACCTGCTGAGGGGGCTCTTTTCGTGTTCGGCCCGTGACAGTCGCCCGGTGCCGATCGGCGCAAGGCCGCCTCCGCCGATCGGCTGCGGTCATGCGGCTTTACACACGTAATTGAAAGTTCTTCATCCGGGCCGTCTCGTTGCCGTTAACCCTGCGCTGAACTGGGAAGACTCTGAGGTTAACTCTCCGTTGTCAGTGGTTGGTGAGTTACCAAGGTTTTCTGGATAGTCATTGACAGCGGTGTGACGTGGTCATACGGTCATGACAGTTGTAATGCCACAGGGCGCTGTCTTATCCGATAGGGGTGATCGGCATGGGGCTGTCAATCGGGGGTTCGGTGTTGACCGGCGAGACCCGGCAACGTGAGGGGCTCGGCTTAGCCGAGGGCGCGGAAGCCGCGTACCGCATCATGTTGCGGGGCCGGTCGTGGACCGCGGCGGGACTGGGGGACAAGCTGGGCTGGCCGCAGGCCCGGGTCGAGGAGGCGCTGGCCAACCTGGCCGCCGACGGCCTGACCGCCGACTCGGCCGAGCGCCCGGGGGCGGTGCGGGCCGTGGAGCCGTGCGTGGCGCTGCCCGCGCTGGCGGGTCGCCGCACCCGCGCCGCCGACGACCCGGCGCACACCGAGCCCGCCATGCCCGACGCCGCGACCGTGGCCCGCTTCGTCGCGTCGTCGCGGCGGCCGATCGGCGGTCCCGGCCCGCACGTGGCCTTCGCCGGGCCCGACGACGCCACCGCGTACCTGGAGCGCCTGGCGTCCACCGTCACCGGCGAGATCGTCTTCCTGGTGCCGAGCTGGAGCACGGGCGCGCACGAGTTCGCCAAGCAGATCGCGGAGGCGGCCCTGCGCCGCGGCGCGACGCTGCGCCACATCTGGGCCGCGAGCGTCGCCGAGCACCCGCAGGCCGCCGAGCACGCCGCCTGGCTGACCGCCCGCTGGGCGCCGCCGCGGCTGATCGACCAGGTGCCGCTGCGGGCGACCCTGATCGACGGCGCCACCGCCATCCTCGCCGACAGCCAGCGCACCGGGCTCGTGCGGGCGACCACGACCCTGAACACGCTGACCCACATGGCCGACCGCCTCTGGGCGGCGGCCACCCCGGCCCCCACCACCCGCGGCGCGCGCGGCAAGGCGGCCTCCTCCGACTCCCGCAACCAGCTGGTCCTGCGCCTGCTGGCCGACGGCCTGACCGACGACGCCATCGCGCGGCGCATCGGCGTCAGCGTCCGCACCATCCGCAACGACGTCGCGGGCGCGATGACCAAGCTGCAGGCCCGCAGCCGGTTCCAGGCGGGCGTGCGCGCCGTCCAGTTGGGACTCATCTAGGACCGGGCGATCAGGGCGTACTGCTCTGGGGTGAGGACGAGGTCGGCAGCGGCCATGTTCTGACGCAGGTGCGCCGACGACGTGGTGCCCGGGATCGGGCGCACGATGGGGGAGCGGGCCAACAGCCAGGCCAGCGCGACCGGCGCGGGGGGAACGCCGAGGTCGGCGGCGACCTTCTCGACGGCGCTGTCGCCGCGCGAGATCGGGCGCCAGGGCACGAAGTCGATGCCCGCTCGGGCGCAGTGGTCCAGGACGTCTTCGCAGGCGCGGTCATCGGTGCTGTACTTGTTCTGCACAGCGCTGATCTCGGTCACCCGCCGGGCATCCTCCAGCGTTCGGACATCCACTTCGGATAGTCCGATCCGGTCTACCTTGCCCTCGGCGCGCAGCTCGGCGAGGGCGCCGACCTGCTCGGCCAGCGGCACCGCTGGGTCGACGCGGTGCAGGTAGAACAGGTCGATCCGCTCGACCCGCAGCCTGCGCAGGCTCAGCTCGGCCTGCTGGCGCAGGTACTCCGGGCGGCCGAGCGGGACCCAGGCCCCGCGCGCGGGCCTGCACTGGCCCGCCTTCGTGGCCACGGTCAGCCCGGCGGGGTAGGGGTGCAGCGCCTCGGCGATCAGCTCCTCGTTCGCGCCCAGGCCGTAGGCGTCGGCGGTGTCGACCATGTCCGCGCCCAGGTCGACGGCCTCGCGCAGCAGGGCGACGGCGGCGGCGCGCTCACGTGGCGGCCCCCAGCCGCGGTCGGTGAGGTGCAGCGCGCCGAATCCCAGTCTCGATGTCATGGGACCACCTTCGCCGGAGGTCGGCGCGCGGGCCATCGATTTAGCCTGGACTAAACTCACGGCGTGCTCCGGCTGTCCTTCACCGCCCGCGACGTGGCCCTGACCAGGTTCGCCGTGTCACCGCTGTGGGAGGTGGTGGCCAGCGTCCGCGCGCTCCGCAGGCCCGAGGTCCACACCGTCCACCGGCCGTGGGCGGCCCGGATCGCGCCGCGCCTGGCCGCCGTGGACTGGTCGCTGCTGGCCGAGCTGGTGCCCGACCGCCGCATCCCGGGGTTTGTCGCGCCGCCACCGGCCACCCCGGTGCCCGACCTGGCCGTGGAACTGGCCGGGCTGCGCGCCACCGCGCCCGGCGAGGTCCGCTCCGGCGTCGGCCCCCTGCCGCCCGGACCCGGCCGCGACCTGCTGCTCGCCGACCCGGCCGCGGGCATCGAGCTGCTGTGCGAGCAGGTCCAGGCATACTTCGACGCGGCGCTGGCCCCGTTCTGGCCCCGCGTCCGGACCCTGCTCGAAGGCGACGTCCTGCGCCGCGCCCGGCTGCTGGCCGAGGGCGGGGCCGACCGGCTGCTCAACGACATCGACCCCGCGGTGCGCTGGGCCGACGACGAGCTGTCGGTGGACCACCGCGCGGTGTCCGGGGCGCTGCGCCTGCGCGGGCGCGGCCTGCTGCTCGTCCCGTCGGTGTTCGTCTGGCCCCGGGTGTTCACGCTGCTCACCCCGCCCTGGCAGCCCACCCTGCGCTACCCGCCGCGCGGCGTGGCCACCCTGTGGGAGCACCGCGAGCGCCCGGTGCCGCGCGGCCTGGCGGGCGTCCTCGGCCGCTCCCGCGCGCGATTGCTGTCCGAACTCGACACACCGACGTCCACATCGGACCTGGCCGTCCGCACGGGACTCACGGCGGGCGCGGTGTCCCAACACCTGGGCGCGCTGCGGGAAGCCGGGCTCGTCGCGGGCCACCGGCTCGGCCGCCACGTGCTCTACGCGCGCACCGACGCCGCCGAGGCGCTGCTAGGTCGTGTTTCAGGTGTGGAGCACGGCATAGCCGCGCCAGTCCACACGCCGGCGGCACGGCCGGACACGCCCGAATACAACACCGGTATGAGGACGATCCGTCCGCACCGCCAGCGGGCGGACTGATCACGACTCTCCCGCACACCACACCTGAAACACGACCTAGCCGTGTCCAGGTGAATCGAACTTTTCCCGGCGGCGTATAGAAGTCGCCGATCTGCCATGTCAACCCCGCGCGGCCCGGCTCTAGCGTGAATCGAGGAAACGCCGAGAGGGGTGAGTTCATGTCGCTGGAATCGGTCGACATCCGGCAGCTGGCCGACGTCGACACCGGAATCGCGCTGACCGATGAGGAACGCGCCGAACTGGAGATCCTGGCCGCGCACGCCGCCTGCCTGCCGGGGCGCATCGACGACCGGTCCTGGGTGGCGGCGGTGCGCGAGCTGTCCGCGCTGCTGCCGGTGCGCCTCCGCCAGACGCTGCGCCGGTTCACCTGGGACCCCGGCTCGGACGCGGCCATGGTGCTGCGCAACCTGCCCGTCTCCCCGGAGACCATGCCCGCCACCCCGTCGGCGCGCGGCTCGGTGCAGCGCGTCCCGGCCGTGCCCAGCGCGGTCGCCGCGCTCATCGCCCTGCACCTGGGGGAACTGGTCGCCTTCCGCGAGGAGAAGTCCGGGGCGCTCGTGCAGGACGTGGTCCCGGTGCCCGGGATGGAGTCCTTCCAGGGCAACGCGGGCTCCACCACGCTGAGCATGCACGTGGAGAACGCCTTCCACGCCAACCGCCCCGACTACGTCGGCCTGCTGTGCCTGCGCAACGACCACGACAACATCGCGGGCCTGCAGACGGCCTGCGTCCGCAACGCGCTCGCGCTGGTGGACGAGTCCACGAGGGAGATCCTGCACCAGCCGAGGTTCGTCACCGAGGCGCCGGGGTCCTTCGGCGGCAACGCCGCGCCGCCCGCCCCGGCGGGCATCCTGCGCGGGCACCCCGACGACCCCGACATCGTCGTGGACTTCGAGAGCACCCGCCCGCTCGACGACGACGCCGCCCGCGCCATGCGGGCCCTGGGGATCGCGCTGTCGGAGGTCCGCCAGACCCACATCCTGGAGCCGGGCGACTTCGCCTTCGTCGACAACCGGCTGACCCTGCACGGCCGCACGTCCTTCCGCCCCCGCTACGACGGCCGGGACCGGTGGCTGCACCGGGTCTTCGTCCAGCTCGACTTCCGGAGCTCACGGCGCCTGCGGCCGGGGAACGGCCAGGTGATCCACGGGTCTTAGGAGTCCCCTCGGAAGATTCGTACCAGGCCCCGCAGCATCAGCGCGGCGCTGATCACCAGCAGGTTGTAGCCGAAGACCTGGTGCAGCGTCAGCGTCGCGGTGACGCTCGGGCCGCCGGTGGTGCCCAGCAGCATCACCGCCATGATCCCGATCGCCGCGCCGAGGACCGCCAGCAGGCCCTGGTGCACCAGGCCGGTCAGGTGCCGCCGCTCCCGCTCGTGGGCGAACAGGCGCACCGTCACCCCGAGCCTGCCGTGCTCCAGGGCGCTGGTGATCCGCGCGACCCGCCGGGGGAACTGGCGCAGCATCGGCAGCATGCTCAGCAGTTCGTCGGTCACCGTGCCGCCGACCGAGGACGAGGTCAGCACCCTGGCCCGCTCCCGCCCGGCGAACGCCCGCGACTCGGCGATCAGCCCGAAGCCGGGGCTGATCCGCGCCAGGGTGTACTCCAGGGTGGCCAGGGCCCGGAACACCGCGGCGACCGCGGGCGGCACGCTCAGCCCGTAGCCCGCCACCAGGCGGAACAGCGCGGTGAACATCTCCAGGTCCGGGGTGGTCCCGGTGCCGAAGTGGCGGGCCAGGAACTGCCCGAGCGCCCGCTCCAGCCTGGCCTCATCGATGTCGTCGGGCCGGACGAGGACCTCCAGCAGGCTGTCGCACATCGCCGCCCGGTCACCGCGCTCGACCGACTGGAGCAGGTGGGTCAGCGCCGTGCGGGTCTGCCCGTCGAGCCTGCCGACGACACCGAAGTCGAGCAGGCCGACGCGCCCGTCGTCGAGCAGCAGCACGTTGCCCGGGTGCGGGTCGCAGTGGAACACCCCGTCGGTCATCACCTGCTGCAGGACGTGCTCCAACAGCGCCCGCGCCAGGGCGGTGCGCTCGATCACCGTGGCCATGCCGAAATCCGCCGCGGCCACCGGCGTGCCCAGCATCCGGTCCATCACCATGACCCGCTCACCGCACAGGTCCTCGTGCAGATCGGGCAGCACGACCAGCCCGTCAGCGCCGCGCGACTGTCCAATGGCGACGATGTTCGCCGCCTCGACCCGGAAGTCCAGTTCCTCCAGCAGGGCCGCGGCGAACCCCTCGGCCAGCTCCCGCGCCCCGATCGTTCGCGCCCACTCCGCGCGCCCGCCGAGGGTCCTGGCGACCCGGCGCAGGATGTCCAGGTCGCGCTCGACCATCGGGCGGATGCCGGGCCGCTGCACCTTCACCACCACCTCGCGCCCGCAGTGCAGCCGGGCGGTGTGCACCTGCGCGATGGACGCCGCCGCCAGCGGCACCGGGTCGAACTCGGCGAACACCTCCGTCAGCGGCATGCCGAACTCCGCCACCAGCACCGGTTCCACCTCCGACCACGGCGCCGGGTCCACCTGGTACTGCAACCGGCTCAGCTCGACGGTGTACTCCGCGGGCATCAGGTCCGGGCGGGTGGCCAGCATCTGGCCCAGCTTGACGAAGGTGACCCCGCCGTCCTGCAGCGCGGTCCGCAGCGCCCGCGCCGACGGCGCCCGGTGCAGCCGGTGGCGCACCACGATCCTGGCGATCTGCCCGTAGCGCTTGCCGCGGTTCACCAGCCGCTTCACCGCCCGCGACCACGTCACCGGGCGGGAGCGGTTGGGCAGCGCCATCTCGGCCAGCACCAGGAAGCTCATCGTGACCAGCAGCGACACCCCGACCACCATGGTCAGGAAGGCCCCCTGCCGCTCGGCCTCGGGCACCGCGCGCACCGTCAGCGCCGCGGTGATGAACGCGACCACCGTGGCGACCACCATGCGCGTCGGCCCGACCCGCAGCCCCAGCATCCGCCGCGCGCCAACGGCGACCCCGGCGATGACCACGACCAGGACCACCGTGCCGAACAGGGCTGAGGCGAACGAGTCCATGCCGCCGACAGTAGAGCGGGCCCCCTCGACTCCCGGTTGAGAACGGCCTTAGCGGGTCGGAGCGCGCGCCTGACCCCAGTCTGTAGGCGAGGAAGGCGCGGCGATGTCGACGCGAATCTGGCTCCGCATGGATGGTGACGCCGACGACGAGCGCTCGAACAGGAGCGTTTGGGCTGCGGGCGGAACTGCTTGCCCTCGACGTCCAGGTCGAGCGGCCGAAGGCAGGCGATGCCCCGCCGGGCACGAGGGCGGTGGAATGGACCGCGATCGGCGCGCTGCTGCTCGCCCTGTCCGGGTCCGGGTGCTGGCCGCGTTCTTCAGTGCGGTCTCCGTCTGGCTCGACCGCCGCGGGCGCCGCGCCTACCTGGAGATCGACGGCGACGTCCTGGAGGCGCCCGCCCAGCGCGCGGCTAAACCCCGCCGAGGTAGTCGAGCATACTGTCCCCGGCGTCGGCGCGGACCCGGCTCGCCGCGAGCGCCCCGGGCGACTGTACGGGGAACCGGCGGGTGCGCGATGTGATCGTGGGGCCTGCCTCGGACGAGCCCCACAGGTTTCACAGGTCTGCCCGGTACGGGATGTCAACGCCGCACCGAGTGCTGGGGCGGGGATGAGAACTTTCCCCGGAGTGGAACCCTCGACGCTCACGAGCCGTAAGTGGAGTGCTGCCCCTGAGCGGGTGTCTGCTGCCGCGCAGCGAGACCGCAGCACCTCCTACCGGAAGCAGGGATCGTCTTGGACGAGATCTTTCGCCTGATCGAGACTGAATCAAGAAGGCTGACGCAGCACGCCCTGTTCACGGACTGGCTGCGGAACGACGCGATCCCCGCGAGCGAGAAACTCATCTTCACCCCCATGACCCTCGACTTCATCATGGGGTTCAGGGATCTTAACAAGCATTTCATCAGATATTCGACGCCAAAGAACGACCTCGAACTGACGATCAATTCGCACTCCAGCGAAGACGAAACCCACTCGGCGCTCATGCTGGTCGACTGGGCGTCTTTGGATATGGACTCGCATCTCGGATGGGCGCCGCGGGATCTCTACTGGTGGCTCACTTGCGACAAGACGGCTCCATCTCGTCGAGTCAATTTCGAAATCGCCTCTCTCATGTACCATCATCCTGATCCACTCTTCCGCTTCGCGCTGGTCGAGTCCATGGAAGAGGCGGGCAAGGTTTTCTTCACCCAGACGGTTCCCATTGTCGATAAACTGGGGCCGGACGAATCGTTTCCATATTACGGCCGATACCACCTCGAACGCGAGACCGGCCACCTTCAGGGCGGTGACGAGCGCCCGTTCAGGCAAGCCGTCCTCTCCCCAGCCCAACGCTCAAAGGCGGGAGGGCTCGTCAGTCGCGTGTTCGAGATCTTCCACTTCCATTTTTCGGAGTGGCACGAGTACGCCCGCGACGTGCGCGAGAAGCGCTGGACGTTCGACGCCCGGACAGAAGGGCGATCGAGCGCGTCGTTGCGGGAATCCAGTAAACTCGATGTGACCTCGGCCATGAGATTAGAGCACCCCGCAAGTGGAAACGAGCAGGGCGAGAACCTCAAAGCGCTCAGCCGAAACGCGTTCGACGAACTGTGGCAAGCACCCGCCTACGTGTGGATGCGAGAAACGTGGCCCGGAGACTTCCGCCGCATGACCCGTTATTTCCTGCTCCAATGGGTGGTCGACAACTGGGCGTGCGCCGACTACTTCCAGTTCGACACGACCTACGCCGATCCGGAATCAGCGCTGGGTCGGGGCATGAACCGGCTGAGCGCGTTGTATGCCTCGGAGATGAGATGCCGTTACACGGAGTGGGAGGAACTTGAACTGGACGCCTACACGCAGTGGACTACCTACGAGGCTCTTCGCCACTATTGGCTCGATGAAGGGGTGGAGGAGCACCGCCGCATCTTCGCAGAGCTTCGCAAGCTCACCTTCCAGCACCCGGAGCCGATCTATCGCTACTGGATCTTGAAATGCTTCGTCCGGTTCGGGGACGCGATGATCGACTCATTGGGGGTGGCGATGCGCCGCGCAGGCGAGGATGCGGACAAATTCGCCATGTTCGCAGGTCAGCGTGAACGAATGCATCCCGACCTCGACCCCGACCCTGAGGCCGATGAGGCGATCATGGACCTGGAACGTCAGCCGCTCACTCCAGAGAACGTACGCGTCATCGAGAACATCATTGCCACAACCCGCGATCAGGAGCGGGAACGGGCCGACGTCACGTGGCGGGTCGTCTCAGAGCATCGCTACGCCCAGTTCGACCAGCGATGGGCTGCACGTTAGCGCGAACGCGTCCGCGCTCGATGGCACGGCAGAGAACGGCTCACGAGCGAATTCGGCTCAGGCGGTGGCCATCGTCAGGGTGTCGATGCGGGTGGGGAGGGTGGCCCAGGTTTCCGGGGTGTAGAAGTGGCCGCCGGGTAGTTCGTGGGCGGTGAAGTCGGTCGCGGCGAGGAGGCGCCAGCGCTTGGCGGCGGCCTCGTCGACGTCCGGGTCGTCGGCGCCGTAGAGGAAGTGCAGGGGGACCTGGGCCCGGACGCCGGGGACGTAGCGGTAGGAGTCGGAGACGCGCAGGTCGGCGCGGAAGAGGTCGAGGGCCATCCGGCGGAGGTCGGGTTCGGCCAGGACGACCGCCGGGAGCTGGCCGACGTCGCCCATCCAGGCCAGCAGCTGCTCGTCGGAGTCGGCCACGGTCGGCGGCTTGGTCAGCTTGGCCGCCCAGCGGCTGGGGGCGTCGTTGGCTGAGGCGACCACGGCCGAGGGCTGGGGGCGGCCCAGCTGGGCCAGGCGCACGGCCACGTCGAAGGCCAGCCACGCGCCCATGCTGTGGCCGAACAGGGTGAACGGGCGCTGGTCCAGACCCCGCAGCGCGGCCACGGCGTCCTCGGCCAGCGCGTTCCAGGTCGGCGCGAACGGGTCGGTGAAGCGGCCCTCGCGGCCCGGGTAGCACACCATGACCAGCTCGACGTCTGGCGCGACGGTGGCGGCCCACGGCCGGAACGGGGCGGTGCCCCCGCCGCAGAAGCTGAAGCAGACCAGGCGCCGGGCGGCGTCCGGGCGCGGGTTCGGGCGGATCAGCGCGGACATGAAGCCATCCTCTCGGAAAACGCGAGCGCCCGCGCGCCGGGTGCGGCACGCGGGCGCGAGTGGACGCGCTCAGTTCCAGCCCGCGGATTCGGCGACGACGTCGTACACCCCGCGCAGGTTGACCATGCGGCTCAGCTCGGCCTGGTCGATGACGACGTTGAACGCCTTCTCCAGCGAGGCCAGGATCTCGATGGCGCGCAGCGAGTCCGCGCCGTGGTCCTCGGCGAACAGGCTGGTCTCGCTGACCTCGTCCTCCTCGAGCTCCAGGATCTCGCAGACGATGGACTTGATCTCCTGCAGACGCGGGTCGATAGCGGTGGTCATGGCGGTCCTCCATACGGCGTTTGGCGTTATCGGCAGTATTGGCGCGTCCCGCCGGGCAGGGGAACCGCGATGCAAGGAGTTCTAAGCGGGTTTGCGGCCCACCCGGGCCTCTGCTACCCGATTCGATGATTTCTCTATGGCCTGGCGGGGAAAGCTCGGCCGCGGCGAGACTCGGTGGCGTCGAAACCTTCAGCCGAAGCGGGGAAATCATGTCAGCTGCGCCAGAAGGGGCCCGCCGGGTAGTCCTGACCGGGTTCGGGGTGTTCTCCAGCATCGGGGTCGGTGCCGAGGAGTTCGCGGCCGGACTGCGTGCCGGTCGCAGCGGCGCCCGCCCGATCACGCTGTTCGACACCGAGGGGTTCGCCCACGCCAACGGCTGCGAGGTGGCCGGGTTCGAGCCGACGGACTGGATCAGCCGCATCCCGGTCGACCAGCTCGGCCGGGCCAGCCAGTTCTCCGTCGCCGCGGCCAGGATGGCCGTCGAGGACGCCGGTTTCGCCGAGGAGGACCTGCGCGCCAAGCGCGGGATGGTCTCCGTCGGCACCACCGACGGCGAGTCCTACGACCTCGACCAGCTCGTGGCCACCGACCTCGCGCACGGCCCCCAGGCGATGGACCCCGTCGCGGCGGCCCGGGTCTCCACCATCAGGCTGTCCACGGCCATCGCCCAGGAGCTCGCGCTCTCCAATGTGGACGCCTTCACCATCGCCACCGCGTGCTCGGCGGGCAACTACGCCATCGGCGCCGGGTTCGACGCGGTCCGCACCGGCGAGGTCGACTACGCCCTGGCCGGCGGCGCGGACGCCATGTGCCGCAAGACCTTCACCGGGTTCTACCGCCTCGGCACCATCGCCCCGGACGTGTGCCGCCCGTTCGACAAGGACCGCAAGGGCATCCTCACCGGCGAGGGCGCGGGCGTGATGGTGCTGGAGAGCCTGGAGTCGGCCCTGGCCCGCGGCGCGCGCATCTACGCCGAGGTGCTCGGCTACGGCCTCAACTGCGACGCCTACCACCAGGTCGCCCCCAACCAGGCCAGCGTCGCGCGCTGCATGCAGCTGGCGCTGGACAACGCGGGCGTCAAGCCCGAGGAGGTCGACCTGGTCTCCGCGCACGGCACCGGCACCAAGGCCAACGACATCACCGAGTCCCGCGCCATCCGCGAGGTCTACGGCGACGCCCCGCCGCGCACCGTGTCGCTGAAGTCCATGCTGGGCCACACGATGGGCGCCGCCAGCGCGCTGGCCACCATCGCCTGCTCGCTGGCGATCACCCACGGCTTCATCCCGCCGACGATCAACCACGTCGAGACCGACCCCGAGTGCGAGGTCGACTGCGTGCCCAACGAGTCGGTGCCCGCGGACCTGCGGATCGTGCAGAACAACGGCCTGGCCTTCGGCGGCAACAACGCCATCGTCATCCTCGGCCGCTACGACGGGGACCAGTCATGACCGCCATCACCGGCATGGGCGCGATCGCCAGCGTCGGCGCCGACGTCGAGGAGATCTTCACCGCGCTCTGCGAGGGCCGCGACGGCCGCACCGAGCTGCAGGGCTTCGACCGCAGCAGGTTCACCGCCCAGCACCTGTTCGAAGTGGACAACCGCGACGGCGCCGACCGGCCCGGCCGGGCCACCGAGCTGCTGGTCCACGCCATCGAGCAGGCCGCCAAGGACGCGGGCATCGGCGACGACCTCGCGGGCGTGCCCGTCCTCATCGGCACCGGCCTGCGTGAGCTGCGCTCGCTGGAGCTGTGGTGGCGCGACGGGGCGCCTGCCGCCGACCTGCACTTCGGCCCGGCCCTGCGCGAGCGCTTCGGCGCCGACGACACCCACACCTTCGCCAACGCCTGCTCCGCCTCCCTCTACGCCCTGGCCCTGGGCGCCGACGAGATCGACCTGGGCGCCGACACCGTCGTCGTGGCCGGGGTGGACGTGGTCACCGAGAGCATGTTCGGCCTCTCCGACCGCATCCAGCCCATCCCGCCCGGCCGCGTGCTGCCCTTCGACGCCAACCGCAAGGGCACCATCCTCGGCGAGGGCGCCGCGGCGGTGGTCCTGCAGCGCGGCGGGGGCAACAAGCACGGCGTGCTGCGCGGTGTCGGCGTCAACTGCGACGCCTTCCACAGCACCGCCCCCGACCGGGCGGGCATGGCCGCGGCCATCCGCCAGGCGCACGCCCGCGCGGGCCTGACCCCCGCCGAGGTCGACCTCATCGTCATGCACGGCACCGGCACCCCGCTCAACGACCGGACCGAGGCCGAGGCCACCCGCGAGGTGCACGGCGAGGCCGTCGGCAGGCCGCTGACCACCGGCATCAAGTCGATGACCGGGCACACCTCCGGCTCGGCGGGCGTGCTGAGCCTGATCGTCGCCCTGCGCGCGCTGGCCACCGGCACGGTCCCGCCGATCGCCGGGCTGCGCGACCCCATCCCCGAGACCGACGGGTTCCGCCTGGTCCGCGACCGCGCGGCCACCGAAGGCATGGACATCGCCCAGGTGCACGGGTTCGGCTTCGGCGGCGTCAACGCCGTCGCGATCGTGGAGGCCGCCCGATGACCGCCGTGACCGGGGTCGGCATCGCGATGCCCGGCATCACCGCCCCCGCCGACCTGCTCGGCCCGCGCCCGGTGGACGCCGCCCCCGTCGACCCCGCCGCCCGCCTGGGCCGCAAGGGCCTGCGCTACAAGGACCGGGCCACCCACCTCGGGCTGTGCGCCGCCAAGGACGCCCTGACCGACGCCGGGCTGCTCGGCCCGGACGGGCTGAGCGTGCCGGGGGAGTCCATCGGCGTGGTCGTCAGCTCCAACCTGGGCAACGTCGACACGGTGTGCCGGGTGGTCGCCACGATCGCCGAGGAGACCACCCGCGGGGTCAGCGCCATGGACACCCCGAACGCCTCCAGCAACGTCATCGCCTCGGAAATCGCGATCCGGTTCGGCCTGCGCGGCCCCAACCTGATGGTGTGCAACGGCCCCACCAGCGGGGTCGACGCGATCCGCTGGGCGGTGTCGCTGCTGGCCGCGGACCGCGCCGAGCACGTGCTGGTCGTCGGCGTCGAACCGGACAACGCCGAGGTCCGCGCCCTGCTGGGCACCGACCGCGTGGTCGACGGCGGCGCGGCGCTGGTCCTGACCCGCGCCGCGGCGCGCCGCCACGCCGACATCGGCACCCCGGTCCGCGCCGCCGACCAGGCCGCCTGCCTGGCCCGCCTCGCCGCGGAGCCCGAGATGGTCCTCGGCGCGGTCCCCGACCACGTGCTGCCCGGCGTGCCCCGCCACGACCTGAGCGCCGTTTGGGGTGAGACCTCCGGCGCGCTCGGCGTCCTGCAGGTCGCCGCCGCGCTCGGCGTCGGCGGGACGGTCCTGGCGCTGTCCGGTGTGGACGGTGACGACGCGGCCGCCGGCCTGCTCGTGGAGGCGCTGCGATGACCGCCGTCCTGGAACCGGTGTGGCGCACCGACCACCGCCGCGTCCTGCTGCTGCACGGCCTGGCCTCCAGCCCGGCCGCGTGGGAGCCGGTCCGGTGGGCCGATGACCTCGACGTCTGGTCGGCCGCCCTGCCGTGGCGCAGCGAGGACGTCACCGAGTGGAGCTACGGCAGCGACACCGCGGGCTGGCTCGAGCAGGCCCTGGCCGCCCTGCCCACCCCGCCGGACGTCGTCGTCGCGCACTCCTTCGCCGCGAACCTGACGCTGACGGTGCTGGAGCGCCTGGCCCGCACCGGGCAGAGCGAGCGGATGCCCCGCCACGTCGTGCTGGTCTCGCCGTTCTACCGGCGCTCCCCCCGGGAGTTCAGCTGGTCGTCCATCCCGGAGCTGGTGGGCCGCTTCGAGCGCACCATCGCCGACGGCATCCGAGCGCAGGGCACCCGCGCCCACGACCCCGACCTGATGGCGCACCTGACCCGCCTGGTGTGCGACCGCATCGGCCCCTACGGCTGGACCCGGTTCTTCGAGGTCTACCTGCGGACCCCGTTCCTGCGCACCGACCTGCTCACCGTGCCCACCCTCGTGGTCGTCGGCGACGCCGACGCCACCGCCCCGCCCGCCGAGGGCCTCGCGCTGGCAGAAGACCTGCCGACCGGCTCGTCGGCGGTCATCGCCGGTGCGGGCCACTTCCCGATGATCGATGACCCCGCGCGGTTCGCCGCGCTCGTGCGCCAGTTCTGCGCCACCTGAGGAGCCCCCATGGACACCGCCGTGAAGACCCTCACCACCGTGCCGACCACGGTCTCGCTGCGTCCGCAGTTCGAGGGCAACAACATCAGCTACGCGATCGGCTTCAAGCACATCAACTACCTGGCCGAGGCGGCCGTGCTGGCGCACTTCCGGGAAGCCGGGCTTTCCGTGGGCGAGCTGTACCGCAGGCACGCGCTGGGCTTCGACGTCATCGAGCTGGGCTCGCGCCTCGGCGCGCTGCTCGACGTCGACGACGAGGCCGCCGTGACCGTCACCCCGGTCAGCGACGCCGAGCTGAAGTTCAAGGTCACGATGACCGTGCAGCGCGACGGCGCCGCCACCAAGGTCGCCACCTCCACGGTGCGCGTGGTGCTGCGCCGCGACACCCACGTCACCGCCGTCGAGCCGCTGCCCGACGGCCTGGAGCGCTTCGTGGTCGACCGCCTCGGCACCGCCGAGCCGCGCCCGGTCACCGGCGACCCGCTGGCCGCGCTCACCGACGGCGAGAACGCCTTCGGCTGGAAGTACCGCATCCCCTACTTCTACTGCCACTTCAACGAGCGCATGCAGATGTCGGCGTTCCTGCGGGTGATGGAGGAGGTCGTGGACCTGTTCCTGGCCGACCGCGGCCTGCCGATCAAGGCCACCCTGGACGAGCGCAACTGGATTCCCGTCGTCACCCAGTCGACCATCAGCCTCCTCGACGAGGCGATCATGGAGGAGGACCTCTACACGGTCTACACCGTCGAGGACATCTTCAAGGGCCTGCTCTACACCTCCCGCATGGACTGCCACGTCCTGCGCGACGGCGCCCTCGTGCAGGTCGCCACCGGCCGCATCACCCACGGCTACCTCACCGAGCGGGCCCAGAACGACTGGGTGATGGCCAGCTTCGACGAGTCCGCGCTCGCCGCCCTCACCGGGGAGAACCGATGACCGCCATCACCGCGTGGTCCGCGGTCTCCCCGCACGGCATCGGCCGCGCCGCCTTCGTCACCGGGGTCACCGGCGGCGCGGCCACCGCCGGGGCCGTCGCGCCCGACTGGCGCGCCGCCGACGACACCGCCTGCCTGGTCCCCGGGTTCGACATCCGCGAGGTCCTCGGCAAGAAGGGCACCCGCTCGATGGACCGGGTGACCGCGCTGGCCGTGGCCGCCCTCGGCGACCTCATCGCCGAGACCGGCCGCGACCGCGTCGCCCCCGACCCCGAGCGCACCGCGTTCGTGCTGGGCACCACCACCGGCAGCGTCCAGTCCATGATGGACTTCACCCGCACCTCCCTGGAGGGCGAGAAGCCGTTCTACGTCGACCCGGCGGTCATGCCCAACGCGGTGATGAACTGCGCGGCGGGCCAGTGCGCGATCTGGCACCAGCTCAAGGGCCCCAACGCCACCATCGCCGGTGGCCGCACCGCGGGTCTGGCCGCCCTCGGCTACGCCCGGCGCCTGCTCTCCACCGACCGCGCCGCCCGGGTCGTCTGCGGGGCGGCCGAGGAGTTCTCCGGCGCCCGCTCCTGGCTGGAGCACCATGCCCGCGGCGGCGCGTCGGCCCCGCTCGGCGAGGGCGCCGCCGTCCTGCTGCTGGAGCCGAGCGGCCCCGGGCTGGCCGAGATCCTGGCCGTGGAGTCCCGGGTGTTCCTCGACGGCGACGTCGGCTCGGCCCTGGCCGCGGCGCTGCGCTCGGCCATGGGCAGCGCGGGTGTGTCCGAGGTGTGGGCCGCGGTGACCTCCGGGGCCCCCGGCTTCTACGGCGCCCGCGAGAGCGCCGCCGCGACCGCGGTGCTCGGCGCGGACGCGGTCGGGCGCCTGCCCCGGCTCGCCATCGGCGACACCTCCGCGGCCTCGGCCGCCTTCCAGATCGCCACCGTCCTGGCCCACGCCGAGACCGACCCCACCGCCCAGGGCAAGGTCGCCGCCGTCACCTCGGTCGACCCCGACGGCGCCGTGGTGTGCGCCCTGCTGCGCATCGGGGGGCAGTGATGCTCGCGATCCCCGACCCGTCCAAGCGCGTGGTCGCCGTGTCCTCGGTGGCCCCCAACGGCACCGTCGTGTGCGTCCTGCTCCGAACCGGAGGCCAGAAGTGACCACAATGGACATCAGGCCCGAGACGGACCTGGACCCCCGCGACCCGGCCCTGCGCCTGACCAGCCTGCTCGACACCCTCACCCCGATGACCGAGCGCGACGACAGCGGCGTCTACGTCGTGCGCGGCGAGATCGAGGGCACGCCCGTCATCGCCTACTGCACCGACGCCGCCCGCATGGGCGGGGCGCTGGGCTCGGCCGGGTGCGCGCACATCGTCGCCGCCATCGAGACCGCCGTCGCCGAGGGCGTCCCGGTCATCGGCGTCTGGCACTCCGGCGGGGCGCGGCTGGCCGAGGGGGTGGAGTCCCTCGACGGCATGGGCCGAATGTTCGCCGCGATGGTCGCCGCCTCCGGCAAGGTGCCGCAGCTCTCCGTGGTGCTCGGCCCGGCCGCCGGTGGCGCCGCCTACGGCCCCGCGCTCACCGACCTCGTCGTCATGGCGCCCGAGGGCCGGGTGTTCGTCACCGGCCCCGAGGTCGTGCGCAGCGTCACCGGCCAGCAGGTCGAGATGGTCGACCTCGGCGGGCCGACCGCGCACGGGCGCAAGTCCGGCGTGGTGCACGTCGTGGCCACCGACGAGGCCGACGCGTTCCGCCGCACCCGCAGGCTCACGACCCTGCTCGCCGACCAGGGCGTCATCGACCCGGCCGCCGCGCGCACCGGGCAGGACCTGCGCGGCCTGCTGCCCCAGGCCAAGCAGCGCGCCTACGACGTCAAGCCGCTCATCCGGGCCGTCGTGGACACCGACGCGCAGCTGGTCCCCCAGTTCGAGGAGATCCAGCGCGACTGGGCGCCCAACGTCGTCGTGGGCCTGGCCCGCCTCGGCGGGCGCACCGTCGGCGTCATCGCCAACAACCCGATCCGCAAGGGCGGCTGCCTGGACTCGCTCTCGGCGGAGAAGACCGCCCGGTTCGTGCGGCTGTGCGACTCCTTCGGCGTGCCGCTGGTCGTGCTGGTCGACGTCCCCGGCTACCTGCCCGGCGTCGACCAGGAGTGGAACGGCGTGGTCCGCCGCGGCGCGAAGCTGCTCTACGCCTTCGCCGAGGCCACCGTCCCCCGCGTCACCCTGATCACCCGCAAGGCCTACGGCGGGGCGTACATCGCGATGAACTCCCGCTCCCTGGGCGCGACCGCGGTCTACGCCTGGGACAGCGCCGACTGCGCCGTCATGGGCGCCAAGGCCGCCGTCCGGGTGCTGCGCCGCCGCGAGCTCGCCGCCGCCCCGCTGGCCGAGCGCGCCGAGCTGCTGGAGCGCTTCACCGCCGAGCACGAGCGCACCGCGGGCGGCGTCGAGCGCGCACTGGACCTGGGCGGCATCGACGCCGTCATCGACCCGGCCGAGACCGGCGCCCGCATCGCCAACGCCATCGCCGACGCCCCCGCGGGCCGAGGCCGCCACGGCAACATCCCCCTGTAGACGGAGCAGACGATGTCCGACACCGCGTGCCGCGTGATCGCGGCCGAGATCGACCTCACGCCGGGCGAGCCCGGGCAGTGGCGGGTGCGCCTGCCCGTCGACGCCGCCGAGGAGGTGTTCGCCGGTCACTACCCCGACCTGCCGATCCTGCCCGGCGTCTGCGTCATCGAGACCGTGCACCGCGCCGCGCGGGCCACCGCGCCCGGCCCGGTGGTGCTGGCGGCCGTGGAGTCCACGCGGTTCCTCGGCCCGGTCCACCCCGGCGACGTCCTCACCGTCGACCTGCGCTGGAACGGCGCCAAGTGCGTGGCCACCGCCGCCACCGAGCGCGGCGAGGCCGCCACCGTCAAGCTCCGCTACCGGGGCGCGCCGTGCTGACCGCCGCCCAGATCCGCGCGACCCTGCCGCACCGGTACCCGATCCTGCTCGTCGACCGCGTCCTGGACCACGTGCCGGGGGAGCGGATCAGCACCGTCAAGGCCGTCACCCTCAACGAGCCCTACTACGCCCGCATGTCGGCGGCGGCCACCGATGTGGACTACGCCTACCCCGAGATCCTGATGATCGAGTCCTGGGGCCAGTCCGCGGCCCTGCTGGCCGCCCTGCACACCCCCGACGTCACCGACAAGGTGATGCTCTTCGGCGCCACCAGCAAGGTCGAGTTCCACCGCCGCGCCTACCCCGGCGACGTCCTGGAGCACCACGTCAGCGTGACCCGCTCGCTCGGCGACACCGTCATCTTCGAGGGCGAGACCCGCGTCGACGGCGAGACCGCGGTCACCGTGGGCGCCATGGTGCTCGCCTTCCGCCCCGCCACCGCCCCCGCCTGAGGAGCAGACATGTCCGACACCCGCGTCGCCCTGGTCAGCGGCGGCTCACGCGGCATCGGCCGGGCCACCGCGCTGCGGCTGGCCGCCGACGGCTACGACATCAGCTTCGGCTACCACAGCAACGAGCAGGCCGCGCTGGAGCTGGAGAAGGAGATCGGCGAGCACGGCGTGCGCGCCATGGCCGTGCGCGCCGACGTCGCCAGCGCCGACGCCGTGCGCTCCTGGGTCTCGCTCACCCAGGAGACCCTCGGCCCCATCGACCTGGCCGTCACCGCCGCGGGCATCACCCGCGACACCGCGCTGGCGATGATGTCCGACGACCAGTGGCACCAGGTCATCGACACCAACCTCGACGGCGTCTTCCACGTCAACCGCGCGGTCGTCTTCGAGATGATGAAGCGCAAGGCCGGGGTGATCGTCAACATCTCCTCCGTCGCCGGGGTCTACGGCAACGCCACCCAGACCAACTACTCCGCCTCGAAGGCCGGGATCATCGGCTTCTCCAAGGCGCTGGCCAAGGAGGTCGGCCGCTACGGGGTGCGGGTCAACGTCGTCGCGCCCGGCTTCATCGAGACCGACATGACCTCGGGGCTGACCGAGAAGGTCCGCGCCCGCGCGCTGGAGACCATCCCGCTGCGCCGCATCGGCGAGGCCGACGAGGTCGCCGACCTGGTGTCCTACCTGGCGGGCGCGCGCTACGTCACCGGCGCGGTCGTGCAGATCGACGGCGGAATCACCCTCTAGGGAGGCAATGCCATGAAAGCCAAGAAGCAGCCGCGGTTCTACTTCTCCCTGCGCAGCCCCTACTCCTGGTACGCCTACCGGGACCTGGCCGAGCGCCACCCCGACGTCCTCGACGCCGTGCGCTGGATTCCCTATTGGGAGCCCGACCCGGAGTTCGAGGCGGCGTTATCCGAGCGGGGGGTCGAGCTGCCGGTCGTGCCGATGTCGCGGGCCAAGAACTTCTACATCCTCGCCGACACCCGGCGGATGTTCCGCGGCCGCGGCTGGACCATCAGCTGGCCGGTCGACCGCGCGCCGCACTGGGAGCACGCCCACCTGGGCTACCTCGCCGCGGCGGACGCCGGGGTCGGGCGGTCCTATGTGGAGGAGGTGTCCCGGATGCGGTGGGAGCGCAACCGCGACATCAGCGACCCGGCCACGATCGCCGAGGTCGGCGAGCTGCTGGGCGTGCCCGCGGTCGCGGGCGCGATCGCCGACCCGGACCTGCGGGCGCGCGGCCTGGAGTGCCTGGCCGAGGCGTACCACGACGACGCGTTCGGCGTGCCGTTCTTCGTCGCGGGCCGGGAGAAGTACTGGGGCGCCGAGCGGGTCGACCTGTTCGCCGCGGCCGTGCGCGGCAGCGGCCGCGTCATCGAGACGGTGGCCCCGCTCGAGTCGCGGGTCCTGGTCAAGGCCGGGTCGGACGCCGGGCACGCGGGCGGGTGCGGGTGATGACGACGCACTCGGAGTACTGGCAGGCGGTCCTCGCCTCCGGCGGCGCCACCTCCATTCCACAGTGGACCCGCAATCCGACCGGCCGCCGCCACGACGTGGTCGCCCCGGTGCCCGCGACGCTGTGGAAGTCCGTGCACGCCTTGGCCGCGGACCTGAACGTCCCGGCCAGGGCGGTCCTGCTCGCCGCGCACGCCAAGGTGCTCTCGGCGCTGACCGGCGAGGCCGCCGTCCTGACCGGCTACGCGGGCGTCCCGTGCAGGCTGGAGATCCCCGAGGGCTCCTGGCGCGTGCTCATCGACGCCGCCGCCGAGTCCGAGGAGGCCACCGTCGCCCACGCGGCGCACGCCGTCGACGGCCCGCAGCGCACTGCCCTGGACCTGGCCGACACCCCTGAGCCTGCCACCCCTGAGTCGACCGCCCTGGACCTGACCACCCGGATCACCGTGGAGAACGGCGCCCCGGTCATCCGCCTCACCCACGCCGACGACGTCATCGACACCGAGCACGCCACCCGCGTCGCCGGGTACTACGTGAGCGCCCTGGCCGCGATGACCGCCGACGTCGACGCCGAGCACGCGGGCGCCACCCTGCTCTCCGACGACGAGTGGCGCCACCAGGTCCACGGGCTCGCGGGCGCCGCCCGCCCGCTGCCGGACCTGCGCTTCCACGAGCTGTTCGAGGAACGCGCCCAGGCCCACCCGCACGCGGTGGCCGCCACCCACGACGGGACCGGCCTCACCTACGGCGAGCTGAACCGGCGCGCCAACCGACTCGCCCGCGCGCTGCTCGCCCGGGGCCTGCCCGCCGAGACCGTCGTCGCCGTGGCCACCGAGCGCACCCTGGACTGGCTCACCGCCGTCCTGGCGATCCTCAAGGCGGGCGGGGTCTACCTGCCCATCGAGCCCGGCTTCCCGCCCGACCGCATCCGGACCGTCCTGGCCAGGGCTGAGGCCGCCTACGTCCTCACCGCGCCCGGCAGCGACGCCAACCTCGTCGACATCCCGGCCGCCGTCCTCGCCATCCCGGACGTGCTCGCCGAGCCGCACGCCGAGACCGACCTCGACATCCCCGTCGCCGCCGAGCAGGCCGCCTACATCTACTTCACCTCCGGCTCCACCGGCGAACCCAAGGGCGCGCTGTGCGAGCACGGCGGGATGCTCAACCACCTCTACGCCAAAGTGGACGACCTCGGCGTCGGGCCGGGCACCGTCGTCGCCCAGACCGCCCCGCAGTGCTTCGACATCTCCCTGTGGCAGCTGGTCGCCGCCCTCATGGTCGGCGGGACCACGCACATCATCGGCCAGGACGTCATCCTGGATGTGACCCGGTTCATCGGCGAGATCGAAAAAGCCGAAGTCGAGGTCCTGCAGGTTGTTCCGTCCTATTTGGACGTAGTAATGTCAGCGGTGGAGGACGACACGCGGCGGCTGCGCTCGCTGCGCTGCGTGTCGGTCACCGGGGAGGCGCTCAAGCGGGAGCTCGCGGTCCGCTGGTTCGCCGCGTTCCCCGACACGGCCCTGGTCAACGCCTACGGCCTCACCGAGACCTCCGACGACACCAACCACGAGGTCATGCGGCACGCGCCCGAGCGGGTGCTGCTCGGGCGGCCGGTGCAGAACGCCGTCGTCTACGTCGTCGACGAGCGGATGCGCCCGGTCCCGCTGGGCGCGCCGGGGGAGATCGTGTTCTCCGGGGTGTGCGTGGGCCGCGGCTACGTCAACGACCCGCACCGCACCGCGGCGGCCTTCGGTGAGGACCCGCTGCGGCCGGGGGAGCGGCTCTACCGCTCCGGCGACTTCGGCCGCTGGCGCCCCGAGGGCAAGCTGGAGTTCCTGGGCAGGCGCGACGCGCAGGTCAAGATCCGCGGTTTCCGGATCGAGATCGGCGAGGTCGACAACGCCCTGCTGCGGGCCCCCGGCGTGCGCGACGCGGCGGTGGTGGTGGACGAGGGGCCGGGCCGCGAACGCAGCCTGGTCGCCTTCTACAGCGCCCCCGCCGACATCCCCGAACCCGACCTGCGCGCCCACCTCGGCGCGGCGCTGCCGGAGTACATGGTGCCCGCGGCGTTCCACCGGCTCGACCCGCTTCCCCTGACCGCCAACGGAAAGATCGACCGCAAGACCCTGACCCGCCTCGCGGGGGAACGGGTGGAGACCGGCTACGAGGAGCCGCGCACCGAGCTGGAGCGCGAACTCGCCGAGCTGTGGGCCGAGGTGCTGCGCCAGCCCGCCGAGCGGATCAGCCGCACCGACAACTTCTTCGCCCGCGGCGGCACCTCGCTCACCGCGGTCCGGCTGGTCGCCCGGCTCCAGCGCCGGGTCACCCTCGCCGAGGTCAAGCGCGCCGCCGTGCTCGCCGACCTCGCCGAGCTGCTGGACACCAAGTCCCTGGTCGCGTCCCACTGAGAGGAGAACCACGATGACCGCGCTGGTCCAGGCCGAGGACGCCGCGTGGGCGGCGGCCCACCCGGAGAGGCTGCGCGCCGCCGTCGCCGAGCACGGCGCCGTGCTGGTGCGCGGGCTGGGCATCGCCTCGGCCGCCGACGTCGCCGCGGTCGCCCGGGCCATCGGGTCGGCGCCCGTCGACGAGCGCGAGGGCTTCGCCCCGCGCCACCGCGGCCCGGACGGGGTCTACTCCTCCGCGGAGTGGCCGCCCGACCAGCCCATGTGCATGCACCACGAGCTGAGCTACGCCGCGGAAGTCCCCGGCCTGCTGCTCGTCGGCTGCCTGCGCGCCCCCGAGACCGGCGGGGCCACCGCGGTGTCCGACGCCCGCGAGGTCCTGTCCGCGCTGCCCGCCGACCTGGTGGCGAGGTTCACCGAGGTGGGCTGGCAGCTGAACCGCACCTACCACGAGGACATCGGCGTCCCCTGGACGACCGCTTTCGGCACAACCGAGAAGTCCGAAGTGGAGCATTACTGCCGGGCAGCCGGCATCGAGTACCAGTGGCAGGGCGCGATCCTGCGCACCCGCCAGCGCCGCGCGGCCGTGGTCGATCACCCGGTCACCGGCGAAGCCTGTTGGTTCAACCAGATCGCGTTCCTGAACGCGTGGACGATGGAGGAGGAGGTCCGGGAGTACCTCGTCTGCGAGTACGGCGAGGACGGGCTGCCGTTCGACACGGCGTATGGCGACGGCAGCCCCATCACCGAAGACGTGGTCCACCTCATCAACAAGGTCTACGACGAGGCCACCCGCCGCGCCCCGTGGCGGGCGGGGGACCTCATGGCCATCGACAACATCGCCATGGCGCACAGCCGTGAGCCCTACACCGGTGACCGCGACATGGCCGTCGTGTTCGCCGATCCCGTCAGCCCCACACCACACCGGAGGTAACGCCGTGAACAACAACAACAACAACCTGAACAACAACAACGCCAACAACAACCCGAACAACAACAACAACTGACCCCAGCCCGATTCACCGGCCGGTCGCGCATTTCGCGCGACCGGCCGGTTTCGCGCGTCCGGGGCGTTTTGAAGAATTTGTCACTCGGTTGCGGGTGTATTCGCGCCAGTGGTTCACTCGAATTGTCATCGAGAGCCACCCACGCGAATCCGGAGCTGATCCATGTCGCCGCAAACCGCAGTGCCGCCGTTCGCCGTGATCCCGGGCGCGCAGGTCGACGCCGCCCTGCGTGGTCGGGAGAAGGACGTCGTCGCCCTGGTCGAGCAGACCTACCGACTGCACGGCGCGGGCGACACGGTCAACCCGCCGTCGTATTTCCTGCGCTTTCCCGACCGGCCGACCTCGCGGATCATCGCGCTGCCCGCCTCGGTCGGCGGAAGCGCGGCCGTCGACGGCGTCAAATGGATTTCCAGCTTCCCGGAGAACGTCGCCGCGGGCATTCCCCGCGCCTCGGCCGTGCTCATCCTCAACGACCCGGCCACCGGCTACCCGTTCGCCTGCCTGGAGAGCTCCATCATCAGCGCGGTCCGCACCGCGGCCTCCGCCGCCCTGGCCGCCGACCGGCTCACCCGCGAGCGCGGCCGCCCGCGCCGGGTCGGCTTCTTCGGCGTCGGCCTCATCGCCCGCTACATCCACACCTACCTGGCGGGCATCGGCTTCGAGTTCGACGAGGTCGGCGTCTACGACCTCTCGCCCAAGCACGCGGCGGGGTTCCGCGGCTACCTCGACGGCGCCGACGCGGCCAGGGTGGTCATCCACGACACCGCCGAGGACCTGATCCGCTCCAGCGACATGGTCGTCTTCGCCACCGTCGCGGGCGAGCCGCACGTCCACGACCCGGCGCTGTTCAGCCACAACCCGCTGATCCTGCACGTGTCCCTGCGCGACCTCTCCCCGGAGATCGTGCTGGCCTCGACCAACATCGTCGACGACGTCGAGCACTGCCTCAAGGCCAACACCTCACCGCACCTGGCCGAACAGCGCACCGGCAGCCGCGACTTCATCCACGGCACCCTCGCCGACGTCCTGGCCGGGACCGTCGAGCTGCCCGCCGACCGACCGCTGCTGTTCTCCCCGTTCGGCCTGGGCGTGCTCGACCTGGCCGTGGGCAAGTTCGTCCACGACGCCGTCACCGCGGCGGGCGAGCTGTCCGTTGTGGACGGCTTCTTCCACGACCTCAACCGGTACGCCAAGCCAGAGTGAGAGGGACACAATGCCGATCATCTCCAGCCCCCTGCAGTACAACACCGAAGACCTCTATGTTGACTTGCGGGGCATCGTCGGACGCGAGATCTACCTCAAGTGCGAGGGTTTCAACTTCGCCGGGTCCATCAAGGTCAAGGCCGCCGAGGAGATGGTCCGCGACGCCGAGCGCCGCGGCGCCCTGCGCCCCGGGTCCGTCATCGTCGAGTCCTCCTCCGGCAACCTGGGCGTGGCGCTGGCGATGATCGCCGCCGACCGCGGCTACGGCTTCCTGTGCGTCACCGACTCCCGCTGCAACCTGGCCACCCGCCAGCTCATGGAGGTCCTCGGCGGGCAGGTGCACACCATCACCGAGCCCCACCCGACCGGCGGCCTCCTCGGCGCGCGCATCGCCTACGTCCGCGACCTCGTCGCCTCCGACGAGCGCTACGTCTGGCTCAACCAGTACTCCAACCCGCACAACTGGAAGGCCCACTACCGCCGCACCGCCCCGGCGATCGGCCACCGCTTCCCGCGCCTGGACGTGCTCTTCGTCGGCGCGGGCACCACGGGCACCCTGATGGGCTGCGCGCGCTGGTTCCACGAGCACCGCCCGAACGTGGCGATCGTGGCCGTCGACAGCGTCGGCTCGGTCACCTTCGGCACCCCGGCCGCGCGGCGGATGATCCCCGGCCTCGGCACCAGCGTCCGCCCGCCGATGCTGGACGAGAGCTACCTCACCGATGTCGAGCACGTCTCCGAGGTGGAGACCATCAGGGCCTGCCACGACCTCGCCGCCCGCGGCTTCCTCTTCGGCGGCTCCACCGGCACCGCGGTCGCCGGGGCCCGCGCGTGGCTGGACCGCAACCGGCCCGACCCGGGGACCGTCGCCGTCACCCTGGCCCCCGACCTCGGCGAGCGCTACCTGGACACCGTGTACCAGAGCAACTGGGTGCGCGACATCTACGGCCCCGACGTCCTGTCCCGCACCGAGCTCGTCGGCATCCGCTGAGGGAGAGGTCATGCAGCCCTTCACCATCGCCGTGCCCGAGGCGACCCTGACCGACCTGGGCGAGCGCCTGGCCCGCACCCGCCTGCCCGGCGCCCTGCTGGGAGCGGGCTGGCGCCACGGCACCAGCCAGGACTACCTCGCGGGGTTATTGGCGCACTGGCGCGACAGCTACGACTGGCGCGCCCACGAGGCGGCGCTGAACGCGATGCCGCAGTACCGCGCGACCGTCAACGGCCTGGACCTGCACTTCGTCCACGCCCGGGGCAAGGGGCCCAACCCGGTCCCCCTGCTGTTCAACCACGGCTGGGGCGGCTCGTTCTGGGAAGTCCACAAGATCATCGGCCCGCTCACCGACCCGGCCGCGCACGGCGGCGACCCGGCCGACTCCTTCGACGTCATCGCCCCGAGCCTGCCCGGCTTCGGCTTCTCCCCGGACCCGGCCCGCCCCGGCGTCAACGGCGCCGTCATCGCCGACGCCTTCCAGGCGTTGATGCGCACCCTCGGCTACCCCCGCTTCGGTGTGCAGGGCGGGGACTGGGGTTCCCGCATCGCCAGCACCCTGGCGTTCCGCCACCCGTCCTCGGTCGTGGGCCTGCACCTCAACCTGGCCCTGATGACCCCGTACCTGGGCCCGGAGAGCCCACCGCTGACCAAGGCCGAGCGCAAGTACATCGCCGAGGTCGAGCGCTGGCAGCAGAGCGAGGGCGCCTACCTGGCGGTGCACAGCACCAAGCCGCAGTCGCTGGCCTACGGCCTCAACGACTCCCCGGCGGGCCTGGCGGGCTGGCTGCTGGACAAGTTCCACGCCTTCAGCGACTGCGATGGCGACCTCTCCCGCGCGTTCACCATGGACGAGCTGATCACCAACCTGATGATCTACTGGACGACCGGCACCATCGGCTCATCCCTGCGCCTCTACGCCGAGGGAGCGGCGGAGAGCACCGACTTCGGCCCCACCGACCGCATCACCCCACCCACCGCCCTGGCCCGCTTCCCCGCCGAGATCTTCCAACCCCCCCGGGAATGGCTGGACCGCCTCTACAACCTCACCCGCCTCACCGACATGCCCCGCGGCGGCCACTTCGCCGCGGTCGAACAACCCGACCTCCTGGTAGCCGACCTCCGCGCCTTCTTCCGCCAATTCCGCTAGCCACACCGGCCCGGGCCAGCCCAGCTGCCCGGGCCGGACCTTGTCACGGACGAGGTGACTCGAGGTCAGGGCGTCCGGGCGTCCTCGACACCCGCGAACAGCTCATCCGGGTCCGGTATCCGGTAGGTCGGGAGCCTGGCCTCATACCACCGCCGGTCGAACGCCACCCCCGTCTCGGCCTCCACGAGCGCGAGGCAGGTGGCGCGGTCGGACCCGACCGACGAGGCCCACCCCGGAACCACGTCGTCGGGTGCCGGTCCGGAGCCAGGCTCGAAGTAGGCGGTGACCGCGCCGTTGACCGCCTCGGTGACCCTGAACAACCCATTGGCGTTCCAGTGCACGCTGAGGAACCGCCCACCCGCCGAAGCACGCCGCGCGACCTCGGGAACCGTGCCACTCCACCCGTTGTTCTCCACAGCGACAACCGACGTGCCGTGCTGGAAGACCTGGAAGTAGAAGCCCCCCTCGTCGTCCAGCGCCGCGTCCTCCGCCTCGGCCATGGTGAGCGACAAACGCTCCGCAGGGTCACCCCCGTACACGCGCACGACGTCGTCCGCGCTGCTGCCGACCACGACCGCGAAGGTCAGCACAATGTCAAGACCCCGCACCCAGTCATAGCGCCCGATCAGCTCCCGCACACCCGCTCCTTGGCGATGTCCACATCCCCATAGGGCGTGGACTAGATCGTGAACGTCGGAAG
This sequence comes from Actinokineospora lacus, assembly GCF_053813445.1. Classification (NCBI taxonomy): domain Bacteria; kingdom Bacillati; phylum Actinomycetota; class Actinomycetes; order Pseudonocardiales; family Pseudonocardiaceae; genus Actinokineospora; species Actinokineospora lacus. Next base: position 191,821 of record NZ_JBQERA010000002.1, read on the forward strand.
GGCTTCATTGAGCCAGGCCCGGTCGACGGCGAGGTCGGTTCGTTCCTCGACCACCGACAGGAGGACAGCGTGGAGTGCGTCGACGGTGAACACCACGTCGGCGAGCCAGTCGGGATAGGTGTCGCCCGGAGGTGCGCTTCTCTCGATGCCCAGGGGGTCGAAGGAGGCGGTGAGGCGGCCGTCCTGTGCCTCGGTGACCTTGTAGTCGCCGTTCAGGTTCCAGAAGACGCTGAGGAAGTGGCCACCGTCAGCCGATGCCTTCTCGGCAACCTCGGTGCGCGTGCCAAGCCAACCGTTGTTCTCGATGGCGACGATGTGCTGTGGCCCAGCCATCAATTGCACCAAGAACACCGCTCCCAGCTCGTCAGGACCCACATGGGCGTCGCCGAACACTATGTCGACACCACGGTCGGGGTCCCCGCCGTAGGCGGTGACAACCTCATCGGCGGTGCGGCCGGTAGCGACGGCCAGCGTCCACGCCAGGTCGGGGTCTTCATCCGCCCAGGCGTAGCGGCGGAGCTGTTCCAGCCCGAGCACGTCCCGACCCTCACTTCCTGGCCAGTCCACGATCCTGTCCGGCTGTGCGATCACGACCAATTAGGCACTGGACCCCCTAAGCTAGTTGGTCGCCTCCTGTGCCCGAAGGCCCGGCCCGGGTGGTCCAGGCCGGGCCTCAGCGGTGGTCAGTTCATCATGTTGGCGTACATGCCGGGTTCGTAGGAGCCCGCCGGGTTGCGGACGATCACGTTCATGCGGTTGGCGGCGTTGACCAGGGCGACCAGGGAGACCAGGGCGGCGATCTGGTCGTCGTCGTAGTGCTTGCGCACCTGGGCCCAGGTCTCGTCCGAGACGCCGTGGTGGGTGTCGGCGAGTCGGGTGCCCTCCTCGGCGAGGGCCAGTGCGGCGCGCTCGGCGTCGGTGAAGACGGTGGACTCGCGCCACGCGGCGACCAGGTTGAGGCGGACCGACGTCTCGCCCGCCGCCGCGGCGTCCTTGGTGTGCATGTCGGTGCAGAAGCCGCAGCCGTTGATCTGGCTGGCGCGCAATGACACCAGCTCCTGGGTGGCCTTGGGCAGCGGCGATTCGTGGACCACCATGCCCGCGTTCGCGAACCGCTTGCCGAACTTCATCGCCAGCTCGTTGGCGAACAGGTTGAACCGAGCGTCCATGACGTCGTCCTCACTCGTGGTCGTGTGCGTACTGACCACGAGATGCCGGGCGAGCGATTCTTGTGACAGCCCGGAACGTGACGAACGCCATCACAGGCACGGGTCGGCCGAGCGCAGGATGGCGGCCAGGCCGGGGTCGAGCTGTCCGGCCGCGCGGACCTGGCCTCGCGGCGCGTCGACCTCCGTGGCCGGGGCGTCGACGACGTGGTGCCGCTCAGCGGCCGGGTGGCGCCAGAGGCCCGCGGCGCGGGCGGCGGCGCAGGTGCAGGGGTGGGTGGCCTCGCGCAGATCCCAGCGACCGTCGGGGCCGGGCACGGGCTGCTGCCAGCGCATCAGACCGGTGTCGGCGCAGACCGGGCACCGCGCTGTCGAGTCGGCCTCGCCGCTCATCCGGGCACCTCCCCGAGGCCGCCACACCGGCCACAGGTGCCGCGCGGGCTGCCGTCGTCATCGGCCGCGCTCTCCGGCTGGTCTTGCATGCCCGACCCGTGACACGTCGGGCAGGTCGCCATCGCACCGGACATGGCCCCACAGTGGCACCACCGGCATCAATCCGCTAGTCCTGACGGGCGAACTCCAGGTCGTCGGCGCCCCGGAGTGGCACCACCGGCGGCGATCCGCTAGTCCTGGCGAGGACCCAGAGCCTTGACCCGGGCCACCCGCTCCAGCCACCACTGCCGTCGCTCCGCCCCCGCCGCCCACTCCACCGTCGGCTCCGGAGCCTGCCGCGGCACGGACACGAACCCCGCCACCGGCCGCAGCGGCTCCGCCGTCACATCCCCCGCCAGCAACGCCAAAGTCCCCACCCCACAAGCGAAATCCAGCGACGGCAACGCCCCGGCCAACGCGATCTCCGCCGCCAGCCCGACACTCGTCTCCAGCGCCGAGGACACCACGCACGGCAGCCCGCACGCCTCCGCCACCGCCAGCGCCCGCCGCACCCCGCCCAGCGGCGCGCACTTGAGCACCGCGACGTCCGCCGCCCCCGCCACCGCCACCCGCAGCGGGTCCTCCGCGCGCCGGATCGACTCGTCCGCCGCGATCCGCACGTCCACCCGCCGCCGCACCGCCGCCAGCTCCTCGATCGTCCGGCACGGCTGCTCGACGTACTCCAACCCGCCCGCGGCGCGGTCCAGCTCACGGATGCGCGCGACCGCGGTGTCCACGTCCCACACCCCGTTGGCGTCCACCCGCACCGCCGCGACCGCGTCGGCCACCGCCGCCACCCGCGCGACGTCCTCCGCGCGCGACCCCGGGTGGTCGGCCACCTTCACCTTCGCCGTCGCACACCCCGACGCCGCCGCGATCTCATACGCCCGCTCCGGCGACACCGCGGGCACGATGCAGTTCACCGCCACCCGGTCCCGCACCGGAGTGGGCCACCCCACCTCGGCCGCCTCCACCGCCGTGGCCCACCACGCCGCCGCCTCCCGGTCGCCGTACTCCGGGAACGGGCAGAACTCCCCCCACCCCGCGGCCCCTTCGGCCAGCACCCCTTCCCGCACATCGATACCCCGGAACCGCGTCCGCATCGGTATCGAGTACACCTTCATCCGCCCCACCCCTCACGCCGCCACTGTCAGCCACAGACAGTAACCCGTGGTGGGAGACGGGCGCTCAGGCCAGCCGCACCGGCACTGACACCAGCGGGCGAACCGCCATGCCCGGCTGGTAGTGCAGGTCCGCGTAGTCCACCAGCATCCGCGTGTTCGGGAAGCGGGCGAACAGCCGGTCGATGGCGATTTCCGTCTGCGCCCGCGCCAGGTGCGCGCCCAGGCAGAAGTGGATGCCGTGCCCGAAGCTGACGTGCATCGGCTTCGGCCGGGTGATGTCCAATGTGTCCGGTCGGTCGGGGGTGATCGCGTCGTCGCGGTTGGCCGAGGCCAGGGACAGGATCACGATTTCCCCGGCCGGGATCGTCACCCCGCCCAGGTTCACCGGCGCGAGCGTCAGCCGTTGCAGCGCGTTGATCGCGGGGGCGGTGAACCGCAGCAGCTCGTCGACCGCCGCCCGCATCAGGCCGGGGTTGGCGCGCAGGATCTCCGCCTGCCCCGGATGCCCCAGCAGCGCGGCGATCGCGCCGCTGAGCAGGTTCATCGTCGTGTCGTTGCCGCCGGTCATCAGCGCGAACCCGGTGGAGAGGATCTCGGTGTCGGTGAGCCGGTTGTCCGCGTGGATCAGCGCCGACAGCAGGTCGTCGCCGGGGGTGACGTGCAGGCGGGCGATCAGCGCGGCCATGTAGTCCGACAGCGCCTTGATGTCCTTGTCCAGCACCCCGGTCGGGTCGGTCGGGTCGACCCCGCGCAGCGTCGCTGACCAGCGGCGGAAGCGCGCCCAGTCGGTGTCCGGCACGCCCATCAGGTGCGCGATGGTGATGATCGGCAGCGGCTCGGCCAGGCCCGGCACGATGTCCTGGCGCGGCGCGGCGGCCATGGTGTCCAGCAGGTGGTCGACGACGCTGACGATCCTCGGCCGCATCGTCTCCACCCGCCGCGGGGTGAACGCGTGCACGATCGCCTTGCGCAGCGGGGTGTGCCGCGGGGGGTCGGAGTTGGCCAGGTGGTGGGCCAGCTCGTCGGGCGGGGTGAACTCGGTGCCGGTCTGGCGCGACAGCGCGCCGTAGAGGTTGGTGATGTCGCGGCTCATCCGGTCGTCGGACAGCGCGGAGCGGACATCGGCCCACCGGGTGACCACCCAGGCGCGCAACCCGTCCGGAGTCTCCACTTTGCACACCGGCTGCTCCCGGCGCAGGTGCGCCAGGAACGGGTAGGGGTTCTGCGTGTAGTCGTTGGTGAACATCCAGTACTTGGACAGCGACGCCGTGGTCATCAGTCCTCCTCCGTCGTGCGCAGGGCGCGGCGCTTGATGGCGCGCAGCATGGACAGCCGGATCAGCCCGCTGCCCAGTCGGATGACGAACCAGTACCGCCGGAAGTCGCGGCGCGCTTCCTCGCTGGTGCACCAGATCCGCGTCTCCGTGCGCAGAATCCCGTCCACGCAGCGGAAGTTGAGGCAGATCTTGTTGTAGCCCGGCTCGGCGAAGTCCCGGAAGACCTCGCGCACCGGCCCGATCAGCGACGGCGGCTCCCCGCCCGCGGACCCCATGCCGCCGAACACCAACTCGTTGTCGGTGCGGTCGAGCAGGTACTTCGGGTCGATGTCGCCGACCACCCGGTGCTCCGGCTTCGGCTTGCTCTTGGTGATGCTCAGCAGCAGGAACGCGAACGGCGCCTCGCGCAGCGTCAGCCCGGTCACCGCGTCGAGCACGGTGGCGGGCGATGCCGGGATCGGCAGGTCGTGGACCTCGGTGAAGTGCCATTCCGGCAGGAAATGATCGATCCGCGCGGGTGTCGTGCCCGCCGATGTCTCGCCCATTGTCCGTCCCCTGCTCCTCGCCGACAAATGCGTTGCCGACGTTATCCCAACGCCAGACCAGTTTCGGTCGAGAATGCCCAGCAGAGCCGCTACAGGACTGCTCAAACCCGCATTGCCGCAGGTTGCGGCCGGGGAAAGAATCCAGGCAGTGCCGCTTCCTGAAAGCGGTATTGCCGGTGGCTCGCGCGCATTGTTTGACTAGGCAGCCGAGTCGGTCCTTCTCCAGCGAGGTGAACAGTCCATGTCCGGAGCTCGACTCCCGCTCACCGCGGCTCAATCGGGAATGTGGCTGGCCCAGGCCGCCGACCCCGGCAACCCCATGTTCGCCATCGCCGAGTGCGTCGACATCACCGGCGAGGTCGACATCGACCGCCTCGCCGCCGCCCTGCGCCAGGTCGTCGCCGAGACCGAGGTCCTGCGCCTGCGCTTCATCGACGACGGCGACAGCGTCTGGCAAACCGTCGACCCGCCGTCCCGCTTCGCCGACTGGTCGCCGGAGATCGTCGACTCGCCCTCGCGGGACTGGATGGCCAGGGCCGCCGCGGCGCCCATGGACATCACCACCGACCCGGTGTTCACCTTCGCCCTGCTGCGCACCGCCCCCGACCGCGTGGTGTGGTTCAACCGCATCCACCACGCCGCCGTCGACGGCCTCAGCGGCTCGCTCATCGCGCAGCGCGTCGCCGAGATCTACAATGGACAGACCGGCACACCGTTCGGCCCGGTCTCCGCCCTCATCGACGCCGACGCCGCCTACCGCGCCTCGGACCAGTTCGCCCAGGACCGCGCCTACTGGACCGACCGCTTCGCCGCCCGACCCCGGCCGGTCACCCTCGCGGGCCGCCCCGCCACCATCCCCGGCGACCACCTGCGCCTGCCCGGCCCCGTCGACCCCGCGGACGCCGCCACCCTGCGCACCGCGGCCCGCGAGGCGGGCGCGAGCTGGCCCGCCGTCGTCGTCGCCGGGATCGCCGCCTACCTGCACCGCCGCTCCGAGGCCGCCGACATCGTCCTGGGCCTGGCCGTCGCCGCCCGCCAGGACCGCGCCACCAAGGCCATTCCCGGCATGGTGTCGAACTCGGTGCCCCTGCTGGTCCAGGTCGCTCCACACGCGACAGTCGAAGACATCATCCGCGCGACCAACACCGAACTGCGCGCCGCCCTGCGCCACCAGCGCTACCGCTACGAGGACCTGCACCGCGACCTCGGCCTGGCGGGCGCGCGGCTCTGGGGCCCCGAGGTCAACCTCCTGATGACCGCCCCGACACTGCGCTTCGGTGAGGCCACCGCCACCGTCCGCGGCTTCTCCGTCGGCCCCGAGGAAGACCTCTCCATCGTCCTGGACAACCGCCACCCCGGCGACGGCTTCCACCTCGACCTGCACGCCAACGCCCACCTCTACACCCCCACCACCCTCACCGCCCACCGCGACGCCCTCCTGACCTTCCTCACCCACTTCGCCACCTCCCCCACCACCGCCCTGCGCGACCTCCCTCTCGACCCCATCCCGACCGACACCACCCCGGGCACCTCCAGCAACGGGTTCGCCGCCAACAGCGCTGCCACCAACAGGGCCGCCACCAACGGCGTCTTCACCAACGGCGGCGCCCGTGACCACATCGGCCCCAACGGCAATGCCACCGACCACACCGCCTCGAACCACATCCCCACCGACCTGTCAAACGCCCATCCACAGCCCGCCAAGTTGTCCACAGCTCCCGGCGATCACCCGATCGTGACCCCGGGCGCGGGTAGACTGGACCAGGGGACGCCCCCCAGGGATGGGCGGGGGCTGCGCCCCCCCGGGTTCGCGGCTGGTTTCGATGGTGTGGATGGGGTTTCGCGGCTGTGCGGGTTGTTCGCGCAGGTGTTGAAGGTGCCGGAGGTCAAGGCTTCGGACAGTTTCTTCGAGTTGGGTGGGCAGTCGCTGTCGGCGGTTCGGCTGGTCAGCCGGATTCGGGCGGCATTCGGGGTCGAGCTGTCGGTTCGGGCGGTGTTCGAGGCCGGGTCGGTGGGGGAGTTGGCGCGGCGGCTGGGGTTGGCGGGGGTGGCTCGGGCCGGGTTGGCGCCGATGGCGCGGCCCGCGCGGGTGCCGCTGTCGTTCGCGCAGCGGCGGTTGTGGTTCCTCAACCAGCTCGACGACCACAGCCACGTCTACAACCACGGGCTGGCCCTGCGGCTGACCGGCGACCTCGACCGCGAGGCGCTCACCGCCGCGCTGAACGACGTCGTCGCCCGGCACGAGAGCCTGCGCACCGTGTTCCCGCAGGACGACGGCAACCCCTACCAGGAGATCCTGGCCGAGGCGCCCGTCGAGCTGTCGGTCCACGACGTGGCCGAGGTGGGCCACGCCCTCACCGAGGCGGTCAGCGTCGGGTTCGACCTGGCGACCCAGCGCCCGCTCAAGGCGCACTTGTTCACCCAGTCGTCCGACGAGCACGTGCTCCTGATCGTGATGCACCACATCATCAGCGACGGCTGGTCCCTCGCCCCGCTCACCGCCGACCTGGCCACGGCCTACGCCGCCCGCACCGCGAACGAAGCACCACAGTGGACTCCGCTGCCGGTGCAGTACGCCGACTTCGCCCTCTGGCAGCGCGACGTGCTCGGCGACGAGGACGACCCGGGCAGCGCCTTCGCCAAGCAGCTGGACTACTGGCGCACGGCGCTGGCGGGCATCCCCGAGGAGCTTCCCCTCCCGCTGGACCGCCCCCGCCCCGCCGTCCCGTCCGGCCGCGGCGACACCGTCGCGGTCACCGTGCCCGCCGATGTGCACGCCGCCTTGGCCGCGCTCGCCCGCGACCGCCAGGCCAGCGTGTTCATGGTCCTGCGCGCCGCCCTGGCCGTCCTGCTCACCCGCATGGGCTCGGGCACCGACATCGCCATCGGCAGCCCCACCGCGGGCCGCGCCGACGACGCGCTCGACGGGCTGGTCGGCTTCTTCGTCAACACCCTGGTCCTGCGCACCGACACCGCGGGCAACCCGGCCTTCACCGACCTGCTCGACCAGGTCCGCCGGACCGTGCTCGACGCCTACGCCAACCAGGACGTCCCGTTCGAGCGCCTGGTCGAGGCCCTCAACCCGGAGCGCTCGCTGTCGCGGCACCCGCTGTTCCAGGTCTCCCTCGCCGTCCAGGACGCGCCCGCCTCGCACGTGGACCTCGGGGGGATCGCCGCGCGCCCGCACGAGGTCCGGATCGACGCCGCCCGCTTCGACCTCGCCTTCCACCTGGACGAGTCCCCCGACGGCATCCACGGCGCCCTGCGCTTCAACACCGACCTGTTCGACGCCGCCACCGCGAGCGCCGTCGCCGAGCGCTTCCTCGCCGTGCTCCGCCAGGTCGCCGACCGCCCGGGGATCACCGTGGACGCCGTCGACGTCCTGCTCCCCGGCGAGCGCGACCAGATCCTCGGCACCTGGCGGCACACCCCCCAGGACGCGGGCGCCCCCACCTTCCTGGACATGTTCCGAGCCCAGGTCGCCCGCACCCCCGACGCCCCCGCCGTCACCGAGGGCACGACCACCCGCACCTACGCCGAACTCGACGCGGCCTCCACCCGCCTCGCCGCCCACCTGGCGGGCCAGGGCGCGGGCCCGGAGACGCTGGTCGCGCTCGCCCTGCCGCGCTCGGCGGCGATGCTGGAGGCGATCATCGCCGTCCACAAGACCGGCGCCGCCTACCTGCCCATCGACCTGGACTACCCGGTCGACCGCGTGCGCTACATGGTCGAGGACGCCCGCCCGGTCGCCCTGGTCACCACCACCGCCGCGGACCTGCCCGACCTCGGCGTGCCGCCGATGCTGCTGGACCGGATCGAGTTGGCCGCCGCGGACGCCCCCGCCACCGAGGTCGACCCGGCGGGCGCGGCGTACGTCATCTACACCTCCGGCTCCACCGGCAAGCCCAAGGGCGTCGTGGTCGAGCACCGCGCGCTGGCCAACTACATCACCTGGACCGCCGCTGCCTACCCCAGCGCCGCGGGCGTGGCGATCTGGCACGCCTCGGTGTCTTTCGACGCCTCGGTCACCACCCAGTGCACCCCGCTCGCCGTCGGCGGCGCCGTGCACGTCACCGCCCTGACCGGCGAGGACCCCGACGCCGAGCGGGCGCTGGCCGAGCGGCCCTGCACCTTCCTCAAGGGCACCCCCAGCCACCTGCCGTTCCTGGCCGCCCTGCCCGAGCAGTTCTCCCCGACCGGCGAGCTGCTGATGGGCGGTGAGGCGCTGTTCGCCGAGAACATCCGCGACTGGCGCGCCGCGCACCCCGACGCCGTGGTCTACAACGTCTACGGCCCGACCGAGGCCACGGTCAACTGCACCGAGTACCGCATCGAGCCCGGCCAGGAGCTGCCGCCGGGCCCGGTCCCGATCGGCAAGCCGCAGGGCAACGTCGAGATGTACGTCCTCGACGCCCACCTGCGCCCCGTCCCCGCGGGCGTCATCGGCGACCTCTACATCGCCGGCCGCGGCCTGGCCCGCGGCTACCTCGGCAAACCCGACCTCACCGCCACCCGGTTCGTCGCCAACCCGTTCACCGGCGAGCGCATGTACCGCACCGGCGACCTGGCCCGCTGGACCGCCGGAGGCGACCTGGTCTTCCTCGGCCGCGCCGACGACCAGGTCAAGATCCGCGGCTTCCGCATCGAGCTGGGCGAGGTCGAGTCGACCGTCGCCGCCTGCCCCGGCGTCGACGCCGCGGCCGTCATCGTCCGCGAGGACCGCCCCGGCGACAAGCGCCTGGTCGCCTACCTCGTCGGCCCCGCCGACCCGGCCGCGGTCAAGGCCAGGACCGCCGACGCGCTGCCGGAGTACATGGTCCCCTCGGCCTTCGTCACCCTGGACGAGCTGCCGCTCACCCCGAACGGCAAGCTCGACCGCAAGGCCCTCCCCGAGCCCCAGGTCACCGCGGGCGGGCGGGCGCCCAGCACGCCGCGCGAGGCGATCCTCTGTGGACTGTTCGCCGAGGTGCTCGGGCTCGACGAGGTCGGCGTGGACGACGGGTTCTTCGCCCTCGGCGGCCACTCCCTGCTCGCGACCCGCCTGATCAGCCGCATCCGCACCGCGCTGCGCGTGGAACTGCCCGTGCGCGCGGTCTTCGAGGCGCCGAGCGCCGCCGAGCTCGCCCGCCGCGTCGACCGGGCCGACCGGGCCCGCCTGCCGCTGCGCCCCGTCGAGCGCCCGAGCGAGATCCCGCTGTCCTTCGCGCAGCGCCGCCTGTGGTTCCTCACCCAGTTCGACGGCCCCAGCGGCACCTACAACGTCGGCCTGTCCCTGCGCCTGACCGGCGCGCTGGACCGCGACGCCCTGGCCCAGGCGCTCGACGACGTCATCGCCCGCCACGAGAGCCTGCGCACCGTCTTCCCCGACACCGACGGCAGGCCGCGCCAGCAGGTCACCGACATCCGCGCGCGCCTTTCCATTGTGGACACACAGGACGTGGCCAGGGACCTGGCCGCCGAGGCGGGCCGCGGCTTCGCCCTCGACACCGCCCCGCCGCTGCGCGCCACCCTGTTCGCGGTGAGCGAGACCGAGCACGTCCTGCTCATCGTCCTGCACCACATCATCAGCGACGGCTGGTCGGCCGCCCCGCTCGCGGGCGACCTCTCCACCGCCTACGCGGCCCGCGCCCACGGCCGCGCACCACAGTGGACACCCCTGCCGGTCCAGTACGCCGACTACGCCCTGTGGCAGCGCGAAGCCCTCGGCAGCGAAGACGACGAGAACAGCGCCATCTCCGCCCAGCTCGCCTACTGGAAGGCCAACCTCGACGGCCTGCCGGAGGAACTGGACCTGCCCACCGACCGCCCCCGCCCCGCCGAGGCGGGCTACGCGGGCGGGACCGTGCCCTTCCGCGTCGACGCCGACACCCACCGCGCGCTGACCGGGCTGGCGCGCCGCCACCAGTCGAGCCTGTTCATGGTCGTGCAGGCCGCCCTCGCCGCCCTGCTCGGCAAGATCGGCGGCGGCCGGGACATCCCCATCGGCAGCCCCATCGCCGGGCGCACCGACGACGCCGTCGAGCCGCTGATCGGCTTCTTCATCAACACCGTCGTCCTGCGCACCGACCTCGCAGGCGACCCCACCTTCGCCGAGCTGCTCGACCGGGTCCGCCAGAACGTCCTGGACGCCTACGCCAACCAGGACGTGCCCTTCGAGCGCCTGGTCGAGGTGCTCAACCCGGTCCGCTCCCTGGCCCGCCACCCGCTGTTCCAGGTGTCGCTGAGCCTGGAGAACAACCCGCCCGCGCGGCTGGAGCTGCCCGGCCTGACCGTGCGCGAGGAGCCGGTCGACGTCCGGATCGCCAAGTTCGACCTGGCCTTCCACTTCACCGAGACCCCCGAGGGCATCGACGCCCACCTCGACTACCGCACCGACCTCTACGACCACGCCACCGCCGAGCGCCTCTGCCAGTGGCTCGGCGCGATCCTCACCGCCGCCGCCCAGCGGCCCGACGCGCGCCTGACCGACATCAGCGTCCTGACCGAGGAGCAGACCCGCCAGGTCCTGCACGACTGGAACGACACCGGCGACACCGAACCGGCCACCTTCCCGGCGCTGTTCGCCGCCCAGCGCGACCGCACCCCGCACGCGCCCGCCGTCATCGCCGAGGACACGACCCTGTCCTACCGCGACCTCGACGCCGCCGCGAACCGCCTCGCGCACGAGCTGATCGCCCGCGGCATCGGGCGCGAGGACATCGTCGCCCTGGTCATGGGCCGCAGCACCGAGTCGGTCGTCGCCACGCTCGCGGTGCTGAAGGCGGGCGCGGCCTACCTGCCCGTCGACCCGGACTACCCGCCGGACCGCATCGCCTACATGCTCGCCGACGCCGCGCCCAAGGCCATCCTCACCACCACCGCCGAGCGCCCCCCGAACACCGAGGACGCCCTCTGCGTCGACCAGCTGGGCGAGGGCCCCACCCACGACCCCGGCGTCGAGGCCTGCCTGGACAACCCGGCCTACGTCATCTACACCTCCGGCTCCACCGGCAGGCCCAAGGGCGTCGTCGTCACCCACCGCGGCATCGCCGCCTTCACCGCCACCGAGGCCGAGCGCTTCGCCGTCACCGCCGACAGCCGGGTCCTGCGGTTCTCCTCGCCCAGCTTCGACGCCTCCGTCCTGGAGCTGTGCATGGCGCTGCTGACCGGCGCCGCCGTCGTCATCCCCCCGCCCGGCCCGCTCGCCGACGAGGCCCTCGCCGACGTGCTGGCCCGGCACCGGGTCACCCACGCGCTGATCCCGCCGACCGCGCTGGCCAGCGTCCCGCCCACCGACCTGCCAGACTTCGCCACCCTCATCGTCGGCGGCGAGGCGTGCACCGCCGAGCTGGTGCGCCGCTGGGCCGACGGCAGGCGCATGGTCAACGCCTACGGCCCCACCGAGTCCACCGTCGCGGCCACCATGAGCGATCCGCTCACCCCCGCCACCGCCGTCCCGCCGATCGGCAAGCCGGTGCGCGGCACCAGCGTCTACCTCCTCGACGCCGCCTTGCGCCCCGTCCCGCCCGGCGTCACCGGCGAGCTGTACGTCTCCGGCGCGGGCCTGGCCCGGGGCTACCTGCGCAGGCCGGGGCTCACCGCCGAGCGCTTCGTCGCCGACCCGATCGCGGGCGGGCGGATGTACCGCACGGGCGACCTGGCCCGCTGGGACACCCACGGCGACCTGCACTACCTGGGCCGCGCCGACGACCAGGTCAAGCTGCGCGGCTTCCGCATCGAGCTGGGCGAGGTGGAGGCGGTGCTGACCCGGCACCCGGCCGTCGACCACGCCGCGGTGGTCATCCGCGAGGACAAGCCGGGCGTCAAGCGCCTGGTCGCCTACCTCGTCACCGCCGCGGACCCGGCCCAGGTCCGCGACCACGCCGCGGCCACCCTGCCCGGCTACATGGTCCCCGCCGCGTTCGTCACCCTCGACGCGCTGCCGCTGACCCCCAACGGCAAGCTCGACCGCAAAGCCCTGCCCGCCCCCGACTTCGCCGCCCTGGCGGGCACCCGCGCCGCCCGCACGCCGGCCGAAGCGATCCTCTGTGGACTCTACGCCGAGCTGCTGGGCCTGCCCGCCGTCGGCATCGACGACAGCTTCTTCGAACTCGGCGGCGACAGCATCGTCTCCATCCAGCTGGTCAGCCGGGCCCGCAAGGCCGGGCTGGTGTTCGCCGCGCGGGACGTCTTCACCCACAAGACCCCCGCCGACCTCGCCGCCGTGGCCACCACCGAGGCCGAGGAACAGGGCGAGGACCGCGCCGAGGCGTTCGGCGAGGTGCCGTTCACCCCGATCATGCACTGGCTGGCCGAGCGCGGCGGCCCCATCGGCCGCTTCAGCCAGTCCGCGCTGCTGCGCACCCCGGCCGACTGCGACGCCGACCGGCTCCGCGCCGCCCTGCAGAAGGTCCTCGACCACCACGACATGCTGCGCGCCCGGCTCGGCGCCTGGTCGCTGACCGTGCCCGAGCCCGGCGACCGCGTCGACCTGCGCCGTGTCGACACCGGCTCGGATTATTACGGCGAGGCCGACGCCGCGCTCGACCGGCTCTCGCCCGAGACCGGCCGGATGGTCTGCGCGGTGTGGTTCGCCGAGCCCGGCGTGCTCCTGCTCGTCATCCACCACCTGGTGGTCGACGGGGTCTCCTGGCGCATCCTGCTGCCCGACCTCGTCGCCGCCTGGGAAGGCACGGAGCTGGCCCCGGTCCCCACGTCCTTCCGGACCTGGGCCCGCTCCTCTGCCCCGCCCACCGCGGAACTCGACCACTGGAAGTCCACGACGGACGAACCCGCCGACCTGGTCACCGGCCCCCTGACCGACACCGCCGCCACCGCCCGCCGCCACACCACCACCCTGCCGCCGGAGATCACCGAGCCGCTGCTGGGCAGCGTCCCGGCCGCCTTCCACGCCGGTCCGGCCGACGTGCTGGCCACCGGCCTGGCGCTGGCGGTGGCCGAGTGGCGGCGCAGGCGCGGCCTGCCCGGCGACGACGTGCTCATCGACCTGGAAGGCCACGGCCGCGGCGACGGTGTGGACCGCACCGTCGGCTGGTTCACCAGCCTCTACCCGGTCCGGCTGCGGCCGGGGCCCTGGGACGGCGACGTCGCCGACGCCTTGCGCACGGTGAAGGAACAGCTGCGCGCGGTCCCCGAGGACGGCACCGGCTACGGCCTGCTCCGCTACCGCGGCGGCTTCACCCCGCGCGCCACGCCCCAGGTCGCGCTCAACTACCTGGGCAGGGTGAGCGTCGGCGCGGACACCGGCGACTGGACCCTCATCGCCGCCGACCTGCCCGCGGGCGACCCCGAGGCGCCCCTGACGCACCCGGTGACCCTCAACGCCATCACCCACGACGGCCCGGACGGGCCGACCATGGTCGCCACCTGGACCTGGGCCCCCGGCCTGCTCGACGCCGTCGAGCTGGCCGACCTCACCGACAGCGCGCTGCGGCTGCTGGCCCGCTGCGCCGACGCGGGCGGGCACACCCCGTCGGACCTGTCGCTGCTGTCGCTGTCGCAAGACGAGATCACCATGCTGGAAGCCGAGTGGAGGACATTGCAATGACGAGGCAAGGGCCTGAGGACATCCTGCCGCTGTCGCCGCTGCAGGAGGGCCTGCTTTTCCACTCGCTCTACGACGAGCAGGCGCCCGATGTGTACACCGTCCAGGTCGCCATCGAGCTCCACGGCGCCCTCGACGCGAGCGCCCTGCGCGCCGCGGCCGACGCGCTGCTGCGCCGCCACGCCAACCTGCGCGCCGGGTTCGTGCACGGCAAGCTGCGCAGGCCCGTGCAGCTCATCGCCCGCGAGGTCGCGCTGCCCTGGTCCGAAGTGGACTGCGACGAGGCCGGGCTGGCCGCGCTGCGGCGCGAGGAGCAGGCCCGCCGCTTCGAGCTGAACCGCCCGCCGCTGATCCGCTTCCTGCTGGCCCGCCTCGCCGCCGACCGGCACGTCCTGGTGGTCACCAACCACCACATCCTGCTCGACGGCTGGTCCATGCCGGTGCTCATCGGCGAGCTTTTCCAGCTCTACGACGGCGCCACCCTGCCGCGCGTCACCCCGTTCCGCGACTACCTCGGCTGGCTGGCCGCCCAGGACCGCCCCGCCGCCGAGAACGCCTGGCGCGCACTGCTGTCCGATGTGGACGAGCCCACCCTGCTGGGGGCCACGCGGGCGGTCGACCCGACGGCCACCGGCCGCGTCGAGGTCGCGCTCAGCGCCGAGGAGACGGCGGAGCTGTCGGCCCTGGCGCGCACGCGCGACCTGACCCTGAACACCGTGGTGCAGGCCGCGTGGGCGCAGGTGCTGGCCCGGCTGACCGGGCGCGCCGACGTCGTGTTCGGCTCGATCGTCTCCGGCCGCCCCGCCGAGCTGCCCGGCGTCGAGCGGATGGTCGGCCTGCTGATCGGCATGGTCCCGGTGCGCGTGGCCGTCGACCCGGCCCGCCCGCTGCTCGGCCTGCTGGCCGACGTCGCCGCCCAGCAGACCGCGATGATGGCCCACCAGCACCTCGGCCTCGCCGACATCCAGCGCGCCGCCGGGCAAGGCGAGCTGTTCGACACCGCCATGGTGTTCGAGAACTACCCGGTCGCCGCCGGGTCCGAGCTGCCCGGCGGCCTGCGGCTGGGCAGCGTCGACGCCCGCGACCGCGGCCACTACCCGCTCTACCTCAACGCCTCGGTCCACGGCGAGCGGCTGACGCTGCGGCTCAACCACCAGACCGAGGTGTTCACCACCGCCGAGGTCACCGCCGTCGGCGAGAGCCTGCTGCGGGTGCTGCGCGCGGTCGTCACCTCGGGCGACACCCCGGTCGGCGCGCTCGACGTGCTCGACCCGGCGCTGCGCTCGCGGCTCGACGCCTGGAGCGCGGGCGTGCCCGCGCACCCGGCCGCCACCGTCGTCTCGCTGTTCGAGGCCCACACCGAGGGCACCGCCATCACCGGCGACTTCGGCACCCACACCTACGCCGAGCTCAACGCCGCCGCCAACCGCCTCGCCCGTGAGCTCCTCGCCCGAGGGGTGCGGCCGGAGTCGCGGGTCGCGCTGGTGCTGCCCCGCTCGGTCCAGCAGGTCACCGCCGTGCTGGCCGTGCTCAAGGCGGGCGCGGCGTACGTGCCGGTGGACCCGGAGTACCCGGCCGAGCGGATCGCCTACCTGCTCACCGACTCCGCGCCCGCCGCGGTGCTCACCACGGCCGCGCTGGCCGATCGCCTGCCGGTGCCCGCGATCGTGCTGGACGACCTCGCCCTCGACCACGACGCGGCCAACCTGGACCTGCCGATCGACCCCGCCCAGGCCGCCTACGTCATCTACACCTCCGGCTCCACCGGCAAGCCCAAGGGCGTGGTCGTCTCCCACGCCGGGGCCACGAGCCTGCTCGCGTCCCAGATGGACGGTCTGGCCGTCGGCCGCGACAGCCGGGTGCTGCAGTTCGCCTCGCCGAGCTTCGACGCGGCGTTCTGGGAGCTGTGCATGGGCCTGCTCTCCGGCGCCCGGCTGGTCCTCGGCACCCGCGAGCGCCTGCTGCCCGGCCCCGGCCTGGCCGCGCTGTGCGCGGAGAACGGCGTCACCCACGCCACCATCCCGCCCGCCGCGCTCGGCGCGATCCCGGCCCTGCCCGACGGGATGACCCTGGTCGTCGCCGGTGAGGCCAGCTCGCCGGACCTCATCGACCGCTGGTGCGCCGACCGGCGCATGGTCAACGCCTACGGGCCCACCGAGACGACGGTCTGCGCGACCATGAGCGCCCCGCTGGCCCCCGGCAACGGCGCCCCGCCGATCGGCCGCGCGGTCCACGGCGCCCGCGTGTACGTCCTGGACGGCGCGCTGCGCCCGGTGCCCGCCGGTGTCGCGGGCGAGCTGTACATCTCCGGCGCCGGTCTGGCCCGCGGCTACCTGGACCGCCCCGGCCTCACCGCGGGCCGGTTCGTCGCCGACCCGTTCGGCGGTCCCGGGGCGCGGATGTACCGCTCCGGCGACGTCGTGCGCTGGAGCGCCAGCGGTGACCTGGAGTTCGTCGGCCGCGCCGACGACCAGGTGAAGGTGCGCGGGTTCCGCGTGGAGCTGGGCGAGGTGACCGCGGCGGTGTCCGCGCACCCGGCCGTCAGCCAGGCCGCCGTCGTGGCCGTGCCCGACCGCCACGGCGACAACCGGCTCGTCGCCTACACCGTGGGCGGCGACCCCGAGAGCATCCGGTCCTTTGTGGCCGCTTCACACCCCGAGCACCTGGTGCCCGCGGCGGTCGTCGTGCTCGACGCGCTCCCGGTGACCACCAACGGCAAGCTCGACCGCCGCGCCCTGCCCGCGCCCGACTTCGGCGCGGCCACCGCGGGCCGCACCGCCCGCGGCCCGCGCGAGGAGCTGCTGTGCCAGCTGTTCGCCGAAGTCCTTGACCTGCCCCGGTTCGGCGTCGACGACGACTTCTTCGCCCACGGCGGCCAGTCGCTGCTCGCCACCCGGCTGGTCAGCCGCATCCGCGCGGCCTTCGACGTCGAGCTGGAGGTGCGCGCGCTGTTCGAGTCGCCCACCGTCGCCGGGCTGTCGCGCCGCCTGGACTCCGGCGCGTCGGTCGGGGCCGCGCTGCGCCCGTACGCCCGGCCCGCGGAGATCCCGCTGTCCTCGGCCCAGCACCGCCTGTGGTTCCTGCACACGCTGGAAGGCCGCAGCGGCACCTACAACATCCCCGCGGCCCTGCGGCTGACCGGCGACCTCGACGTCGCCGCGCTGACCGCCGCGCTCGGCGACATCGTGGAGCGCCACGAGAGCCTGCGCACCATCTACCCGGACAGCGACGGCACACCGCGCCAGGAGATCCTGACCGGCGCCGCGGTCGAGCTGACCATTGTGGACGTCACCGAGGCCGACCTGGCCGACGCGCTGGCGACCGCGCAGAACACCGGGTTCGACCTGGCCGCCGAGCTGCCCGTGCGCGCCCACCTGTTCCGCCTGGGCGCGACCGACCACGTCCTGCTGCTGGTGATGCACCACATCGCCGCCGACGGCGGCTCGGCCGCCCCTATCGGCCGCGACCTGTCCACCGCCTACACCGCCCGCGTCCGCGGCGAGGCCCCGGCATGGTCCCCGCTACCCGTCCAGTACGCCGACTACACCCTGTGGCAAAAGGACATCCTGGGCAGCGACGACGACCCGAGCAGCCCGCTGGGCCGCCAACTGGCGTACTGGAAGCAGAACCTCGCGGACCTGCCCGACGAGCTGGCCCTGCCGGTCGACCGCCCGCGCCCGGCCGAGCAGTCCTACCGCGGCGGCTCGCTGCGCTTCCAGGTCCCCGCCGACCTGCACGCCCGGCTCGCCGACCTGGCCAAGGCCCACCAGGTCAGCATGTTCATGCTCACCCAGGCCGCCCTCGCCGCCGTCCTCACCCGCCTGGGCGCGGGCACCGACATCCCCATCGGCAGCCCGGTCGCGGGCCGCGCCGACGAGGCCCTCGACGACCTGGTCGGCCTGTTCAGCAACACGATCGTCCTGCGCGCCGACACCTCCGGCGAGCCGACCTTCGCCGACCTGCTGGCCAGGACCCGGCAGAACGTGCTGGCCTCCTTCGCCAACCAGGACGTCCCCTTCGAGCGCCTGGTCGAGGTGCTGAACCCGGCCCGCTCGCTGGCCCGCCACCCGCTGTTCCAGGTGATGCTGGCGTTCCAGAACAACGAGTCCGGCGCGCTGGAGCTGCCGGGCCTGACCGCCGCGCAACTGCCCACCGACGTCACCGTCGCCAAGTTCGACCTGGAGCTGGAGCTGGCCGAGCGCCTGGTCGACGGCGCCCCCGCGGGCATCGACGCCCTGGTGGAGTACAGCGCCGACCTGTTCGACCCCGCGGGCGTGCGGCGCGTCGCCGAGGCCTTCCTGCGCTTCCTGAGCGGTGTCGCCGCCGACCCGGCGCAGCCCATCACCCGGGTGGAGATCCTGACCGACGCCGAGCGCGCCGAACTCCTCGCCCTGCGCGACGACGCCGCCCTGGCCGCCTTCGCCGAGGTCCGCGCGACCGGCGCCTACGTGCTCGACCCGCGCCTGCGCCCGGTCCCGGTCGGCGTGCCCGGCCAGCTCTACGTGGCGGGCACCGGCAGCGGGGACCGCTTCGTCGCCGACCCCTTCGGCGCGCGCGGCACCCGCATGTACCGCACGGGGGAGACCGCCCGCTGGCGTCCCAACGGGACACTGGAGATCATCGTCCCGCCCACTGTGGACACCGGTGGTGACACCCCGTCGGGGCGCGGTCCGCGCACCCCGCGCGAGCAGGTGCTCTGCGAGCTGTTCGCCGAGATCCTGAAGGTGGACGAGGTCAGCGTCGATGACGGCTTCTTCGACCTGGGCGGGCACTCGCTGTCGGCGATCCGCCTGGTGAACCGCATCCGCGCGGTGTTCGACGTGGACGTCTCGGTGCGCACGCTGTTCGAGGCGCAGTCCGTGGCCGCCCTCGCCGAGCGCCTCGGCCTGGCCGCGGGCCGCCCGGCCCTGCGCGCCCGGCCCCGCCCGGACGAGGTCCCGCTGTCGTTCTCCCAGCGCCGCATGTGGTTCGTCAACCGCCTCGACGGCTCGGGCAGCACCTATCACGTCCCGCTCGCCCTGCGCCTGACCGGCGACCCCGACGTCGCCGCCCTGCGCAACGCCCTGGGCGACCTCGTCGCCCGGCACGAGACCCTGCGCACGGTGTTCCCCGAGACCGACGGCGTCCCTCGCCAGCTGGTGCTCGACCCCGAGATCGCCCGCCCCGCCCTGTCGGTGGCCCCGGTGAGTGACCTGGACGCCCAGCTCACCGCCGCCGCGTCCGTCGAGTTCGACCTGACCCGCGACACCCCGCTGCGCGCCCACCTGTTCGCGCTGGGGGAACGCGACCACGTCCTGCTCCTGGTCATGCACCACATCGCCACCGACGGCTGGTCCGCGGGCCCGCTGGCGCGGGACTTCTCCACCGCCTACACCGCCCGCCTGGGCGGCGGCGCTCCACAGTGGAGCCCGCTGCCGGTCCAGTACGCCGACTACGCCCTGTGGCAGCGGGAAGTCCTCGGCACCGAGGACGACCCGGGCTCCGCCATCAGCGCGCAGACCGACTACTGGCGCACCCGCCTGGCGAACCTGCCCGAGGCCATCGACCTGCCGGTGGACCACCCGTACCCGGCCGAGGCCGACTACGACGGCGCCGAACTGTGGTTCGACGTGCCCGCCGACCTCCACGCCCGGCTGTCCACCGTGGCCCGATCGGCCGACGCCAGCATGTTCATGCTCGTGCAAGCCGCGTGGTCGGCCCTGCTGACCCGCCTCGGCGCGGGCACCGACATCCCCATCGGCACCGCCATCGCGGGCCGCGGCGACGAGGCCCTCGACGACCTGGTCGGCTTCTTCGTCAACACCCTGGTCCTGCGCACCGACACCGCGGGCGACCCGACCTTCACCGAGCTGCTGGCCCGCGTGAAGGACGACGTGCTGACCGCCCACGCCAACCAGGACGTCCCCTTCGAGCGCCTCGTCGACATCCTCAACCCGGCCCGCTCCCTGGCCAGGCACCCGCTGTTCCAGGTGGCCCTGGTCTTCGAGAACCGCCCCGACACCGCGCTCGCACTGCCCGGCCTGACCCTGGCCCCGCACGCGGTCTCCCTGGGCGCGGCCAAGGTCGACCTCTCCCTGAGCCTCGGCGAGAACCCGACCGGCGGCATGCGCGGCTTCCTCCAGTACCGCAAGGACCTCTTCGAGCCCGCGACCGCCACCGCCATCACCACCCGCCTGCTCCGCCTGCTCGACGGCATCGCCACCCACCCCGAGCACCCCATCGGCGCCATCGACATCCTCACCCCCGACGAGCGCCACACCCTGCTGACCACCTACAACACCACCACCCGCCCCGAACCCACCACGACCGTCACCGCCCAGTTCGAGGCCCAGGCCACCCGGACCCCCACCGTGACCGCCCTCACAGCCGCCCCGCCCCCCGGCGCCGCCGCTGTCTCCCCCACCCCCGCTCCCACCAGCGCAAGCACCACCCCCCATACCGCAACCGCACCCTCGGGCGCCGCCACTTATCCACAACCCCCGGAGTTGTCCACACCCCCGTCCGCACCCCTTCCCGCGGCCGCGGGCGCCGGTAGACTGGACCAGGGGTCGCCCCCCGGGGAGTGGTGGGGGCTGCGCCGGGTTCCGTTCGCCGGGGTCTCCTACGCGGAGCTGGACGCGGCGGCCAACCAGTTGGCGCACCTGTTGCGCGGCAAGGGGATTGGGCCGGAGAAGCTGGTCGCGCTGCTGCTGCCGCGCGGGCCGCAGCTGGTGTGCGCGGTGCTGGCGGTGCTCAAGGCCGGTGGCGCGTACCTGCCGATCGACCCGGACTACCCGGCCGACCGCATCGCCTTCCTGCTGGAGGACGGCGCCCCCGCGCTCGTCGTGTCCACTTCGGACCACATCGCCACCGCGGACGTCCTGCTCGACACCGCCGCGCTGGACGAGCAGCCCAGCACGCCGCTCGCCCCGACCGCGACGCTGGACAACAGCGCCTACGTCATCTACACCTCCGGCTCCACCGGCAAGCCCAAGGGCGTGGTGATCGAGCACCGCGCGCTCGCCCAGTACCTCGCCTGGGTCGCCCAGGAGTACCCGGCGGTGTCCGGCACGGCGCTGCTGCACTCGCCGGTCTCCTTCGACCTCACCGTCACCGCGCTGTTCGCCCCGCTGGTCAACGGCGGCCGCGTCCACGTCTCGGCGATGGACGACGTCGTCACCCCGCCCGACGAGTGCACCTTCCTCAAGGCCACCCCGACGCACTTCGCGCTGCTCAACACCCTGCCGCGCGAGTTCTCCCCGACCGGGCAGCTCGTGCTCGGCGGCGAGGCGCTGCTCGGCGAGGCCGTGCAGGCGTGGCGCGACGAGCACCCGGGCACGACCGTGGTCAACGAGTACGGCCCCACCGAGACCACCGTCGGCTGCACCTCCTTCCGCATCGAGCCTGGCGACGCCATCCCCTCCGGCGTGCTCACCATCGGCAAGCCGATCTGGAACACCCGCGCCTTCGTGCTCGACGCCGCGCTCCGGCCGGTCCCGCACGGCGTCGCGGGCGAGCTGTACATCGCGGGCACCCAGCTGGCCCGCGGCTACCTCGGCAGGCCGGGGCTGAGCGCCTCGCGGTTCGTCGCCAACCCGTTCGGCGCGCCGGGGGAGCGCATGTACCGCACCGGCGACGTGGTCCGCTGGGTGCCCGGCGGGGACCTGGAGTTCCTGCGCCGCACTGATGACCAGGTCAAGGTGCGCGGCTTCCGCATCGAGCTCGGCGAGATCGAGGCCGTGCTGGCCGATCACCCCGACGTCGCCCGGCTCGCCGTCGTCGTCCGCGACGACCTGCCCGGCGGTCGCGGCCTGGTCGCCTACGTCGTGCCCGTCGCCGGTCGCAAGCTCGACGCGGCGTCGCTGCGCGGGCACATGGCCGCCGCGCTGCCGGACTACATGGTCCCGGCCGCGTTCGTCAGCCTCGACGCGCTGCCGCTGACGCCCAACGCCAAGCTCGACCGGGCCGCGCTGCCGCTGCCGGTGTTCACCGCGCCCGCCGCCGCGCCCGCGCCGGTCGCGGCGTCGAGCCCGCGCGAGGACGTGCTGTGCGGGCTGTTCGCCGACATCCTCGGGGTGGCCTCGGTCGGGGTCGACGACAGCTTCTTCGACCTCGGCGGCGACAGCATCGTCTCCATCCAGCTCGTCAGCCGCGCCCGCAAGGCCGGCCTGGTGTTCACCACCGCCGACGTGTTCCGCCACAAGACCGTGCGCGAACTCGCCGCCGCGGCCGAGGGCGCCGACCAGGAGGACGAGGCCGTCGACTCCGACAACGGCATCGGCGACGTCGCGCTCACCCCGGTCATGCACTGGCTGCGCGAACTCGGCGGCCCGATCGACGGGTACAACCAGCACGCGCTGGTGCGCACCCCCGCCACCTGCGACGAGGCCCGCCTCGCCGCGACCCTGCAGGCGGTCCTGGACCGCCACGACATGCTCCGCGCCCGGCTGACCAAGGTCGTCGGCGACGTGGTGTGGAGCCTGGAGACCGGCCCGCGCGGCAGCGTCCGCGCCCGCGACGTCCTGCGCACCGTCGAGGTCGACGGCCTGGACGACGCCGCGCTGGAGCAGGTCATCCGCACCGAGGCCGCCGCCGCGAAGGCCGGGCTGGCGCCCGAGTCGGGGCAGATGGCGCAGGCGGTGTGGTTCGACTCCGGCCAGGGCAGGCCGGGTCGGCTGCTGCTGGTGCTGCACCACCTGGTGGTCGACGGCGTGTCCTGGCGCGTGCTGCTGCCGGACCTGGCCACCGCGTGGGAGTCCGTCGGCGTCGGCCTGAGCGCCACGCTGGAGCCGGTGCGGACCTCCTACCGGGAGTGGGCGCAAGCCCTTGCCGCCCAAGCGGCCGCGCCCGCCCGGCTCACCGAGCTGTCGCGGTGGATGCAGGTGCTGGGCGACCCCGGCCACCGGCTCGCCGACCGGCCGCGCACCCCCGCCACGGACGTCGCCGGGGTGACCCAGCAGGTCAACGTCACCCTGCCCACCGAGGTGACCCACGCGCTGCTGTCGGAGGTCACCACCGCCTTCCACGCGGGCGTTGACGAGATCGTCCTCGCCGGGCTGGCGCTGGCGGTCAACCGCACCCGCGGCGACGGCGCCGTCCTGGTGGACCTGGAAGGGCACGGCCGCGAGGACATCGTCGCGGGCCTCGACCTCGCCCGCACCGTCGGCTGGTTCACCAGCCAGTACCCGGTCCGGCTCGACCCCGGCCCCGGCGACGATCTCGCCGCCGCGGTCAAGCGGATCAAGGAGCAGGTGCGCGCGGTGCCGGACAAGGGCATCGGCTACGGCCTGCTGCGCCACCTCAACGCCCAGACCGCGCCCGCCCTCGCCCGCCTGGCCACCCCCGAGATCCTGGTGAACTACCTCGGCCGCTTCACCGTGGCCGACGCCGAGGTCGCCGGGGACTGGGAGATGGTCGCCGCCGACATCCTCGACGACGCCGACCCCGGCCTGCCCGCCGCGCACACCCTGGAGCTGACCGTCTCCGCGCAGGACCTGCCGGACGGCCCGCGCCTGGTGGCGAACTGGGCGTTCCCCGCGACGCTGCTCGAGCGCGCCGAGGTCGAGGCGCTGGCCGCCGAGTGGGCCGCGGTGCTCACCGAGCTGTCCGGGGCCGCGGGCGGCGGGCGCAGCGCCTCGGACCTGACCATGGCCGACCTGCCGCAGGAGGACATCGACCGCCTGGAGGCGCTGGTCCCCGGCTTGACCGACGTCCTGCCGCTCTCGCCGCTGCAGGAGGGCCTGCTGTTCCACGCGGGCTTCACCGAGGGCGAGCTGGACCCGTACACGGTCCAGACGGCCTTCACCCTCGACGGCCCGCTCGACAGCGCCCGTCTGCGTTCCGCTGTGGACGGTCTGCTTCGGCGTCACCCCAACCTGCTGGCGGGCTTCCACTACTCCGGCCTGAGCCGCCCGGTCCAGGTCTACGCCCCGCTCCCGACGCCGTGGTCCGAAGTGGAGCTGGCGGAAAGCGAGTTGCAGGGGTTCCTGGACGCCGACCGCGCCCGCCCCTTCGACCTGGCCGCGCCGCCCCTGCTGCGGTTCACCTTGGTCAGGCTGGCCCCCGAGCGCCACCGACTCGTCTACACAGGACACCACATCCTGATGGACGGCTGGTCCATGCCGCTGCTGGTCGGCGAGCTGATGGACCTCTACCACGGCCGGGAGCTGCCCCCGCCCGCCCCGTTCCGCGACTACCTCACCTGGGCCGCCGCCCAGGACCGCGGCGCGGCCCGCGACGCCTGGCGCGCGGTGGTCGAGGGCATCGAGGAGCCGACGCTGCTCGTGCCCGCCGACCCCGACCGCGACCCGGTCGTGCCGGTGGAGACCACCCTGGAGCTGCCCGAGGACCTGGTGAGCGGCCTGACCGCGCGCTCGCGCGCCCTCGGCGTCACCATCAACACCGTCGTGCAGGCGGCGTGGGCGATCCTGCTCGGCAGGCTCACCGGCCGCGCCGACGTCACCTTCGGCGCCACCGTCTCCGGCCGCCCGCCGGAGGTCCCCGGCGTCGACAGGATGATCGGGCTGCTGATCAACACCCTGCCGGTGCGGGTGCGCGTGGACAACGCCCGCACCCTCGCCGAGACCGTCACCGACCTGCAGATCCAGCAGGCCGAGCTGATGCCGCACCAGTACCTCGGCCTGACCGAGGTCCAGCGCATGGCGGGCGTCGGCGAGCTGTTCGACACCCTGATGGTCTACGAGAACTACCCGGTCGACGAGGAGGGCCTCGCCGCCCGGGAGGACCTGGCGCTGGTCGACGTCGACGCCCGCGACGCCACGCACTACCCGCTGACGCTCCTGGTCGCCGTCGTCGGGCCGAAGCTGTCGCTGACGCTGAGCCACCGCCCCGACCTGTTCTCCACCGACGAGGCGACGGCCATCGGCAGGCGGCTGTTCGCCCTGCTGCGCGCCGTGGCCGAGACCCCGGAGCGGCCCGTCGGCGGCATCGGCGTCCTGCTGCCCGAGGAGCGGGACGCGTGGAACGACACCGCCCGCGAGCTGCCCCCGGCGACCCTGCCGGAGCTGTTCGCCGCCCAGGTCGCCGCGACCCCGGACGCGCCCGCGCTGGTGTTCGGCGAGAGCACCCTGACCTACGCCGAACTCGACGCCCGCGCGTCCCGCCTGGCCCACCTGCTCGCCGAGCGCGGCGCGGGCCCCGACCGCTTCGTCGCCGTCGCGGTCCCGCGCTCGCTGGACCTCGTCGTCGCCCTGTACGCGGTGCACAAGGCGGGGGCGGCGTACGTGCCGATCGACCCGGAGTACCCGGCCGACCGCATCGCCTACCTGCTGTCGGACTCCAAGCCCGCCCTGGTGCTGACCTCCACCGAGGTGCCACTGCCCAGTGTGGACACCCCGGTCGTGGTGCTCGACGACCCCGCGGTGGTCGCCGACCTCGCGTCCCGGCCCACCGGCCACGCGACCCCGGTCGACCCGGCCAACGCCGCGTACGCGATCTACACCTCCGGCTCCACCGGCAAGCCCAAGGGTGCGGTGGTCCCGCACGCGGGCATCGTCAACCGCCTGCGCTGGATGCAGGCCGAGTACGAGTTGAGCGCCGAGGACCGCGTCCTGCAGAAGACCCCGTCGGGTTTCGACGTCTCGGTCTGGGAGTTCTTCTGGCCGCTGATGGTCGGGGCGACGCTGGTCGTCGCCAAGCCCGGCGGCCACCGCGACCCCGCCTACCTGGCGTCGCTGATCCAGGGTGAGGAGATCACCACCGTCCACTTCGTCCCGTCGATGCTGCGCGCCTTCGTCGCCGAACCCACCGCGGAGGACTGCGCGTCGCTGCGCCGCGTCATCTGCAGCGGTGAGGCCCTTCCCGGCGACCTGGCGGCGGAGTTCTTCGGCATCCTCGACTGCGGCCTGCACAACCTCTACGGCCCGACCGAGGCCTCCGTCGACGTCAGCCACTGGACCTGCCGCCCCGCCGACCGCGCCGCCCCGGTCCCGATCGGCCACCCGGTCTGGAACACCGGCCTGCACGTCCTCGACAGCGCCCTGCACCCGGTCCCGGTCGGCTGTGCGGGCGAGCTCTACCTCTCCGGTGTCCAACTGGCCCGCGGCTACGCCAACCGCCCCGACCTGACCGCGACCCGCTTCGTCGCCTCCCCGTTCGCCACCGGCGAACGCCTGTACCGCACCGGCGACATCGTCCGCCGCCGCCCCACCGGCGCCTTGGACTACCTGGGCCGCGCGGACGACCAGGTCAAGATCCGCGGCCTGCGCATCGAACTGGGCGAGATCGAGGCCGCCGTCACAGCCCACCCCGCTGTCTCCGAGGCAGCCGTGGTCGCCCGCGAAGACAACGGCGTGACCCGCCTGGTGGCTTATGTTGTGTCAAACGCCCATCCACAGCCGACGGAGTTGTCCACAGGCGCCTCTGAGGCGCGTGGATCGTCGGTGCCCGCCGGTAGACTGGCCGAGGGGCGTCCCCCCTGGGAGTGGTGGGGGCTGTCCGAGGGAGGGTTTGCCGCCCTCGAGCAGGATTTGCGCGAGTCCTTGGGGCGTGAGCTGCCCGAGTACATGGTGCCGGCGGCGTTCGTCGGGCTTGATGTCCTGCCGCTGACGCCCAACGGGAAGCTGGACCGCAAGGCGCTGCCCGCGCCGGAGTTCGCGGCGGCGGGCCAGGGGCGGGCGCCCGCCGAGGGCCCCGAGCGGGTGCTGTGCGAGCTGTTCGCCGAGGTGCTCGGGATCGACGGGGTCGGGGTCGACGACGACTTCTTCGAACTGGGTGGCGACAGCATCGTCTCCATCCAGCTGGTCGGGCGGGCGCGCAAGGCCGGGCTGGTCCTGACCCCGCGCGAGGTGTTCCAGCACAAGACCCCCGCGGCGCTGGCGCTGGTCGCCGACAGCGCCGACGGCGCGGTCGCCGAGGACCCGTCCTCGGCGGTCGGCACGCTGCCGCTGACGCCGATCATGCGGTGGCTGCTCGGCCGCGGCGGCCCCATCGAGCACTTCCACCAGTCCATGCGGCTGCTCACCCCGCCCGCGTGCGACGAATCGCGGATCGCGGCGGTGCTGCAGGCGGTGCTCGACACCCACGCCGTGCTGCGCGGCAGGCTGCTGCGGGAGACCGAGGAACTGGAGATCGGCAAGCCGGGATCGGTGCGCGCGGAAGCGCTGCTGGACCGCGTGGACATCGCCGACGTGCCCGACGCCGAGCTGGAAAGCCTGATCTACCACCACGTCGACGCCGCGCAGGCCACCCTCTCGCCCGAGGCGGGGATCATGGTGCGCGCGGTCTGGTTCGACGCCGGCCGCGCCGCGCACGGCAAGCTCGTGCTGATGGTCCACCACCTGGTGGTGGACGGCATCTCCTGGCGCGTTCTGCGGCCCGACCTCGCCGCCGCCTGGGAGGCGGTGGCCGCGGGTGTCACCCCGCAGCTGGAGCCGGTCAGGACCTCGTTCCGGCGCTGGGCGCTCGGGCTGGCCGACGCGGCGGAAGCCCGCCGCGGTGAGCTGCCGCTGTGGCGGGACGTGCTGTCCTGCCCCGACCCGGTGCTGGGCTCTCGGGCGCTGGACCCGGCCCGCGACATCGTCAACGCCGCCACCCAGTTCACCGTGACGCTGCCGCCGGAGGTCGCCGGACCGCTGCTGGGCACCGTGCCCGCCGCGTTCCACGCGGCCGTGGACGAGGTGCTGCTCACCGGGCTGGCACTGGCGGTGGCGCGGTGGCGCGGCGCGGAGTCGGCCGTGCTGGTCGACCTCGAAGGCCACGGCCGGGAGGACGTCGTCGCGGGCACCGACCTCTCGCGCACCGTCGGCTGGTTCACCAGCCTGTACCCGGTCCGCCTCGACCCCGGGGCCGCCGAGTGGTCCACAGTGGTCAATGGCGGCGCGGTCGCCGGTGAGGCGATCAAGCGGGTCAAGGAGCAGCTGCGGTCCATTCCGGACAAGGGCGTCGGCTACGGCTTGCTGCGCTACAGCACCGATGTCCCGAGCAACACCCCGCAGATCGGGTTCAACTACCTGGGCCGGTTCGCCGCCGGTGGACCCGCCGAGGCCGCGGACTGGGGGCCGGACCCCGCCGCCGAGGTCCTCGGCGGCGGCGCCGACGCCGGGCTCGCCCTGGCCCACGCCCTGGAGGTCAACGCGGTGACCGTCGACCGGGCCGAGGGGCCGACGCTGTCGGCGACCTGGGCGTGGCCGGTCGAGCTGTTCCCCGAGGCGCGGGTCCGGGAGCTGGCGCGGCTGTGGTTCGACGCGCTGGCCGGGCTGGCCGCGCACGCCGAGGCGCCGGACGCGGGCGGCTTCACCCCCTCCGACCTCGCCCTGGTGTCGCTCTCGCAGGACGAGATCGACGAATTCGACGACGAGCTGAGCTGAGGATGACGATGTCGAAGTCGGGTCTGCAAGACGTCCTGCCGCTCTCGCCCCTGCAGGAAGGTCTGCTGTTCCACACGGTCTACGACGACGAGGGCGCCGACGTCTACGGGATGCAGACGGTGTGCGCGCTGCGCGGCCCGGTCGACGTCGCGGCGCTGCGGGCGGCGGCCGAGACGGTGCTGCGGCGGCACGCGAACCTGCGGGTGAGCTTCCGCAGCCGCAAGAACGGCGAGACCGTCCAGCTGGTGCCCAAGCAGGTCGTCCTGCCGTGGTCCGATGTGGAGCTGGCGGAGTCCGAAGTGGAGTCCTGGCTGGCCCAGGACCGGAATCTGCGGTTCGACCCGGCGAACGGGCCGCTCCTGCGGTTCACGCTGATCCGGGTCGCCGACGACGACCACCGGTTCGTGTTCAGCAACCACCACCTGCTGCTCGACGGCTGGTCGGTGCCGCTGCTGATGGGGGAGCTGTTCGCCCTCTACCGCACCGCGGGCGACGACTCGGCGCTGCCCGCGCCGGTCCCGTACAAGAACTACCTGACCTGGCTGGCCCAACAGGACCGGGCCGCCTCGGTCGCGGCTTGGCGGGACGCGCTCGCCGGGGCCGAGCCGACCCTGGTCACCCCCGCGGGTGACCGGGACGCGGTGGCGCCCGCCCAGGTCGTCGTCGAGCTGCCCGCCGCGGTGACCGAGGCGCTGGTCGCGCGGGCCCGGGAGCTGCGGATGACGGTGAACACCGTGGTCCAGGGGGCGTGGGCGGTGCTGCTCGGGCTGCTGAGCGGGCGCGATGACGTCGTGTTCGGGGCGACGGTGTCCGGGCGGCCGCCGGACCTGCCCGGGGTGGAGCAGATTGTTGGATTGTTCATCAATACTCTTCCTGTACGAGTGAACATGGACCCCCGGGCGAGCCTGGGCGACATGCTGTCCGCCCTGCAGGAGCGCCAGGCCGCGCTGATGGACCACCAGTACGTCGGCTTGGCCGAGGTGCAGCGCGCGGCCGGGACCGGGGAGCTGTTCGACACGCTGCTGGTGTTCGAGAACTACCCCGTCGACGCCGACACCCTGCAGGAGTCCGCGGGCGGGCTCGGGGTGGTCGACGTGGCCAGCCACGACACCGCGCACTACCCCCTGACCCTGGCCGCGTGGCTGGCCGGGGGCCGCCTCGGGCTGCGCGTCGACTACCGGCCCGACCTGTTCGACCGGTCCACCGTGGAGGGCCACGCCGCCCGGCTGCTCACGGTGCTGGGCGCCGTGGCCGCCACGCCGTCGCTGCCGCTGGCCCGGCTCGACCTGCTCGGCGCCGACGAGCGCGAGCGGATGCTGGTGGACTGGAACGACACCGCGCACGACGTCGCGCCCACGACGATCACCGAGCTGTTCGCCGAGCAGGCCGCGCGGACGCCGTCGCGCACCGCCCTGGTCGTCGGCGAGCGGCGGCTGACCTTCGCCGAGCTCGACGCCCGCGCGAACCGCCTCGCCCGGCTGCTCGTGTCCCGGGGCGTCGGCCCGGAGTCCGTCGTGGCGCTGGCGATGCAGCGCACGGCCGACCTCGTCGTCGCCATGTTCGCCGTGCACAAGGCGGGCGCGGCGTACCTGCCGATCGACCCCGACCACCCGGCCGACCGCATCGCCTACGTCTTCGCCGACGCCGACCCGGTGCTGGTCCTGGCCGACACGCCCGTGCCCGAGCACCCCGTCGTGCTGACCTTCGGCGACCTCGACCTCGACAGCCACTCCGCGGCCCCGCTCACCGACCTCGACCGCCTCGCGCCGCTGCGGCCCGAGCACCCGGTCTACCTCATCTACACCTCCGGCTCCACCGGCAGGCCCAAGGGTGTCGTCGTCGAGCACCGCAACCTGGTCAACCTGTTCCACTGCCACGCCGCCGACCTCATCGCCCCGGCGCTGGCCGCGACCGGCGCCGAGGTCCTGCGACCCGCGCTGACCACCGTGTTCACCTTCGACACCGCCTGGGACCCGATCCTGTGGCTGGTCGCGGGCCACGAGCTGCACGTGCTGACCGACGAGGTGCGCCGCGACCCCGACGCCCTCGTCGCCTACGTCGCCGAGCACGGCGTGGACTTCCTCGACATCACCCCGACCTACGCCCGCCAGCTCCTCGCCGCGGGCCTGCTCGAGCAGCGCCGCGTCCCCGTCCTGATGCTCGGCGGCGAGGCCATGGGCCAGGCCCTGTGGGACGAGCTGCGCGCGGCGCCGGGAACGGCGAGCCACAACTTCTACGGGCCGACCGAGTGCACCATCGACACCCTGGCCTGCCCGGTCAGCGAGAGCGAGCGCCCCCTCGTCGGCCGTCCTGTGTGGAACACCCGCGTCTACGTCCTGGACGCGGCGCTGCGGCCGGTGCCCCCGGGCGTTCCGGGAGAGCTGTACGTCGCGGGCGCCCAGCTGGCCCGCGGCTACGCCAAGCACCCTGACCTGACCGCGACCCGCTTCGTCGCCTCCCCGTTCGCCACCGGCGAACGCCTGTACCGCACCGGCGACGTCGTCCGCTGGACACCCGAGGGCCTGCTCGACTTCCTCGGCCGGGTGGACCACCAGGTCAAGGTGCGCGGCTTCCGCATCGAGCTGGGCGAGATCGAGGCCGCCGTGACGGCGCATCCCGGTATCTCCGAGGCGGCCGTGGTCGCCCGTGAGGACAACGGCGTGATCCGCCTGGTGGCTTATGTTGTGTCAAACGCCCATCCACAGCCGACGGAGTTGTCCACAGGCGCCTCTGAGGCGCGTGGATCGTCGGTGCCCGCCGGTAGACTGGCCGAGGGGCGTCCCCCCTGGGAGTGGCGGGGGCTGTCCGAGGGAGGGTTTGCCGCCCTCGAGAAGGAATTGCGGGAGTTCGTCGGGCTTGGGTTGCCGGAGTACATGGTGCCCGCGGCGTTCGTGGCTGTTGAGGCGCTGCCGCTGACGGTGAACGGGAAGCTTGACGTCAAGGCGTTGCCCGCGCCGGATTTCGCCGCTGTGGTGCGGGGGCGGGAGCCGCGCACGGAGCGGGAAGCGGTTCTGTGCCGGGTGTTCGCCGAGGTGCTCGGGTTGGCCGAGGTGGGGGCGGACGACAGCTTCTTCGAGTTGGGTGGGGACAGCATCGTCTCCATTCAGCTTGTCAGCAGGCTGCGCAAGGACGGGGTCGTGGTCACGCCGCGGGAGGTGTTCCGGCACAAGACGCCCGCGGGGTTGGCGGTGGTGGCCCGGGAGGTCGGCGGGGGCGCGGTCGAGCGGGTGAGCGGGGTCGGGGCGGTGCCCTCGACGCCGATCATCGGGTGGCTGGCCGAGCAGGGTGGGCCGATCGACGGGTTCAGCCAGTCCTCCGCGGTGGACGTGCCCGGCGGGATGTCCGAGGAGCAGGTCGCGCTCGCGCTGGCCGCGCTGATCAACCACCACGACGCGCTGCGGATGCGGTGTTCCGGGTGGGCGTTGGAGATCCCGGCTCCCGGGACGGTGACCGGGGTGGTGCGGCGGGTTGTCGAACCGGCCGACCTCGGGGCGCTGGAGGACGAGGCGCGCTCGCGGCTGTCTCCCGAGGCAGGTCGGATGGTGCAGGCGGTGTGGGTGGACCGGGGGGATTCCCCCGGGTCGCTGCTGCTGGTCGTGCACCACCTGGTTGTCGACGGGGTGTCGTGGCGGGTGTTGCTGCCCGACCTCGCCGCGGCGCTGGAGGACGTGCGGGCGGGGCGGGTGCCGCGGCTGGCGCCGGTGGGGACGTCGCTGCGGGAATGGGCGCAGCGGCTCAACGCGGCCGACCGCGGGAACGAGGTGGAGCTGTGGCGGGGGATGCTGGCCGAGCCCGATCCGCTGCTGGGAGCGCGCGCGCTCGCCGCGTCGGACACCGTGGGGACATCGGTCAGCCGGACGCTGACGCTGCCGCCGGAGATCACCGAGCCACTGCTGGGCCGGGTGCCCGCGGCGTTCCACGCCGAGGTGGCCGACGTGCTGCTCACCGGGCTCGCGCTGGCCGTGTCGCGCTGGCGCGGGGGCGGGTCGGTGCTCATCGACCTGGAGGGCCACGGGCGCGAGCAGATCGCCGACGACATCGACCTGTCGCGGACCGTGGGGTGGTTCACCAGCCAGTACCCGGTGCGGCTCGACCCCGGGACGGGGACCGTCGACGCGGCGCTCAAGCGGGTCAAGGAGCAGCTGCGGGCGATCCCGGACAAGGGGCTGGGCTACGGAATCCTGCGCTATCTGGCGCGGGTTCCGCTGCCTGAGCGGGCGCCGCAGATCGGGTTCAACTACCTGGGGCGCGTCGACGCGGCCGGGTTCGGCGGCGGAGCCGACGGGGACATGCCCCTGGGGCACGCGCTGGAGATCAACGCGGCGGCGGTGCCGGGGGTCGGCCTCGTGGCCGACTGGACGTGGCCCGCCGGGGTGTTCACCGACGCCGAGGTGCGGGCGCTCGCCGAGGGGTGGTTCGCGGCGCTGGCCGAGCTGGCCGCGGTGGACGGCGGCGGGTTCACGCCGTCGGACCTGGCGGTGCCGGTGTCGCAGGAGGACATCGACGCCATCTGCGCCCGCTACCCCGACACCGTGGACATCTGCGCGCTGTCCCCGCTGCAGGAAGGACTGCTGTTCCACTCGCTCTACGACGTCGAGGGAACCGACGTCTACACCGTCCAAACAGTACTGAAGCTCGACGCCGACCCGGACGAGACCGCGCTGCGGGCCGCCGCGGACACGATGCTGCGCCGCCACCCGAACCTGCGCGGGGCGTTCGCGCACACGCCGTCGGGGCAGCCGGTGCAGGTCGTGCCCGCGCGCGTGGGCGCGCCGTGGGCGTCGGTGCGGACCGGTGACGTCGAGGGCTTCCTGGCCGCCGACCGGGCCGTGCGATTCGACCCGTCGGCCGCGCCGCTGATCCGGTTCACCCTGCTGCGGGTCGCGCCCGGCGACGTCCGGCTCGTGATCACCAACCACCACCTGCTGCTGGACGGCTGGTCGACGCCGCTGCTGCTCGACGAGCTGTTCGAGCTCTACGCGACGGCGGGCGACGACAGCGCGCTGGCCGTGCCCGCGCCGTACTCGGCGTACCTGGAGTGGCTGGCCGGGCGGGACCGGGTGTCGGCGACGAAGGCGTGGCTGGCGGCGATGGACGGGCTGGCCGAGTCCACCCTGGTCGGGCGCGGGGGCGAGCCGATGGTGCCCGAGAAGGTGCTGGTCGAGGCGCCTGCCGGGCTGGCGTCCGCGCTGGCGCGGTACGGCCGCGAGCACGGGGTCACCGCCAACACGGTCACCCAGGTGGCGTGGGCGCTGCTGCTGGGACGGCTCACCGGGCGCGACGACGTCGTCTTCGGGGCGACGGTGTCGGGGCGGCCGGGCGAGCTGGCCGGGGTGGAGTCGATGATCGGGCTGTTCATCAACACCCTGCCCGTGCGGGTGCGGCTCGACCCGGCCCGCACGCTCGCGGCGACGGTGCTGGCCGTGCAGGAGCAGCAGGCCGAGCTGATGGACCACCAGTACCTCGGGTTGGGGGAGGTGCAGCGGCTGACCGGGCTCGGGGAGCTGTTCGACACCTCGATCGTGTTCGAGAACTACCCCGTGGACGCCGACGGGCTGCGGGAGTCCGCCGGGGGGCTGGGGGTGGTCGACGTCGACGGGGTCGACGGCACGCACTACCCGCTGGGGCTGGCGGTGATGCAGGACGGCGAGCGGCTCGGGCTGCGGCTGGACTTCCGGCCCGACCGGTTCGACCGGGAGACCGTGACCGGGTTCGCCGAGGCGCTGCTGCGGCTGTTCGAGACGATCGTCTCCGGCGTCGACACGACCGTGGGTTCACTTGATGTCATGTCGGATTGTCAGCGTGTAGGATTGTTGAACAAGTGGAACAGTGCACAATCCGTTCCACTGGCCGACTTCCCGACGCTGTTCGAGCGCCAGGTCGCGCGGACGCCGGCAGCGATCGCCGCCGAGTACGGCGACGACCGGCTGACCTACGCCGAGCTGAACGCCCGCGCCAACCGCCTCGCCCGGCTGTTTGTCGACCGGGGTGTCGGGCCGGACACGGCCGTCGCCGTGGCGGTGCCGAGGTCGCTGGACTGGATCACCGCGGTGTGGGCCGTGCTCAAGTCCGGCGGCACGTACGTGCCCGTCGACCCGAGCCACCCCGCCGAGCGCGTCGCGTTCATCCTCGACGACGTCGCCCCGGCGCTCGTGCTGGCCGCCGCGCCACTGGCCTGCGACTACCCCGTCCTGCTGATGGACGACGTGCGCCACCAGGTCGGCGACCACGCGGGCACCGACCTGGCCGACGCCGACCGCCGCGCCCCGCTGCGCCTGGACCACACCGCGTACGTCATCTACACCTCCGGCTCCACCGGGCAGCCCAAGGGGGTCAGCGTCACCCACCGCGGCGTGGCGGGGCTCTCGGCCACCCACATCGACGGTTTCGCGGTGTCGCCGTCGAGCCGGGTGCTGCAACTGGTGCCGACCAGCTTCGACGTGTCCATGGCCGACATCGCCACCAGCCTGCTCGCCGGGGCCACGCTCGTCCTGCCCCCGCACGAGCCGCCGCTGGTCGGCGCCGACCTGGGCAACTACCTGGCGCGCAAGGAGATCAGCCACCTGCTGGTCTCGGCCGTGGTGCTGGCCTCGGTGCCGGAGACCGCGCTGCCCGCGCTGGAGTGCGTGATCACCGGCGGTGAGGCGTGCCCGCCGGAGCTGGTGGCGCGCTGGGCGCCGGGGCGCCGCATGGTCAACGCCTACGGGCCGACGGAGATCACCTGCACGGCGACGCTGAGCGGTCCGCTCGCCGTCGGCGCCGCCGTGCCGATCGGCTCCCCGGCGGCGAACGTCCGGGTGTACGTCTTGGACGGTGCGCTGCGGCCGGTTCCGGCCGGTGTCCCCGGGGAGCTTTACGTCGCCGGTGCCGGGGTCGCGCGCGGGTACCTGAACCGGCCCGCGCTGACCGGGGAGCGGTTCGTCCCCGACCCGTTCGGACCCGCCGGTGGGCGGATGTACCGGACCGGGGACCTGGTGCGCTCGCGGGTCGACGGGACGCTGGAGTTCGTCGGGCGGGTGGACGACCAGGTGAAGATCCGCGGCCTGCGGGTGGAGCTGGGCGAGGTGCAGGCGGCGGTCATCGGGTGCGCCGGGGTGTCCGAGGCCGCGGTGATCGTCCGGGAGGACCAGCCGGGGGACAAGCGGCTGGTGGCCTACGTCGTCGGCTCGGCGTCCGGGGCGGACATGCGGGCGCACGTCGCCGCGCTGCTGCCGGAGCACATGGTGCCCGCGGCGTTCGTCCCGCTGGACACGCTTCCCTTGACCCGTCACGGAAAGGTCGACCGGGCGGCGCTGCCCGCACCGTCCTACGGCGCGCCGTCGGCGGGGCGGGCGCCGCGCACGGAGCGCGAGACCCGGCTGTGCGAGCTGTTCGCCGACGTGCTGAACCTGCCCGCCGTCGGCATCGATGACGGGTTCTTCGCCATGGGCGGGC
Source organism: Actinokineospora lacus (assembly GCF_053813445.1). Classification (NCBI taxonomy): domain Bacteria; kingdom Bacillati; phylum Actinomycetota; class Actinomycetes; order Pseudonocardiales; family Pseudonocardiaceae; genus Actinokineospora; species Actinokineospora lacus. Next base: position 227,648 of record NZ_JBQERA010000002.1, read on the forward strand.
ACTCGCTGCTGGCGACCCGGCTGGTGGGGCGCATCCGGTCCGCCTTCGGCGTGGAGCTGCCGGTGCGGGCGGTGTTCGAGGCGCCCACGGTGGCGACGCTCGCGCTGTACCTCGATGGCGGCTCCACCGCCCGTGCCGCCGTCCGGCGCTACGAGCGGCCCGCCGAGGTCCCGCTGTCGTTCGCCCAGCGCAGGCTGTGGTTCTTCCAGCGCCTGGAGGGCGCGGGCGGCACCTACGACATCCCCTTGGCCCTGCGGCTGTCCGGTGCGCTGGACCGCGACGCCCTGGCCGCGGCGCTGGGGGACGTGGTCGGGCGCCACGAGAGCCTGCGCACGGTCTTCCCTGACACGGATGGGCGCCCGCGGCAGGAGGTCAAGCAGGTGCGCGTCACCCTGTCAAACGACCATCCACAGCCGCCGGAGTTGTCCACAGCCGCCGATGATCACCCAATCGTGGCCCCCGGTCTCGGTAGACTGGACCAGGGGTCGCCCCCCGGGGAGTGGTGGGGGCTGCCCGAGGTCGGGCTTCGGGTGTCGGTGGCGGCGGTGCGGGAGGCTGAGCTGGGGGAGGTGTTGTCCCGGCTGGCTGGGCAGGGGTTCGACTTGGCGGTCGATCTGCCGCTGCGGCTGCATCTGCTGGAGGTTTCCGCGGATGAGCACGTCTTGCTGATGGTGATGCACCACATCGCGACCGATGGGTGGTCGTTGGCGCCGCTGGCGAAGGATTTGTCGGAGGCGTACCAGGCGCGGCTGGGTGGGGACGCTCCTGAGTGGAACGAGTTGCCCGTGCAGTACGCGGACTACGCGTTGTGGCAGCGGGATGTCCTGGGCAAGGAGGACGACCCGGAGAGTCCGCTGGCGCGGCAGTTGGAGTTCTGGACGCGGCAGTTGGCCGGGCTGCCGGAGGAGCTGGAGCTACCCGCGCAGCGAGCGCGGCCCAGTGAGGCCAGCTATGTGGGCGGGACCGTCGGGTTCACCGTGCCCGCGGCCCTGCACGCGCGGCTGGACGTGGTGGCGCGTGAGCACGGGGCCAGCATGTTCATGCTCGTGCAGGCCGCCGTGGCCGTGCTGCTGACGCGGCTGGGGGCGGGGACCGACATCCCGATGGGGACGGCGGTGGCCGGGCGGACCGACGAGGCGCTGGAGGAGCTGGTCGGGTTCTTCGTCAACACCCTGGTGCTGCGGACGGACACGGCGGGGAACCCGAGTTTCGTGGAGCTGCTGCGGCGGGTCCGGGAAACGGTGCTCGCCGCCCACGACAACCAGGACGTGCCGTTCGAGCGGCTGGTCGAGGTGCTCAACCCGGTGCGCTCGCTGTCGCGGCACCCGCTGTTCCAGGTGATGCTGGCGTTCCAGAACAACGCCGAGGGGAGCCTGGAGCTGCCGGGGCTGGCGGTGTCGTCGGTGCCGGTCGAGGTGGACGTGGCCAAAGTGGACCTCGCCTTCGACATCGGCGAGGAGCGGGCCCCCGACGGGGCCCCGGCGGGGCTGGACGGGCAGCTGACGTTCCGGACCGACCTCTACGACCGGGAGTTCGCCGAGCGGATGGCGCAGTGGCTCACCCGGCTGCTCGCGGGCGTCGCCGACGACCCGGACCGCCCCATCGGGGAGCTGAACCTGCTCTCGGAGGGCGAGCAGCGGCGGGTGGTGCGCGACTGGAACGCGACGCGGACCCTGGTGCCCCAGAAGGGGTTCGCCGAGCTGTTCGCCGACGTCGTGGCCGCCTCGCCGGGGGCGAGCGCCGTCGTCAGCGACGACGGGGTGCTCAGCTACGCCGAACTCGACGCGCGCGCCGCCCGGCTGGCCGCGGTGCTGCGGGAGCGGGGAGCCGGGCCGGAGCGGATCGTCGCGCTGGCCATGCAGCGGTCCGTGGACGCCGTCGTCGCGGTGGCGGCTGTGCTCAAGGCCGGGGCCGCGTACCTGCCCATCGACGCCGACTACCCCGACGAGCGCATCGCCTACATGGTGGCGGATTCGCGGCCGGTCCTGCTGGTCACCGACGAGGCGACCACGCTGCCGCCGCTGGACGTGCCCCGGCTGCTGGTCGACTCCGTGGACTGGGACGGACCGCCCGCCGAGCCGGGGTTCGCGAGCCTGGACTCGGCTGCCTACGTCATCTACACCTCGGGCTCGACCGGGCGGCCCAAGGGCGTCGTCGTGTCCCACCGCGGGGTGGCCAGCCTGGCCGCCGGTCAGGTGTCCAAATTGGACGTCCGTGCCGACAGCCGGGTGTTGCAGTTCTCCTCGCCGGGTTTCGACGCGGCGTTCTGGGAGATCTGCATGGCGCTGCTGACCGGCGCCGCGCTCGTGGTGCCGGGCAGGCGGATGCTGCCGGGGCCGGAGCTCTCGGAGCTGTGCGCGCGGCTGGGCGTGACCCACGCGACGATCCCGCCCGCGGCGCTCGCGGTGCTGCCCGACGGCGGGCTGCCCGCCGGGTCGACGCTGGTCGTCGCCGGGGAGGCGTGCCCGCCGGAGCTGGTGGCCCGGTGGTCGGGGCACGTGCGCATGATCAACGCGTATGGGCCGACCGAGACGACGGTGTGCGCGACCATCAGCGAACCCCTTGCGGGACGGGTGGTTCCGCCCATCGGCGAGCCGATCGCCAACACCCGGGTGTACGTCCTGGACGCGTACCTGCGGCCGGTGGCGCCCGGTGTGCCCGGCGAGCTGTACGTGGCCGGGTCCGGCCTGGCGCGCGGCTACCTCGGACGGGCCGACCTCAGCGCGGGGCGGTTCGTGGCCGACCCGTTCGCGGGCGGCGGGGCCCGCATGTACCGCACCGGCGACCTGGTCCGCTGGCGCGACGACGGCGTCCTGGACTACCTCGGGCGCGTGGACGACCAGGTGAAGCTGCGCGGGTTCCGCATCGAACTCGGCGAGGTCGAGGCCGTGCTGGCGCGCGCGCCCGGGGTGTCGCAGGCAGCCGTCGTGGTGCGCGAGGACCGGCCGGGCGACCGGCGGCTGGTGGCCTACGTCGTGGGCGAGGCGGACGGGCTGCGGGAGTTCGCGGGCCGCGAGCTGCCGGACTACATGGTGCCCTCGGCGGTGGTCGCGCTCGACGAGCTCCCGGTGACCCCCAACGGGAAGCTCGACCGGCGGGCGCTGCCTGCCCCGGAGATCACCACCGTGGTGGGGCGCGCGCCGCGCGGGCCGAAGGAGCAGCTGCTGTGCCAGCTGTTCGCCGAGGTGCTCGGGGTGGCCGAGGTCGGCATCGACGACAACTTCTTCGAGCTGGGCGGGGACAGCCTGCGGGTCGTGGAGCTGGTCAGCCGGATCAGGGCCACGACGGACATCGCGGTGACCAACCGGGGCCTTTTCGAGGCGCCCACCGTCGCCGACCTGATGTCCCATGTGGAGGACGATGGCGACGCGTTCGCCGTGCTCCTGCCGCTGAGGTCCACGGGCGGTGAGCCGCCGCTGTTCGCGGTGCACCCGGCCGGTGGGCTCGCCTGGATGTACTCGGGGCTGCTGCGCCACCTGCCCGACCGCCCGCTCTACGGCTTGCAGTGCCGGGGGCTGGACACCGGTGACGGGCTGCCCGCGAGCATCGAGGAGGCGGCGGCCGACTACGTCCGCCGGATCAGGGAGGTGCAGCCGCACGGGCCCTACCACCTGCTGGGATGGTCGCTGGGCGGGTTCATCGCCCACGCCATGGCCGCGCAGCTGGAAGCCGCGGGGGAGCGGGTCGCGCTGCTGGTCAACCTCGACTCGATTCCCGATGGGGACCTGGACGAGGAGCACCCCGAGAAGGACGCCTTCGGCACTATCCTCGAATTCGTCGGCCATCCGGAGGCCGAACCGGCGGATTACCACCGGGTCAAGGAGATCCTGCGGGAGAGCGGCAACGTCCTCGCCGGGTTCGACGAGGCCCGGATGCGGGCCTTCGGCGCCGTGCTGGCGAACAACCGCCGCATCACCGGCGGTTTCGCGCCCGCGCGAATCGCGGGCGACCTGGTCGTGGTGGTGGCCGCCACCGACGACGAGGCCGCGCGCACCAGGACCGAGCAGGCGCTGCGGGCCTGGACGCCCCACGTGGGCGGACAGGTGAGCACCCACCGCATCGCCTGCGAACACGGGGAGCTGACCCAGCCGGGCCCGCTCGCCGAGATCGGCCGGATCGTCGCCGACCGGCTGTCGCGCAACGACTGTGAGGAGACCTGGCAATGACGAACCCGTTCGAGGACGACAACGCGAGCTACTACGTCCTGGTGAACGACGAGGGCCAGCACTCGCTGTGGCCCGCGTTCGCCGACGTGCCCGCGGGCTGGACCGTGGCGCACGGCCAGGACAGCCGTCAGTCCTGCTTGGACCACATCAACGCCAACTGGACCGACATGCGCCCCAAGAGCCTGATCGACGCCATGGAGCGTGCCAGCTGACACCCACCTTTTGGGCCGCGTCCTCATGGGGCGCGGCCCAAAGGTGTGTCATGCCTGCGCGATGAACACGTACTCCCGGCCGGGCCGGTCGGGGGCTTCCCGGACGTCCAGCACTCGGTAGCCCTCGGCGACCAGGCTCGATTCCAGCTCGTCACGGCCGCGGAAGCGGACGGTGGAGTCGGAGGTGACCGTGGTGTCGCTCGACAGGAACCGGTAGGTGTAGCGGAAAGAGACGAGCGGCAGGCTCACGTCGGTGACCTCGCGCCGCTGCTCCACCGTCCCGATTCCGGGGATGTCGAGGACGACGTGAGCCGGGTCGGCGGCCCAGTCCTCCCAGACCCGCCGCTCGGGACGCCTGGACTCGAACACGAGGTGGCCGCCGGGGCGCAGGGCGGCGTGGATGCCGCGCAGAGTGCGGGCCCAGCCGTCGTCGGTGAGGAAGACCTGGGCGACGTTCGCCGTCATCACGGCGAGATCGACGTTGAGCGGGGGCAGTGATGTGGCGTCGCCGTGGAGCCAGGTGATTCTTCCGGTTGTGTCCTTGGGCTTGGCCACTTCGAGGGATGCCTGGGCCGGGTCGACAGCCACGACCGTGCGGCCGCTTCTGGCGAGCAGGACGGCCAGGCAGCCTGTGCCGCAACCGATGTCGAGAATCTTGGTGGCGCCCAACTCATCGGCGATGCCGAGGTAGGCCGTGAGGTCGTCGCGAGGGCCGTCGAAGACGTCGTAGATCGGGGCGAGGTCGGGATGGGCGAAAATCGCGTCGGGCACGGGGCGACCGTACCTCCCGTCTGCCGTTCCACCGACGGAGTTTCAGCTGCCAGGGGTCTGCTCCGAGCGTGGTTGTGTCACAGGAGGCGCGCCCTCGATCGGAGGGCTTCTCTTGACTTCGCGCGACTAGGTGAATGTGTGCCACCGTGCCACGACCGGACGATCACCCTGGATGGCGAAGAACTCCTCGGCGGCCCGTACGACCTCGTCGTAGGGGATTTCGCTGTTGAGCGAGAACTCGGTGGCGTTGTCCATGTAGTCGTAGTCGATCGTCTCATCGGTCGCGGGTTCGCCATTGTGACTGGACCAGGGTCCGGTCCACTCCCGCCCGCTGTAGTAGAGCACCCCGCGATCTCCGTTCACGCCCACGCAGAACTCTGGGGTCTCGTCGTCATCGTCGACGTACCATTGGCTCAGCAGGGGCGCGCCGTACTTGACCGAGTCGAGGCGGATTCGTTCCACGAAGTTTCTCACGGCCGCGACGTCAGAAACTTTTCGCGGTCCCTCGTCCCGCCCGTAGTAGGCGTTGATCTTCATGGCTGGGCCGTGTGTCTTGGGCGTTGGTGATCCGCGCGGGCGTTGCTCCCTGGGAACCCCTTAGTCCGCGACCAGCACAAAGGACCCGAGCTAGGACATCGTGTCCTAGCTCGGGTGAGGTCTGGTCGGGAGTGGGCCGTATTGTCCTGGCGATTAGCCTGCGACACCCAAATGGGTGGCCAGTTTCCGCAGGCGGTTGCGGCCATCATGTGATAGCTGAGGACTGCTGTCGATGATCATGGCCGTCGTCTCGCGGCCGAGTACCTGGTACCGCAGCCACTCGGGAACCTGTCGCACCAGGTCGTGCAGCAGGCTCACGGCCGCTTCCGGTTGGCCCTCGTGGGCTTGGGCATTGGCGACGTTGAGCAGGTGGCGTGTCCGGGTGAGCACGGCCGCGCCACCGTCGTGTCGGATACGTTCGGCGAGCATGAGGGCTTCGCCGTAGTCGCCGGTTTCCACGGCGTAAGCCACCGATTGCATACCGACAGTCGTCGGGCCGAACCAACTGCCGTAGTCGTCCACGTGGTCTGTGCCCAAGCGATGGGCGGCCACTTGCATGAGATTGAGCAGGTCTTTGGCCTCGGACCTTCGTCCCAGGCGGGATGCGGCTGTCATGCCGTTCCACAGAAGGCCGCCCCAGCTCATCAGTTCAGGGGTTTTGGCTCGGCCAAGTCGCGGTTCGTGGGCTTCTGCCGTGCTGACTGAAAGATCCTGTGCCTCATCCAACCGGCCCTGCCGGATAAGGACGAACGTCACCGCGTTGGTGGCGTCCGCCGGGGCCAATGGGTTGTCTGTTCGGTTGGCGTTGGTCACTGCGGCTTTGGCCGCTATCCAGCCCAAGTCTTCATGGCCGAGCTGCGTCAGCACGCCCGAACACACGCTATACAGTTTGCTCAGCTCGGTCAGCACAGCGTTGCGCTCACTGCCGCTGAGTCGTTCCGCCAGTACCTGCGCGGCCGTGATAGTCGTGGGCAACAGGTCTGCCAGGTGGGCGAACTCCCCTGAGTAGTACAGCCGCCAGGCCGCTCGCGAGGACTTCACCACGTCAGCCGACGTGACTGGCTCGGGTTCCTCAAGGGCGCCAGCACCGATGGGTTGCAGGACACGCCGAAGTGCCTCGACCCTGCCGACCAGGGGTGGCGGTTCGGCGGCTTGGAAGACCGGTTGCTGCGACAGCAGGACCGAGAGCGGGACGTCGAGGGCTGAGGCGATCTTGTAGAGGTTTGAGATCAGGGCGGTTTGCCGGTTGCCCTGCTCCAGCCGACGTACCAGGTCAACCGAGATGCCTGCCCGTTCCGCCAGTGACTCCTGGGTGAGGTTGGCCAAGGTGCGCAGTCGGCTGACGTTCTCACCGATGGGCGGCCAGGGATGCGTCATGCTGCTCTCCAGGGGAGTGATGCCGACGTACGTGAGAGTACGTGACCGCCTGGCTGTGAGCGGTTTCCTCCCGCTCGCTGTGGCAGGGCACTCCGCGGTCGCTGTTGTCGCGCACAGTCGTGTCTTTCTTGAACGCGTGGATCGTAACCATCGACGACCGGTCAGAAACGACGAAAAGTCCTCTATCGGGTGGATTCACCGGATCAGGGCTTGACGTGGTTGGGCGGGTTACGTGGTGTGGATGCGGTCGATCTCGCGCCAGATCTGGGTGGCCAGGCGGTAGTTGTCGTGTTGTTCGGCCAGTTGGGCGGCGGCGCGGAGGGTGGTGATGGCGGCGTCGGTGCGGCCCAGTTGGTGGAGGGCTTGGCCGTGGGTGTGGTGGTGGCGGATGACGTCGGTGGTGGTCAGGTGGGCCGGGGTGTGGCTGGTCAGCTCGCGGGCTCGCTGGGGGTCGCCGGTGTGCAGGGCGAAGCGGGCTTCGATGAGGGTGGCGTGTTCGTGGCCGCGCGCGGATTCGGTGAGTTCGGCGGCGGCGCGCATCCAGCGGATGTAGGTGGCGGTGTCTTCCAGGGGCGCCTGGGTGTCGAGCAGGGCGGAGGCGGCGGCGCGGGCGAAGCGGCCCCAGTCGCGCAGGGAGGTGTCCGGGTGGGCGAGCATCCGGTGGGCGTGGCTGATGTGCAGGTGCGCCTTGTCCGGCTGGCCCATGCGGGCGTAGGCGATCGACGCCGCCCAGTGCGAGCGGCCGTGGACGGTGGGGGAGGCCAGGGTGTCGGCCAGGTCGAGCATGGTGTTGATGAGGGCGTCGATGTCGGCGGTGTCGCCGGAGTCGACCTTGACCGAGACCAGCACGCCCAGCGCGCGCACGTGTTCGGCGGTGTGGGCCAGTTCCGTGCCGGGCAGGGCGGAGACGGCGGCCTCGGCGTGCGCGTGGGCCTCGCCGAGGCGGCCGCAGTCGCGGGCGGCGGTGGCCTGGTCGACGCGGAGCTTGACGATCAGCTCGGGGACGCCGAAGTCCTCCGCGGTCTGGACCAGGTCGACGAGCAGGGCGTAGCGGGAGGCGTGCTCGCCGCGCAGGTTGAGCACGTCGTGCAGGGCGATGCCGTGTTCGAGGGCGGCGGCCGGGTCGGTGGCGGCGGCGTAGGCGCGCTGGTGGCGGGCTTGGGCGTCCTCCCAGGCCCCGACGTCCCACGCCGAGCGGGCCAGGACGCCGTGCACGAGGCGGCTTCCGGCGTCCTCCGGGGAATCCGGTCCTCTGGGCAGCACCGGTCCGCCGACCAGTTCCTCGGCCGAGACCCCGAGGGTCTGGGCGATCTGCAGGACCACTTCGAGGGTGGGCACCCGTGCCCCTGACTCCAACAGCGAGATGTAGCTGGGGTTGACCACGGTCCCGGCCACGTCCCGCTGAGACAGCCCGCGTTCCCGGCGCATGCGCCGCAGCCGCTGGCCGAACTCCGGCTGCCGGATGCCGACGATGGCCACGACACCCCTAACTGTTTCGGTTGTGGGCTTACTTGGGCGGGATGGGCAGGATCTCCCAGGGCCAGTCACCGGGGCCGTTCACCCGGAAGTCGATCCCGACCTCGGCGGTGGTGGCGGTGGCGATACCGGGAGCGCAGGCTAAGCCACAGGTCAGGGCGGCGGCGACGAGTACCGCTCGGGTCAGGGTGGAGAAGCGGCCGTGTCGGACGTTTACTGTTGTCATGGGTATTTTCTATCCCCCGCGAGGGCCCCTTGACAACGGTCATTGCAGCATGAGGCAACCGCGCGTGGGACGTCCACAGTGGACGATTTGAAATCGTTGATTCCGCGGTGGTGAAACCCGGTGCGCGCCATACGCTCAGGGCGTAGCAACTCCACCGCCGAAGGGACCTGCCGTGGCCGACATCATGATCGAGGCCGACCGCATCACCAAGAGCTTCGGGTCGGTGTCCGCGCTGTCGGAGGTGAGCCTCGCCGTGCCCCAGGGCACCGTGCTCGGCCTGCTCGGCCACAACGGCGCGGGCAAGACGACCCTGGTCAACGTTCTCACCACGCTGCTCGAGCCGACCTCGGGCACCGCGCGGGTGGCCGGGTTCGACGTCTCCCGTGACGCCCAGATCGTGCGCTCCCGCATCGGGCTGACCGGGCAGTACGCCTCCGTCGACGAGGACCTGCCCGGCAGGCACAACCTCGTGCTGATCGCCCGGCTGCTCGGCGCCGGTCGCCGGGAGGCGGGCGAGCGCGCCGACGAGCTGCTGGAGGTCTTCGGGCTCACCGACGCCGCCAAGCGCATCGCCAAGACCTACTCCGGCGGGATGCGGCGCAGGCTCGACCTGGCCGCCAGCCTGGTCGGGCGACCCGGGGTGATCTTCCTCGACGAGCCGACGACCGGGCTGGACCCGGCGAGCAGGCTCGGCATGTGGGAGATCGTCGAGAACCTGGTCGCCGGTGGCGCGACGGTCCTGCTGACCACCCAGTACCTCGACGAGGCGGACCGGCTCGCCGACGCCATCACGATCCTGTCCGAGGGCAAGGTCATCGCCTCGGGCACCACCACGCAGCTCAAGAACGACGTGGTGGGGCAGCGCACGGTGACGGTCACCCTGGCCGTCGCCGACGACCACGACACCGCCGTCGGCGCGCTCACCCGGGCGGGCCTGAACTCCACCTACGACCAGGGGCGCAACGCGGTGACCGCGGCCGTCGCCGAGTCCGCCCAGCTCGCCACCGTGGTGCGGGCGCTCGACGAGGTCGACGTGGCCGTCGCCGAGCTCGCCCTCGCCGAGCCCACCCTGGACGACGTCTACCTCGCCCTGACCCGTCAGGCGCAGGCCGACGCCAGGGCCGCCGCCTGACCCGCTTGCGACACCCCATCAGTCCTGTCTGATTGTTGAACAATCCGACTTCTGGACGCCGCGTCATGGGTCGCTCGTCGCCGTGCTCGTTCCCGTCAACCGCCGAGCCGCTGCTCACTTGTTGGATTGTTGAACAAAACTACAGTTGAACAAAACTACAGGTGAACAGTCAGTCGAGCTGCCCTGGTCCGCTGTCCACCGGGGCTGGTCACTGGTTGGTCAACCTGACTGTCAACCGGGCAATCACCGCCCGAGAGCCCGAGGAGATCCCGCGATGACCGCAACCGTCGCGCCGCCCGTTCCCGCCGTCGACGACGTGCGGCCCGCCGCGCCCGCCGCGTGGCAGGGAACCGGGGTGCTGACCCAGATCCAGGTACTGGCGGGCCGCTCGCTGCGCGCTCTGCGCGAGCCGCGCCTGCTGCTGCCCAGCCTGATCGAGCCGCTGATCCTGCTCGTGCTGTTCGGGCAGGTGTTCAGCAGCATCGCCAAGACGCCCGGCTTCCCCGCGGGCGTGAGCTACATCGACTACCTGCTGCCCGCCATCCTCATCACCACCGGTGTCGGCGCGGGCCTGCAGTCCGGCGCCACCCTCACCGCCGAGATGCGCAACGGCGTGATCGGCCGGTTCCGCTCCATGCCGATCCGCACGGTGTCCATCCTCGCCGCCCGCGGGGTGGCCGACGCCGTCCGGCTGGCGTTCGAGCTGGTGATCCTGGTGGTGCTGGGCGCGCTGATGTTCGGGTACTCGCCGTCGGGCGGCATGCTCGGCACCTTCGCCGGGCTGCTGATGGGCGTGCTGGTCGGCATCACGCTCGGCTGGGTGTTCATGGCGGTGGCCGCGGGCCTGCGCCGTCCCGAGGTCGTGCAGATGGTCGGGTCGCTGGCGACCTTCCCGCTCATGTTCGCCTCCAACGCCTTCGTCACGATCGAGAACCTGCCGGGCTGGCTGCAGGTGTTCGCCTCGGTCAACCCGCTGTCCTACGCCATCACCGCCTCCCGCGGCCTGGCCCTCGGCGACCCCAACCCCATCGCGATCCTGTCCGCGGTGGCCATCTGCCTGCTCATCACCGCGGTCGCCATGCCGCTGGCGATCCGCAGCTTCCGCCGCGCGACCTGACCCACAACGGCCGACGCCCTGCCCCGCGCCACGCGGGACAGGGCGTTCTGGCATGTCTGGAACGAGACCTGGATGTCCTGCGAGGACGTTCCGCGCCAACGCGGGACACGCGTTCTGGCGTGATCGGGCAGGCATGGGGAAAGTCGGTGGACAGTTTCCCGCCACGCGAGGCAGGGCGAGGCGGGGCGTCAGGGCGACAGACGGGCGCGGGGAACGGTCGGACAGCGGGACAGTTTCGCGCCACGCGGGCAGGTCGGGTGGTGTGCCTCAGGGCTTATCAGGCGTGGAACGTTCCAGCAGCGACAACAACCCGCCCCGGCGGAGGCGGGGGCGGGGTGTGTGGCGTGGATCAGGGCTGATCGGGCGGGCGCGTGGAACGGCCCGGCGGCGGAAATGGTCCGCGCCGCCGGGCCGTTGGCTGCCCCCGGTTCAACTCAAGCCATCTCCAGGAGCTGGCACAGGTGCCGCGCTGGATCGCTGGCGGCGGAGGTGATGCGGGCGGTGGGGCGGACCGCGGCGGTGTGGCCGTCGCGGGTGAGGCGGACGCGGCCGCCGCCGGTCAGGTGCAGCAGGACCCGGGCGTCGGTCGGGACGCGGCCGGACTGGGCGGCCTGCCACAGCGAGGCCACGGCCACCCCGGAGCCGGGCACCAGGTCGATGCCCTCCACCGCCTCCACCATCGCCATCGCGCGGCGGGTGGCGGCGGCGTCGGCGACCAGGACGTCCCCGGCGCTGTCCATCAGCACGTCGCGGACGCCGCCGCGGACCTGGTAGGGCGGGGTCTTGTTGGTCAGCTCGCCCGCGAGCGCGCCCTCCTGGCCGAGGTCGGCCGGGGCGGCGCCGTACCACCACAGGTCGTGGATGGGGGCGAAGGCGGCGTTCTGGCACATGACGACCCGCGGGACGCGCTCGCCGGTGGTCGCGGCGATCCGGGAGGCGGCCTCGTGGGCGGCGATGGCGCCCGCCGCGCTGCCGACGGCCTGCACGTAGTAGTCCGGCAGCGCGCCCATCGTCTCGGCGGCGGCGAGCATCGCGGTGGCCAGGCCGTCGCGGCGGGCCACGTTGCGCACGCCGCCCTCGGCCTGGTAGCCGGGCAGGTCGGAGACCAGCGCGGCCAGCTCGATGGCGTCGGCGTAGCCCGCGTCGTCGCCGAGGGCGACCAGCTGCACGCACGGGTCGAGCGGGCCCGCGAAGCGCATCACCGGCAGCGCCCAGCCGGGCACGATGATCAGGCACGGCACCCGGTAGCGGCTGCAGATGCGGCCGAACGCGGCGGCGGTGTTGCCCGCCGAGGCGATGACCAGCGTCGGCGTGCGCTCGGGCAGGCGGCCCAGGACGGTGTACGCCTCGAGGTCCTTGAACGTGCCGGTGGGCAGCGTGGCGCCGCGCTCGGGCCAGTAGCCGGAGAAGGCGACCCACAGCTCGCGCAGGCCGAGCACCTTCCCCAGGGCCTCGGAGCGGTAGACGACGCTGTGCGCGGCCTCGGGCAGGGTGCGGCGGACCGGGAGCCAGTCGCGGTAGCGGAACAGGCCGGGCTCGTCGGTGCGGGGGCGCAGGCTCGGCTGGGTGTATTCCGTGGCCAGCAGGGCGGGCTCGTGCGGGCGCGGACACGACAGCATCAGGCCGTCGTCGTCGTGGCGGGCCGCGCAGACCGGGCAGACCAGGGCGTAGTGCGACATCGAGTCCCCTTTATGCGCGGTGGCCGATGACCAGGTGCTTGTCGCGCGTGGAGCGGCGCACGGCGCAGTCGGTGAAGCCCGCGCCCTCCAGCAGGGCGATGTACTCGGCGGGCGTGCGGTGGCGGCCCTGGGTCTCCAGGTGCATCGACAGGTTCATGACCGCGGTGGCCAGCGGGCCGCGGCGGTCGTCGTCGAAGAGCCGCTCCATGATCATGACCCGGCCGCCCGGCGCGCATGCCTTGTGCGCCTTGCGGAGCAGGTCGAGTGACATCTCGTCGGTCCAGTCGGAGAGGATGTAGCCGAAGGCGACGCACTCGGCGGGCGGCAGCTCGTCGCGGAAGAAGTCGCCGGGGACGAAGCGCAGGCGGTCGCCGAGGCCGAAGCGCTCGCGGTTCGCGACGAGGTGCTTCTCGACCTGCGGGAGGTCGAAGACGGTCGCGGTCAGCCCGGGGTGCTCGGTGAGGGCGGCGACGCTGAACGGGCCGCTGGCGCCGCCCACGTCGAGCAGCGTGCCGACGGCGCCGAGGTCGGCCAGGGCCACCAGCTCCCGGGAGACGTCGTGGCTCAGCGACCACATGGCCGCCAGGAACTCCCCGACCGCCTCGTCGTTGTCGTAGATCTCGGCGAAGGGCGCCGGACGCGTGGCGTCGGTGGTTTCCTTGCCCTGGAGCAGGTAGTCCGACAGCAGCGGCATTCGCTCGGCGGTGCCGTTGACCACGTGGTCGACGAAACCCAGGCGGTAGCGGGGGTCGCGCTCGTCCACATAGGGCTTGACCTCGTCGGGGAGGGCGTACTTCTCGCCGTCCTTGGTGACGATCTCCAGCGCGTCGAGCAGGGTCAGCAGCCGGGTCAGGGTCTCGGCGTCGCGGTCGAGCGCCGCGGCGAGCTCGGCGGGCTCGGCGGGCCCGTGCTCGGCGAGGCGGCGGAACACACCGTGGCGGTCGGCCAGGTGCAGCGCGTGCGTGGCGTAGAGCCCGTGCACTGCGCGCTCAAGGTGGTCCGGGATCATCTCGACACCTCACCAGGTTTCGGTTCTTCGGCCGGGTCATTAACCCACTTCAGGGCGTGCTGACGCAGGTGCCGTTTCCGGAACCGGCAGTGTTTCAGCCACTGCGGCGCAGTCCGGACGGGACGCGCGCGGGCAGCCCGGTCACCGGCGAGACGCGCTCGGCACGGCGGATCTCCTTGATCCCGTCGATCAGGGTCAGCACGGCGCGCACGCTGGGCAGGATCATCGCGCCCTCCCTGGTCAGCCGGGCGCCCGCGGGGTCGCGGGTGAACAGCTTGGTGCCGAGCGTCTGCTCAAGACACTTGATCTGGTAGCTGATCGCGGGCTGGGAATAGCCCAGCTCCTTGGCGGCCATGTCCATCCGGCCGATCTCGGCGATCGAGACGAACGCCCTGAACTCACGCTCGTGCATGTGGTCCACCCCCGTCGTGGCGCCAGCTGATGGTCCACACCGGACTGGTGCCCGCAGGTTGGCGGCGGGGCTGGCAGTATTGATTGTCTGCCGCTTCAGGCATTCACGGCAATCGGTCGGGGTAGCGCTTCCTGCGTGCCCTTGTCATGGCTCTCAGGTGTGGTATTGGCCCTCGGTGTCCGCTCGAAGGATGAGGTCACGGCCCCGGAAGCGCGGCGGGAATGATGGTGCGGACAGGACCATCGCCTGTTCACCCCGGACAGCGACTGCCCGATCGCCGGTTCAGCCGACCTGGGACAGGCGGGGGCCCGGGGCGGTCAGGGCGGGGTCGGACATCAGGATGGAGCGCTGCAGGGAGCGCAGGGCGGGGGAGGGCTCCAGGCCGAGGTCGCGGACCTGGCCCGCGCGCAGGCGCTGGTAGACGGCCAGGGCCTCGCCCTGGCGGCCCGAGCGGTACAGGGCGAGCATGAACTGGGCGTGCAGGCCCTCGTGGCGGGCGTTGCGGGCGACCAGTGCGGTCAGCTCGCTGATCAGCTCGTGGTGGCGGCCCAGGCGCAGGTCGGCCTCGATGCGGCGCTCGAGGATGCTCAGGCGGGACTCGTCCAGGCGGCGGGCCTCGACCTCCAGGACCGGTCCGACGGCGACGTCGACCAGGGCGGGGCCGCGCCAGAGGCTGAGGGCCTCGGAGAACAGGGTGGCGGCCAGGACGGCGTCGCCCTGCTCCAGCGCGCGGTGGCCCGAGGTGCCGATGCGTTCGAACTCGACGATGTCGGCCGGGCCGCCCTCGGTGTCGAGCAGGTATCCGCCGGGGACGGTGACCAGGACCTGCTTGGGCTCGCGGCCGGTGGCGGCGATGAGGTTGCGCAGGTGCAGCACGTAGGTCTGCAGGGTGGTGCTGGCGCTGCGCGGCAGGCGTTCGCCCCACAGTTCCTCCAGGAGCGCCGAGACCGGCACCACCTGGTTGGCGTGGACGGCGAGCATCGCGAGCAGCTTGCGGGGCTTGGCGGCGGTCGGGGTGACCGAGTGCGCGCCCTCCCGGACCGCAAGCGGTCCCAGTACCTGGATGTCCACGTTCTCTCCTTCGGCGTTGACTGACAGTTGCCATCAAATGGATGCCGCTGACTCCCGTCAACGCGGACTGCCGCTTGTGACAAGCGATCGTCGCAGCTCGACACCGGTTCGGCGGTCGGTCGAGGACCGCTCGACAGCGCTCGGCGGCGGGGCGATCCGCGGATAACGTCACGAGCACGCCGAGGACTAGGGGCACGTTATGGACTACAAGGACGCGGACCGCGCCGATTTGCGCGTGATCTCCGGGGACAACGTCCGGGTGCTGGCCGACGGTCGGCGTCCCAGCTACCACCCGACCGCGCGGGAGGTCGGCCGGGCGGAGACGTTCGTGTTCGTGGTCGGACCGGATGTGGTCGCCCGCAGTGGGATTCGGACACTGGTCGACGGCCAGTCCGGACTCACCGTGGTCGGCGACAGCGGGCCGGGCCGCGAGCTGCCCGCCACCATCGCGGTGCTGCGGCCCGACGTGCTGCTCCTGCACGCCGCGCGCCACCGCGACGACACGACCCGGCTGGCCCGTGCCGCGCCGGGGGTGCGGCTGGTGATCATCGGGTCCGACTCCATCGGCGAGCACGTGCTGATGGAGGACGGCGTGGCCGCGCTGCTGCCCAGCTCGGCCACCCCGGAGCAGGTCGTGGCCGCGGTGCGGATGGCCGCGGCCGGGTATGTCCTTATTGGAGAGTCACTCCGCGCGGCGATCGGCGGTGTGGTCAAGCAGAGCGTCGAGGAAGACGAGCGCAGGCAGACCACCGCCGGGCTCACCGAGCGCGAGTGCGAGGTGCTCGTCCTCATGGCGAAGGGCATGTCCAACGCCGAGATCGCCATGGCGCTCACCGTTTCCGAGCACACCGTCAAGTCCCATGTGCAGAAGCTGCTGGCCAAGCTGCGGCTGCGCAACCGGGTCGAGGCGGTCATCTTCGCCTTCGAGTCGGGCCTTCGGGACCGGCGCACCGCCTGAATGTCCATTCGATAACGTAAGGGGAAAGCCGTGGGCGACCTGTCCGATGTCGGCAAGGAGCTTTACCTGGACCTCCTCAAGAAGGTCCTGACCAACGTGATCTACGAGGACCCGGCGATCCCGAACATGCTGTTCGAGAACGCCGAGTTCATCAAGGACGCCCGGGTCGCGGGCGTGGACTGGCCCAGCGTCGCGCACACGATGGTCGGCATGGCCCGGCTGGACAACGTGCAGAAGCTGCTGGAGCGGGTCATCGAGGAGAAGGTCCCCGGCGACTTCATCGAGACCGGCGTGTGGCGCGGCGGGGTGTGCATCTTCGCCCGCGGCATCTTCAAGGCGTACGGGGTGGACGACCGCAAGGTCTGGGTCGCCGACTCCTTCGAGGGCATCCCGACGGTGGACGACTCGTCGCACCCGCTGGACAAGGACCTCAACCTGCACGAGGCCAACGACGTGCTGGGCGTGTCCGAGGAGATCGTCCGCGACAACTTCCGCCACTATGACCTGCTCGACGACCAGGTCGGCTTCCTGCCGGGCTGGTTCAAGGACTCCCTGCCCGGCGCCCCCATCGAGACGCTGTCCGTGATGCGCCTCGACGGCGACCTCTACGAGTCCACGATGGACGCGCTGGTCAACCTGTACCCGAAGCTGTCGGTCGGCGGCTACGTCATCATCGACGACTACCTGATCCCGGCGTGCAAGGAGGCCGTCCACGACTTCCGCCGCGAGCACGACCTGGAGGGCGACCCGATCGAGCAGATCGACCACTGGAGCGTGTACTGGCGCCGGTCGAGCTGACGGCTCGGGAAAGGAGGCCCCGCCACCCGGCGGGGCCTCCTTCGCGTTTCGGCCACTGGGGCAGGCGGCCAGATGTCGAGGCAGTCAGACACCGTGACAGGCGAACATCGTGATAGGCGGCCAGACTGCTTGACTGGCGGGCGAACCGGGTGACTGGCGGGCGGACGCCGAAAAGCCGCGCAGCGGTGTCCCGGCTGCGCGGCGCTCTCGACGAGTTCGGTCTAGCTGACGGGCGCGGCGACCTTCCCGTGGATCTTCTCCAGCACCGCGACGGCGTTGGCGGTGCCGTCCTCGGTGCGCATCCCGGCGCCCGCGCGCCGCGCGGCGGCGGTCATCGACGGGTCGGTGCAGGCTGCCTGGATGGCCTCCCGCAGGGCGCCGGACTCCAGGGTGTCCATCCACAGTGGAGCGGGAGCGGCGCCGAGGGCGTGCAGGTTCTTGCTCCACATCATCTGCTCGTGGTGGAACACGCACGCCACCTGGGGCAGGCCCGCGGCGAGGGCGTAGTTGATGGTGCCCGTCCCACCGGCGTGCACGACCGCGCGGACCTGCGGGAACAGCCAGTCGTAGGGGGCCTGGTCGATGACGTGGACGTTGTCGGGGACGTCGGTCAGCTCCAGGCCGCCCCAGCCGGTGCCGATGACGGCGCGGGTGTCGCCGATGGCCTCAAGGACGACGCGGCCGGTCTCGGCCGGGTCCTTGCCGACGATGCTGCCGAAGCCGACGAACACCGGCGCCTCGCCCGCGGCGAGGAAGTCGACCAGGGCGGCGGGCGGGGTGTAGTCGGCGGCGGGCAGGAACCAGAAGCCGGTGGTGTGGATGTGCGGGCCCCAGGACGGGGCGGGCTCGACCACGTGGCGGCTGAAGGACTGCAGGACCTGGGTGGGGGCCCCGTCGGGCAGCGTCAGGCGGTCGAAGCGGCGCTTGCGGGGAGCCAGGCCGAGAAGCTCGGTGCGCCAGGCGTCGATGCGCTTCTTCTCCGAGACCATGAACCGCATCGGCCAGTGCGACAGGCGGTTCAGCACGCGCGGGAGCTTCTTGCCCGGCGGGACCAGCATGCTCGGGTACTCCCACGACGGCACCGACTGCGGGTACTGCACCGCCAGCACCGACGGGATGCCCAGCGCCTCGGCGACGTGGTTGGCGTGGGTGAACCAGGTGTCCTGGTACACGATGACGTCCGCGCCACCGGCCGCGGCGTTCCACTGGTCCTCAAGGAGAACAGGGACCAGGCGCAGCACCTCGGCCTTGTACCACTCGAAGATTTCCTTCTGGCGCTCGGTGCGCTTCTTCTGGTCGCCGTGGTACAGCTCGCGGACATCGGGGTTGTCGGTCATCAGCGACAGCCACTGCTCGTCGCGGGGGACGAACTCCAGGCCGTACTCGGCGGCGAAGTCGGCGTAGCGGGCGGGGGCGGCCAGCACCGCCTGGTGCCCGGCCTGGACCAGGGCGTGGCCGAGTGCGACGGAGGGCTGCACGTCGCCGCGGGTGCCGTATGCGTAGATGAGGACCTTCACCGTGTCTCCCGGTGTGCGTGCGGCTGATTCGCCTTGAACGCTAACGCCGCGCGCCACCGGGAGAGCCGGTGTATCAAAGACTTCGCAGCCGGTGGTGCCAGAGGGCCAGCTCGGCGATGATCCCGCCCGCCATCAGCCACGGGCCGTACAGCGCGAAGATCCAGGCGTTGAAGCTCATCACTCCGATGAGGACGGTCAGGAGGCCGCCGAGCACCAGCACCCCGGCCATGACCCGCGCCGCGCGCCGGAACGCGGGCGACGACGCGCCGTTGAGCAGCGACCAGAAGACCGCCAGGCCGAGCAGGGCCGCCACCGCGATGGCGAGGAACACCGGGCGCAGCTGGGCCAGGAACTCCTCCTGGTTGTCCGGCTCGGCCAGCCCGACCCGCTGGCCGAGCGTGCCGCCCAGGCCCCACAGCAGGTGCGCGCCCGCGGTCACCAGTCCCCACGCCAGCACCGCGTAGGCGGGCCACCCGCGCGCGACGGTCCACGCGGGCGGCGGCAGGTCGCCCGCCGCCCGCAGCGCGCGGCGGGTCTGCAGCGCGGCGAGCAGGTACAGCACGCCGATGCCGAAGAACCACGGCTCGTTGACCATCAGGTTGATCCGGTCGTACTCCCGCACGTACGCGGTCATCTCCGCGGCCGAGACCCCCGGCGGCGGCGCCTCGACCGGCCCGCCGAAGACCCGCGTCAGACCGCGCGCGCTCCAGATCACCGCGTGTCCGATGCCGACGACCGCGCCCAGGTACGCCGCGCCCAGGCGCAGCCGGGCCGGGAAGATCCGGCCCCACGGGCGCACGAGGCTCAGCGCGGTCAGCGCGGCGCCGATGAGCACCAGGCAGACGCCGAACTCGATGACGCGCCCGGTTTCGAGGTCGCGCACCACCTCCGGCGGGTTGGGCAGCGGCCACGAGCTGCCGGTGATCGCGGCGTGCAGGTGGATGCCCAGGTAGGGCAGCACCCACAGGGCGGCGGCATAGGCGGCCCACGAGCGCGGCGCTGTCGGCTGGTCGAGCACGGTCGGCCCGGCGGCCGGCTGGGACATCACGTCACCTTTCGGAAACACAGTGTGGCACTCCGTAAGCTAGCGGACGGCGAACTCGGACAGCAGCGGTGACGCGGAAGTCCGGTCGTGCCCTGAGACACACGGGTCCTTGTCGACGTAGCGCTTGAGGTACGCCGCGCCGTCGGTGCCACCGGAGCCCTCGATGTCGGCGAGGTACTTGCGGCCGAAGCCGTAGTGGCGTCCGCGCCAGGTCAGCAGGATGCGCTCCACCTCGGCGAACTCGGCGAGGAACTCCACGTCGCCGCGGGCGAGCAGCACGTCGCGCAGGGACTGGTGCTCGCGCAGCGCCGGGTCGTTGAGCACGCGCAGGTGCGCGAAGCGCTCGTAGGTCTCGGCCTTGCGCTCGTCGTAGCCGTAGACCACCAGCTCCATGAGGTGGTAGTTCAGCGACTGCACCGCGCTGGCCGCGCCGGTCGCGTCCCGGAAGCCCATGAACAGCTCCGGGGTCAGCGTCTTGAGCATGTGGAAGGTGTCGGTGAGCAGGTTCGCCGTCGTGGTGAGCTGCCCGAGCCGGAACAGCACCTCGTCGCGGTCGTCGCCGATGATCTCCACCAGCCGCCGCGCGATCCAGCGGACCAGGAAGAACACCAGCTCGCAGACGTGCACCGAGCGCAGGAAGACGTGCTCGTCGTGCTTGTCGGAGTACGGGAACGCCGTGCAGCGGGTCAGCACCCCGGTCCGCCACCGCAGCTCCTCGCTGCCCTCGGCGTGGCGGACGACGTCCTCGCCGGTGGTGGCGAAGTCGATCGGCAGCGCGCGCACCGCCGAGGTGAGCGGGGCCAGCCTGCGCAGCCGCTCGACGATGTGCTCGGGCACCACGACCGGGCCGCGCGCGGCGCGCTCCTCGGTGGCCTTGAGGTCGCCGAGGGTGGCGTGCAGCGCCAGCACGGACCCGCCGACGGGGTCGTGGCCGAACTCCTCCAGGAACCACGAGTACACGTGCAGGCCCGTGTACCGGTAGTACTCCGGGATGTCGGCGCCGCTGAAGGGTCTGGTCAGCAGGCGCAGGAGCACGTCGTCGGGGGCCGCCTGCTCGTGCGTGGCGGCCAGCTCGGCGCGCTGCGCCTCGGTCAGCGCGACCTGGCCGCGGGCGGCGCGCAGCGCGACGACGGCCTCGCACGCGTCGGGGAGCGCCAGTCGGGACACCGTGCGTTCCATTCTCCCGCCCTTTCCAATTCCGTTGACTGCTTTCTACGGAAATGGAACCGATGGTCGGGCCGCCCGGACAACGGCACATTGAAAGGCCGGATACCGCAGGTGGCGGCCTACCCGGTCGCTTGTGCCGCGGTCATGGTGCCCCACCTGGTGATTCGCTGGGTTGAGAGCCGCTGGAGGACGGCTGGAACGCGGATTGGCCGCGTATTCAAGAATATGAATCGCGCTGCCGACCCCGGGAATTCCCGGCTAGCGTTCCGACACGACCACCAGGCCAGCACCCGACGAAAGAGGTAGCGCGATGGCCGACTCGACCCAGACCCAGAGAATGCGCCCCGGCGGGTGGGTGCTCATCGGCCTCGGCGCCGTCGCGCTGGCCGCCGCCGTCGTCCTCGCCCTGATCTCCCCCGCGCCGGACCTGTGGGTCTACACCCTCGGGGCGCAGGCGTGGCTCGACGGCCTCCCGCTGTACTCCCCGACCCCGCCGATCCTGGCCGAGCTGGGCCTGCCCTTCACCTACCCGCCGTTCGCCGCCGTGGTGTTCGCCGCGCTGGCGGTCATCCCGATCAAGGCAGCCGCGGGCCTGCTCGCCGTGCTCGGCCTCGGCGCGCTGGCCTACACCTGCCTGATCTTCGCCCGCGGCGTCCACGGCCGCGGCCCGAAGGCGCTCGCGCTGGCCGTCATCGTGGCGGGGGCGGGCGCGCTGCTGTTCGACCCGCTGCGCACGACGCTGATGGCGGGCCAGGTCAACCTGATCATCATGGGCCTCATCGCCGCGGACCTGCTGGCGCCGCGGCCGAAGTGGCTGCCGCGCGGCGTGCTCGTCGGCCTGGCCGCGGCGATCAAGCTGACGCCGCTGGTGTTCCTGCTGTTCTTCGTCCCGACCCGGCAGTGGCGCGCGGCGGGCACCGTCGTCGCCTCGTTCGTCGGGTTCAGCGCGCTGGCCGGGTTCGTCCTGCCGCGCGACAGCGGCGACTACTGGCTCAACCACCTGTTCTCCGCGGGCGGCATCGGCCCCGAGACCTGGCCGGTGAACCAGTCGCTGCGCTCGATGCTGCACCGCTTCGGGCTCGACGGCGCCGTCCACACCGTGGCGTGGGTCCTGCTCGGCGCGGCGGTCGTGGCCGCGGCCTGGGTGGCGGTGCGGCGGCTGCGGGCCGCTGACCACGACGCGGTGGCGCTGCTGGTGGTGGCGGCCGCCGGGGTGCTGGTCTCGCCGGTGTCGTGGACCCACCACTACGTGTGGATCGCGCCCGCCGCGGTGCTGATGGCCTCCTACGCCCGCAAGCGCGCGCACGTGCCGACCTACATCGGCGTGGCGGTGGTCTTCGCCGTGTTCGTGGTGGGCATGGCCTACAACATGACACTGAGCGGCGACATGGGTACCGAGTGGACGGTCCTGGACCACCTGCTCGGCGACAGCTACCTGTGGGTCGTCCTCGCGTTCCTCGTCGGCGCGGCCGCGCACCGGCCGTTCGTGCCGACACCGTCGCTGCTGGAGCGGCCCGAGGTCGAGCGCACCCCGGTTCCCACCCCCTGAACCGGCGCGCCCCATGAGCGGTCCTCCTCGGCTCCGGCCGAGGGGGGCCGCTGTGGCGTCAGCGGGGAGGCGGGTCGCCGAGCAGCGCGGTCAATTCCCCGCCCGCGCCCAGTGCGCGGTCGCAGAGGGCGGCCAGCGCGCTGTTCGGCCTGGCCCTGCCGTTCTCGACTTTGCTGAGGTAACCCTTGGTGAAGTACACGGCGGCGCCGAGGGCGGCCAGTGACATTCCCCGGGACTGGCGGAGCTTGCGCAGTTCGGTTCCGAATTCCATCAGTGGTCCCCGATGTGTTCGAGAAATGATGCTCCGGCCGCCGAATCGTGATTCGGCGGCCGGCGCGGTGGTTGGGTGGGCATTCCTTAGCCCAGCAGCACGCTGAGCAGCCCGGTCAGGACGATGATGATGTGGGTGTGCATGGTGATCCGCTCCAGTCGAGGCAGTGGACCGTGGCGATCGAGCGGGGGTCGGAAGGCAGGTCGGAGCCGGTTTCGGCGGTGGCCTGGTGTCCGACGAACAGGCCGGCGGTGAAGCCGACGAGCAGCATCCAGAATCCGATTCGCACCGCTAACGACACCGTGAACAAAACCTTCACCGTGACTCCCGTTGACTGGTCGATTTCGATTCGCCGCGAGTCCGTTTGTGGCGATCTGCCGGGGGATTCCCGACACCACAAGAATGGAACGCGCAGCGATTCCGCGGCAGGGGTTTCCCGTTGTCACTGCCGGCGGAAACGGGGAAACCGGCACTGAGCTGCGGCGGTGCGGAAACCGTGCCCCGGGTGCCGGCGATACACTCCCCGGCACCGGTTCGAGAGGTGGGCGATGGACGTCGCGGGACTGATCGATGACCTCAAGGCGGTGCGCCGCGGATTGGGGGTGCACGCGCCGGACCTCGCCGCGCGCCTCGGACCGGAGCTGGCGAGGGTGTGCGCGGTGGCGGAGTCCGACGCGCCGGGCACGCGCAGGCACAAGGTCATCGCCACGCTCACCGAGCTGACCGACCGGCTGCCCGCGTCCCCCCGGACCATCGGCCGGATCGCGTTCGGTCTCGACGGTGCGGGCCATGAGCGCTACACCGCCCGGGTCTCGCGCATCGCGGGCCTGATCGACCGCGACACGCGCACCGCCCAGCGCAGGGTCGACGACGTCATCGCCCAGATCGCCGAGTCCGCGACCTCGGCCGTGCCGCGCCAGACCCGCCGCGGCGACCTGGACTGGCACACCACCTCGGTCAAGGTGGTCGTCGCGCTGCACCTGCCGGTCGTCGAGGTGATCGAGGAGCGGCGCGTCATCAGCCACCGGGACGGGCTGTCCGAAGTGGAGCACTCGGTGTCGGTGGCCCCGGCGCCGGGCGCGGTCGGCCCGCCGTCGCTGGCCGACCTCGGCGTGGACCTGCTGCGCGGCGGCGTGCTGCACTCACCCGAGCGGATCACCGCCAGCCGCGTCCGCCTGCGCCTGCGCCTGCCCCGGCCGCTGGGGCAGGGCGACGACCACGAGTTCTCGTTCCGCATCCGCATTCCTCAGGGCTTCGCGCCGTTCTACGTCTGCACACCGATGGCGCCGTGCGAGCGCTTCGAGCTGACCGTCGGCTTCGGCGCCGGGCGGGCCCCTGGGCGCATCTGGCTGATCGAGGACGAGTTCGCCCTGGACGCCGCCGAGGACCGGCCGGGCAGGCCCCTGGTCGCCGCGGACGCCTCCGGCGAGGCGCGCGCGGTCTTCACCGACCTCGCGCCGGACCGCTCCTACGGGCTGGGCTGGGTGCTGTCGTAGGCGGATCATGGCGGGCTGGGCCACGTCGGGCCGGACCACGGCGGGCCGGAGCATGGCGGGCCGGGGCGCGGTGAGCGGGGGCGCGGTCATGGCGCGGGCACGTGCGCGGCGGCGGCCGCCGGGCCGGGGGGGCTTGCCGAGGAGCCCACGGAGGCGGGGTGGGGCGACCACAGGCCCAGGGCGACGACGGCGGCCAGCGCGCCCATGCGGCGGTGTCGGCCCGCCGGGCGGCCGCGGGGGTCGACCGGCGACGGCGGCTCGGGCAGGCGGGGGCCGACCGGCCAGCCCGCGAGGTCGCCGCTGAGGGCGCCGAGGCGCTCGGCCGCCTGGGCGGCGGTGGGCCTGCGCCGGGGGTCCTTGTCCAGCAGCTCGGCGATGGCCGCCCACAGCGGGTCGGGCACGCCGCCGGGGCGCGAGGGCAGCAGGTGGGCGAGGTCGTCGGTGCCGTGCCCGGCCAGGGGCGGGACGCCGCAGCACAGCTCGTAGAGGATCACGCCGAGGCTGTAGAGGTCCGCGGCCGGGCTCACCGGCCCGTCGAGGGGGATCTCCGGGGCGGTGTACTGGGGGGTGTTGAGCAGCACCGCGGCGCGGCCCTGCGCGGCCAGCAGCAGTGGCACCAGGCAGTGTCCGGTCAGGCGCACGCTGTCGCCGTCGACCAGGACGTTCTCCGGTTTGACGGCCAGGTGGGCGAACCGGCGGCGGTGGAGCACGGCCAGCGCGGCGGCGATCCGGGCCCCGGTCCCGGCGACCCCGGCGGGCGGCAGCGGCCCCCCAGCCGCCAGCCGCCCGCGCAGGGAAGCCCCCGGGGCGAGGTCCATCACCAGCCCCACGACGTCGCCGTCGCGGAAGCTGTCCCACACGGCGACCAGGTGCTCGCCGCCGACCCCGTGGACCTCGCCGACCAATTCGCGCAGCCGCCCGGGGGTCTCCGGGCACGCGGCGAGGTCGCCGCGCAGCAGCTTCACCGCGACCCGCGCGGGCACGCCGTCGCCGCGCACGGCGCCGACGACCTCTCCCATCGGTCCCGCGCCCAGCCGCCCGGTCACCCGGTACCGGTTCTGCCACCGCATCGGCTCGTGCCCCGCTTCCCCGCGCCCACTGCGCTGCCGTCCAGCACACCGGGTGGAGGGGGTCGCTGGGAACGACACCACGTGGACAGAAACGTGACAGCCTCGCTCACCGCTCCACGGCGAGGCGGGATCGCTGGGTCACACCGCTAGCAGAACCAGCCGTCCTGCACCCAGCCGCGGCGGTTGACGTGGCCGTAGGCGAAGCCGTAGACCCACTGGCCCTGGATGCGTTCCACCAGGAAGGTCTGCGGGTGGGTGAGGGTGCCCATCCACGCGCCGAGGGGTTCGGTCCGGACGGCGAGGCTCTGGGCGCAGACGGTCTCGCGTTCGCCGACGGTGCCGTTGGCGGCCTGGGCCGGGGTGGCCAGGGCGGCGGTGGTGAGCACCGCGGCGGCGAGGGCGCGGATCACCATGAGCCCCACCCGCCCAGGCACTCGTGGCGCAGGAAGCCCCAGTCGTTGGGGCCGAAGTCGAAGGAGGCGGCCCAGCCGTTGTAGACGGGGTGGGCGCCCCGGGTGTGGCCCACCTTGTCGCCGTAGTACAGGACGCGCTTGAGGCCCACCGGGCCCGAGGCGCTGTCGTAGTTGGCGTAGAAGCTGGCGCTGTGGCAGACGACGATGGCGTGGTCGGGGACGACCGCCGCGCTCGCCGCGGTGGGGACCGCGGCGAGCGCGACGGCGGCGCTGATGAGGAGCGTCCTTCGCATACGCGTTCCTTTCAGGGGTTGCCTGAAATTCACGCTAACCAAGACTTCCTGGTTGTCTAGCAACCAAAAGGAGCTATTGCTCCGCGGCGCTCAGCTTGGCCAGGCGCTGCGGGGTGGGCCAGCGGACGTCGGAGACCCAGCCGAACTTCTCGAAGAACCAGATCGTGCGCGCGGAGATGTCGATCTCGAAGCGGCGCACGCCGTGGCGGGCGCAGGTCGGGTCGGCGTGGTGCAGGTTGTGCCACGCCTCGCCCATCGACAGCACCGCCAGCGGCCAGAAGTTGGTGGCCTTGTCGCGGGACTTGAACGGGCGCTCGCCGACCATGTGGCAGATCGAGTTCACCGACCAGGTCACGTGGTGCAGGAACGACACGCGGACCAGGCCCGCCCAGAAGAACGCGGTGACCGCGCCCCACAGCGACCAGGTCAGCAGGCCGCCCAGCACCGCGGGGGCGAGCAGGGTGACCGCGGTCCAGAGCCCGAACTGCCGGTGCACGCGGACGATGTCCTCGTCGGCGAGCAGGTCGGGGGCGAAGCGCTCCTGGTTGGTCAGGTTGCGGTCGAACACCCAGCCCATGTGCGCGTGCCAGAAGCCCTTGGCCAGGGCGGCGGGGGAGGTGCCGAACGCCCACGGCGAGTGCGGGTCGCCGTCGCGGTCGGAGAAGGCGTGGTGGCGGCGGTGGTCGGCCACCCAGTGCATGACCGGGCCCTGCAGCGCCATGCTGCCCACGATCGCCAGCCCGACCCGCACCGCGCGCGGCGCCTTGAACGCGCCGTGGGTGAAGTAGCGGTGGAAGCCGACGGTGACGCCCAGGCAGGTGAAGGTGTAGAAGAACACGGCCAGGCCGACGTCGACCCAACCGAGGCCCCAGCCCCAGGCGAAGGGCACGGCGGCGATCAGCGCCAGGAACGGGACCAGGATGAACAGGTAGGTCCCGATCTGCGGCCACGTTCCGCGCGGTGCGCCGAAGACCGGCTTCGGACCTGCGTCGGCAGGGGTCGCGGGCGACCCGTCGTCGTCGACGGACAGGGACATGGGGCAGCTCCCGGGGTGAGGCGGAATCGGACGTTCGGGGGCAAGCAAACCAGCCGTGTGGTCCGACTCCAAGTCCTCGGGGCGTTCGGAGCCGTTCCGTCCGCGGCGGTTCATCGGGACGTGAGGCGTAGGTCACTGTTGTACCCGCCACCCGCCCGGGTGAACCTTATGCCGTCGCCGCTCGGGCTCAGGCCGAGTCGCGCTCGACCAGCTCGGTGGGCAGGACGACCGGGTCGCCGGGGGGCTGGCCCCCTATCTGCAGCAGCAGGAGCTCGGTCATGGTGCGGGCCTGGTCGACCACCGGCTGGTGCACGGTGGTCAGCGCGGGCTCGGTGTGCTGGGCCAGCTCGATGTCGTCGTAGCCCACCACCGACACGTCCTCCGGCACCCGCCTGCCCGCGGCGCGCAGGGCGCGCAGGGCGCCGATGGCCATCATGTCGTTGGCGCCGAAGACGGCGTCGATGGTCGGGTCGCGCTCCAGCAGGGCGGCCATGGCGGTCTCCCCGGAGATGCGGGTGAAGTTGCCGAAGGCGACCGGGCCCGCGTCGCGGCCGGCGCGGGACAGGGCGCGGTGGTAGCCGGTGAGGCGGTCGGCCGCGGCGGTCATGTCCGGCGGGCCCGCGATGTGGGCGATGTGCGTGCGGCCCGCGGTCAGCAGGCGCTCGGTGGCCAGCTGGCCCCCGCCGACGTTGTCGCTGTCGACGTAGACCAGGCCCGGGATCGGGCGCTCCGGCCTGCCGCCGACCACCGTCGGCACCCCGGAGCGCACCAGCAGCTGGGGCAGGGGGTCGTCGGCGTGCATGGAGGCCAGCAGCACGCCGTCGACGTGGCCGCTGCGCACGTACTCCCCGACGCGCTGGTGCTCGGCGTCGTTCTGGGCGTTGACCAGCAGCAACTGCACGCCGGTGCCCACCAGCGCCTGGCTGGTGGCGATGATGACCGCCGAGAGGTACGGGTCGGCGAGCACCGTCGCGTCGGCCTCGCGCAGGACGAGGGCCACCGAGTCGGTGCGGCGGGAGGCCAGGCTGCGGGCCGCCCGGTTGGGCACGTAGCCCAGCCGGGCGATGGTGCCCTTGACGAGGTCGCGGGCCTCGGGGGAGACCCGGGGCGATCCGTTGATCACCCGCGACACCGTCGCCCTGGACACCCCCGCCTCAGCGGCGACGGTGTCCAGGGTGGGCTGCCGTTCGGTCGTCATACCGCGTCGATGCCGTTCGCTTTGATCACCTCGCGGTACCAGTGCGCGCTGTCCTTCCAGACGCGCCGCTGGTTCGCATAGTCCACGTGAACGATACCGAAGCGCTTGGCGTAGCCGTAGGACCACTCGAAATTGTCCATCAGCGACCAGACGAAGTACCCGCGCAGGTCGACACCGGCGGCGATCGCGTCGTGCAGGGCGCCGACGTGCTCGCGCAGGTACGCCACGCGCTGGGGGTCGGACACCGTGCCGTCGGGCCCGACCACGTCGGGGAACGCCGCGCCGTTCTCGGTGACCATCATGGGCGGGCCGCCGTACTCGGTGTGCACGCGCACCAGCAGCGCGGTGAGCCCGGCCGGGTCGATCGTCCAGTTCATCTCGGTGACCGGCTCGGCGGTGGGCGCGAACCGGACGTGCTCGCTGCCCGGCCACGGCGACGGCTTGCCGTCCGCGGCGCCGAACCCCTCCACGCGCGCGGTGGCGTAGTAGTTGACGCCCAGCACGTCGATCGGCGCGGCGATGGCGGCCTCGTCGCCCTCCCGCACGAACGTCCAGTCGGTCACCGACATGGTGTCCAGCATCAGGTCGTCGGGGTAGCCCCCGCGCAGCAGCGGGTCGAAGAAGATCCGGTTGCCGACCGCGTCGATGCGCCGCGCCGCCTCGACCGCGTCGGGGGAGTCCGACGCCGCGGAGACCGCGTGCGGGTTCAGCGCCACCGACACCTGCGCGTCCGAGGGGAGCGCCGCGCGCAGCGCCGAGACGCCCCAGCCGTGCGCCAGCAGCAGGTGGTGCGCCGAGCGCAGCGCCGCCTCGCCGTCGGTGCGGCCGGGCGCGTGCAGCCCGCTGCCGTAGCCGAGGAACGCCGAGCACCACGGCTCGTTCAGCGTCGTCCACAGTGGAACGCGGTCGCCGAGGCGGTCGGCGACGATGGCCGCGTACTCGGCGAAGCGGGCCGCGGTCTCCCGCGACGTCCAGCCGCCCGCGTCCTCCAGGTCCTGCGGCAGGTCCCAGTGGTAGAGCGTCAGCACGGGCTTGATTCCCCGCCCGAGCAGCTCGTCGACCAGCCGCGAGTAGAAGTCGAGGCCCGCGGCGTTGGCCGGGCCGCTGCCGGATGCCTGGACGCGGGGCCAGGACACCGAGAACCGGTAGGCGTCCAGCCCGATGTCGGCCATGAGCGCCACGTCGGAGCGGACCTGGCGGTAGTGGTCGACGGCCACGTCCCCGGTGTCGCCGTTGTCCACCTTGCCCGGGGTGTGCGAGAAGGTGTCCCAGATGGACCTGCCCCGGCCGTCGGCCGTCGGCGAGCCCTCGATCTGGTAAGCGGCCGTCGCCGCGCCCCAGAGGAACCCCTGCGGAAAGCCCATCCTCATCCCTTCACCGCTCCCTGCATGATTCCTCCGATGATCTGGCGGCCGAGCAGCAGGAACACGATCACCATGGGGAACGTGGCGATCACCGTGCCCGCCAGCACCAGCGAGTAGTCGACCTCGATGCCGCCCGCGGTGTTGGCGATGGCCACCTGCACCGTCGGGTTCTGCGTGTTCAGCAGGATCAGCGGCCAGAACAGGTCGTTCCAGTAGGTGATGAACGTCAGCAGCCCCAGCACGGCCGCCCCCGGCCGGGCCAGGGGGAGCACGACGTTCCAGTAGATGCGCCACGTGCTCGCGCCGTCGAGCCTGCCCGCCTCGATCAGCTCGTGCGAGACCGCGGAGGACAGGTACTGGCGCATGAAGAACACGCCGAACGCGGTCACCAGCGCGGGAACGATCACCCCGCGCAGGTCGTTGGCCCAGCCGAACCACTGCGTGACCATGATATAGAGCGGGATGATCGCCAGCTGCGTCGGCACCAGCATGGTGGCCACCACCGCGCCGAAGAGCGCGTCGCGCCCGCGGAAGCGCAGCTTGGCGAAGGCGAACCCGGCCAGGGTCGAGGTGAGCACGACCGAGACGGTGATGGTGCCCGCGACGATGGTGGAGTTGATCAGCGCCAGCCCGAAGTTGCCCTGTTCGTAGGCCGCGGCGATGTTGTCCCACAGGTTCCCGCCCGGCAGCAGCGGCGGCGGGTAGCTGCCGACCGACTGCTGGTCCCGTGAGGACACCACGATCGACCAGTACAGCGGGAACATCGACACCACGACGATCCCGATGAGCAGCGTGTAGGTGGGCCAGCGCGCGCCCGATGCCTTGCCCGACATGACCCTCCTCACTCCGACGACCTGATGCGTCGCACGATCAGCAGGTTGACCAGCACGATCACCACCGTGATCACGAACAGCGTCCAGGCGATCGCCGCGCCGTAACCGTAGCGGCCGTTCGTCCAGAACTGTTGGTACAGGTAGAGGACGACGGTCTGGAACTGTCTCTCCGACCCGCCGTTGTGGTTGCGGGTCGTGTCGAACAGGAACGGCTCGGCGAACAGCTGCAGGGCGCCCACTGTGGACACGATGACCGTGAAGATGATCGTCGGTCGCAGGCTCGGGATCGTGATGGACCAGAACTGGCGCCACTTGCCCGCGCCATCGATCGACGCGGACTCGTAGAGCTCGTACGGGATGGTCTGCATGGCCGCCAGGTAGATCAGCGCGTTGTACCCGGTCCAGTGCCAGGTCACCATGGCCGAGACGGCGAACCAGCTGGCCACCGTGCTGGAGCGCCAGTCGATCGGGGCCTCGGTGAACGGCGAGAGCAGCCAGTTCAGCAGGCCGAAGTCGCGGGCGAAGATCTGGTTGAAGATCAGCGCGACC
The DNA here is from genome assembly GCF_053813445.1 of Actinokineospora lacus. NCBI lineage: Bacteria > Bacillati > Actinomycetota > Actinomycetes > Pseudonocardiales > Pseudonocardiaceae > Actinokineospora > Actinokineospora lacus. Next base: position 258,390 of record NZ_JBQERA010000002.1, read on the forward strand.
GCGGCCACCGACGTCACGTACGGGATCAGCACGCCCATGCGCAGCGCGAGGCGCCCGCGCAGCTTGTAGTTGAGCAGGTGGGCGATGCCCAGGGCGAACAGCAGCTGCGGGACCGTGGCGAACACCCCGATGCCCAGGGTGTTGACCAGCGCGTTCCAGAAGTTGTCGTCACCGAGCAGGGCGCCGTAGTTGTCCAGCCCGACCGAGGTGTCCTCGCTGCCGGGCCGCCGGGTGTTCCACGCGGTGGTGGAGATCACCGCGGTGTAGGCCAGCGGCAGCACGCCGAAGACGCCGAACAGCAGGAAGAACGGCGCGACGTACAGGTAACCGGACCCCTTCAGGTCCCAGCGGTAAAGCCGGGACCGCCACGCCGCCCGCCGGTTGTCGGCGGGCGGCGCTGGTGGTCCCGCGGGCTGTCGCCGGTCGGCGTCCGCCGACAGCCCGCGGTGCTCGGGGTCCGCGTGCGGACTCCTCATCCGGTCCCTGCCGCGGCCTCGATGTCGGTCATGGCCTGGTCCCAAGCCGCGTTGGGGTCCTTGCCCTGCTCGACACTGTTGAGGGCGACACCGAAGGTGCTGCCGATGACGCCGCTCTGCGGGCCCGCGATCTGCACGGGCGCGTTGGCCAGCGATGCCGGGAAGATCGTGCCCGCGGGGGCGTTGTTGAAGAACGGCGCGGTGAAGTCCTTGACCTCCGGCTGCTCCCAGGTGCCGCGCTGGCTCGGGAAGTTGCCGATGGACTTGAACAGCTTGACGGCCTGCTCGGGCGCGGTGAGCCACTTGGCCAGCTCGACCGCGGCGGCGGTGTTCTTGCCCTGGCTGGGAACGGTGAGGTACGAGCCGCCCCAGTTGCCCGAGCCGCCGGGGATCGTGGCGATGTCCCACTTGCCCTCGGTGTCGGCGGCGTTGGACTTGATGTAGCCCATCATCCAGGCCGGGCAGGTCACCGTGGCGAACTGGCCCTGCTGGAAGCCGGTGTTCCACTCGGGGGTGAACTCCGGCAGCGCGGCGGACTGCCCGGCCTTGATCGCCTGGGCGGTCAGGTCCCACGCCGCGCGCACGGCCGGGTTCTGCGCGACGATCAGGTCGCCGTTGGCGTTGTAGAAGGTCTCCTTCTCGTTGCCGAGGACGCCGGTGAAGACGTGGCCGCCCGCGTCGAACCACTTGACGCCCTTGGGCGCCTTGCCGAGGAACTTGTCGCCGGTGGCGACGTAGTCCTGCCACGTCGGCCACAGCTTGGCGACCTCGGCGCGGTCGGTGGGCAGGCCCGCCTTGGCGAAGAGGTCGCTGCGGTAGCACATGGCCAGGCCGCCGATGTCGGTCGGCAGGCCGAGCAGCGCGGCGCCGTCCGGTGTGGACGCCCTGGCGATCGTGGCGTCGGTCCACGCCGAGGTGTCGACGTCGTGGTCCCGGAAGTTGACGAACTTGTCGGTCTGGCCGACGTAGCCCGCGACCTGGCCGACCTCGATCACCTCGAGGTCCGCCGCGCCCGTGCCCGCGGTCAGGCGGGCCTGCAGGTTCTGGTGGTGGGTGCCGAAGTCACCGCGGTTCTCGACGATCTTCACATTGGGGTGCAGCCGCTCGTACTCGTCATAGACCGAGCGGTCCTCCGGCAGCGAGAAGTTGTCGCCGAAGACGTTGACCGTCAGCGTGACGGGGGCGTTCGGGTCCCCTCCAGACTGCTGTTCCCCGCCACTGGAGCACGCCGTGAGAACCAAGCCGCTGATCAGCAGCCCGGCCGCGGCGCGCGTCCGTCGTGCTCTGCGCATTCCGTGCCTCCTGATTTACCGTGAGAGCGGTCTCACGGGCCGTTCTGACAGAATGGGTGCCCGCGGTCCCCGCCGTGGGACCGGCGGCGGGGCCCGCGGGCGGGCTTCATCGGTGGGTCACTCAGTGGCCGAAGGTGAACCAGTTGACGTTGACGAAATCGGCGGGCTGGCCACTGCTGAAAGTCAGGTACACGTCGTGCACGCCCGTCGTCGCGGTGATGTTGGCCGGGATGGTGCGCCAGCTCTGCCAGCCGCCGGTGTTGCCGACGGCGAAGCTGCCGACCGGCGCGCTGGTGCGGCTGCCGAGGCGGACCTCGATCAGGCCGCTGACGCCGCCGCCCGCCCCGGAGGCCACCCTGGCCATGAACTGCCGGGCCGGGGTGGAGCCGAAGTTGATGCCCCGGTACAGGGCCCAGTCACCGCCGGTCGCGTGGCTGACGTTCTGCCCGCCGCCGGAGTCGGTGGTGGTCTCCACGCCGAGGCCGCTCTGCTGTTGGAAGGACTCGGCCTGCAGGGTTGTGTAAGCGCTTCCACCGCCACCTGGGGGGTTCGTCGTGGTGGTGGTGGTCGGCGGGGTGCCGCCGCCGCGCGTCCAGACCGCGACGTAGTCCACGACCATCGGGTGGCCGGGGACCGTGGCGGCGGTCGGGGTCGGGCTGCCCTGGACGCCGTTGGGGAAAGCGCCGCCCATGGCCACGTTGAGCAGGATGAAGTACCCCGCGTGGTTCGTCATGTTGGCCCAGCTGGTCGCGTCCATCTGGTTCTGCGTGACGCGGTGGTACTCCTGGCCGTCGACGTACCAGCGCAGTTGGTTGGGGGAGACGCTGGTGTCCCACTCGAAGCGGTAGGTGTGGAAGGCGGACTGGCAGCTCGCGCCGGGACAGGCGCGGCTGTTGCCCAGGCCGGAGAACTCGTTGCACGGCCCGCCCGGCGCGACGCCGCAGTGCAGCACGGCCCAGACGGAGTTGATCCCGTTGACGTTCTCCATGATGTCGAACTCGCCGATGCCCGGCCAGTTCCAGTAGTTGCCCCGGTACGGCGCGCCGAGTGCCCAGAACGCGGGCCAGTAGCCGAGTGCGGCCTGCCCGGTCACGTTCGGCATCTGGATGCGGCCCTCGATGCGCATCACGCCGTTCTGCGGCGGCCGGAAGTTGGACCGCTGGCTCTCGATGCGTGCCGAGGTCCAGTTGCCCGCCGCGTCGCGGCGCGGGGTGATCCGCAGGTTGCCCGCGCCGTCGAGGCCCAGGTTCTGCGCGCTGTCGGTGTAGTTCTGGATCTCACCGGTACCCCAGTTGGCGGGACCGCCGGGGTAGTTGTGGCCGAGGTCGATGATCCAGTTGGCCGCTGACGGGCGGGAGCCCGCGGAGCCGTTGAAGTCATCGCTCCAGGCCAGTGTCCATCCGCTGGGCGTGGTCGGGACATCGGCCTTGGCGGCCAGGGTCAGCGGGACGGTGACCAGCACAGCGGCGCTCGCGGCGCCGAGGGCCAGTCGCAAGCGCTTGCCCCGCTTGGGAAGCGTGCGTTGCAGGGTGGGCACGGTAGGGGACCTCCTTGTCGACCCGGTCATGCCGTGAAGATCAGTTTGTTGTTGTCAGGAACAAACTGCGAACCATGTAAGCGCTCTCACGGCAGGGTTGTCAATGATCCTGTTCGTAACATTTACGCCCTACTCACGCCCTGTGGTCACTTCATCACCCGGTCGGGATGGCGACTGACCCAGGCGGCCCTGTTCCCCTGCCGCCGCCTGTACCACCCTTGTGATCCACTCGGCGGAAGGAGCCTGATGAGGGCCAGCCAACTCCAGCGCGGCAAGGTGACCGCGGTGTTCCGGGCGATGGACGCCGACGGCGACGGCCTGCTCGACGAATCGGACTTTCGCGCCATCACCGAGCGCTGGTCGTGGCTGCGCGGTGCCGCGGAGGGCAGCGCCGACCACGAGCGGATCAGCGCGATCATGATGGGCTGGTGGGCGGCGCTGGCCACGGTCGCCGACGCCGACGGCGACGGCAAGGTCACCGTGGACGAGGTGCTGGCCGTGGTGGCGCGCCTGCCGGGGATGCTCGACGCCGTGGTCACGACCGCGTCGGCGATGTTCGACGCGGGGGACGCCGACGGGGACGACCTGATCTCCGCGGCGGAGTACCGGAGCCTGATCGAGGCGTGGAACGGGCGCAGCACCGACACCGACGCGGTGTTCGGCATCCTCGACGAGGACGGCGACGGCCTGCTCAGCCGGGCGCAGTTCACGACACTGTGGACGCAGTTCTGGGTGAGCGACGACCCCATCGCGCCGGGGAACTGGGTCTTCGGCAACTTCAGCCTGCCGGAGACCCCTGACGAGACGGGCCTTGACGAGACGGGCCTGACAGGACGGGCCTGACAGGACGGGCCTGACAGGACGGGCCACCTGACAGGACGGGCCCCTCGACGGGACAGGCCACCGCGACACCCCCCGGCGTCGCGGTGGCCCTCTTCTCCCGGTAGGTCTCAGCGACTCCCGTCGATCAGGAACCGGCGGCGGACATCAGAGGCCGGAGCAGGCCGACAGCAGGTCGGCGGCCTGCGAAGTCCGCTGCTGCAACCACTCCACCGGGGTGGCGAAGTCGGCGAGGGTGACGCTCATCAGCGTGTCGGCGACACCGCCGATGGCCTCGGCGACGGTCACGTCCGCGGCCTGGGCGGCCAGGTCGGACAGCTCCCGCGCCGCGCTCTGGCTCTGCTCCACCGCGGCCTGGGGGTCACTGGCGGGGTTGAACTCGACCGCGCTGATGGCCTGCGCGCACACCTGCGCCGTGGTCAGCGCCTGCTCGGCGGCCTGGGCGGTGTTCGCCGCGTCCTGCAGCGCCGAGCAGCCGGTGAGCAGGGCGAAACCGGCCACAACCGCGACCACGGAACCAATTCGACGCATGTGCGCTCTCCTCCGGCCTTGAACGACCGAAGGTCTCCCCACCGCCACACGGCGGCGTCCTGGCCGGACAGGTGTCGACCTGTCGTACTGACGGCCACGGACTGGGCGGGTACTCCCCTTCGCGACACCAGGATGCCTAGCCGGGTCCCGCGGTGTCAAGCACGAGTGGATCACGGTGCCAGGTGCCCGAAAGCGGCCCGCTCCATGGCACTGACCAACCTCTCGTTCGGGCCTGCCACCGCCGAGAGCGCCGCGAGGTCCCATTCCCCGCGCATGACCCAGCCTTCCTGCGGGCCGTCCGGGCCGAACGGGTCGACGGTGACCTCGAGGTCGACCGTGGCGCCGTCGCCGATGCCCAGTTCCGACAGCGGTTTGTCGGGCAGGGGCTCCTCGGCGGTGAGCAGGCGGTAGGTGAAGCGCAGCCCGACCTGGCCGCCGAAGCGGGACTCCCCGTCGGGCAGGGCCAGGCTGACGCGGACCCGCTCGTGCAGGGCGTGGCCGGTGGCGTTCGGGGACACGGCCACGGTGTGCGCCACCGACAGCGCGCGGTTGCGCACGTAGAGGACGATCTCCGGCCCTTCCTCGGAGGTCGGGGACGGCGCGGGGACCACGGGCACGCGCAGGTCGAGGTCGGTGCGCCAGGCGCGGACGAGGGCGGAGACCGCGGCGTCCCAGCCGTCGGCGGCGTCGAGGAACTTGCGCGGGGCCAGCAGGGGCGGCAGCGGGGTGCTGTCCAGGCGCAGCACGAAGAGGAACGACCGGCGCTCGTGGAGTTCCCTGGCGTAGGCGGCGGCCCACTCGGCGTCGACGTAGGGCCGGTCGACGGCGTGCCGGGACCACAGCAGGACGTAGTAGTCCGAGCGGGCCAGCGCGCTGTTGAGCGCGAGCACGACGTTGCTGCCCAGCGGGACGTCGCAGTCGTCGACGAAGGCCCGCACGCCGTGCCCGCGCAGGTCATCGTGCAGGCGCATGGCGAGCGGGCGGTCGGGTCCGGCGAAGGACAGGAAGACCGCGGGGCGGGGTCGGTCAGCGAAAAGGGGCACGGTGTCTCCGGTGGTCGGCACGGGCACGCAGCAGGCGGCGGATCGGACCGGCTTTGGTCTGCCTGCCAGGGTCTCCATAGAGGGTCCAACAGGCCCAGCGGGCCGGGTGGTCTGATGTGGACAGCTGGGCGCGTTGCAGGGCGACGTCGCGGGGCAGGTGGCGCAGGTGGCGCTCGAAGCTGTCCAGCAGGGCGGCGGCGGTGTCGTCGGCGGCGACCCAGCGGGCGGCGACCACCGCGGCGGCGCCCGCGTGCAGCGCGGCGCGGACGAAGCCGACCGGCTCGTCGCGGCCGCGCGGCTGGGCCATGCCGGACTCGCAGGCGCCCAGCGTGACGGTGCCGCGCAGGGGCAACCGCTGGAGTTGCCGCGCCGTCAGCCGCTCACCTCGGCCGAGGGTCAGCCAGGACTCCTCGGGCGCGGTCGGGTCGTGCCTGCCGTGGCAGTCGATCCGGACGACCCGGTGCCGCGGCGCGGCGGCGGCGAGCGCCGCGGTGGTGGCCTGGTCGTCGGCCAGGAGGGTGCGGCCTGGGCGGGGGACGGCCATGGTGAGCCCGTCGGGCGGGCTGAGCAGGAGTTCCCGGTCGCCGCGCGAGCCCAGGGCCCGGCGGCGCAGCGGCCGGCGGATGGTCAGGTTGGGCAGGTCCGACAGCGCGTACCTGGCGACCAGGTGACCGTCCGCTGTGGACATCCCCGCCCACGGGACATGGCCGAGCGGCCCGCCCGCGACGACGGCGAGGCGGGTGACGCCGCCGGGGATGTCGGCCAGTGCCGCGTCGAGCCCGACGAGCGCGGCGATCTCGGCGAGGGCGCGGTCGAAGTCGCCGGAGCGGGCGCTCATCTCCAGGTAGCCCGGACTCAGGAAGGCCTGGAACTCCGCGACGATGTCGCCGAGCCGGGTGATGTCGGCGGCGACGCTGCCCAGCCGGACGCCGTCGCGGGTCAGCACCGCGTGATGGACCCGCCCGCTGGTGGCGTGCGCCATCCACACCGCCTGGTTCCCGGCCAGGTCGACGGTCATCCGCTTGAGCCAGCGCCACGCGCCGTCGAGGTCGCGCAGGCCGGGGAGCAGGCGGCCGGGGACGAGGGTCGCCCCGCGCGCGGCCTCCATGGCCACCACGGCCGCGGCCGCCGCCCGCGGGTCGCGCTCGGCGGCGTGGGCGGTGGCGGTGACGGCGTGGTCGTGCTCGGTGTCGGCGGCGGTCAGCATCCGCACCCGGCACTCGTCGCTGACCTGCCGGTCGGCGATGGACTCCTCGGCCTTGTGCGCCGCCGCCCAGCACTCGGCGGCGCGGTGCGCGTCGTCCGACCAGAAGCAGGCCAGGCCGAGCCTGCGCAGGGCGTGCACCCGGACCTCGGTGAGCGCCACGGTGTCGGCCCGGTCGGCCGCGGTGGCCAGGTGGACGACGGCCTGGGCCAGCCCGTGGCCGGTGCTGTCGTGGCGGGCCAGTTCCAGCTCGCCCGCGGCCAGGTGCCAGATGCCCACCTCGTGGTCGGTGCGGGGGCGCAGGCCGATCAGCACCGCGTCGGCCTCGGCGTGGCGGCGGTCTTCGATCAGCCGCCGCACCCGGTGCAGCTCGCGGTCGAACCGGGGGGACTCGCCCGCCGCGGCCTCGGGCCAGACCCGGGCGACGCCGGTGATCAACGGCGTGAGCAGCTCGGCGTCGCCGTCGCGGCGCAGCAGCCGCAGCAGGACGGCCTGCTCCTCGATCACGGCCTGGCGCAGCGCCGGGTCCGCGGTGGTCAGCGCGGTCCGGACGACTCCCAGCGCCTCCTCGTAGCGCAGTTCCTTGCGCAGCGCGGAGGCGCGGGCGAGGTGGTCGGCGGTGGTGCGCGGGGTGCTCGCGATGACCGCGGCGACGGCGGCCTGGTCGCCGAGCCGCATCGCGATGACCGCCCGGTCGCGCTCGACGGCGGCCAGCCCCGCGCTGTGCCCGGCGCGCCGGAACTCCTCGCGCGCCTGGGCGAGGCGGCTCGCGGCGAGGCCGTGGTCGCGGTCGTCGGCCGCGGCCAGTCCCAGCACCCGCAGCAGCCGTCCCCGGACCGCGCCGCTGGTCGAGGCGATGGTCGCCTCGGCGTCGGCCACCGCGCCCGCGTGCTCGCCCCGGGCGCTGCGGACCTGCGCCCGCACGGCGCGCAGGGGCGGGTCGTCGGGGAAGCGGGCGAGGTGCGCGGCGCAGCGCTCGTCGGCCATGGCGACCGCGCGCAGGGCCAGCAGGGCGGTGACGTGGTCGGCGGCCAGGGCCGCGGCCAGCGCGGTGCTGTCGGCGAGGCCGATCGCCGCGAGGTAGGCGTGGTCCGTGCCGCGGTGATCACCCCGCCCGTACGCCGCCGCCGCCGCGGTGACGGCGTCGGCCAGGGGCGTGCCGGGGTCGAGTTCGATCGTCATGAGCACCCGGCGAGGTCGTCGGTGTCCTCGGGGCAGACCAGGAGCACGCGGGACCCCGGGATGTCCTGGCTCGCGCCCGGCGGGGTGGACGAGGTCGGCGGGGCGGAGGCGGTCGTCGTGGGCTGGCCGTTCCCGGTGGTGGCCACCCGCCCGTCGACGCGCCACCAGGTCGCGCCGAAGTCGGTCCGGGCGTCGGGCTGGGTGTGGAACTGGTACCGGGGCTCCTCGGCCATCAGCGCGGGGCGGACGGTGACGGTGGCGTCGAGCGGGAGGGCGTCGGCCAGGAGGGTGCCCTCCGACAGCGACAGGTCGGCCCGGAACTGGTTGTGGAAGTAGACCGCGTCGGCGGTGGCGAGGACGTCGGCGAGGGAGGCGGTGTAGGGCTCGGCCGGGCCGCGCAGGCCGTCGGGCACCACGTGGACCAGGCGGTCGTCGATGACGCGGGTCAGCGGGACCCGGGTCAGGTCGGGGCCGACCGCGGCCAGGACGCGGGCGGTCCACGGGTCGGTGGGCGACAGCAGCTGGATGCCCTCGGGGGTGGCCAGGGCCACGCCGTCCTGGCCGAGGACCACGGCCCGGGGGATGCCGTCGCCCGCGGCGTCCTTCATGGCCGCGTGGACCCGGGGCATGTCGCGCAGCAGGGCGGCGCCCTCGACGGGGCCGCGCAGGCCGAGCACCGGGTCGTCGGTCGCGGCGGACCAGCGGTCGGAGTCGGGGTGCGCCCTGCCGGTCCGACCGTCCTTCATGGACACGGTGACGGGGCTGCCGGACGGTGGTGTGTCGGAGAACGACAGCACGGCGGTCTCGCCGGGGGTGACCGTCATCCAGCGCGACGGCGGGCCGGGTCCCGCGGTGAACGTGCCGTGGTAGAACGCCGGGGTGTCGTCCGGGCGCGGGACGCCCAGGCGCAGGGCCAGGCTGTCCCCGGGCGGGCCGAGGTCGGCGGTGATGGCCAGCCACGGCTCCTCGCCGCCGCCGACGCGGTGCAGGGTCGTGCCGCCCGCGCTTTTGTGGGAGTAGAGCACCCGCCCGCCCGCCGCGGCCAGCGTGGCCGACGGGGTGGTCGTCATCCTGGCCTGGATGTCGGCCAGCACCGACCGGGCCCGGTCGATGACACCGGTGCGCCAGCTCACCGTGACAGTGCGCCCGTTCTTCTGCGCCCGCAGCCCCCCGAGGTCGTGGCCGTGGAAGGAGGCGTTCTGCTCGACGCTGCCGCCCCCGGCGCGCAGGTCGGTGCCGACCTCGCGGCCGACCGCCTTGGCCAGCCAGACCTTCAGCCCGCCCAGCGGCGCCACCGCGCGCCCGCCCGCGGTGGTGGCGACGGTGGCCGCGCCGTCGGCCGTGCTCGCCACCTCGCGGGTCACCACGTCGGTGACGGCGCCCCGGTCGTCCAGCACCGGGTTCTTGATGGTGCCGCCATTGGAGTCCAAAGTGGAGGACTCGTCGACCAGGCCCGCGCGGTTGGCCGGGGCGGGCAGGTCGGCGCGGTAGGCGCGCTCGCCCTTGCGGGCCAGCACGTCCCCGAGGCTGACCCCGCCGCCGAGCCAGGTCCGCCCGCAGCTGGTGTAGTCCTGCGATGGCTGGGGCAGCAGCTCCTCCGGGTCCGCCCCGGCGACCATGCGCAGCGGCCCGCGCTCGCGCAGGTCGTCGTGGTCGGCGTACCAGTCGGCGTAGGACAGCCCGGTGGCCACCTCGCCCGGCTCCACCAGCCGCAGCCGGTGCTCGGTGGTGCCGACCAGCCACTCCAGCGCCGCGCTCCACCGCATCAGCTGCTCAAGGCGGCTGTACTGCGGCTCGTAGTCGGCGACGGCCTGGTAGTGCCGGTCCCACCAGCGCAGCGCGCCGCCGAAGGCGTAGCTGCTCTCGATCTCGCCGCCGTCGGCGTCGGAGCGGGTGAACAGCCGGGTGGCCTGCGCGCCGATGTCGACGCGGCCGTCGTGGAAGGCGAACGCGGCGTCGTTCTGGCCGAACCAGAGCCTGCCCGACTCCGCGGCCGTGTCGCCGCAATGGCTCCACGCGGTGGGCGCCTGGGTCTTCGGGGTGAATCCCTCGACGGCATCGGCGGGAACGCCGTCGCCGACCCCCGCGGTCCAGTCCTTGGCGATGTAATCGGTGTAGAAGAGGGTCATTCCCACTTCGGTGCCCGCGAGCCCGCCGTCATATCTGGCCTCGCTGGAGAACGGCCTGCCCTCGGCGGCGTTGAGCAGCGCCCACAATTGCGTCCGGTCGGCGGTGATTCCGTAATCGGCGAGCCTGCCCAATGAGCCGTTGTCGAACAGCACGTGGTCGATGTCGCCCGCGAACTCCTCGGCGGAACCGAACTCCGTGCCCGCCCAGCCGCCGTCGACGATCACCTTGGCGAGGGCGGGGTCCACTTCGGGCAGTGCGGCCAGCAGCCCGTCGACCGTGGGGTCGACCGGGTCCAGGGAGAACCCCGGCCGGTCGCCCGCGGTGTAGGCGCGGTGCAGCACGGAGACGTCGGCGGCGCTGAGCGCGGCCCCGGCGTTCGGCCACGTCCAGCCGCCCGCCCACACCTGCCCGTCGCGGACCTCCAGTGTGGACAGATGGCGCGCCCGGCCGAGGAAGTCGGCCAGCCCCTGCCCGCCGTCGACCCGCGTCTCGACGTACCCCAGCGACGCGCGCGCCTCGGCGGTGGCCGTCGGCGGTCCCGAGCGGATGTCGGCGGTCGCGGTGTCGGCGTGGTCGGTGTAGTGGTGCACGCGGACCTGGGCGGGGTCGGCCCCGGCGTCGGCGCGGTGCTGGTCGAGCAGCAGGCCGACGGCCCGCTGGTCGCCATCGGGCGCCAGGACGTGCAGGACGCCCGCGCCGTCGAGCAGGGCGCGCCCCGGGCCGACCGGCTGGCGGGCCAGGTCGGTGAAGCCCTCGTCGCGCAGCGGCAGCGTGTCGTAGGACTGGTCGCGCAGCTGCCCGGTGTCCAGCTCGAGGTGCGCGGCCAGTGCCAGGCGCAGCCAGTCGCGCTTCTGCTCGGCGCCCTCCAGCGGGTCCATGCCCGCCAGCCGCTGGGCCGCCCCCGCGTACCCGACCTGGAGATCCGGACCGGCGACGCGGGGCTCCGCCGCGCTCGTGCAGCCCGCCGCCATTGCGGCAACAATTACCGCCGAAAGGTACAGGGGCGGACGTTTGGCCCGAATCATCGGCGTGCCTTCCTGCTTTTGGAGTAAAGCAGAGCCTAAAGGTCGGACCGAGGTCGGTCCCCCCTCTCCGGCGCCGTTGTCGCTATTGTGTCCAGGAAATGTCCATGAGGTTTATTCGGCTATCCACCGGTTGCCTTCGTGAAGCACCCGCCCCGACAATGCGCCGACGGGATGAGGCAGACGTGTTCGACAGGCACTCGACAGCCGGTGACGTGCTCGGCGGCCACGACCTGAGCGGCACGCACGCGGTCGTGACCGGCGGCACCGCGGGCATCGGCGCGGAGACGGCGCGGGCCCTGGCGGCGGCGGGCGCGCGGGTGGTCGTCACCGGCCGCGACCCGGTCAAGGGGCGGGCCGCCGCCGCGGGCATCGGCGCGGTCTACGCCCCGCTCGACCTCGCCGACCGCGCCTCGATCACCGCCTTCGTCCGGTCGGTGCGGACGCCGGTGACCCTGCTGGTCCTCAACGCGGGCGTGCTGACCGACCGGCTCACCCGCACCGCGGACGGTTTCGAGACCCACTTCGGGGTCAACCACCTGGGCCACTTCGCCGTGGCCACGGCGATCCCGCTGGAGGACGCCAGGGTGGTCGTGCTGTCCTCCCGCGCGCACCGCCGCGCCGACGTCGATCCCGTCGACCCGAACTGGCGCACCCGCCCGTACGACCACTGGGCCGCCTACGGGCAGTCCAAGACCGCCAACGCCCTGTTCGCCCTGGAGTTCCACCGCCGCGCCCACCCGGCCGCGGCGGTCATGCCCGGTCTGGTGTTCACCGACATCATCCGCGACCTCCCCCCGGCCCAGCTCCGCGCGCAGGGCTGGACCGATGATCGCGGCGCCCCGTCCCCGGCCGCCGGGTGGAAGAGCGTCCAGCAGGCCGCCGCCAGCGTCGTCTGGGCGGCGACCGCCGCGGACGCGCCGGGCCACATCGTGGAGAACTGCGCGGTCACCCGGCCCTGGGAGGCCGCGGACCTGCCCGAGGGCCACCACATGGCCTACGCGTCGGACCCGGCGAACGCCGCCCGCCTCTGGGAGCTGTCCGAGCGCCTGCTGAAGGATTAGTCCCAGACCGTGCCCGCGGCGCTCTCGCGGTCGAGCTGGTCGAGCAGCGCGTCATCGATGTCGGGCAGCGACCAGACCACGTGCCGCACGCCGGTCTCGGTCATGTGCGCGTGCTGGAAGCTGTGCGGGTGCTCGTTGGGCATCCCGACGAACCCGACGCCGATGTCCTTGGCGAACTCGGCGAAGCGGTTGACGTCGTCGACGAACAGCGCCTCGGTCGGCTCCACGCCGAAGTAGCCGATGATCTCGCGGATGCCGGGCCGGTAGTCGTTGGTGCTGATGTACTGCGGCGCGGCGAAGCGCTCACGCCACGGGCCGAGGAACTCGTCGAAGGCCTGGCGGTCCATGCCGCCGTAGCAGATGAGCGTGGCGCCCTTCTCGCCGAGGAGGTCGACCAGCTCGCCGACGCCCTTGCGCAGCCGCATGGGGTTGTCGGCGAGGTAGCGCTCGCGCTCGGCGAAGAACGCGGACACGGCCTGCTGCCAGGTCCACGGCATGCGCACGGCCGATGCCAGGATCGATCCGGCGACCTCGCGGGGCTGGGAGAGCATCAGGCGCTCCAGCTCGCTGGTGTACGCCACGCCGTGCGCGGTCAGGAGTCGGTGGATGACGGGGCTGAAGGTGTCGGGCAGCAGGACACCGTCAAGGTTGAGGCACACCAGCCTCAGCCGGTGAAAGGGCCTGGTCATGGGATCCTCCGGAAAGCTCGGCGGGTGAAACCGTGCCGGACGGGGAGAACGTGGCCAGGCGCCATGGCGGCACCAGGCCGGGCAGCGCGATGCGCCACATGTCGGTGATGCGCTCGTGGACGTCGGCGCGGCTGGTCAGCACCTCGGACTGGATCTGGATGCCGAGGAATGAGCCGGACACCCAGGTGGCCACCACGGTGGGGTCGAGTTCCTTGTGCAGGTCGCCGCGTTCCTGGGCGGCTTCCAGGTGCCTGCGCGCCACGCCGATCCAGCGCAGGTACGGCTCGGGGCGGGGGGCGATGAAGCTGCCCGTCTCCACGGTCAGCCGCACGCTGGCGCGCACCCGGACGTTGGTCAGTAAAGCGTGTGCGAGCTGGTGGGTCAGGTTGATGACTTCCTGCAGCCCGAACGATGCGGGCTCGGGCGGCGCGTCGTCGACGGCGAACTGCTCGTCGACGAGCGCGTGCGCGAGCTCCTCTTTGGAGGAGAAGTGGAAGTAGAATGCGCCCTTGGTGACTCCCGCCGTCGCGAGGATGCCGGAGAGCCGGGCGCCTTGGAAGCCGTGCTGGTCGATGACAGCGGCGGCAGCGTCGAGGATCTGGGTACGGGTCCGCTCCGCTCGCTGCTGTGCCACTGTGTCCTGCCCTTCCACGCCGCTGTGTCTCGCAGGGAGATCCTGACACCAAACGGCCCAGAAAGAAACCGCCCGGTAGGTTTGTTTCGGCATATTGTGACCTGGGTCACCAGATTTTGCCTGGTTGAACGGTCGTGGAACCCACTGCTCCGCAGGTAGGCACTTTGCCCCAGGCGGTGGGCAGGGGCGCTGGGCCTTGGTAGATTCGCTGCTGAGAGCCACTTTGCGGTGATCGCTCAGGTTTGTTATCAGACCTTATGGCTCCCGGCCCTGGAGCGTTGACAAACCGGCCGGTCGGTTTTATCTTTCGAGCATCACTGGATCAGCGATCTCCAGGGACCGGTCCGCCGGTTCCAGCCCAATCTCGGGGGAGGCGGGCGCGGTCGCTGTCCGGAGCGGATCTAGTGGGGAGTGGGGCGCATGTCGGGGTCCGAGCCGATCGCCGTGGTCGCCATGGCCTGCCGACTGCCTGGCGGGATCGACAGCCCGGCGGCGCTGTGGGAACTGCTGACCAGCGGCGGTGACGCGATCGAGGCGTTCCCCGCCCGCTGGGACGGCCTCGACCTCGACGCCACCGTGCGCGGCGGCGGTTTCCTGCGCGACGCCGACCGCTTCGACGCGGCCTTCTTCGGGGTCTCCCCGCTGGCCGCCCAGGCGATGGAGCCCGAGCGGCGCGTCGCGCTGGAGACGGTGTGGGAGGCGCTGGAGGGCGCCGGGGTGCGGCCGGACTCCCACGTGCGCACCGGGGTGTACCTCGGCGCCACCGACTACCTCGACCGGCACGTCGCCATGGGCGGTCACGCGGGCGGCCTCGCCGCGAAGGTGGCCGCCACCCTGGGGCTGTGCGGTCCCGAGGTCACCGTCGACACCGCGTGCTCGTCGTCGCTGGTCGCGCTGCACCTGGCGATGGACGCCCTGCGCCGCGGCGAGTGCGCGGTCGCCGTGGCGGGCGGGGTGACGGTGATGAGCACGCCCGCGGCGTTCGTCGAGTGCGGCGTGGGCGAGGACAACGCCGGTGACGGGCGCTGCAAGAGCTTCGCCGCGGACGCCGACGGGACCGGGTGGGCCGAGGGCTGCGGCGTCCTGGTGCTCAAGACGCTGGCCGCCGCCGAGGCCGACGGCGACGAGATCCTGGCCCTGCTGCGCGGGTCGGCGGTGGCCGACGGCGGGTCCGACGCGCTCGTCCTGCGGACCGCGCTGGCCGCGGCCGGGCTCACCCCCGACGACGTCGACGCCATCGAGGCGCACGGCGCGGGTACCGCGCGCGGGGACGCCGCCGAGGCGGCGGCGATCGCGGCGGTGTACGACCGGGACCGTCCACTGTGGATCGGCTCGGTGAAGTCCACCGTCGGGCACACCCAGGCCGCCGCGGGGGTCACCGGGGTCATCAAGGTCATCCTCGCGCTGCGCAACGAGACCCTGCCGCCGTCGGCGCACGCCGAGAACCCGTCCCCGCACCTGGTCGGGCCGCTGACGCTGCTCGCCGCCGCGCGGGCCTGGCCGTCGCGCGGGCGCCCGCGCCGGGCGGGTGTGTCCGCCCGCGGCCTGGGCGGCACCAACGCCCACATCATCGTGGAGGAGGCGCCCGCCGTCGCGGCGGCGCCCGTCCGCGAGCCCGACGGCGTCGCCTACCCCGTCGTGCTGTCCGGCCACGACGAGGCCGCGGTGCGGGCGCAGGCCCGGCGGTGGGCCGACCGGATCGCCGCGGGCACCTCGGTGCTCGACGTCGCGATGACCGCGGCGGTGCACCGCACGGCGTTCCCGGTGCGGGCGTGTGTCACCGCGCGGACCTCCGCCGAGCTGGCCTCGGCGCTGCGCGATGTCGCCGACGGCCTCGTCGAGCCCGAGCACGCCGCCGACGGCGGACTGGCGGTGGTGTTCACCGGCCAGGGTGTGCAGCGGCTGGGCACCGGGGCCGCGCTGTACGGCGCCTTCCCCGTCTTCGCCGAGGCATTCGACGCGGTGTGCGCCGAGCTGGACCCGTACGTCGGCGGCTCGGTGCGCGCGGCGGTCTTCGGCGCGGACGAGGCCGCGGTGCACGACCCCGGGCTGGCCCAGCCCGCGCTGTTCGCCGTGCAGGTCGCGCTGTTCCGGCTGTGGGTCTCGTGGGGCGTGCTGCCCTCGGCCGTCACCGGGCACGCGGTCGGCGAGCTGGCCGCCGCGCACGTGGCGGGCGTGCTGACGCTGCCCGACGCCGCCCGGCTGGCCGCCGCGCGCGGGCGGCTGCTGCGGTCCTGCTCCGGCGGGGCGATGGCCACCGTGTCGCTGTCCGAAGAGGACACCATCGCGGTGGTCTCCGACCTCGACGTCACCGTGGTGGGGGCGTGCGACCCGGGGGAGACCATCGTCTCCGGGGCCGAACCCGCGGTGCTGGCCGTCGTCGACCGGCTCGCCGCGCTGGGCTGCCGGACCCGGCGGCTCACGGTGTCGGCCCCCCTGCCCGCCCCCGGGTACGCGCTCGCCGAGTACGGCGCCGTCGTCGGGTCCTGCGAGCTGTCCGCGCCCGAGCTGCCGATGGTCAGCGCCATGACCGCCGAGTGGATGGGCCCCGACCTCGCCCCCGGCGAGGGCGTGCGCGAGCCCGGGTACTGGATCGACCAGCTCGACGGCGCCGCGCGCTTCGCCGAGGCGGTCCGGGTGCTGGAGGACGCGGGCATCGGCGGGTACCTCGAGTGCGGGCCGGGCCCGGTGCCCACCGCCACGGCGCGGGCGTGCCTGCCGCCGGAGTCGCCGAGCGTGTTCGTGCCCAGCCTGTGCGGCGCCGACGAGCCCCGCGACGTGCTGGCCGCGCTGGGCGCGCTGCACGTGGCCGGGCAGGACGTCGACTGGGCCGCGGTGTTCGCGGGCCGCGGCGCCCGGCGCGTCGCCCTGCCGTCCTCGGAGTTCCGGCGCGAGCGCTACTGGCTGCCCGTCGCGCGCTCCGGTGGCGACCTGCGGTCGGTGAGCCCCGAGGCGCTGCCGCACCCGTGGCTGGACGCGGTGACCTCCACTGTGGACGGTGAGGGGCACCTGTTCACCGGCAGGCTCTCGCTGCAGGCGCACCCGTGGCTGGGCGAGCACCGCATCTTCGGCGCTGTCGTCGTGCCCGGGACCGGGCTGGTGGAGCTGGCCGCGGCCGCCGCCGACCAGGTGGGCGCGGCCGGGATCGGGGAGCTGTCGCTCGCCCGCCCGCTCGTGCTGCCCGCCACCGGTTTCGTCCGGCTGCGGGTCACCGTCGGCGCCGAGGTCGACGGGGTGCGCCCGATCGCGGTGTACTCCCAGCCCGGCGACACCCCCGACGGCTGGACCCTGCACGCGGTGGGCACGATCGTCACCGAGTGGGTCGAGCACGAGCCCGGCTGGACCGAGTGGCCGGTGCCCGACATCGAGCCGGTGTCGGTCGTCGGCCTGCACGGGCGGCTGGCGTCGCTGGGGGTCTCCTGCGGCCCGGCCTTCCGCGGCCTGAGCGAGCTGGCCCGCCGCGGGAACAGCGCCTTCGGCCTGGTGCGGGTGCCCGAACAGCTGGAGGGCGACTTCGACGGCGTCCACCCCGCCCTGCTCGACGCCGCCCTGCACACCATGGCGGCACTGCGCCCGGACGCCACCGAGGCCCTGATGCCGGTGTCCTGGCGTGGGGTGACGCTCTACGGGTCGCCGGGGGCGTACCTGCGGGTGCGGCTGGACTTGACCGACCGCGGCGATCACAGCGTCGCGCGGCTGTGGGTGACCGACGAGGCGGACATGCCCGTCGCCTACGTCGACGAGCTGCTCCTGCGCGCGGTGACCGCCGAGCAGGTCCGCGCGGGCGACCCGGCGCGGCACCTGTACCGGGTCGACTCGGTCCCGGTGAGCGCGTCGTCGGCGCTGCTGGGGACGACGTGGTCGCTGTCGGACCTGCCCGCGCTGAGCACGATGCCGCCGCCGTCGCGGCTGGTGATCGATGTGCCCGCGACCACGGGGCCGGACACCGCCTACGCCGTCCGCGCGACCGCCTCCGCCGCGCTGACGGTCCTGCAGGACCTGCTGGCCGACGCCCGGCTGGCGCGCACCGAGCTGGTGTGGGTCACCCGCGGGGACCTCGCCGCCGCGCCCGTGCGGGGCCTGGTGCGGGCCGCGCGGGCCGAGCACGGCAACCGGCTGCGGCTCATCGACGCCCCACCCGGCGCGGACGTCACGGCGGCGCTGGCGGTCACCGACGAGCCGGAGCTGGTGGTGCGGGACGGGAAGGTCCGCGCCGTCCGGCTGGTGCGGGCGGTCGCCCCGGACGCGCCGCCCCGGCCGCTCGGCCCCGGCGGGACGGTGCTGATCACCGGCGGGACCGGCGAGCTGGCCCGGCTGCTGGCGCTGCACCTGGTGCGCCGCTACGGGGTGCGCCACCTGGTGCTGACCTCGCGGGCGGGCCCGTTCACCGCCACGGCGTCGGAGGTGGTGGGGTCCCTGCTGGACGCGGGCGCGCAGTCGGTCCGCATCCCGGCCTGCGACGTCGCCGTGCTCTCCGACGTCGAGCGGGTGCTGGCCGGGATCGATCCGCGCCTGCCGCTGCACGGGGTGTTCCACCTGGCCGCCACCGCCGACGACGCCTCGTTCGCCGACCAGACCCGGGAGGGGATCGAGCGGGTGCTCACGCCCATGGTGGCCGGGGCGCTGCACCTCGACGCCGTGACGGCGGGCATGGACCTCTCGGCGTTCGTGCTGTTCTCCTCGGCGTCGGGGGTGCTGGGCGCCGCGGGGCAGTCGGCGCACTCGGCCGCCAACACGTTCTTCGACGCGCTGGCCGAGGACCGCAGGGCCCGGGGTCTGGCCGGGTCGAGCCTGGCCTGGGGCCACTGGTCGGCGGCGGCCCCGTGCCTGGTCACCCAGACCCCGGTCGGCACCCTGACCGACCCCGAGGCCCTGCGCCTGCTCGACGCCGCCCTCGCCCGGCCCGACAGCCAGCTGGTCCCGGCGAAGCTGGAACTCACCGGGACCGAGCCACCCGCCCTGCTGCGCTCTCTTGTGCGCCCGCGGCCACGTTGACCTCCCATGCCCGGCGGCGCGTCCACCGGTCGGTGCTCTTGGATCGAAGGTTGAAGCGCATCCAATTGCCTGACCCACCACTATCTGGTGACAAGTCTGCCCAGATGATCCAACTTCACTGCGCCTCGACCTTTGACATGCTCGCAGCCAGCACCGATCCCGCCACAATCGCCGCCAATCCCAACACGGTTGACCACCGCACTTGCTCGTGCAGGAACAGCCAGCCGAGCACTACAGTTACACCAGGCGACAAGTAGAAGGCCAATGTTGCCTTGCTGGGGCCGGCACCAGCGATCAGGCCGTAGAAGACGGTGAGTGTCAGTGCCGTAAAGACCGTACCCAATGCTATGAGCGCAAGCACGCTCGACATGGGTGGCCATTGATCGGGAAGCGATAGCATGGCTGGAACGGCCAACACGGTGCTGGCCACCACCATTGCCGAGGTGGCCACGCCGAGCGGTTGGGCGAATCCCAGCTTGCGGTGAATGAGGATTGAGCCGATGGCGTAGCAGAAGGCAGCCACGGTGACCAGGATTCCGCCGAGAAGCAAATGCTCACTCTTCCGGATGTCCACCCCGAACAGCAGTGCCACGCCCGCGAACCCCAGCAGCAGGCCGAGGAAACCCCGAAGGCCGCGTGGCCGCTGGTCAGGTGCGAACCAGGTAGCCAGTAGAGCCACGAAGAGCGGTTGCGCTCCGATCAGCACACCGGTTAGACCAGCGGAAAGCCATTGCTGGCCATAGGTCAGGAGCAACAGCGGGGCGGTGGCTTGAAAAAGTACGGTCACCAGCACCCACCACGGATGCTTCCGTAGCGGCTTCAATACGTCCCGGTGGATCGCCAACGGCAGAAGGAACAAGGCGGCGAGCACCACGCGACCGAAGACCACCACAACCGGCGAAAAGCCGCGCAAGGCCACGGCGATAAACAGGTAGGCCGCACCCCAGAGAACCGACAGCGCCCCGAGCAGCAACCAGTTTCGTCGGCTCATCGGCCATCGCGGTGGCTTGGGGTGGCGTTACTCCTAGTCACCGCGCTGATGCTAGTTGACCGCCTCCAGCAGTGCCCGCGTCGAACCGAGCTGGCGGTACGGCTTGAACTGCGGCACCAGCTCGCGCACGCGCCGCTGATTCCGGGCTGAGCCGGTCTGGACAGCCAGGCTCCACGCTTCAAGGGCGGTTGCGGCGGCGGCCTCGGGTTCGGTTGTCGCAGGTTGGCCAGGCTGCTTCGGCATAAGTTGCGCCGTGGCCAGGTCGATGAGCGTTCCTGAGCGCTCACGGACGTAGTGCGCGGGCAACGCTTGCTGCGCTTCTTCCAGCGCGGTTGTGGCGGCCGCTCCGTCACCAAGCCGGACAAGACAGCGCCCCTTGAGCCGCATGACGTGCTCGGTGCCGTTGAAGAAGCCGAGCCAGGCCGGTACGTCGGCAGGTGTCACCTGATCGAACAGTCGTTCAGCGTGGGCCAGTGCGCGTGCTCCGGCCTGTTGGTCACCGGACAGGGCGTATGCCTCGCCGATGGCTTCCGACAGCCAGGAGTGCACGGCTCGGCTGATGCCGAAGCGGGGGTTCTCAGCCAAGCGCAAGGCCGCGACCAACAAACGCACGGCGTCCGGGCCGCGACCAGCGTGCAGGTGGATGTAGCTCATGATCCCCAGCACGTAGGCGTGCAGCTCGGGGTCTTCGCCCTCTTGGGCGCTGGAGAGCGCCAACGAGGTGTAGTGCCGCGCTGCGCCGTAATCCTGGTGGTCGATCGCCAGCCAGGCGGCAAGCTGGGCGGTATCCCCAAGCGCCAGGGCGAAGCGCTGGTAGAGCGCAGACGGCACGTTGTCGGCGATGCTCAACAGGCGAGTGAGCTGGGCGATTGTCTCGGTATAGACCGTCGCTGATCCGGCTTGGTAGTCGAGTTGGCGGTAGGCGTTGGTCAGTGTTTCGTACTGGGTCAGCAGCTCGGCGTGGATGGTGCGTGGCACGGGCAGCCCGCTTCCCTCAAGACTCGGTTGCCTTGCGATGGTCGAGGGTGCGGCCTCGGGGTGCAAGAGGGTGTCCAACTCAACCGTGCTGATCCCCAGCACCTCTGCCAACCGCCGGATGATGTGCGCCGCAGGCTGACCGCCCGCCTCCCAGCGGCGAACGGTCGACGTGCCGACCCTGAGTGCTTCGGCAAGCGATTCCTGCGTGTGACCAGCCCGCCGCCTGGCCTTCGCCAAACCTGGCCGCCTGGTCATCCGGTTACCTCCGTACTCACGCCCGACCAGAACCGTAGCGCATCCGTTTCGCCTGGTCACTGACTGTGCTGGGCGGTTCGTGAGCGGATATCGAGCGCTGAGCGGTCTGTTCCATCTCTGCCCCAGATAACAGCCTTGAACCAGGCACCCGGCGTCGAGAACAAACGCACTTGCTTCCCCCGACGGCCTCCCCGTGGCAGTGCAAGCAGCCCCCGGCGCCGGGTGCCACCCAATGCTGCCGACCCAGTGGAGCGTGGCCGTGAGTAAGAAGCAGTCCGTCCCGCCGAAGCCGCCTGAGCAAGTCACACTCACGGTGGCATTGTCGGTGTTGGAGCTCTCGACTCTGAGCTTCGTCGCCATGAGCTGCACCTCGGCCGTGGAACAGGTCGTCGCCAACGCCGCCGAGCGCGGCTACCAGAAGGTCCGTGAGGCGGCCAAGAAGCATCCACGGTTGCCATCGGTCGTGCGCTGATCCCCTGCCCGCAATCACTTTGGAGCTGTGTTCATGTCAACGCCGTCTTTGGTCATCACGCAAGGTGCTGCGGACGCCTTGGCTCATGTGCCGGGTGGCGGCCTCCGTTCCCTGCGCGACCCTCAGTGCTGGATGGTGCCGCCGTGGCCGAGGTCGGCGAACGTCCCTGAGGTGGTCGACCACTTCATGCTCTCCACGCTGCCCGACAGCGCAACTGATCTGGAACGTCTCGCCTACTACGAGGCGTACGTCGCGGCGCTGGAGGTTGCGCGCGAGCGCAGTGCTGGGCTGGAGCGCTCGGCGTTCGCGGAACGCTGGTATCGCGACTTGCACGGTGCCTTGGTGCGCTGTGTGGAGCAATACCGCTTGCGTTGCAAGGAGAACGCCGACCCGGAGTTGACGACATGAGCATGGTGCTGGTGCTCGAAGTGCTTGTCGCGTTGGGCTTTGTGGTGCGGCTTGGGATGTGGTGGTGGTGGCGGCAGGAGGGCAGATCGTGACCGCCGCACCGGACCAGGCGCCAGTCGTCTCCGTGCGTGAGCGGCCCCGGATGGCGCTGTACCCGGTGGAGGCGCGGCGGGTGTTGCGGTTTGAGTTGGAGTGGCTGTTTGTCGAGACAGGAGTGACTCACGCGACGGTGGCGTCGTGGCTGGGGGTGTCCAGGGCATCGGTGACCCAAGCGCTGGCCGGCAAGAACTTGTTGAGTCAGCCCGCCATCGAGGTGGTGTGCAACCGCCTGGGCCGGATGGAATTGTTCCAGCGCCTGGCGTCCTTGCTTACTGCGGCACGCGGCCGTGGAACAGCACCAGCTGGGATAGCCGGGCACGCCATCCCGCGTGACACCGACCTGGTGCTGGGACTGGAAGCCTTCGCCGAACAGGTCACGGTCTTCGACCCGTGGCTGGTGCCACCGCACTTGCAGACCCAGACTTACGCCGACGCCCTGACCGCACCAGACGACACGCAGCACGAGACGCGGGAGCGGCGCCAGTCTGCCCTGACCGACAGCGATGACTCACTGGACTTCCTATGGGTGACCACCGAGCACGTCCTGCACCGCAGGGTCGGCTCCCCATCGGTGATGCGTGCCCAACTTGCCCACTTGGTGGAGATGGGCGAGCGGGAGAACGTCTGCATCCGGGTCATCCCCGCCACCGCTGACACGCTCGTTGATGCCGGGGGCAGTTTCCAGCTCATCTGGGGTACACCGCCAGTGATGGTGGAATACGGCCGGTTGGCCGTCCACCACACCCACGACGCCGAGACGGTCGCCTACTTCGCCCATCTGCTCGACAACGTGCAGCGGCAGGCGCTGGACCCAGGCGCGTCCCTGGCCCTGATCTCCGGACTGCTGCCATGAGCAGGACCGCACTCGGACTGCTGGTCCTGGGATTTGTCGCGGCGGTCGTGCTGACGGTGCTGGTTGCGCTGCTGCTCGACATATGACGTGATCGGCGACGAGCCCAAGCCGCGGGAAGGTTCGCCATGACGCACTACCCACCGGACAACGACGACGCCCGCACACCACCCGACGGACAGCGCCAGGAAATCCTCTCGCGAGGTCGGCGCGGCGCCCAGTCCGTCAGGCGGTGTTCGCGGCCGGGCGCTGATCACCGGGGCCCGCGCCTGCCTTCCGCAGGATCACTCGTTGCGCGGGAAGCCCAGGTTCACCCCGCCGTGCGAGGGGTCGAGCCAGCGGCTGGTGACGACCTTGGTGCGGGTGAAGAAGTGCACGCCGTCGGGGCCGTAGGCGTGGGAGTCGCCGAACAGGGAGGACTTCCAGCCGCCGAAGGAGTAGTAGCCGACGGGGACCGGGATGGGCACGTTGACGCCGACCATGCCCACCTCCACCTCGTTCTGGAAGCGGCGGGCCGCGCCGCCGTCGTTGGTGAAGATGGCGGTGCCGTTGCCGTAGTCGTTGGCGTTGACCAGGTCGACGGCGTCGGCGTAGGTGGGCACCCGCACCACCGACAGCACCGGGCCGAAGATCTCGTCGGTGTAGACGGACATGTCGGGGCGCACGTGGTCGAACAGCGTGGGGCCCAGCCAGAAGCCCTCGGGCGCGCCGTCGATCGGGTGGGCGCGCCCGTCCACCGCGAGGGTGGCGCCCGCGGCCACCCCGGCGTCGAGGTACCCGGCGACCCGGTCGCGGTGGGCGGCGGTGACCAGGGGGCCCATCTCGCAGCCGGGGTTCGAGCCGACGCGCAGGGCGCCGATCCGGGTGGCGATCCTGGCGACCAGGTCGTCGGCGGCCCCGCCCACCGCGACCACCACCGAGATCGCCATGCAGCGCTCGCCCGCCGAGCCGAAGCCCGCCGACACCGCGGCGTCGGCGGCCAGGTCGAGGTCGGCGTCCGGGAGCACGACCATGTGGTTCTTCGCCCCGCCCAGCGCCTGCACCCGCTTGCCGTGGCGGGTGCCGGTCTCGTAGACGTGGCGGGCGACCGGGGTCGAGCCCACGAAGGACACCGCGCGCACGTCGGGATGGGCCAGCAGGCCGTCCACCGCGGCCTTGTCGCCGTGCAGGACGTTGACGACGCCGTCGGGCAGCCCGGCCTCGGCCCACAGCCCCGCCAGGTAGTTCGCCGCCGAGGGGTCCTTTTCGGACGGCTTGAGCACCACGGTGTTCCCGCACGCGACCGCGTTCGGCATGAACCACAGCGGCACCATCGCCGGGAAGTTGAACGGCGAGATCACCGCGACCACGCCCAGCGGCTGCCGGATCGAGTAGACGTCGACGTTGCGCGAGACGTTCTCGCTGAACCCGCCCTTGAGCAGGTGCGGAATCCCGCAGGCGAACTCCACCGCCTCCATCGCCCGCTGCACCTCCCCGCGCGCGTCGTCGAGCACCTTGCCGTGCTCGGCGGACACGATCTCGGCCACCGCGTCCTTGCGGGCGTTCAGCAGCGCGCGGAACTCGAACAGCACCGACGAGCGCGCCGCGAGCGAGGCGTCGCGCCAGGCCGGGAACGCCGCCGCCGCGGCGGCCACCGCGGCGTCCACTTCGGACTGACCGGCGAGGTCCACCAGGTCGGAGACCGCGCCGGTGGTGGGGTTGAACACCTCGCCGGAGCGCTCGGCCGCCCCCGCCCACGGCCTGCCGGAGATCCAGTGCGTGATCGGCATGGCTACACCTCCCCGATCGCGCCCGCGAGGGCGTCGAGCGCCTCGTCGACCTCGTCGGCGGTCACCGTCATCGGCGGCGCCAGCCGGATCACGTTGTTGTGCAGCCCGCCCTTGCCCACCAGCAGGCCGCGCGCCCGGCAGCCCTCCAGCACGGCGACCGCGGCGGCGGGCGACGGGACCGTCCCGCCCGGCTCGACGAACTCGACGCCGACCATCAGCCCCTTGCCGCGCACGTCCCCGACGACCGGGGAGCCCAGCGCCCGCAGGCCGGTGAGCAGCCGCTCGCCCATGGCCGCGGCGTTGGCCTGCAGGTCGTGGTCGGCCAGGTAGTCCAGCACCGCGGCGGCCCCGACCGTGGCCACCGGGTTGCCGCCGAAGGTGGAGATCGAGTTGGCGGCCAGGCTGTCCATGATGGACGCGCGGGCGACCAGGCCGCCGATCGCCAGGCCGTTGCCCAGGCCCTTGGCGAAGGTCAGCACGTCGGGCACGACCCCGTGCGCGCCCATGCCCCAGAAGTGCTCCCCGGTCCGCCCCCACCCGGTCTGCACCTCGTCGGAGATGAGCGGGATGCCGTACTCGGCGAGGACTTCGGCGAACGCCCCGTACAGCCCGTCCGGCGGCATGCAGAACCCGCCGACGCCCTGGATGGGCTCGACGATCATGCAGGCGACGTCCCCCGACGTCGTGGTCTGGATGACCTCGCGCAGGTCGTCGACGCAGGCGCGGATGTAGTCGGCGTCGGACAGCGCGGCGAACGGGCTGCGGTAGCGGTAGGCGCCCTGGACGTAGCTGACCTTCACCGGGGAGAGCGAGCTGGCCGACCAGCCGCGGTTGCCGGTGATGCCGACGGTGCCGAACGCGCGCCCGTGGTAGGAGTTGCGCATCGCCAGCACCTGGTTGCTGCGGCGGTGCTGGGTGGTCAGCATGAGCGCGGTCTCGTTGGCCTCGGTGCCGGAGTTGGTGAAGAACACCTTCGCGTCCGGGATGCCCGAGAGCGCCGCGATCCGCTCGGCGAGCTCCACCTGGCTGCGGATCAGGTACAGCGTCGAGGTGTGCAGGATGCCGGTGTCGAGCTGCTTGCGGACCGCGTCGCTGACCTCGGCGACGTCGTAGCCGATGGCGTTGGTCAGGATTCCGGCGAAGAAGTCCAGGTAGCTCTTGCCGTTGACGTCGGTGACCCGGCGGCCGTGGCCGCTGACGATCTCCAGCGGGTCGGCGTAGTAGAGGGCCAGCCAGTCGGGAAGCACGGCGCGGTGGCGCTCGATCAGGTCTCGTTCGGCCATACCGCGAAGTGTGCGGGGGCGCGGACCCGCCCGGCTATGGACAAAGTGCGCCCCGATCACGGCCATCGGCTTACACTGTGTCAGGTGTACCCGACGGTCTCCGACGCCCTCGCGCTCCCGGTCGTGCGGGCGGGCGGCCCGCAGGTCGTGGCCGGGTCGGCGGGGCTGGAGCGGCGGGTCCGCTGGGTGCACGCCGCCGAGGTCGCCGACATCGCCGCGCTGCTGCGCGGCGGCGAGCTGGTGCTGACCACCGGCATCGCCCTGCCCGACGAGCCCGCCGGGCTCACCCGCTACGTCGACGAGCTGGCGGGCGCCCGCGTCGCCGGGCTGGTCGTCGAGCTGGTCCGGCACTGGCGCGGCGCGCTGCCGCCCGCGCTGGTCGCCGCCGCCGAGCGGCACGGGCTGCCGCTGATCACCCTGGCCAGGGAGACCCGCTTCGTCGCGGTCACCGAGGCCGTCGTCGGGCTGATCCTGGAGGCGCAGCTGGCCGAGCTGCGCGCCGCCGAGCAGATCCACGAGACCTTCACCGCGCTGACCGTGGCCGGGGCCGAGCCGGTGGAGGTGCTGCGCGAGGTCGCCCGCGCGTCCGGGCTGCCCGTCGTCCTGGAGACCCTCGCCCACGACGTCCTGGCCTACGACACCGCCGGGCTCGACCCCGGCGAGCTGCTGGCCGACTGGGGCAGGCGCTCGCGCGCGGTGGCCGTCGCCGAGCGCACCGGGTACCACCCGGGCGCGGGCTGGCTGGTCACCGTGGTCGGGGCGCGCGGGCACCACTGGGGCAGGCTGGTGCTGCTGTGCCCGCGCGAGCCGGTGCACCGGCAGCGGGTGATCGCCGAGCGCGCCGCCTCCGCGCTGGCCGTGCACCGGCTGGTGGCCCGCGACCGGGAGTCCCTGGAGCGCCACGCCCACCGCACGCTGCTCACCGAGCTGATCTCCGCGCCCAGCCCGGACCTCACCGCGCACAGCGTCGCCCTGGGTGTGCCGCTGGAGCGCCGCCAGCTCATCGGCCTGGCGGTGCGGCCCGGCACGGTGGCCACCACCCAGTCGATGGCCACCCACGAGGTGCTGCGCGACCTGGCCGAGGCCACCGCGCTGGCCGCCCGCAGGACCAGGGTGGCCGCGCTGGTCGGCATCGTCGACGACACCAGCGTGCGCGCCCTGCTCTCGCTCACCCCGCAGGCCGACGCCGAGGCCGTGCTGGGGCGCCTGGCCGAGGAGACCCACCGGGCCGCCGCGGTTCCGGTGATCGTGGCCGTCGGCGGCACGGTGGCCGCCGCCGCGGACGCGCGCCGCAGCCTGGTCGAGGCCGCCCAGGTGGCGCGGGCCGCGCTGCGCTCGCCGGGGTCGGCGCCCTACCACCGCCTCGATGACGTGCGGCTGCGCGGGCTGCTGCACCTGCTGGCGGGCGACGACCGGGTGGCCGCCTTCGCCGAGCGCGAGCTGGGCGCCCTGGTGGCCCGCGACACCACCCACGGCAGCAGGCTGGTGGAGGCGCTGCGGCACTTCTGCGAACAGGGCGGCAACAAGTCCGCCGCCGCGGCCGCCGCCCACCTCTCGCGCACGGCGTACTACCAGCAGCTGGCCCGGGTGGAGCAGGTCCTGGGCGTCTCCCTCGACGACGCCGAGTCCGTTCTGTCCCTGCATGTGGCCCTGCTCGCACTCGACGTCGGCGTGACCCAGCCCGACTGAGTGACCCGTTCGGATCAACGGCAGCGCGCGCCCGCATTCCGAGCACCGGATCGCTCTGAGCGCAATGGGCAGAGTGTTCGCCATGGCGATCAACGCTGAACACTGTGACGCTGCCCGCGAGCCGCCGCGCGGACCCAGGATGCCCGGATGAACGCCGACGCCGCGATCGGGTGACCGGAGTGGCCCCCGCGCCCGCGGCGTCCTGACAATCCAGTCGAAGCGACCGACCTGAACGAACCGACCTGAACGAACCGAGAGGGGAACCGATGATCGTGCGAGCCGGGCTCGTCCAGCAGCGGTGGACCGGGGACAAGGAGTCGATGACCGCCAACGCGGTCGCGGCGATCGCCACCGCGGCGTCGCAGGGCGCCCAGGTGGTGTGCCTGCAGGAGCTGTTCTACGGCCCGTACTTCTGCCAGGTCCAGGACGCCGACTACTACTCCTACACCGAGGCCATCCCCGACGGGCCGACGACGAAGCTGATGTGCGAGGTGGCCGCGCGGCACGGGGTGGTGCTCGTGGTGCCGATGTACGAGCAGGAGCAGCCGGGGGTGTACTACAACACCGCCGCGGTGATCGACGCCGACGGGACCTACCTCGGCAAGCACCGCAAGAACCACATCCCGCAGGTCAAGGGGTTCT
The DNA here is from genome assembly GCF_053813445.1 of Actinokineospora lacus. Classification (NCBI taxonomy): domain Bacteria; kingdom Bacillati; phylum Actinomycetota; class Actinomycetes; order Pseudonocardiales; family Pseudonocardiaceae; genus Actinokineospora; species Actinokineospora lacus. Next base: position 286,465 of record NZ_JBQERA010000002.1, read on the forward strand.
GGGAGAAGTTCTACTTCCGGCCGGGCAACCTCGGCTACCCGGTGTTCGACACCGCGGTGGGCCGCGTCGGGGTCTACATCTGCTACGAGCGGCACTTCCCGGAGGGCTGGCGGGCGCTCGGGCTCGCGGGGGCCCAGATCGTGTTCAACCCCTCGGCGACCAGCCGCGGGCTCTCGGAGTACCTGTGGCGCCTCGAGCAGCCCGCGGCGGCGGTGGCCAACGAGTACTACGTCGGCACGATCAACCGGGTCGGGGTGGAGCCGTTGGGGGACAACGACTTCTACGGCCAGTCGTACTTCGCCGACCCGCGCGGGCAGCTGGTGGGGGAGGCGGCGTCGGACACCGACGAGGAGGTCCTGGTCCGGGACCTGGACATGGACCTGCTCGCCGAGGTCCGCGACCTGTGGGCGTTCTACCGCGACCGCAGGCCCGACACCTACTCGTCCCTGACGGAGGGCTGATGCGCACCCTGATCCGCAACGGGACCGTCGTCAACGCGGGCGGCGCCTTCCCGGCCGACGTGCTGGTCGAGGGGGAGACCATCTCCGCGGTCGCCGCGCCGGGGCTGTTCGCCACGGCCGACCGGGTCATCGACGCGACGGGCAAGTACGTGCTGCCCGGCGGCATCGACGCCCACACGCACATGGAGATGCCCTTCGGCGGGACGGCGTCGGTGGACACCTTCGCCACCGGCACGACCGCGGCCGCGTGGGGCGGGACGACGACGATCATCGACTTCGCGGTGCAGGCGAAGGGCACCTCACTCCTGGCCACAATGGACAAGTGGCACGAGAAGGCGGGCGGGCACTGCGCCGTCGACTACTCGTTCCACATGATCGTCTCCGACGTCAACGACACCTCGTTGAAGGAGATGGAGTCCTGCGTCGCCGCGGGCGTCAACAGCTTCAAGATGTTCATGGCCTACCCCGGTGTCTTCTACGCCACCGACGGGGAGATCCTGCGCGCCATGCACAAGGCCCGCGACACCGGGTCGATGATCATGATGCACGCCGAGAACGGCATCGCCATCGACGAGCTCGTCGCCACCGCGCTGGCCGAGGGGCGCACCGACCCGGTGTACCACGGGCTGACCCGCCCGCCGGAGCTGGAGGGGGAGGCCACCCACCGGGCGATCCAGCTCGCCGCGGTGACCGGCGCGCCGCTCTACATCGTGCACCTGTCGTCGCGGCAGGCGCTGGCGGCGGTGACCGCGGCGCGTGACACCGGGCAGAACGTGTTCGCCGAGACCTGCCCGCAGTACCTGTTCCTGTCCCAGGAGGACATGGCGCGGCCGGACTTCGAGGGCTCGAAGTTCGTCTGCTCGCCGCCGCTGCGCCCGATCGACCACCAGGCCGACCTCTGGCGCGGGCTGCGCACCAACGACCTGTCGGTGGTGTCCACAGACCACTGTCCATTCTGCTTCGTCGGGCAGAAGGAGCTGGGGCGCGGGGACTTCTCCAAGATCCCCAACGGGATGCCCGGGGTCGAGCACCGGATGGACCTGCTGCACCAAGGCGTGGTGCGCGGGGAGATCTCGCTGTCGCGCTGGGTGGAGATCAGCGCGGCCACCCCGGCGCGGATGTTCGGGCTGTACCCGCGCAAGGGCGTGATCGCGCCGGGCGCCGACGCCGACATCGTGGTGTACGACCCCACCGCCACCCAGGTGCTCTCCGCGGCCACGCACCACATGAACGTGGACTACTCCGCGTACGAGGGGATGGAGCTGACCGGGCGGGTGGAGACGGTGCTGTCGCGGGGCATGGTGGTCATCGCCGACAACGCCTTCCACGGCCGCGAGGGCCACGGCCAGTTCCTCGAGCGCGCCCTGTCCCAGTACCTGCTGTAGGAGAAGCCATGGATTTCGGACTGGTGCTGCAGACCGACCCGCCCGCGCGCGACGTCGTGCGGCTGATGGTGGCCGCCGAGGAGCGCGGCTTCCGCTACGGCTGGACGTTCGACTCCTGCGTGCTGTGGCAGGAGCCGTTCGTCATCTACTCCCAGATCCTCGCCCAGACCACGGACCTGGTCGTTGGCCCCATGGTGACCAACCCCAGCACCCGCGACTGGTCGGTCACCGCGTCGCTGTTCGCGACCCTGAACGACATGTACGGCAACCGCACGGTCTGCGGCATCGGCCGCGGCGACTCCGCGCGCCGGGTGATCGGCCAGAAACCGGCCAGCCTGGCCGTCTTGGCCGACGCCATGCACGTCATCCGCGAACTGGCCGAGGGCCGCTCCGCCGACCTGCATGGCGTCCCGGTGCGCATCCCGTGGGTCCGCGACGGGCGGCTGGAGGTCTGGATGGCCGCCTACGGGCCCAAGGCGCTGAAGCTGGTCGGCGAGCAGGCCGACGGCTTCATCCTGCAGTGCGCCGACCCGGCCATCGCCCGCTGGACCATCGACTCGGTGCGCTCGGCCGCCGCCGCCGCGGGCCGGGACCCCGGCGGCATCACCATCTGCGTGGCCGCGCCCGCCTACGTCGGCGACGACGTGGCCCACCAGCGCGAGCAGTTGCGCTGGTTCGGCGGCATGGTCGGCAACCACGTCGCCGACCTCGTCACCCGCTACGGCGACTCCGGCCCGGTCCCGCGCGAGCTGACCGACTACATCCGCGGCCGCGAGGGCTACGACTACGCCCACCACGGCAAGTCCGGCAACCGCTCCACCGACTTCGTCCCCGACGAGATCGTCGACCGCTTCTGCCTCCTCGGCCCGGCGGCCGCGCACCTGGACCGCCTGGCCGAACTGGCCTCGCTCGGGGTGGACCAGTTCGCCATCTACCTGATGCACGACGACCGGGAGGGCACCCTGCGCGCGTACGGGGACGAGATCATCGGAAAAGTGAACGCGGTGGCCACCGCGCCCTGAAAAACCATCCCTCGAACACGGTGTGATTCCGGCCGTCGAGTATCTCGGCGAACTATCTGGTGAAATCGCCGGGTGGACACCGGAGGTTCGGCATTGCTTCACTCGGATCAATCGACGATTGATCGGGGAGTCGACATGCCGCGTCGTTTTCTGGGAATAGCGCTCGCCCTGGTGCTGCTCGCGCCCGCGCCGACAGCGCGGGCCGCCGTCGAGGTGTGCGCGCCCAAACCGCGCCCGGCGGGGAAGGTGCTGCACGGGTACTGGGAGAACTGGGACGGCGCGGCGAACGGGGTGCACCCGCCGATGGGCTGGATACCCATCACCGACCAGCGCATCCGCGACCACGGCTACAACGTGGTCAACGCCGCGTTCCCGGTGATCCGCCCCGACGGCACGGTGCTGTGGGAGGACGGGATGGACACCACCGTCAAGGTGCCCACCCCCGCGGAGATGTGCGCGGCCAAGGCGGCGGGCCTGACCGTCCTGCTGTCCATCGGCGGCGCCACCGCGGGCATCGACCTCAGCTCCGCCGCCGTCGCCGACCGGTTCGTGGCCACCGTGGTGCCGATCCTCAAGCGGTACAACTTCGACGGCATCGACATCGACGTCGAGACCGGGCTGGTGGGCAGCGGCCGGATCACCCAGCTGTCCCCCTCCCAGGCCAACCTCGTGCGGATCATCGACGGCGTGCTGGCGGCCATGCCGCCGGGATTCGGGCTGACGATGGCCCCGGAAACGGCGTACGTGACCGGCGGGAGCGTGGCGTACGGGTCCATTTGGGGCGCCTATCTGCCGGTCATCAAGAAATACGCCGACAACGGCAGGCTGTGGTGGCTGAACATGCAGTATTACAACGGCAGCATGTACGGCTGCTCCGGCGACTCGTATTCCGCGGGCACCGTCGCCGGATTCGTCGCCCAGACCAACTGCCTCGACCGCGGCCTGGTCATCCAGGGCACCACCATCCGCGTCCCGCTGGACCGCCAGGTCCCCGGCCTGCCCGCCCAGCCGGGCGCGGGCGGCGGCCACATGTCCCCGACCCTCGTCGCCAACGCCTGGAACACCTACCGCGGCGCCCTGAAGGGCCTGATGACCTGGTCCATCAACTGGGACGGCGCCCGCTCCTGGACCTTCGGCGACAACGTCAAGCGCCTCCAGGGCCGCTGACCGATGGCTCAGTCGAGGACCTGCAGGGTCAGGACGTCGAGGGGGTAGAGGACGGTGCCGGAGCGCTCCTCGCCCCAGGACTCGGTGTCGCCGCGGGTCCAGGTGCGGCCGCCCTCGGCCTCGACGAAGGCGTAGGAGACCTTCGCGCGGACGTCGGTCTCGACCTGCTCGGTCAGCTCCTGGGTGCTGCTGGCGGTCATCTCCATCTGGTGCACGGCCTGGATGGCGTCGATGGCGAGCACGCGCTTGCCGTTGAGGGTGTAGTGGCAGTCCCCGCGCAGGGTGTCGCCCTCGGGGTTGGTCGCCTCGACGATCACCCGGCCCGAGCTGGGCACGATGATGTCGTTGCAGGTGAACGGGCCGTGCTCGGTCTCGCAGCGGTCGGTCTCGGAGGGGACGACGTCGGAGCCGTCGTCGCCGACGAAGGTGACCGTGGCGACGTAGGCCGACAGCAGGTAGCTGGCGCCGCGCTCGTCGGTGGTGTGCATGGCGATGCTGAAGTCGACGGTGGCGCTGCCGAGGGTGGCGGCCTCCCGCGCGGGCCCGGCGATGACCGCGACGGTGGTGGACTCCTGGGCGAGCGTCTGGGTGGCGTTGTTGATCTCCATGGTGAGGTAGGCGTACACCTGCGCCTGGCCCTGCTGCAGGGTCTCGGCGGTCAGGGTGAACCGCACCTCCTCGCTGGCGGCCAGGTCGAGGCCGTGGGTCTCGTACTCCGACCCGGCCACGATCGTGAGCACGGTCTGGCCGGACTGGTCCTCGCCGAGGTTGCGGACCTGGACGGTGACCGTGCCGCCGCCGGTGTCGTAGGCCTCGCCCGGCCCCGGCGACATCCCCTCGCCCCGCCCCGCCTCGAACTCGAAGACGCTGATGGACAGCTGCGGCAGGGGCTCGTCGGTGGTGCTCGGGCGCTGCCCGGCCACCGTGAACTCACCGGTCTGCTGGCCGAGCACCTGCGACGACCCGTCGACCTCGGCGTAGACCAGCACGTCGAGCGGGTGCGCCCCCACCGGCAGGCTGCCGAGCACGAACTGCGCCCACTGCGTCTCCCCGCCCCCGATGTTCAGCCCCACCGCCTCGGACCGATCGGCGACGGTGAAACTCACCCCGAGGGTGATCGGGTCGGGATCGTCATTGGTGAGCTGGGCGAACACCTGGATCTCGGTGTGCTCGTCCAGCTCCCCGGACGTCCCGTCCGCCCGCCCCGCCCCCACCTGCCGCACCGTCACGGATGCCATTGACTCGTCCCTTCGCTGTGGTCACCGCCATGGTCCCCACGCGCACGGGCGGTGGTCGATGCCCGAGAGGGCGGCCTCAGGGGCCGACTTCCCTACACTGGGCAGCGGCGGCGCACCCCAGCGCCACCCCGGACGACCGCGCGCCGTACCCGGCCCCGACAAGACGGCACGCACCACACCATGAACTGGATCATCCTCGTCGTCTCCGGTCTCCTGGAGACCGTCTGGGCCATCGCCCTGGGCAAGAGCGACGGCCTCACCCGCCTGGCGCCCACCGCCGTCTTCGCCGTCGCCCTGGTCCTGAGCATGGCCGGCCTCGCCTACGCCATGCGCGGCATCCCCATCGGCACCGCCTACGCCGTCTGGGTCGGCATCGGCGCGGTGGGCACCGCCGCCTTCGGCATGCTGTTCCTGGGCGAATCCGCCACCGTGGCCCGAATGCTGTGCCTGCTGCTCATCGTCGCCGGGGTGGTCGGCCTGAAAGTGGTGAGCTGAGCCTCGCGACGTCCCCGATTCCTCGACACCGAGCATGTGGCGGCAGAGCTCGTGCCGTTGATCGGCGACGTCCCGGCACCCGCCCAGCGGACGGGGCGCGCGAGACCTGGCTGAGCACCTGGCGCCCGGGTGAGTTCAGCGTTCGCCGGTGCGGAACTTGTCGAGTACGCGGCGTTCGCGCTTGGTGGGGCGGCCCGCGCCCCGGTCGCGGCGGGCCACCGGGGAAGCGGCGTCCGGCGGCGGTGGGGGTGTGCGGTCGATGAAGCAGGTGGCGGCGTCGGCGGCGCCCACCCGCTTCTGGATCACCCGCACGACTTCGAGGATTCGGGTCGTGTCACCCACCCGCGCGCGGACCTCGTCGCCGGGGACGATGACGGTCGCGGGCTTGGCCGGGCGGTCGTTGACCCGGACGTGACCACCCCGGCAGGCCGCCGCGGCGTCCGGTCGGGTCTTGGTCAGCCGGACCGCCCAGAGCCAGCGGTCCACTCGGGTGGACTCCACAGCCACACATCATGGCCCATCCCGCGACGGCGGGACAACACGGCGATCGCCGAGCGGTCGAATCCCCGCCGCCCTGACCCCGCCGCCCCGACTCTGCCGCGCGCAAAGCCCACAGAGGACAGAAGCGGTGGCAGGACGAGAGGATGACGTAGGTGAATGGCCTCGAACACGGTTGGTACCAGGGCGAAGGGCAACGGACCAAGGCGTTCAGCGCGGCCTGAATCCGGGCGGTGGGGCTGGTGGCCTCACCGCCCGGCGCTACTTGCCGATGTCCGAGCGGGCCGCCGCGCGGACGATGCGCGCCTTGTCCTTGCTCGCCAGCACGCCGTCGGTAACCAGCCTGCTGGTGACCTTGTCGACGTGGCTGGCGAACACGCCGTGGTTGGCGTACTCGGCGGTCTCGGCGGTGGTGTCCGCGGGCTCGACCACGGTAGAGGCCGCCGGGCAGGGCTTCGGCGTAGAGGGTGACCTTCTTGGTGATGCCCTGGTGGGGCTTGCCGTCGCCCTGGTTCTGGGCGGCCGCCGGTCCGGCGACGACCGTGGGCGCCACGACGCTGACCGCGGCTCCGGCCAGCATCGAGCGCCGGGACACCGGTCTGGTGAACCGGCTGGGTGAGTCCATTGTGGTCTCCAATCGCCCTTGCCCCAGGATGCGCGTGGGGAAGGGTCAACAGGGTGGTCGGCCCGTTCGCCGCGTCTGTGCGGGGTCTTGGTGTGCTCCGCAGGCGGTTTCGTGGCTCGTGTATGTGTTCATCGGCGGGCAATCGGGTAGCCACCGGGCGAGGAACCGAGGGCGACCAGCGCTTGGACCGGTACGCGTTCAGGATGTGACGGCGGCCCGTCGGTCGCCCGAGATGGGAGGGACCATGTCCCGCAGAGCGATGCTGTTGTCCGCGCTGGGCGCCGCCGCGGTGATCCTCGCCGCGATCGGCCTGCTCACGGGGACCGACGTGCTCACGGTCGTCGGGATCGCCGCCGCGCTCGCGCTGCTGGTCGTCGCGAGCGTGGTGCGGGGCAAGACCCCCGTCGGCGAACCCGGCGGACCGCCCGAGCACGATGTCCCGGTCACCGGCTCCGAGGGCGACTGGAAGAGCACCACCGGCAGCGGCCCCAGCGGCACCTTCGTCGGCCGCGTCGCGGGCGAACCGGACAGCGCCGCGGGCCAGTCCGGCGCCGAGGCCCGAGCCGAGTCGCAACGCCGCCGCGAGCAGTCGGAGTGAGCGTCGCCCCGCCTGGTTGGTTCGTTGAACGATTCAACGAACCGGAGCTGTAGGATCGTTCGATTGTTCAACAAGTGAACGGTTGAGTCATGCGGAGCCATGGGTAGGGGGTGGTACCGGTGTCGCTCTTGCCCAAGCCGGACGGGCGTCTGCGGGCCTCGGTGCTCGCGGCGGGGGTGATCGGGGCGGCGGTGATGGCGGCGGTCGATGAGGTGGTCTTCCACCAGATCCTGGGGTGGCACCACTTCTACGACCGCTCCACGCCCGCCGTCGGACTGCTGTCCGACGGGCTGCTGCACGCCGCCGAGCTGGTGGCCCTGGTCGGCGGGTTCTTCTGGTTCGCCGACCTCCGCCGCCGCGGCGCGCTCGTGCCGATGGCCGCCTGCGGCGGGTCCCTGCTCGGCGCCGGGGCGTTCCAGCTGTTCGACGGCGTGGTCAACCACAAAGTGCTGCGGGTGCACCAAGTGCGCTACACACCAGATCCGCTGCCCTACGACCTGACGTGGATCGCCGCCGGGGCGGTGCTGCTCCTGGCGGGCGCCGGACTGGCATGGCGCGCCGCCCGCCGCTCCCGTCCATGACCGACCACCCACACCCCGGCCAAGGCGGGCTGGACTTCTGGGTGCCCGCGGTCCTGGCCGCCGCGGCCGCGCTGGCGTACCTGCTGGCAGCGGCGCGCGCGAGGACCGGGCCGCGCGGCTGGAGCCGGTGGCGGAGCGCGGCGTGGGTCGCGGGGTGCGCGGTGGTCGCGGTGGCGGTGTCGCCGGTCCTGGGAGAAGGCGGCGATCCCCGGGCGCACATGGCACGGCACCTGCTGTTGGGCATGATCGCCCCACTGGGCCTGGTGCTCGCCGCGCCGGTGACCCTGCTCCTGCGTGTCCGCGGCCCCGCGACCCGGCGGCGGGTCGGTCGGGTGCTGCGGTCCGCGCCGGTGCACGTGCTGGGGCATCCGGTGGCGGCGGCCGTGCTCAGCGTCGGCGGGCTCTACGCGGTCATGCTGACCCCACTGCACACCGTCGCCGAAACCCACCCCGTGGCGCACCACGCCCTGCACCTGCACTACCTCGTGGCGGGCTACCTGTTCACCTGGTCCATCGCCGGACCCGACCCCGCTCCCCGACGCCCCGCCCCGCGCACCCGGCTGGTCGTGCTCGTCCTGGCCGCCGCCGCCCACGCCGTCCTCGCCAAGGCGCTCTACGCCCGCGCCGACACCCTGCCGTGGGCCGCCCACCACGACGCCGAGAGCGTCGCCGCCGCGGCGGAGCTGATGTACTACGGCGGCGACCTCGCCGAACTGCTGCTGGCCGCGGCGTTGTTCGCCGCGGGCCCGCGGGTCACTTCTCGGCTTGGGCCTTCAGCCAGTCGTAGAGCAGGTGCAGGGAGTCCGCCCCGGCCACGGCGGTCAGTCCGGTGGCGACGAGCCGGGTGGGCCTCGGGACCATGACCAGGCCCGCGAGCAGGCCGGTCGCCGCCCACACCGCCATGCAGAACGGGCAGGTCAGCAGTTCGCCGACGGCGTGCTTGGTGCCGGTGGCCACGACCTTCTCGTTGATCTCGCCCGCGCCCGCGGACTCCTCGTACTGGACCACCGGCGCGCGCAGGGGGCTCAGGACGGCGTCCTTGGTCAGCATCCTGCTGGCCTTGTGCGCGGCGACGGTCAGCAGCGCCGTGTCCGCGAGTCCGATCCGCTCCGGGAGCTGGGCTCCCCGGGCGCGGCCGAGCAGGGTCAGGCCGCCGACGGCGGCGGCGTAGGTGCCGAGCGCCCGGACGTAGCCCCCCAGGGGCCGGTCGGCTCCCTGGCGATACCGGTCGCGGACGGATCGGATGAGGGCGGGTGGGCTGAGTCGCGTGGTCACGCGCAGGGAGTGCCCACACCGCCCCCCGCGTACACAGCGGGCGGGCCTTTTCCCACCGGCGAACTTCGATCCGGCGAATTTCGGGCGCGTCACCCGGACGCAGGTTGACATCCAGCGAACGCCGGGACTGGCGCGCCCGGCATCCGGCCTCGTCCGCGCGCGACCGGGTCGAGCACGGCGACCGGGTCCGCTGCCTCGGCATCAACGCCGGATTCGTGCTCGATTGACGGAACCGGTGACGCCGTCCTCGTCCTATAGTTGAGCGCGACAGGTGATCTTGAGCACACTGTCCACAAAGGTCCGAAGGGGATGGTGAGGCGGGTGGCGGTCCACGACATCGCCGACGAGATGGTGCCGCTGGGCACCGACTTCGACCTGGTGTGGCGCGGCTGCCACCGCGGCCAGGTGCGGCACTACGTCGAGTCGGTGGAGGCGGAGTTCCGCCTGCTGGCGGCCGACCGCGACGCCGCCGTCGCGCAGGTCGAGGCGCTGGCCCGGGAGCTGGAGGCCGAGCGCGACCGGGTCCGGGAGCTGGGCGCGCTGGTCGACCGGATCTGCCGCGCGCCGATCGGGCTGGACGCGCTCACCGAGCGGCTGGGGCGGATGGTCGAACTCGCCCGAGCGGACGCCGCCGAGACCACCGCGCGGGCGCGGGCCGCCGCGGAGGACTGCTGGGACACCGCCAACCAGGCCGCCGAGCGGCTGCGGGCGCGCCACGAGCGGCTGGTCGCCGAGCTGGACGCCCGTCGGCACCAGATGGAGGCCGAGCACCGCGACCGGATGCGCCGCGCACACGAGCGGGTCGAGTCGATGACGCGCCAGGCCGAGCAGCGCCGGACGGAGCTGGACGAGCGGGCCGCGCGGCAGCGCGCCCAGGTCGAGTCCGACTTCGCGCTGGCGACGGCCGTCCGCCGCGCCGAGGCCCAACAGGAGATGGCCACCCGCCGCGCCGAGGTCCACCAGGTGATCGCCGAGCAGCAGGCCGCGGCGCGGGCGCGGGCCGACGAGCTGGTCAGGGCCGCTGCCGAGCGGGCTGAGCGCATCGTCGCCGACGCCCAGCGCCGCGTGGACCGGCTGGCGGAGCGCCGTGATCACATCGCCACGTCCCTGCGGGCCGCTCAGGGTCTGCTCGCCGAGGCCGGGCCGCTGCTGAGCCCGACGCGCGAGGAGAGCGCGACCGTGCCTGATTTGTCCTTTAAGGACGAAGGGGCCGCGGCGTGACCCGGCATCACGGCCTGGGGTGATCCTCGAACGGCGGCACGTCGTCGTCCTCGTGCAGTGGGACGACGCGGTTCTGGTCGGCGACGTCGGCGGGATTGGCTTCCAGCACGTCGGTCGGGTCCACGTCGCGCGCGGGCCCGTCTTCGGTTGACGCGAGTTCACCCTCCGCCGCGTCGTGGTCGGGGTCGACCGATCGCTGTTGGTCGGCCACGTCGTTCCACGGCTTCTCCATGCTCATCGCGTTCTCCTTGTCTCATTGCCTGATGGGGTCGGTCCTCTGGGGCGTCAGCGCCCGGACAGCCAAAGCCCGCCACAGCGGACAGCGCGGCGGGCGATCGGACTCGACCATCGAGGTGGGGGACCATCACCTGTTTGCAGTATCGCCTTTCCCCGGCCCGCGTGCGCGTCGACGGCGACCTCGGCTGAGCAGGGCAAACCGATTGCCGTCATCAGGTGGCCGGGGTGGCCCCGGAGTACGCTGCGGGCTCGGGAGGTGGACCGATGGCGAAGCGGAAATGCGACTTGGTCGTGGTCGGCGCCTCCGCCGGGGGCGTGGAGGCCCTGCGCCACCTGGTCGCCGGGCTGCCCGCGGACTTCCCCGGGGCCGTCGTGGTCGTCCTGCACCTGCCCGCCGGGGGCACCAGCGCGCTTCCCGCCATCCTCGACCGCTCCGGCCCGCTGCCCGCGGTGGTGGCCAGGCACGAGGCCGTGCTGCGCCCGGGTGTCATTCACGTTGCCCCGCCCAACCACCACACCCTCGTCATCGACGGCGGCCTCGCCCTGACCCACGGTCCCACCGAGAACGGGCACCGGCCCGCGGTCGACGCGCTGTTCCGGTCCGCGGCGGTGGCCCGGGGTCCCGCGGTGGTGGGCGTGCAGCTCTCCGGGGTGCTCGACGACGGGGTGGCCGGGCTGGTCGCCATCGCCGAGCGCGGCGGTCGCGTGGTGGTGCAGGAGCCGACCGACGCGCTGCACCCGAGCATGCCCGCCAACGCCCTGCGGGCGGTGCGGGCCGATCACGTCCTGCCCGCGAACGAGATCGGCAAGGCCCTGGCCGACATCGTGCGGGAGGAAGTCGACGTGTCCTCGGCGCCCGCCCCCACACGTCTGATGTGGATGGAGAACGACATCGCCGCTCACCTCGACGGCCTGCCCGCCGACCCGGACCGCTACGTCCTCGGCCCCGCGTCGGGATACAGCTGCCCGGACTGCGACGGAAGCCTGGCGGAGATCGAGGACGTGGCGCGCTACCGCTGCCGGGTCGGCCACGCCTGGACCGCCGAGGCGCTGCTGGACGCGCAGGGGACCGCGTGGGAGCGCGCGCTGTGGGTCGCCATGCGGACGCTGGAGGAGAAGGTGAGCCTGTCCCGGCGCATGGCCGAGCAGGCTCGCGACCGGGGCAACGTGGTCCTGGCCGACCGGTACGAGGACCGGCTCGCGGAGGCGGCCCAGGCCGCTGAGCTGCTGCGTCACACCCTGACCAGCGCTTCTGTCCAGGCTGATTCGGCCGCGCGGGAGGATTTGGCCTGATCAGCGGTCGAATACGCCCGGAGTAGTGTGTGGTGGTGAGCACTCCGCCGGAGCCGAACCACGAATTCGAGAAGCTGCTGACCTACCTCAAGGACAGCCGCGGCTTCGACTTCACCGGATACAAGCGCACCAGCCTCGCCCGGCGGGTGCTCCAGCGCATGACCCAGGTGGACATCACCGAGTATGGCGACTACATCGACCACCTGCAGGCGAACCCCGGCGAGTTCGACGCGCTGTTCAACACCATCCTGATCAACGTCACCAGCTTCTTCCGCGACTCCGACGCGTGGGAATACCTGCGCTCGCAGGCGATCCCGGAAATGCTGGCCAAGCGGGCCCCCGACGACCCGATCCGGGTGTGGAGCGCGGGCTGCGCCGCCGGGCAGGAGGCCTACACCCTGGCCATGGTGCTGGTCGAGGAGCTCGGCGCCGAGCAGTTCCGGCAGCGGGTGAAGATCTACGCCACCGACGTCGACGCCGACGCCCTCGCCCAAGCCCGCGCGGGCGCCTACAGCGAGGCCGAGGTCGCCGGGGTTCCCGAGGACCTGTTGGGGCAGTACTTCGACCGCCAGGGCGGGGCGTTCGTCTTCCGCAAGGACCTGCGCCGCTCGGTCATCTTCGGCCGCAACGACCTGGTGCAGGACGCGCCGATCTCCAGGATCGACCTGCTGGTGTGCCGCAACACGATGATGTACTTCAACGCCGCGACGCAGGCCGCGATCCTCAGCAGGCTGCACTTCGCCCTCGCCCCCGACGGGCTGCTGTTCCTCGGCAAGGCCGAGATGCTGCTCTCGCACGGGAGCATCTTCGAGCCGACCGAACTGAAGCGGCGGGTCTTCCGCAAGTCCGCGGCCCCCGCGCCCAGCCTGAGCACCGCGATCGCGCCCTTCCGGGACCAGCACGGCGAGTTCGGGATGCTCGACGAGCTGCGCGAGCACGCCTTCGCCGCGGGCCCGATCGCGCAGCTCGTGGTGACCGGCGACGACACCATCGCCATGATCAACCAGCAGGCCGAGCTGTACTTCGGACTGTCCAACAAGGACATCGGCAGGCCATTGCGGGACCTGGAGATGTCCTATCGGCCGGTGGAGCTGCGGACCTACCTCGACCAGGCCAAAGTGGACCGGCGGGCGATCCGCGTCAAGGACATCGAGTGGCAGCGCGGCAGTGGCGCCCCGGTGTGGCTGGAGATCAGCCTCACCCCACTGGCCAACGCCGACAACGGGCTGCTGGGCGTCTCCGTGGCCTTTCGCGACGTGACCGCGGCCCGCGCGCTGCTCGACGAGCTCGAGCACGCCAACCGGCAGCTGGAAGCGGCCTACGAGGAGCTCCAGTCGACCAACGAGGAACTGGAGACGACCAACGAGGAACTGCAGTCCACCGTTGAGGAGCTGGAGACCACCAACGAGGAACTCCAGTCGACCAACGAGGAACTGGAGACCATGAACGAGGAACTGCAGTCCACCAACGACGAACTGCAGGCCATCAACGACGCTCTGCGCGAGCGCAGCCTGGAACTCGACGAGGTCAACGACTTCCTGGAGTCGGTGCTGACCTCGATCCGCTCCGGCGTCGTCGTGGTCGACCGCGAGCTGCGGGTCCGCGCCTGGAACCGGGCCTCGGAGGACCTGTGGGGGCTGCGCCACGACGAGGCCCGCGGCGAGCACCTGCTCAACCTCGACATCGGCCTGCCGGTGGCCGACCTGCCCCAGGCCCTGCGGTCCGCGCTGGGCGACCCGCAGTTCACGAGCACGACGCGCCTGGACGCGATCAACCGCAGGGGCAGGCCGGTGTCGCTGCGGCTGGTCTGCGGCGCCCTGCACAACGGCAACGGAGCCGTGCGCGGGGCCATCCTGCTCATGGACGTGGAGCACGCAGGGTAGCCCAGACCACCTTGCCGCCCTGGCGGGTCGGCGTGCACCCCCACACGGCGCTGAGCCGCGCGACCAGCGTCATCCCCAGCTGCCGCTCGGAGGGGCGGGGGGTGGCGACCAGCTCGGCGGGGACCGGGCTCGTGTCGTACACCGCGACGGTCAGCACTTCCCGCCGCAGCTCCAGCCGCAGCGTGGGGGCCGACATGGTGTGCTGGAGGGTGTTCTCCACCAGCTCGCTCGCGATCAGCTTCGCGTCGGCGAGCTGGTCGGGGACGTCCCAGTCGAGGCAGGTCCGCCCCACGAACGTGCGGGCGGCGGACAGGGCGGAGAAGTCGTTGGGCAGCGCGATCCGGATGACGCGCCGGGTGGGCGCCTGGTCGCCCGCGGCCAGCGCGTCGGCGACGCTGGCGTGCACCGAGACGAACCGCCGGATGGGGCTGTCGACGGGCACCGGCGCGCCCGGCGCGCTGACCAGCCGCAGCGGCGCCCCCGGCCACTCGGCGATCTGCGCGGCCACCGCCGAGAACACCACCAGCGACGCGCTCGTGGTGACCGTGACGCCCGCCAGGTCCACAATGATCATCTCGGGCTCGTCGACGGCGCACTTGAGCAGGTAGTCGCGCATCAGGGCGTAGGTGGCCACCTCCAGGACCCCGACCGGCTCGACCACGATGGCGTCTTGGAGCGCCCGGCTCTCGATGTGAAGTCCAGTATCCGTCGTCACGGTGTTCTCATCGCCTCTCGAGCCCCGGTGATGCCGCGGACTACCCCACGTCGGTGGGCTTCACACCAGCCACGAGATACCAGCCATCCCCAGTGTGCTGGAACCGGGGTGAGTCTAGGTCAGATCGGGCGATCCTGCCAGGCGAGGAGCGGGACCGGCCCGCTCAGCGACGTTCCACTTTGGACAACCAGCGCTGCAGGGTGACCACCAGCAGCAGGATCGCGCCGCTGACGACCGCCTGCCAGTTGGAGTTCAGCGTGCCGATCTGGTTGATGACGTTCTTGGTGACCTGCAGCAGCAGCACGCCGACCAGGGTGCCGAGGACCGTGCCCGCGCCGCCGGTGAGCAGGGTGCCGCCGAGCACCACCGCGGCGATGACCTCCAGCTCCATGCCCACGCCGAGGATGGTCACCCCCGAGGAGGTGTAGGAGGCCATCATGATCCCGCCCAGGCCCGCCAGCAGCGCCGACACCAGGTACGTCACGACCTTCGCGCGCGCCACCGGCAGGCCCATCAGGTCGGCGGCGTCCTCCTGCCCGCCGATGGCGAGCACCGAGGAGCCGTAGGAGGTGCGGTGCAGGACCAGGCCGCCGACGGCGAAGGCGATCAGCACGATCCAGATGGGGTACCCGATGCCCAGGAAGCTGCCCTGCGCGAGCGTCCGGAACGCCGAGTCGCCGGGCACTTTGTACGTCTTGGCGCCTTCATCGCTGATGAGCAGCAGCAGGCCGCGGGCGAACAGCAGGCCCGCCAGCGTGACGATGAACGGCGGCAGCCCGCCGCGGGCGATGATCAGCCCCTGCGCCAGGCCGATCAGCCCGCACACCGCCAGCGGGAGCAGCAGCGCGACCCAGGTCCCGTGCTGGGCGCCCCACGCCGCCAGCACCCCGCCGAGGGCGAAGACCGACCCGACGGACAGGTCGATCCCGCCGGTCATGATCACGAACGTCATGCCGAGCGCGACCACCGCCAGGAACGACGCCTGCAGGGCGATGCCACCGAGGTTCTGCGCCGTGCCGAAGGAGTCGAAGGCGATGGTCGAGGCGACCAGCGCGACGACCAGGATGACCAGGGCGCCCTGGCGCTGGGCGAGGCGGGCGATGCCCGCGCGCGGGGCGGTGGTGCGGACGGTCATGAGCGCGCCTTCCCTCGGCGGGGCCGGGTTCCGCGGCCGGTCTGGGCGTACACCGCGGCCACCACGATCACCGCCTGGGCGAGCTGCGCGGTGGAGTCCGGGATGTCGTGGAAGATCAGGGTCGCGGTGATCAGCTGCATGAGCAGGGCCCCGGCGATGGTGCCCGCGATGCGCACCTGCCCGCCCGACAGCGGTGTCCCGCCGATGACCACCGCGGTGATGGCCGAGAGCTCGACCAGCAGCCCCAGCCGCGTCGGGTCGCTGGCCTGCGAGCGGGCGGCCATCAGCACCCCGGCCATCGCGGCCAGCAGGCCCGCGACCACGTACGTGGTGACGAGCACGCGGCGCACCGGCAGGCCCGCGAGTTCGGCGGCGCGCTTGCTGCCGCCGATCGCGACGAGCTGCCTGCCGTAGGTCGAGCGCCGCACCAGGAACCACACCACCGCCGCCACCGCCGCGGCGATGAGCACCACGTACGGGACGCCGAGCAGCTCCCCGGTGCCGAGCGCGACGATGCCGGGGTCGTTGATGCTCTTGATCTCCCCGCCGAACAGGTTGGCCAGGCCGCGGCCCGCGACCATGATGCCGAGGGTGGCGATGATCGGCTGCACGCCGACCCTGGCCACCAGGAATCCCGCGAGCAGCCCGGTGGCCACCCCCGCCGACAGGCCGATCGCGGTCGCGGCGACCGTGCCGTAGCCGATGTAGAGCGGGATCAGCGCCGCGGCCAGGGCCATGACCGCGCCCACCGACAGGTCGATGCCCTCCGTCCCGATGACCAGGGCCATGCCCAGCGCCACGATCAGCACCGGCGCGACCTGGACCAGCTGCAGCCGCAAGGTGCCCGTGCTGACGAAGTTGTCGGTGACCACGACGTTCACCGCGACCAGCAGGGCCAGCGCCAGGTAGACGCCGTTGCGCCGCACCCAGTCCCAGTCCACCCCCGAGCGCTTCGGCGGCGGCTCCGGCGCCGCCGCGCTGTCGGCGGGGGGAGTGATGGTGCTCGGGCGGTCAGTCATCTCCAGCTCCTCGCGGGTCCCCGGCCAGCGCGGCGAGCAGCGCCGTGCTGGTGACGCGCTCGCCCGCCAGCTCGTCGGCGACCGTGCCCTCGTGCAGGACCACGATCCGGTCGGCGCCCTCGACCAGCTCGTCCATCTCGCTGGAGATCAGCACCACCGCCAGGCCCTGCGCGGCCAGCTCGTCGATCAGCGCCTGCACCTCGGCCTTGGCGCCGACGTCGATGCCCCTGGTGGGCTCGTCGAGCAGGAACACCTTCGGCTCGGTGCACAGCCACCGGGCGATCAGCACCTTCTGCTGGTTGCCGCCGGAGAGCTCGCGCACCTTCTGCGCCGGGCTCGACGCCTTGATCCGCAGCCGGGCCATCAGCGTGCCCACCACCGCGTCGATCCTGGACTCCGACACCAGCCCGCCCCGGGAGAGCCGGGGCAGCACGGCCAGCGCGATGTTGTCGCGGACCGAGAGGTCGGGGATGATCCCCTCCGCCTTGCGGTCCTCGGAAAGCAGCGCGACGCCCGCGCGCAGGGCGTGCGCGACGGAGTTCGCCCGCACCCGCCTGCCCTCGACCTCGACCGCGCCCGCCTGCGTGGGCAGCGCGCCGTAGACCGCCTTGACGGTCTCGCTGCGCCCGGACCCGAGCAGCCCGCCGAGCCCCAGGACCTCACCGGGGCGGACCGCGAAGCCGACCCCGGCCAGCCGCCCGCGCGCGGTGACGCCGGAGACGGTGAGCACCGGCGCGCGGTCCTGCCGGTGCGTCTCGCCGAACTCGGTGGCGCCCTCCTGGGCGACCTGCTCGGTGTCCCGGCCGAGCATGTGCGCGAGCAGCCCGACGCGGTCCAGCCCGCGCATCGGGCCGGTGTGCACCCGCGAGCCGTCGCGCAGCACGGTGACCCGGTCGCACAGCCGCCACAGCTCGTCGAGGCGGTGGGAGACGAAGACCAGGCCGACGCCGCGCTCGCGCAGCCCGCGGGCCACCCGGAACAGGGTGGTCACCTCCCTGGCCTCCAGCGACGACGTCGGCTCGTCCATGATCACCACCCGGCTGTCCACCGACACCGCCCTGGCCAGCGCCACCATCTGCTGCACCCCGAGCCCGAGGCGGCCGAGGTCGGCGGTGACCTCGACGTCGACGCCGAGGTCGCCGACCAGCTCCGCCGCGGCGCGGTTCATCGCCCGCACGTCGATCAGGCCGAGGCGGGTGCGCGGCTCGCGGCCGAGGAAGATGTTGCGCGCCACCGAGAGCAGGGGAACCAGGTTCACTTCCTGGTAGATCGTGGAGATCCCCGCCGCCTGCGCGTCCGATGGCCGGTGGAAGCCGATGGGGGCGCCCGCGAACCGCACCTCGCCGGAGTCCGGCGGGTGCACCCCGGTGAGGACCTTGATCAGGGTGGACTTGCCCGCGCCGTTCTCGCCGACCAAGGCGTGGATCTCCCCCGGTTCGAGGGCGAAGTCCACGCCCCGCAGGGCCCGCACGCCACCGAAGGACTTGGTGACGTCCCTGGTCTCCAGGATGCTCACCGGGATGCTCCCTCGTCGCCGTCGCCTAGAACGAGTTGCCGAGTTCGGCCTTGGCGTTGTCGGCGTTGTACTCGTCGTCCTCGATGATCACGTCCTCGGGGATGGCCTCGCCCGCGTAGAACTTCTTCGCGATCTCGAAGGAGAGCGGGCCGAAGCGCGGGTTGGACTCGATCACCGCGTTGATCTTTCCGTCCACAATGGCCTGCACGGCGTTGCGCGTGCCGTCGATGGAGACGATCTTGACGTCCGTGCCCGGCTGCTTGCCCGCCGCCTGCACCGCGGTCACCGCGCCGAGGCCCATCTCGTCGTTGTGCGCGTAGATCGCGGTGATGCCCGGGTTGGACTGCAGCAGCTGCTCGGCGACGGCCTGGCCCTCGTCGCGGGCGAAGTTGGCGGTCTGCTCCGCGACGATCTCCAGGCCGGGGTACTCGGCCTTCACCTGGTCCTTGAACCCGGCGTTGCGGTTGTCGGTGACGTTGTTGCCGGAGGACCCGAGCAGGATGGCCACCTTGCCCGTGCCGCCGGTCGCCTTGTTCATCGCGTCGGCCGCGCGCTTGCCCTGCTCGTAGAAGTCCGAGCCGATGAAGGCGATGTAGTGCTCGCAGTGGGTGTTGGTGACCTTGCGGTCGATGGTGAGGACCGGGACGCCCTTCTGCTTGGCTGCGTCGAGGGCCGGGTCGAGGCCGTCGGAGTTGACCGGCGCGACGATCAGGAACTGCGCGCCCTGGTTGAGCAGGTTCTGGATGTCGGCGATCTGCTTGGGCAGCTCGCCGTTGGCGTTGGTGACCAGCAGCTGCTTGACGCCCACGTCCTCGGCCGCCGCGCGGATCGATGCCGTCTCCGCCGCCCGGAAGGCCGCGGTGTCGGGTTCGGACTGGGAGAAGCCGACGACGGCGCCGCTGAGGTCCAGCTTCTCGGCGCCGTGCTTCTCCAGGGCGCAGGTGCTCCCGCTCGCCTGGCTCTCCTTGACGACCTGCTCGTCGTTGCCGCCCGCGCCCGGTGCGGGGGCCGCGTCCTGGCCGGGGTTGGTGCAGCCCGCGAGGGCGACGGCGCACGCGGCGGCGAGCGCCCACCGCTGGGCTTTCGTCCGTGTCATCAATGACTCCTGCTGTCGGTGGGAGCCGGTGGGCGGGGCCGGAACCGACCCCGCCCACCGGCGCTCTGGCTCGTTCGGTGGGACCGCGTAGCGCCGCCTGCGCTCAGATCGTCTGCCTGCCCCCGGCCGGGCAGCGGTGCGATCCATTTGACGTCCACTCCGAACAAATGTCAACACTTATCACCACGAAACGAGTGGGTTTCAACATCGGCTCGGGGAGCGCACGAGCTGGAGGCTAGTCCAGTCGCGATGGTCCAGGCCAGTGGTCAGCGCGACGAATCCTCTTGCGGGGCAAGCGATACATGTTGTTAGCGATAACATGGGACCGACCGCCGGAGTTCGTTGCTCCGTCCGGCTGGCGAGCGTCGTGCCCGGCCGATGAAACAGAATCCAACAGAAACCCCTGATCGAATGTGATTGGTCAGGCGGAGGACGCCGTGTCCAGGTGGGCCAGGTGCACCACCGCGCCCGCGGCCCTGAGCCTGTCCAGCTCCTCGGCGGGGGCGCGGCTGTCGGTGAAGACGTGGGCGATCTCGCCCGGCGCCACGGTCTGGACCATCGTGTTCACGCCGATCTTGGTGTGGTCGGCGATGACGGCCACCTCGTCGGCGATCGCGGCCATCGCCCGGTCCACCCCGGCCACCGCGGCG
This sequence comes from Actinokineospora lacus, assembly GCF_053813445.1. Classification (NCBI taxonomy): domain Bacteria; kingdom Bacillati; phylum Actinomycetota; class Actinomycetes; order Pseudonocardiales; family Pseudonocardiaceae; genus Actinokineospora; species Actinokineospora lacus. Next base: position 306,575 of record NZ_JBQERA010000002.1, read on the forward strand.
TTCGGTGTGGACAGTCCGTGACCGGCGGAAAGGCCGTTGCCGGACAGGAAGGCGCGCTGCACCCGCAGTCCGCTTATGGCCTGCTCGGCGGCGCTGCCCACCAGGGCGAAGATCGACCCGCGCAGGATGCCGCCCGGCATGATCACCTCGATGCCCCTGGCCCTGGCCAGCACCTGGGCCACCAGCAGCGAGTTGGTGACCACCGTCAGGTCGGGCAGCCGGGCCAGCCGCCGCGCGAGGGCCTGCGTCGTGGTGCCCGCGCCGAGGACGATGGCGTCGCCGGGGGAGACCAACTCGGCGGCCAGGTCGGCGATGGCGGCCTTCTCCTCGCCCGCCACCTGCGCCTTCTCCGAGTAGCTCGGCTCGTAGGTCGGCCGGTCGGTGGCCACGGCGCCGCCGTGCTTGCGGGCCAGCAGCCCCTCGTCGGCGAGGAAGCGCAGGTCACGGCGGATGGTGACCTCGCTGGTCTTGACGATCCTGGCCAACTCCCGCAGCGACACCGCTCCATTGGTCCGAACCAGTTCCAGGATCACCTGTCGACGTTCGGCGGCGAACATGACTTCGGACCGTAACCCAGACCGCGCCGTTTGGGGAGACGCACTTTGTGCGGGGCGTGATCGGCCGGTGACCGTTTCCGGGCGGCCGGTGCGCCACTTTCGATCAATGCCTGGCGCTTTCGCACCGATCCCGGTACCACCTGGTTATCCCGCAACGGCCCGCAGGGAGGGCAGATGACGGACAGCAGGCAGGCCCCGGCCGACATGCGCGCCCAGATCGAGCGGCTCCACGCCGACGGGATCATCGGCTGTCAGAACGCCTTCCCGGTGGACTGGGTGGACCGCTTGGGCGAGGACATCGGGCAGCTTTTCGCCGAGGCCCGCGCGCGTCCCGACGGCGCGATCGGCCGCGGGCCCAACCGCTTCTACGTCGAGATCCACCCGCAGCGGCTGCGCGGGTTCGTCGACCTGGTGACCCACCCGTGGGTCAGCGCCGTGTGCCGGTCGGTGCTCGGGGAGGACTACCGGATCGTCGAGATCGGCTTCGACATCCCGCTGCCCGGCGCGGTCGACCAGCCGTGGCACCGGGACTTCCCCGCGCCGCGGGAGACCGTGCTCGATCACCGGTTCACCTCGCTGGCGTTCAACATCACCACCGTCGACGTGACCCCGGACATGGGCCCCTTCGAGATCGCGCCCGGGACCCAGTGGGAGGACTCGCCCGACTTCGAGCACGGCATGTTCCCGCCCAGGGCCGACTGGCCGCGCTACGCCGGGCTGGCCAGGCGCAGGCTCACCCGGCGCGGGGACATCTCCGCGCGCAGCGCCCTGACCATCCACCGCGGCACGGCGAACACGTCCGCCACGCCGCGGCCCACCCTCGTGCTGGGCGTCGACGCGCCCGGGGCGGGCAACGACGAACGCCACGACCTGGTCTGCACCCGTGACTACCACGCCCGACTGCCCGATGAGGTCCGCGCCCACCTGCCCGTGCGGCTGGTGGACGAGCTGGCGCCCATCGCGCAGAAGCACACCATCGAGGGCCTGGTCATGGGTGTGTCCGGAAATCCAAAGGAGAACAGATGACGGTACGCGGAATCGATCGACGCACCCTGCTGCTCGGCGCGGGCGCGGCGGGTGCGATGACCGGCTTGCTCGGCGCCGCCCCCGCGGCGGCGGCCCCCGGCCTGAGCCCCTTCGACCTGCACTTCTCCACCACCCACAAGTACCGCCCGTTCGACCTGATCGCACCGAATTTCGTCCAGTACGACACCGCGATCACCCCGGCCCCGCGCGCGACGCTGGTGCACACCGGGGTGCGGCCCCGGGCGCCGTACGGCTCGGTGCTGGTGGAGGTCCAGCGGGTCGAGGGCGCCGGGGTGGTCGTCGCGGGCCTGGCCGGTGGCGGCACGTCGGTCCTGGGCACGCTCGACCCGAGCGCCGGGCGGGCCACGATCGAGGTGACCGTCAACGGCACGACCACCGTGGTCAAGTCCGCCGAGGCGCGGGTGAGCGGGCCGTTCCGGTTCGCCGTCGTGGTCAACGAGAACGCCGTCACCGCCCTGGTCGACCCCACCGGCACGGGCACGGGCTGGCAGCCGCTGCTCAGCGAGCGCGACAAGGTGCGCGCGCTGGTCGACTTACGCGTGCCCGCGGTGCTCGGCGCCCTCAGCTACACCTACGGCGGGCGCGGTGACGGGTCGGTCGCCATCGGCCGGGTCCAGGCGGGGTACTACGGCCAGGCGGGCGTGCGCGACCCGCACGTGGTGCAGCACGCCGACGGCAGGCCGTTCATCCGCGACGGCAAGCTGTACCTGACCATGACCAACGCCGGGCTCGGGTTCTTCCAGCAGGCGCACTGGGCGGTGTGGACGCTCGACCTGGCCGACCCGACCCGCCTCGAACAGGTCGCGGTGCTGTTCTTCGAGCGCGACGGCGTGGTCCTCGGCGACCACGCGGGCCAGATCGTCTACGACGACCGCGCCCGCCGGTTCATCCTCACCATGAGCTCCTGGGGCGACTTCGCCTTCCGTGGCGTGCACATCCGCCACGCCACCACCACCGCGAACGTCCTCTCCGGCGTCCACGTCATCCCCACCGCGCGCCTGCCCCTGCCCACCAGCGTCAGCTCGTGGGACCCGTCGCTGACCCGCATCGACGGCCGCTGGCACCTGGCCTTCGTGGAGAGCGAGGCCCAGCAGCCCGCGTTCGTCTTCCACCCCGCCCTGGCCATCGCCCCCCGCGGCGCGGACTACACCCAGACGAGGCTGGTGGGCGCGGACAACAGCCTCGACCAGACCGAGGGCCCCATCATCCAGCGCGTCGGGCGCGACTGGTACGTCTTCGCCAGCGACGGCGACGCCCGCGAGTACCCGGTCTACGACATGGCCATGCGCAAGCTCGGCACCCTCGACGCCCCGTACGGCACGAACATCCCGCACCCGATGCTCCTCCCGGTGGGGCGCGAGTGGTGGATGATCACCTTCGACGGCACCCAGTACGCCGAGCCGGTCCTGGGCTACGGCGGCCACGGCGACCTCATTGTGATGCGCGCCCGGGTTTGAGAACTCGCCGCAGATTCTCCGCCGCCGATGTGTGTTTTCCCGCCATCCGTGGGTAGTCCCCCCTCAACGAGGACGTCATCGGCCCGTGTCGCGGGCCGACAGGTTCCTCACGCGAGGACGAAGGAGGATGAGCGTGACATCCACTCATGGCTGGCAGGGCGATTCCGCCAACGGGACGGCGGACAAGGTCCGCCACGAGGGCAGGGCCGTCGCGCAGACGACAGCCGAGGAGGGCAAGGGCGTCGCGCGAGAGGCGCGCGCCCAGGGCCAGGCGGTCGTCGACCAGGCCAAGGGCGAGGCCCGCAAGGTCGCGCAGGACGCCAAGTCGCAGCTGCGGGACCAGGCCGAGGAGCAGACGAAGAAGGTCGGTGAGTCGCTGCGGCGCCTGGGCGAGCACGTGGACGCGCTCGCCCAGGGCAGGCCCGAGGAGGCCGGGCCGCTGACCGACTACGTGCGGCAGGCCGCCGACAAGATCCACGAGGTCGTCGGCCGGGTGGAGTCGCGCGGCTTCGAGGGAATCGTGCAGGACGCCGAGAGCTTCGCGCGCAGGCGGCCGGGGACGTTCCTCCTCGTCGCCGCGGCTGCCGGGTTCTCCGCCAGCAGGTTGCTGCGCGCGGGCAGTGAAGCCCGCAAGGAGGAGTCCCAGAGCGGGGTGTCCGCCAGTGGGGCGCCCGCCACGGACGAGCTGACCGCGCAGTACTCCCACCAGGCCGCCGCGCCGCCGATGCCGGTGTCGACGATGCCGGAGGTCGAGACGCCGCTGTACCAGGGAGGGCCCCAGTATCAGGGAGGGTCGCCGTACCAGGATGGGCCGCCGTACCAGGGCGGGCCTCAGTACCAGGAAGGGTCGCCGTACCAGGGCGGGCCTCAGTACCAGGGAGGGTCGCCGTACCAGGGCGGTGCGCGGTCATGACGCAACCCCACATCGACCACCGAGCGGCCGATTCCCCGCCGAGGCGCCAAGACGAGTCGATCGGCCAGCTGCTGAGCGAGGCGACCCGCGACATCAGTGAGCTGATGCGCAAGGAGTTGCAGCTGGCCAAGGTCGAGATGCGCGAGGAGGCGCGGAAGGCGTCCAAGGCGGGCGGCAAGCTCGGCGCCGCGGCCGTGATCGGCTACCTCGCGCTGCTGCTGATGTCCTTCGCGATCGCGTGGGGCCTGTCCGAGGTGGCCAACATGGACGTCGGCTGGGCGTTCCTGATCGTCGCGGTCCTGTACGGGATCGCGGCGGCGGTGCTCTTCACGAGCGGCCGCAAGCAACTCCGGGAAGTCTCCCCGATCCCGCGCCAGACCGTCGAAACGCTGAAGGAGGACGCAGAATGGGCACGAGCGCAAACGAAATAAGGCACGAGATCGAGCAGACCCGCAACCACCTCGGCTCGACGATCGATGAGGTGACCGACCGGGTCACCCCCGGCCGCATCGCCGATCGCGGCAAGCAGCGGGTCCGCCAGAAGCTGCGCGGCACCAGGGACAAGGTGATGGGCACCAAGGACAAGGTCATGGGATCCACCAAGGACAAGGTCATGGGATCCAAGGACTCGATGATGGACAGCGCCGAGCACGGCCTGCGCCAGGTCGAGGAGCAGACCAAGGGCAACCCCCTCGCCGCGGGCCTGATCGCCTTCGGCGGCGGGATGCTCGCCGCGACCCTGCTGCCCACGACCAAGAAGGAGCAGCAGGTCGCCCAGGCCGTCGGCGAGCACGCCCAGCCGCTGATCGACCAGGCCAAGCAGGTCGGCGCGGAACTGGGCGAGAACCTCAAGGACACCGCCGCGGAAGCCGCGCACAACGTCCAGGACAAGGCCAAGGAAGCGGCGCAGAACGTCAAGCAGGACGCCGCCTCCTCAGTCGAGAACGTCCGCGGCCAGGCCCAGCAGAGCGCGGGCAACGTCCAGCACGACGCCCGCCGCCAGATGTAGTCAGCCAGATGTAGTCAGCCAGATGTAGTCAGGACGCGCGGAAAGACCAGCGGTGGAGGGCCGAACCCCGGCCCTCCACCGCTTTCTGCTGCTTTCTACCGCCGGCGCTGTTGAAGCCGCCACCGCCGGCGCCGTTGGAGACATCAGCGCCGTTGGAGGGGAACGCGGCCGTGGGCGGTGATCCAGGTGTGCCCGGCGGGTTCCTCGTCCAGGAGCGTGGTGATGTCCTCGGCGGGCAGCGCGGTTCCGAAGAGCGGTCCGTGCGCGTGGCACACGGTGTGGAGCCGCGCGTCGTGGATCTGGTCGGGAGTGGTGATGCCGTCGAGCTGCACGGTGTACCCCAGGTCCGCGGTGATGCCCATCAGGGAGTGGGCGACGCCGCGGATGCCGCGGTGCTCAGGACTGTTGTGCAGGTGGGTCGTCAGCGGTCGCGGGATGATCACGCCGGTCAGGGGGATCGCGGTGAGGTGGCCGAACGCGGCGAACCGGGTGCCGAAACCGCGCAGTTCCAGGCTGGTTCCCATGCCCTCCAGCGCCTCGATGTGGGGGCGGGTCCTGTTGTCGTCGCCCAGGAACGCCTCGGCCGGGAGGGCCAGGTGCAGCAGGTGCGGAGGAAGGCCCGACGCGCTGAGCGCGTCCCGGGTGGCGGTGTTGAGGGCCCACCGGGCGAGGGGGAGGTCCATGCCGAGTTCGTCGGCCGCGCCGACGACCCGGTCCGCGGCGATGTCGCCGTAGTCGGGGTGGTTCCACCGGATGTGGATGCGCAGCCCCGCGATGGCGGTGTCGTCGACCCGGACGATCGGACTGTAGGTCAGTGCGAGCTCGTCGTGGGCCAGCGCGTCGGGCAGCGCGGCGATGAGGCTGGTGCGCGCCTGCCCGTCCGACCCGTTGTCGATGATGGTCCACGGCCTGCGGGTGGTGGTCGTCTCGTTGTCGAGCGCGCTCTCGGCGCGCGCGAGCAGGTCCCCGGCGGTGAGGCCGCGGGTGTTGGCCTCGGCCACCCCGACCCGTGGTGTGATGGCGAAGCGGTGCTTGCGGGCGGGGACGGGCTCGGACAGCCACGCGGAGAGCCGCTTGATCGTGTCCGCCGCGGCGGCCCAGCTCTGCCGGTCACCGATCATGACGGCCAGGGTGTCCCGGTCGAGCCTGGCGGTGATCGTGTCGGGCAGCCCGGCGAGCGCCGCGGCGGTGCGGGCGGCCAGGGTCTTGATGACGAGGTCGCTCAGGTGCAGGCCGAGCTCCCGGGTGATCCTCGTCAGGCCCACCAGGCGGATCACGCAGATCCCGACCGTCCGGTCCGCCAGGTCGTCCCGGACGCTGGTCGAGTCGAGCAGGTTCTGCACGCTCGCGAGGAAGGCGCGTCGGGACGGCAGGTTGGTCACCTCGTCGCGGTTGGCGAGCTGGTCGAGGTGGCGCCGCCACACGTGGTGGTTCGTCGCGTCCTCGAACACCGCGCACACGCGGCCCGGGTTGTGCGCGTTGCCCGGGTGCCACTGCAGGGTGAGGCGCACCCACGCCTTGAACGTGCCCTCCGGCCAGGCGACCGCGTAGTCGACGTGCAGGGGCACGGCGGGGGACAGGGACTCGATGATGTCCTTGACCGTGATGGAGTCCGCGGCGGTGTAGCCGGTGTCCTCCAGGTAGCAACCCTGGTCGTCGCCGAGGGCGAGCAGTGCCTTGGCCGCGCCGTTCGCGCCCAGGACCACCCCGCGGCGGTCCAGCACCATCATCGGGACGTCGGCGCAGGTTTCCATGGACTGCGTGAAGGTGTACGGATCGGAGGCGACCATCGCGTGGGCCCGTTGCTCCCGCATCGCGCCGACGTTCTTGGTGTTGCTCAGCTGCCCGTCGAGCAGCCGCTCGACGACCGCCTGCGCGTAGCCCGCGGCCAGCGCGGCGAGGACCTTCGCGCGCACGGGGTGGCCGTCGTCGTCCCGGCCGCGGTGGTGGTGCTCGATCCAGGGGATGAGCACCTGCAGGAGGTCCTCGAAGGCGGCGGGCATCACCCGCAGGCGTTCGCCGAGTTCCGCGCCCGCCTCCCGCGCCACCTGCGCGAGCTCGCGGGGGCTGGAGCGCACGATCCGCTCCACGATCCCGAGCAGCGCGTCCTCCAGGGCGGCCGGACTGTGCGGGGTGTGGGTGCGCGCCGCCAGCGCCTGCGCCCACGCGGACGCGGCGTCGCTCAGCGGGAGGACGTCGCCGACGGACCCGGCGGGCTCGCTCGCGTCCTCGGCGAGCTTGAACAGGCGACGGGCCTCCAACTCGAGCGTCGCGGGGTCGTACTGCCCGCGAATGGCCTGCCCGGCTCGGCGAATCCTGCGCGTCACGGCCTGGTGCTGTCGGTAGGCTCGAGTGCCGGGAATACGGCTGAGGAAAAGGCTAAGCATCGCGGGCCCCGATTCCGCAGATATCGTGCGGTTGGCTGTCATTCTTGGCGCTGTGCTCCGGTGCCGGGTCGGCGGCCGGGCGGGATCGGCGCGGCGCGCGGCGCTGGGGCGGCTCCCCGAAGCCCTGTCTGGCCAGCTCCGCCTTGGCCCGCCGCATGCTCTTGCGCACGGCCGCCTCGCTCTTCCCCAGCACCGCGGCGATCTCGCGCACGTCCAGCTCTCCCACGACCAGGTGCATGACCTCCTGCTGGGCCTCGGGCAGCAGCGCGATGGCCTTGACGAGTTCGCGCACCTCGCAGGCCAGCAGTGGATCGGCGGCCCTCGTCTCGACGACGTCACCGGCCGATTCGAGCGGCACATGCTTCCGCGCGAGCTTGAGACTGTCGATGGCGACCCGCTGCGCGACTCGAAAGAGGTACCCGCGCCTATTGCTGATCGCGTCCCATTTGCCCAGTGTGCGCAGCCAGGCTTCCTGCGCGACGACTTCGGCGTCCACGGACGGGAATCTGTGCTTCAGGTAGTGGAGCAGGCCAGGCCGACCGCGGCGTGCAGGTCCGAGAACTCCTGCTGACGGCGACGGCGGATCTTGCCGGTGCCCGGGTCGTCCTGTGTCACCGCCCCGAGCCCTCGTGCGGGTCGATGATCACGATTGTCGGCGCGACCGGCTGCGGGACGGCTGGTGGCGTGAACTGGCATGTCCAGCCCCGCGGTGTCCAGCCCTGCGGTGTCCAGCTCCGCAGCGTCCAGCCGAGAAGAAACGCGGCGGGGCAGAACCAGCCCGCCAGCGCGACGGCCGTGGTGTTCAAGTTGGCCTCCGGTGCTTCGCCCGCTCTCGGGGCGCTCGCCAGAACGACGCGCTCGGCCCCGGAACGAGGACACCGAGTCACACGATCGTGTGACTTGCCACCACGATGACCAGCACGTTCGGCTGCCGCTGGAGGTGGAAGCGAAAAGCGCCACACTGCCCGGTTGCTGGCAGTGTGGCGCTGGGAGTGGTTTCGCGGGGTCAGCCCGCGGCGCAGGAGACCGTGGGCCAGGTTCTGTTGCCGTTGTGCTGGATGGTGACGCCCCAGTTGTTCCCGCTGCCGTTCGGTCTGGCGACCAGTTGCTGGGCGGAGGGGTAGCTGGTGCCGACGTTCCAGGTGGAGATGACCTTGGCGGGGGAGGGGACGTTCATCGTCACGGTCCAGGAGCTGGAGCCGGACACGGCGACGTTGAGGTTGTAGCGGTCGCTCCACTGGTCGCCCGCGGACAGGGAGGCGGTGCAGCTGCCGCCTCCGCCGCCCCCGCCGCCGCCGCTGCCCAACGTGATGTTGGAGCTGCCGCTGCTCTGGTAGCCCTCGGTGGCCATGATCATGTAGTCGTGGGCGCCCAGGCTCATCCCGTTGCGGGACCACGCGTCGAAGTGGTTGCCCGAGGTGATGGTGCCGCCGGTCTTCTTCGACTGGCGGACGCTCCAGTACTGGTTGAAGGTCTTGATGCCGTCGATCGACGGGGCGTTGTAGCGCGTCGTCTGGTAGATGTCGTACGTGCCGCCGTCGCTGGTGACGGTGCCCTTGTACGTGCCGGTGGGCCGATAGGTGCCCCAGTTGTCGACGATGTAGTACTCCACGAGCGGGTTTCTCGTCCACCCGTAGAGCGTCAGGTAGGAATTGCCGGAGGGGTTGAAGGTGCCCGAATAGGTCACCGCCCTGCGGCTGCCGGTCCGCCACCCCTTGCCCGCGACGAAGTTCCCGGTGTTGCGCCACGAGGTGCTGTAATTGCCGCCCCCGCCCAGCTCCATCGAGACCGTGCCCTGGCTGTCGGTCCAGAATGAATAGAAATAGCCGTCGTGGGTGCCGGTCTGGTTTGTCGAGATGGCCGCGTTGGCCGTGCCGGGTGCGATTGTCGCGGCCGCGACCAGCGCGATGGCGAAGGCACGGCCGAGCAGTCTGATGGCTCCACGTCTGCGGCTGGGCGCGGGGGCAGGGGCGGTCTTCATGGGCGTGCGTCCTCCTCGGTGAGGCAGGCGTTGTCAACGCGGCGCGGAATGGCCGACCGCCATGCGGTCGGAATACCGGTTGCGGGGTGACTCCCGATCAGCAGTGGTCAAGTCTGCCGATAGAGCCAGTATCAGACTGGCTCCGAGCGGTAGTCAACGGTTTTCGTTAATGTTTCGGAAATCATGGCTTTACCTGCGGTTTTCGGGAGGTCATAGGATTATCGAAACCCGGCAGGCATTGCGAAAATTTCGAATCGGCGGGCAGGGCCGGTTCCTCGGCCGCGGTGCCCTCTGGCAGACGCCGACAGGGGCGGACCGTGTGGTCCGCCCCTGTCGGCGCGCGGGCTGGATGGGGTCAGGGCAGGGGGATGCGCAGCACGGTGCCGGTGCCCGCGCACACGCCGCAGTCGGTGACGTAGGCGGCGTTGTCCTTGATCACGAGGCCGCCGGGGCCGGTCAGGTCGGTGGTGAGGACCTGGTGCGCGCCGTCGCGGCCGACCTTGATCAGGGCGCCGGTCTGGTCGCCGGAGAGCAGGCCGTTGTGGGCCACCTCGAGGACGTGGAGGGAGCCGTGGCGGTCGAAGGCGATGTCGATGATGTTGGTGAAGCCGGTGGCCACGACGGTCGGCTCCCGGCCGGGGACCACCCGGAACACGCTGGCCTTGCCGACGGGGAAGGGGAAACCGGTGAGCTGACCGACGTAGTACGCCCCGTCCGGGCCGACGACGACGGCCGTGGGCACCGCCTGGGCGGTGATCACGGAGCCGGGCGGCATCCCCAGCTCCGGCGGCGCCTCGACGTCCTGGCTCGGGAACCGGGCGATCGTGGTGGTGCGGCCGTCCAGCCCGACGCGGACCAGGGTGTTGCCCGCCGCGTCGGCGACGGCCACGCCCGCGCCGGTGACGGCGAGGGAGTTCGGGTTGCCGCCGTCGGGGTCGGTCCGGATGGCGTAGCCGGCGATGTCGGTGATCCGCACGGCCCGGCCCGCCACCGCGGCCATCAGCCACCCGGCGTCCTGGCCCGCGGCGGGGAGGACGGTGGGGCGCGTGTGGGCGGCGATCACCAGGCCGTTGGTGAACACCGGCAGCCCGCCGACGAAGGCCACGTCCGACGGGCCGATCGCGCGTGAGCCGTCGACCGGGGCGATCGACGGCAGACCGGTCACCACCCGGTGCTGGCGGCCGCGGTTGACCCTGGTGATGGAACCCGTGGCGCCGAAGCACTCGACGTCGGCCTGGCTGCCGGGAAAGCACGGCCCGGCGCCGCCGGTGCCGGACTCGGCGACGTACAGCGACCCGTCGGGCGCGAATGCCAGGCCGTGCGGGCTGTTGAGCCCGGTCGCGATCGTGGTGACACCCCCGTCGGCCGTGGCGACCGCGGGGGTGAGCAGGGTGAGGATGAGTGCGGCGCCGATGGCCGACCCCATCCTGGCTCGGATGGTCACGTTGAGCTCCTCCCAGAACGTGTTTGTCCACTCAGGACCAGCAGGGGAAAGCGTGCCCGGGTGACCGAGTGTCGGCGCACCACCGCAACCGGCCCGCAAGATCGACACGTTTCCGCACGCCAACCGCCTTGCCGCACAAGGACGTTCAGAGGAGACGGCAGGCAAGCACGCGCGGCGGGTGGGCGACAGGCCAACCAAGCGCCGCTCACAGGAGCCCGGAAATCAGGGGCCTGCGGCTCGCCGGTCACACGCGGGTGTAGCGCTCGGCGAGGCGGTGGAGCTTGGCGCGCAGTTCCGGCGGGGACTCGACGGTGAAGTCCATGTCCAGCATGCCGATGTAGGCGGCGATGGTGTCCAGCGAGTCCGCGCCGGTGACCAGGACCGAGGTGGTGCCGGTGACGGCCTCGACGACGCCGACGGCCGGGTTGATCCGGTCGAGCACGGCCGCCGCAGGGGCCGCGATGAGCAGGCGGGCGTGCACGTTCCAGCCGCTGCTCGCCACCTGCCGCATGGTGAACGCGGCGTAGTCGCCGCCGGGCAGCGGGGTGGGGGCGAACCGGTGGTGGGTGCGCGTCCGCGGGGTGATGTGGTCCGCGCGGAAGACCTCCCAGCCGCCGCTCGACGGGTCGCGGGCGACGAGGTACCAGCGGCGCTGCCAGGCCAGCAGCCGGTAGGGCTCGACGACGCGCGGCGCGTCCTGGTGGTCGAAGCGGAGCCGTTCGACGTGGTGGATCGCGGCGGCGACCGCCCGCAGGACCGCCGGGTCGACCTCGGGGTCGGGCGCGTCGGTGCCGGTGTTCTCCGGGGCGTGGTCGACGACCGAGGCGACGGCCTCGACCGTGGGGCGCAGCCGCGGCGGGAGCACCTGTTCGAGCTTGGCCAGCGCCCGGGCGCTGGCCGCGGCGATCCCCGCGATGCCGCGGCCCGCCCGCAGCCCGATCGCGACGGCGACCGCCTCCTCGTCGTCGAGCAGCAACGGGGGCAGCTTGCCGCCCGCGCCGAGGCGGTAGCCGCCCGTGGCGCCCCGCGTGGCCTCGACCGGGTAGTCGAGCCCGCGCAGGCGCTCGACGTCGTTGCGGATGGTGCGGGTGCTGACGCCGAACCGCTCGGCGAGTTCGGTCCCGCTCCACGACGGGCGCGACTGGAGCAGCGACAGCAGCGCGAGCAGGCGCGCGGCGGTGTCGGGCACGGCGAACTCCTTCGGCAAGTAGGAACTGAACGTTCCTATATGCACCGTAGCGTCTGAGCCATGACGAACACCGAACTCCGCCCCTTCCGCGTCGAGATCGCCCAGGCCGAGCTGGACGACCTGGCCACGCGCCTCGACCGCGTCCGCCTCCCGCAGCCCGCGCCCGGCGACACCTGGGAGCACGGCACCCCCAACCACTACCTGCGCGAGGCCGTCGAGGCGTGGAAGGCGTTCGACTGGCGCGCCGCGGAGGAGCGCGTCAACGCCCACCCGCACTTCGTGACCGACATCGACGGCCAGCCGATCCACTTCATCCACGCCGAGTCCCCGCACCCCGGCGCCACGCCGCTGCTCCTGGCCCACACCTACCCCGGCTCGTCGGTGGACTACCTCGACCTCATCGACCGGCTCACCGACCCGGTCGCCCACGGCGGGCGCGCGGAGGACGCTTTCCACGTCGTGGTCCCGGACGCGCCGGGCTACGGCTTCTCCACCCCGGTCACCGACAGCGGGTGGACCACCGCCCGCGTCGCCCGCGCCTACGACGCGCTCATGCGCCGCCTTGGCTACCGGCGCTACGGAATCCACGGCTCCGACAACGGCGCCATGGTCGCCAGGGAGCTCGGGCTGCTCGCGCCGGAGGGGTTCATCGGCTTGCACGTGCTGCAGCTGTTCGCCTTCCCGTCGGGCGACCCCGCGGAGTTCGAGCGGCTGGAGCCCCAGGACTACGCCGGCCTGGAGCACATGCGGTGGTTCCAGAAGGTCGGCGGGTACAACACGATGAACGCCAGCCGCCCGCAGACCGTCGCCGCGGGCCTGAGCGACTCGCCGCTGGGCCTGCTCGCCTACAGCGAGCTGTTCAACTCCTTCGGCAACGGCACCTCCCTGGTCCCGCTGGAGACCATCCTCTTGGAGGTCACCGTGGCCTGGTTCGCCAACGCCGCGGCGGGCATGGCCCGCTCGTACTACGACAACGCCGCCGCCGCGACGGACGGGCCCGCCCCCGTGAACACCGCCCCCACCGGCGTCGCCGTCTTCGCCGACGACTTCCAGACGATCCGCGTCTTCGCCGAGCGCGACAACACCAACATCGTGCACTGGAGCCGTTTCGAGCGTGGCGGCCACTTCGCCGCGCTCGAGGTCCCCGACGTCCTCGCCGAGGACATCCGCGCGTTCTTCGCCGCACTGCGCTGAACGCCGGCACGCTGACTGTCCATAATGGAGCATGGCACGGGGTCGCCCCGAGATGATCCTTTGAGGACAAGGTGCGGCTCGGGACTCCCGTCCCCCACGGGAGTCCCGAGCCGGTGCTCCGGTCAACGCGCGGTGCGGAGTCCGGCGGACAGGCAGGCGGGCGAAGAGCTGCGGAAAGCCCGGGTCAGTGCACCGGGACCGCGGGGAGGGCGGGGTCTGCCTCGTCGCGCTCGGTGACGGGCCAGGCGACGGTGTCGGAGATGGGGGCGGGGGTGCGGTCGAGGGCGGGGTAGTCCAGGGCGGGGACGTCGACGTCGACGGAGACCTCGTCGCCGCCGATCTCGCGGGTGATCCACGGGCCGCTCTCCACCAGGGCCTTCAGGGTCTTGACGTGCAGGACGCCGAGCCTGGCCAGGTACCAGTCGTCGCCGGGCAGGGAGTTCATGCGGCTGGCGAGGCGGGCCTTGATCGAGCGGACGCGGGTCATCAGCTCGGCGGTGAGGGCCTGGCGGTCGTGCGGGCCGGGGAAGCCCGCGCGGAGGCGGTCCTCGATGCCCCGGGGCATGCCGTTCTCGTCGGGCATCACCATCGTGGTCCACGCCCGGGACTTCTCGCGGTACTGGAGCTGCTGCATCAGGCCCTCGTGCGCGGAGAAGTCCGACGAGCGCAGCGGCTTGCCCTGCCAGCGCGAGCGCAGGGTGCCCGCCAGCGACAGCGCGCTCTTGACCCCGGTGTTGAGCCCGCGCCCCGGCCAGAAGTGCAGCGAGTTGGCCGCGTCGCCGATCAGGCACCCGAAGGTCGTCGGCGCGAGCTGCGCGGTGAACCGGGCGTTCTGCGTCATGCCGAGGCGGAACATGGTGATGCCGAGGATGTCCTGCGGGGCCGCGCCGAACAGGCGGGCGCCCTCCAGGATGCGCGGCCACAGGAACGACAGCCGGTCCACCGAGGGCTTGAACACGGCCCGGTGCCGGTCGCACACGAACCGGTCCCCGCGCGGGAGCATCATGCAGCGGTACTTCTGGATGCAGTCGACCGGGCTGTCCTCGCCGATGGCGACGATCTCACTGGCCTCCTCGGCCGTCAGGCGCATGTTGATGAACCCGCCGCCGAGCGAGTTGAACAGGTACCGGTTCTGGCTGACCGTCAGCGGGACGGTGTGCTCGTCGGGCACGGTGCCCTTGACCCGGATTCCCAGCACCGTCTCGACCAGCTGCTCGCCGTTGACCGAGTAGAAGTTCCGGTCGGGGGTGCCGAAGTGGGTGGTGAGCCGGGTCCGGGTCGGGGAGTTCGCCCCGTCGGCGATCGCGAGGATGTGCGCGCCGCCGTACGCCGCCGGGGGCGTGTACGCGCCGGGGATCAGCTCGATGTCGTAGACGTCCTGCGCCATGTCGAGCAGGCAGTCCTCGATCCAGCGGATCTTGATGTTGCGGGGCCTGCCGCGCTCGGCGGGGGAGTCGGGGCCGAGCGGCCACATCTCGCCGTAGCGGCCCTCCACGAACAGCCGGCGCTGGACCTGGTGGGGCAGCGTGGACCAGACGTTGCTCTGCAGCGTGACCACCTGCTCGCGGCGGACGTTGCCCTCGGCGCGCCCCATCCAGACCACCCGGTTGCCCTGCCTGCGCCAGCGGCGGTCGTGGACGCGCACGACGACCTGGTCGCCCATCATGGCGCGCACGGTGCAGGCGAACGCCAGGCCGACCGGCCCGCCGCCCACGACGTCGACCCGCAGCGGCGCCCGCCCGGTGGGCAGCGGGTCCAGCTTCTTGAACAGCCCGGTGGCCCAGGCCGCCGACCGCGCGGAGATGTCGGGAACGACCTGCTCGGCGCGCGTGGGCGCGGCGATCAGCGCCGTCCTCGCGTCGACGTCGTTGCCACCAGTGCTCGTCATGCCCGGCCACCCTCTCAGCGGTGATCATCCCGTGTTGCCCACCTAGACGGCCGGGAGCCGCTTCGGTTCCCTGGCTCGGGCGTCGCCGGTCCATGGCGAGGTCGTGCTCGACCCGGGTGGGCGCCCGACCCCTGCCCGCGTTATCGCGGCCGGGCCGCCGCGCGTTTCGGTCGCCGCCGATCCGAGCGCCGCGATCGGAGCAAGTATCTGTTACCCGAAGTCCGTCCTTTAGCTGTGGATGAAACCGTTGCCGCCGGACATTCCGTGCTGTGAGCTGCCGCCCGGGGGGCGAACACTGGGGGCACGATGGGGTTTCACCGTGAGTTTGGGCTGCTCGGACCAATGGAGGTCCGCGTCGACGGGCGGCAGGTCGAGGTCAGCACACCCAAACTGAGGGTCCTGCTCGCGGCGCTGCTGGCGCGGGCGAACCGGTCGGTGCCGGTCGATCGGCTGGTCGAGCACCTCTGGGGTGACAGACCGCCCGCGAGCGCGCGCAAGTCGTTGCAGATCTACGTGCTGCGGCTGCGCAGGCTGCTCGCCGACGACCCGCGTCGCCCCGCGCTGATCCTGACCCGCCCCGACGGCTACCTCATCACCGTGGGCGACGACGCGCTCGACCTCGCCCGGTTCACCGCGGCCGTCGCCGCGTCCGAGCGCGCGGGGAGCACCGCCGAGCGCGCCGAGTGGCTCGACCGGGCCGAGGCGTGCTGGCGGGGGCCCGCGCTGGCCGACGTCCCGGCCGACGCGCTGCGCCAGGAGGTGGCGCCCTGGCTGGAGGAGGAGCGGGTCCGGGCCGCCGAGCGGCGCGCGGGCGCCTACCTGGAGCTGGGCCGCCACCACGAGGTGCTCGGCGACCTGGTGCGGCTCACCGGCGAGCACCCGTGGCGGGAGACGCTGTGGGCGCGGCTGATCCTGGCGCTGCACCGCTGCGGCAGGCAGGCCGACGCGCTGGGCGTGTACCGCGACCTCGACCGCAGGTTCCGCGCCGAGCTGGGGATCGACGTCGGGCCCGAGCTGCGCGCGGCGCACCGCGCCGTCCTCGCCGCGCCCGCCGCCGTCGGCGGGCTCCCCTCGGACGTGCGCGGGTTCGCCGGGCACGGCGAGCGGCTCGCCGAGGTCGAGGCGCTGCTGTCGGCCGAGCAGGCGGACGGCCCGTCGATCGTGCTGGTGTGCGGCGCGCCGGGGGTCGGGAAGACGGCCTTCGCCGTGCGGCTCGCGCACCGGCTGCGCGCCCGCTTCCCCGACGGCCAGCTCCACGTCGACCTGCGCGGCTTCGCCGCCGAGACGCCGCTGACGCCCTCGGAGGTCCTCGGGCGCTTCCTCGGCGCGCTCGACGTCGCGCGCGAGCGGGTGCCCGATGACCTGGACGGCCGCGCCGCGCTGTTCCGCGGCCTGCTGGCCGACCGGCGCATGCTCGTCGTGCTCGACGACGCCAGGTCGGCGGGCCAGGTGCAGCCGCTGCTGCCCGGCATCCCCGGCGTGGCGGTGCTGATCACCAGCCGGGACGACCTGCGCGCCCTCGCGGTGCGCCAGGCGCTGGACCGGGTCCGGCTGCCCGCGCTCGACCCGGCGGCGGCCATGGCGGTGCTGGCCGCCCAGATCGGGCAGGCGCGGGCCGCCGCCGAGCCCGCCGCGCTGGCCCGCCTCGCCGGGCTGTGCGCTCACCTGCCGCTGGCGCTGCGCATCGCGGGCGCCCACCTGGCCGCCGACCCGCACCGGACGGTGGCCGACCTCGCCGCCGACCTCGCCGGGCCGGGCAGGCTCGCGGCGCTGTCGATCGACGGCGACGACGGCCCCTCCGTCCTGACCAGCGTCGCGCGCTCCTGGACCGCGCTGCGGGCCGACGACCGGGCCGCGCTGTGCGCGCTGTCGGCGCTGGGCGAGTTCAGCTCCACGGAGGCCGCCCGGCTGCTGGGCACCAGCCCGCTGGCGGCGGGCCGGGTCCTGGACCGGCTCGCCGCGGCGAACCTGGTCACCCGCGACGGCCCGGACCGCTTCGGGCTGCCGGAGCTGATCCGGGAGTTCGCCGCGGGCTGCGTGTCCGTGGGCCCGGAGCTGGCCCCCGCGGGCTGAAACCGGAATGCAGGCGAAACGCAGGCGGCGTCGAGCAGCCTGCTCCCAGAAGTGCCCTACGCTGGAGGAAAAGTGCGGCTGCGTCGTGTGGTGATCGCGGGGACGGTGACGGCCCTGCTGGGGGCGGCCATCGCCGTCACAGTGGTGAACGGGCCCGTCGAGCCGCCGGTGGCGGCGCTGGCCGAGGCGCCCGACGAGGTGACCGCGATGACGGCCGCCCAGCTCCAGAACTCCCGGGTGGAGGTGCTCGACGAGCGCACCCCGACCCGCGTGGTGTGGGCCAACCCGGGCGGCACGCTCACCGCGGAGCTGCACGCCGTGCCCGTGCGGGTGCTCAAGGGCGGCGCGTGGAGACCGGTCGACCAGGACCTGCAGCGCAGACCCGACGGGACGGTCGAGCCCAAGGCCGCGGTCGGGGAGCTGGTGCTCTCCGGCGGCGGTGATGACGCGCCGCTGGCGCAGATGCGCAGCGAGGGCAAGCGCTTCAGCGTGCGCTGGCCCGCGCCGCTGCCCGAGCCCGTGCTCGACGGCGCCACCGCCACCTACCCCGAGGTCCTGCCCGGCGTCGACCTGCTGATGCACGCCGAGCGCGCGGGCTACCGCCAGCACCTGGTCGTCAAGACGCCCGCCGCGGCGAAGAACCCCGCCCTCAAGTCGATCCGGATGCGCGTGGATGCGGGCGGGCTGCGCGTGCGGGCGGACAAGTCCGGCGCGCTCAGCGCCGTGGACGGCAAGGGCGCGGTGGTCTTCAGCTCGCCGCCCGCGGTCATGTGGGACGCCAAGTCGCGCAAGACGCGGGTCGCCATCGCCCTCGGCAAGGGCACCATGGACCTCAGGCCGGACCTGAAGTTCCTCGCCGACCCGGCCACCGTCTTCCCGGTCACCATCGATCCGGACTGGACGCCGGGCAAGCACGGCTGGACCAGCGTGCTCTCGGGCAAGCCGAACGACACCTACTGGAACTCCAGCGGCGACGGGTCGACCGCGCAGGTCGGCCAGTGCTACGACGTGGGCTACTGCGACGGCATCAAGGAGGCGTGGTCGTACTTCCAGTGGGACACCAGCGCCCTCAACGGCCGCGCGGTCCACACCGCCACGTTCAACACCGCGATCCGCTCCAGCCCGAACTGCACCAACAAGCAGCACATGTTCTACCGGGCCCACAGCCCGGTCGGGACCGGGACCACCTGGAACAACAAGCCGGGCGGAACCCTGCTGGCCGAGTTCACCGCCCAGGGCGTGTACACCAACTGCTCGGGCTGGAAGCCCGTCGGGCACGGCATCGCGACCGAGCACATCAGCATGACCGGTTTCACGACGTTCCTCATCACGGCGAAGGACTCCACGGACCAAGGCGCCTGGCGCAAGTACGACCCGGCGTCGACCACGCTGACCATCAACTACAACACCGCGCCGCACAACCCCACCGAGCTGCACACCGAGCCCTCGCTGAATCCGCCCTGCCGCTGGTGCGACGGCGTGTCCTACTACGGCGCCGACAGCATCCGGCTGAAGGCCAGGATGTCCGACCCGGACGGCGACCAGGTCAACGCGAACTGGCGGATCTCCCGCAACGGTGTCGCCGGGGAAACCGGGTGGAGCGCGTTCCGTCCGTCCGGCAGCCTGCACGACGTCACCCTCGGGCTGGGTGACGCCGAGAACGGCAAGATGATCTCCTTCGGCGCGATCGCCGGGGACGGCCGCGCGGCCGGCGCCTGGGTGGACTGGTCGGGCCGGTTCGTGTCCGACCGGGTGGGCATCACCTCCAAGCCGCTGGTCGAGGCCACGGTGTACACCGAGGACAACCGCTGGCACGGCGGTGTCGGCGTGGCGGACACCTTCACCTTCAAGCCCAACTGGACCGGCCCCGACCCGTCGAAGAACGACATCGACCACTACCTCTACGGCTGGCACCCCGATCCGTCGACCCCGGTGGCCGCCAACGCGCTCGGCGGCAGCGCGACCATCCCGCTGGCCCCGGAGGAAGACGGTCCGCAGACGCTGTACGTGCAGTCCGTCGACCGCGCGGGTCACAAGAGCCCGGTCGAGGAGCACCGCTTCTACGTCCGGGCGGGCAACGGCGCGCTGGCGCAGTACTCGTTCGAGGGCAACGCCAGGGACACCGCGTTCCTCGGCGACCGGCACGCCACCCTGCGGGGCGGCGCGGGCTTCACCGCCCAGGGCGCCGTCGGCAGCGCCGCCGCGCTCGGTGGCGCGCCCGCCCACCTCACCGCCCCGGCCGCGGTGCACACCGACGGACCCTTCTCGGTCTCGGCGTGGGTCAAGCTCAGCAGCCTGCCCGCGGCGGGCCACACCTACACGGCGCTCTCGCAGGACGGCGGTGTCGTCAGCGGGTTCATGCTCGGCTACCGCAACACCGACGGCGGGCAGTGGGAGCTCTACAGCCCGTCGGCCGACAGCGCGACCCGACCGGCCGACGAGGCCGTGCGCGTGAAACGGCCCGTCACGCTGAACACCTGGACCCACGTGGCCGGGGTGTTCGACCCGACCGCCGGGAACATGAGGCTCTACGTCAACGGCAAGCTGGCGGACACCGCGACCGCCGCGCGCACCAAGGGGTTCGACGCCACCGGCGCGTTCGCCGTCGGGCGCTCCCTCTGGAACGGCGCCCAGACCAACCACTGGCCCGGCGCGATCGATGAGGTCCAGGTCCACGACCGGGTCCTGAGCGCGGCGGAGATCGAGGCCGCGGTCAGCACCAGCGGCGTGCAGCTGGCGCACTGGAAGCTCGACGACGGCACGGGCGCCACCGCCCGCAACGCCGTCGACGGCGGGATCGACGGCGTGCTGGAGAAGGGCGCGGCGTTCACCGCCGCCGGCGCGGTCGGGGGCGGGCTGCTGCTCGACGGGATCGACGACGCGATGGCCACCACGGGCCCGGTCGTGCGCACCGACCAGAGCTTCACCGTCACCGCGCAGGTCAAGCTCACCAGGTTCGACACCGGCACCTACACCGTGCTCTCGCAGGACGGCACGCGGTTCTGCGGGTTCTGCCTGCAGTACCAGAACGGCCGCTGGGTCTTCGTGTTCGTCGACGCCGATGTGGACACCCCGGCCGCGTACTACTGGGCGGGTGCGACCGCCGTCCCGAAGGTCAACGGCTACACCCACCTCGTCGGCACCTATGACGCCGACACTGACAAGGTCCGCCTCTACGTTGACGGCGTGATGGTCGGCGAGACGACCCGCCCGGTCTCGTGGAACGCGAGCGGGCCCTTCCAGGTCGGCCGGGCGCTCGTCAAGGGCGTCCCGAGCCAGCACCTGCCGGGCACCGTGGACGAGGTGCGGGTGCTCGGCCGCGCCGTCACCCTCGACGAGGTCCGCGGGCTGCTCAGCCGCGACAACGTCAGCGCGGGGCAGTGGCGCTTCGACGGCAACCTCCTCGACGCCCGGAACCGGGCCGAGCTCACGGGCAACCCCGCCGACACCGAGTACTCCGCGGGGCAGACCGACATCCCCAACCCCGACGACCTGGCCGTCCGGCTCAACGGCACCGACGACCACGTGCACTTCCCCGGCGTCATCCGCACCGACGAGAGCTTCGCGGTGACCGCCTGGGCGCGGCTGGACCGCATCGGCGGCCACCCGGCCGTGATGTCGCAGGACGGGACCAACGTCAGCGGGTTCTGGCTGCGGGCGCTGCCCAACGGCAAGTGGTCCTTCCGCGTCCAGGAGGCCGACGTGCACAACGGCAACGGCGGTGAGGTGGCCAGCGGCGCCATCGCCCAGCCCGGCGTGTGGACGCACCTGGTCGGGGTGTACCGCAAGGACCTGGGCCGGGTGGAGCTGTACGTCAACGGAGTGCTCGCCGGTTCGGCCCCGCACGCCGGGGGGTTCCGCGCCACCGGGGCGATCCAGGTCGGCCGGGCCAAGTGGAACGGCGTCGTGACCGACTACTTCCCCGGCGCCGTCGATGACGTGGCCGTGTACAGCAGGCCGCTGTTCGCCGCCGAGATCACCTCGATGGCGGGCCGTGACCAGAGCCTCGGCCACAACTGGACCCTTGACGAGGGCACCGGCGCCACCTCCGGCGACACGGCGGGCAGCCGCCAGGCCGCGCTGGGCGGCGGGGCGGCGTTCGCCCCCGGCCGGGTCGGCAACGCCGTGCGGCTCGACGGCGTCGACGACGTGGTGACCACCGAGGCCGTCGACGTGCGCACCGACGCCAGCTTCACGGTGAGCGCGTGGGTCAACCTGGAGAGCAAGGACTGCGACTTCGACGCCACCTCCGTGTGCATGCGCAGCGCGGTCGCCCTCGACGGCGGCGGCACGGAGCCGAGCAGCAAGTTCCGGCTCGGCCACCGCATGGACGACCAGGGCAACGACGGCAAGTGGGTCTTCGAGATGCCCGAGGACGACGGGTGGATCACCGACGCCGCCATCGCCGTCCGGCCCGACCAGCTCAACAGCTGGGTGCACCTGACCGGCGTGTACAACGCGAGCGCGAAGGCCATCTACCTCTACGTCAACGGCAACTACGAGGACGACGGCACCCTGGTGAAGCCGTGGCAGGGCACCGGTGGGCTGACCATCGGCCACGGCTGGAGGAACGGCGCGACGCACCGCTTCTGGCACGGCAGCGTCGACGACGTCCGGCTCTACTCCGGCGCCCTCGACGACGCCCGGGTCACCGCCCTGGTCCGTTCCTACCCGGCGGTCGGCGCCGACGCGGCCATGCCGGTGGCCAACGCCGGGCACTGGAAGTTCAACGAGGGCAGCGGGACCACCGCCGCCGACACCAGCGCCGCGGGCAGGCCGATGACGCTGCACGGCGCCGCGGGCTGGAACGGCGGCCGCGACGCCGGGTCGCTCTGGCTCGACGGCAACGGGGGCCACGCCGAGACCGCGGGCACAGTGCTCGACACCTCCACCAGCTTCTCGGTCTCGGCCTGGGTGGCGCTCACCGACAGCACCAAGTACGCCGCGGTGTTCGGCCAGGACGGCAACGTCATGAGCACCTTCTACCTCCAGTACGACGCCGGGGCCCAGAAGTGGGGCGCGGTCGTGCCGAAGTCCGACTCGACCAACGCGGCACTGGACCAGGTCCTGTCGCTGGAACCCGCGCCGCTCAACGCGTGGACGCACCTCACGGTCGTCTACCACAAACCGAGCACCCAGCTGCGCCTCTACGTGAACGGCTCGCTGTCCGGGGTCAAGACGGACATCGTCCCCAAGCCGTCGACCGGCCCGCTGTCGGTCGGCCGGTGCAAGTGGAACGGTGCGAAGGCGTGCTACTTCCCCAAGGGCGTTGACGACGTCCGGGCGTTCACCAAGGCCCTCACCGACGGCGAGGTCCGACGGGTGCACGACGACGCCCCCGCCGTCTCGCACGGCACGTGGCGCTTCGACGACGGCACGGTCACCGACGCCTCCTGGCGGGCCAACCCCACCACGGCGAGCGGCGCGGTGTCCTACCCGCAGGGCGTCTCCGGCACGGCCCTGGGACTCGACGGCGTCTCGGCGTCGGCGACGGCCGCCAACGTGGGTGTCCCGATGCGCGACAGCTTCACCGTCTCGGCGTGGGCCAGGCTCTCCCGCGGCGACAAGACGGCGACCGTCCTCGGGCAGGACGGCTCGCGGCAGAGCGGCTTCACCGTCCAGTACCGGCCCGCGGTCAACCGCTGGATGTTCGGCGCGGCCACCCATGACGCGGACAACGTGCCGACGGTCTACGCCGCGTCGGTGAACCCGCCTGCGCTCAACCGGTGGACCCACCTGACCGGGGTCTACGACCTGCCCGCCCGCCAGCTCAGGATCTACGTCGACGGGCACCTGGTCGGCACCCGCGGCAACGTCCTGCTCTGGCAGGCGAACGGCGGGTTCAGCATCGGGCGCGGCAAGGTCAACGGGCTTCCCGCGGAGTTCTTCCCCGGCGCGGTCGACGAGGTCACCACCGACCTCGGCGTGGCCCGCGACCACGACATCCTCGCGCGGGCGTCGCGGCCCGCGCCGTCGGGCGGGCACCTCGGGCGCTTCGTCAACGCCACCGGCGACCACCGCTCGGTCGACGCGTCCTCCGGGTTCTGGGACCAGTTCGCCCCGATGCCGGACCAGTACAAGTACGAGGGCCCGCTGGGGATGCTGCTCGACGCCGAGGCGCCGGGCACCCACCGGCTGTACTCGTGCCTGGCGGGCACTGACAGCTTCACCTCCACCGCGGCCGACTGCGGGGGCTCGACGAAGCTGGCCGACCTCGGCTGGGCCTACACCCAGCCGCCCGCCGGGGTGTCGACGGCCCCGCTGCACGCCTGCCGCTTCGGGCAGGAGCGCGGGGACTCGATGGACCCCGCCTGCGAGGGCGGCACCGCCGACGGGGTGCTCGGGCACCTGCTCGCGTACGCGCCGCTGGTCCGCTACCTCGATTCGCGCAGGCCGGACCACGCCGCCACCACCAGCGGCATGGCGCCGGGCTACCGCAGGGAGGGAACCCTGGGCCTGCTCGCCCGCTCGGCGAGTGAACCGGGCACCCAGAAGCTGCAGTCCTGCCTGAGCGGCAACGACCGGTTCCTCTCCACCGACCCCACCTGTGGGGGCGCGACCGTGGTCCACACCGTCGGCGGCATCTGGACCGCGCCGCCGCCCGGTCTGCAGAGCCAGGCCCTGTACCAGTGCCAGGCATCGCCCAACAACCGCTTCGAGGCCGCCAGCCCGACGTGTGACGGGCGGCCCGTGCTCGGTCTGCTCGGGTACGTGCTGACCGCGGTCCCGGCGCCGGGCGCCTGACGCGGACGGTGCGGGCGGGGACCGATCCCCGCCCGCACCGTCCCCACCCCGGAATCAACGCACCGCCCCGGAACAGCGCCCCGGGACGACGCACCGGAATACGCACCGGAATGGCAATTTCGTGGTGTCACCGTGAACCTGGAGGGAAAATGCGGCTCCGTCGTGCCGTGATCGCCTGCGTGGTCGGCGTGCTGACCGCGTCGCTCGCACAGGCCGTCGCCCTGCCCGTGGCGAGCGCGGCGGGAGGGCCGTCGGTGGAACTGCCCCCCGTCGCCTCCACGCCGGTGACCGGCGTGTCGATGAGCGCGCGGGCGCCGGACGACGCGTCCCGCCTCGCCTTGCAGGGCAACCAGGGCGCGGTCGCGGAGAAGGACGGCGCGGGCCTGGCCAATGTCCAGCCACTCTCGCCGTCGGCCACCTGGGACGTCGCCACGCACACCGGCGACTTCACCTGGTCCTACCCGCTGCGCGTGCCGCCGGTCCCCGGCGGGCTGGAGCCGGACCTGGCGCTGTCCTACCGCTCGTCCTCTGTCGACGGCCGCACGAGCGCGACCAACAATCAGGCGTCCTGGGTGGGCGAGGGCTGGGACCTGTCCCCGGGGTTCATCGAGCGCACCTACGGCGGGTGCGCGCAGGACAAGGGCGGCGGCACGGTCGCGCCGCAGACCGGTGACCTGTGCTGGCGCTCGGACAACGCGACCGCGGTGTACGCGGGCGGCGGCGGGATGCTGGTGCGCGACGACGCCACCGGCGCCTGGCGGCCCCGCGACGACGACGGCTCGCGGATCAAGCGCGAACTCCACGCGGGCAACGGCGACGACAACGGCGAGCACTGGGTCATCACCGGCCTCGACGGCACCCAGTACTGGTTCGGCTCGGCGGCCGACGCCAAGTCGACCTGGACCGTCCCGGTGTTCGGCGACGACGCGAACGAACCGTGCAACGCGGCCTCGTTCGCCGCGTCCCACTGCGCGCAGGCATGGCGCTGGAACCTGGACAAGGTCGTCGACCCGTCGGGCAACGTCGTGCGCTACTACTACGAGACCGAGACCAACTCCTACGGGATGAACCTCAAGGACACCGCGGTCTCCTACGTGCGCGGCGGGCGCCTGGCCCGCATCGACTACGGCCTGCGCGCGGGTGTCACCACCCCGGCGGCCCGCGTGGTGTTCACCCCCGCCGACCGCTGCGTCCCGGGCAGCGCGTGCACTTCCGCGAGCCCCGACAACTGGCCGGACGTGCCGTGGAAGGCGAAGTGCGACGCGGCGACCTGCCCGGACCAGTACTCGCCGACGTTCTGGAACACCAAGCGGCTGGCCTCGGTCACCACCGAGGTCTGGCGCGGCACCGCGCACGCCGCGGTCGACCGGTGGACCCTCGACCACCAGTACCCGGACCCGGGCACCGGTGAGAAGGCATCGCTCTGGCTGAAGGGCATCACCCACACCGGCCTGGTCGGCGGCGCCGTGGACCTGCCCCCGGTGACCTTCGAGGGCACCGCGCTGCCCAACCGGGTCGACACCGTGGCCGACGGGCTCTCGCCCATCAACCGGTTCCGGGTCACCGCCGTGGTTTCCGAGGCGGGCGGCGTCACCGTGGTCGCCTACGGCAGCGAGTGCGCACCGGGCGGCCCGATGCCCGCCGACGCCCACACCAACACGCTGCGCTGCTTCCCCGTGCGCTGGGCCAAGCCCAACTACGCCGAGCGCACCGACCACTTCCACAAGTACGTCGTCACCTCCGTCATCCAGAACGACCGCACGTCGAGCAGCCGCGCGCAGGAGACGCGCTACGAGTACCTCGACGGCGCGGCGTGGCACTGGGACAACGGCGAGTTCACCCCGGACGACAAGAGGTCGTGGACGGAGTTCCGCGGGTTCGGCCGGGTCCGGGTGCGCGTCGGCGCGCCGGGTGACGCCGCCGGACCGGTCACCATGACCGAGACGCGCTATTACCGCGGCATGGACGGGGACCGGCAGCCCACCGGCACGCGCCCGGCGTCGGTCACCGACACCGAGGGCGGCGTCCGCGCCGACTCCGACTGGCTGGCAGGCTTCTCCTTCGAGTCGGCCACCTTCGAGCGCGAGGGCCCCTCCGACCAGCCCGACCCGCCGCGGATCGCCAAGACCATCAGCGAACCGGTGGTGCAGGGCCCGACCGCGACCCGGGGCGCGTTCAAGTCCCACATCGTGCGCTCCGGGACGACCCGCTCGTACACGGCGGTGGCGGGCGGGTGGCGCACCACGGCGAGCACGACCTCCTACGACGAGTACGGCCTGCCGTACCGCGTCGACGACCGGGGCGACACCGCCACCGCGGCGGACGACCAGTGCGTCAGCACCACCTACGCCCGTGACACCACCAAGTGGCTGATCGACCTGCCCGCCACCGAGCGGACGGTGAGCGTCCACTGTGGAGAGACGCCGCAGTTCCCGGGGGACGCCGTCTCCGCGGCGCGCACCAGCTACGACGCCAACGGCAACGCCACCAAGACCGAGGTCGCGCACGAGTGGACGGGCGCCGACCCCGCCTACTCCGTCACCTCGACCGTTGGCTACGACGCGCACGGCCGCCCGACCTCGACCACCGACGCGCTGAACAACACCACCAAGACCGCGTACACGCCCGAGACGGGTGGGCCGCTGACCAAGACGGCCGTCACCACCCCCGGCACCGCCGCCGTCCCCGCGGGCCTGGTCACCACCACGACCATCGAGCCCGCGTGGGGCCTGCCGGTGCTGGTCAACGACCCCAACACGCGCAAGACCGAGACCGTCCACGACCCGCTCGGCAGGCAGGTCAAGCTCTGGCTGCCCAACCGGCCCCGCAGCGAGAACCCCAAGCCGAGCGTGGCCACGACGCACCTGGTGCGCAAGGAAGACCTGTCGGCGGTGACCACCACGCGCATCGGCCCCAACGGAACCGAGATCACCAGCACGGCCCTGTTCGACGGCCTGCTGCGCGGCCGCCAGACCCAGTCGCCCGCCTTCGGCGGCGGCAGGCTCATCACCGACACGCACTACGACTCGCACGGGCGGGCGTGGAAGACGACCCAGCCGTACTTCAACGACGCGCCCGTGGACACGACGCTGTCGCAGGTCGCCGACACCGGCATCCCGGCCCACTCCCGCACCCTGTTCGACGGCGCCGGGCGGGCCACCGCGTCGGTGTACTTCAGCGGTGCGCACGAGAAGTGGCGCGCCACCACCGCCCACGAGGGCGACCGGGTGCACGTGACCCCGGTCGCGGGCGGGACCCCGACGACGACGATCACCAACGCCCGCGGGCAGGTCGTCGAACTGCGCAAGCACAACACCCCGCAGCCCTCGGAGTCCTTCCTCGCCACGCGGTACACCTACACCAAGGCGGGTCAGCTGGAGACCGTCACCGACCCGATGGGGGCGCTCTGGCGCTACGGCTACGACCTGCTCGGCAGGCGCACCACCGCGGAGGACCCGGACACCGGCCGCGCCACGACGACCTACGACGCGCTCGACCGGATCAGCACCTTCACCGACGCCCGCGGGAGCACCATCGCCCACGCCTACGACGCCCTGGGCCGCCGCACCGGGTCCTTCCGGGACTCCGTCACCGGGGCGAAGCTCGCGGAGTGGACCTACGACACCGTCACCCGGGGCAAGGGCAAGGCCGCGACGAGCACCCGCTGGGTCGGCGACACGCCGTACCGGTCGGCGGTGCACGGCTACACCGCGCTCTACCAGCCGACGCAGCAGTCGGTGACGATCCCCGAGGCCGAGGGCCTGCTCGCGGGGACGTACGAGACGTTCCGCGGCTACGACCCCGACGGCAGCCTGTCGGGGGAGACCTACCCCGCGGGCGGGGAACTGCCCGAGGAGACGGTCAACTACGACTACCACGACCTGGGGATGCCCAACACCAGCTCGGGCGCCTACAACGGGGTGACCCACCGGCACGTCCAGGCGATGAGCTACACCAAGTTCGGCGAGGTCCAGCGCGTCGAGCTGGGATCGGGCACCAAGCGCGCGTGGCTGTCGTACTACTACGAGAGCGACACCCGGCGGCTCAAGCGGGCCATCGTGGACGCCGAGCTGCCCAAGCCGATGCAGGCGGACGTGCGCTACACCCGGGACGCGGCGGGCAACATCACCTCGGTGGCCGACACCCCGGCCGACCTGCCCGCCGACGTCCAGTGCTTCCGCGTCGACCAGCAGCGCCGCCTCACCGAGGCGTGGACGCCCGCCCAGGGCGACTGGTCGGAGACCGAGGGCTGCCGCTCCGCGCCCTCGGCCGCACTGGCCGGTCCCGCGCCGTACTGGCACTCCTACACTTATGACGACTCGGGCAACCGCGCCAAGGAGACCCGGCACGCGGCGGGCGGCGACGTCGTGCGCGAGTTCGCCCACGACGTCGCCGGGCACGCCCACGCGGTCGGCTCGGTCACCACCAGGACCCCGCAGGGCGACACCACCGAGTCCTACGCGTACCTGCCCTCCGGCCAGACCTCGGTCCGGCCAGGGCAGGAGCTCACCTGGGACGCCGAGGGCAGGCTGGCCGCGGTCAAGGTCGGGGCTGCGACCACGTCGTTCATCTACGACGCCGACGGCAACCGCCTGCTGCGCAAGGACCCGGCCGCGACGACGCTGTACCTGGGCAAGCAGGAACTGCGCGTGGCCAAGGCGGGTGGCAACCCGACCGCGACGCGGTACTACGGACACAGCGGCCGGATCGTGGCGATGCGCCAGGGCACGGGCCCGCTGACCTGGCTGGCGGCCGACCACCAGAGCACCGCCCAGCTCGCCATCGACTCCGACACCCAGCAGGTCACCCGCCGCCGCCAGCTCCCGTTCGGCGGGCCGCGCGGGGCCGAGGCCGCCTGGCCGGGGGAGCGCGGCTTCGTCGGCGGAGCCCAGGACAAGACCTCCGGGCTGACCCACCTGGGCGCGCGCGAGTACGACCCGGCCATCGGCCGGTTCGCCTCGGCCGACCCGATCATGGACCTGTCCGACCCGCAGCAGCTCAACGGCTACGCCTACAGCGCCAACAGCCCGGTGACCTACAGCGACCCGAGCGGGCTCATCCACGCGATGTGCCCCGACGGCGACTGCCAGGTCGGTCGCAAGCCCGCGGGCCAGCCCTCGGCGGGCCAGTCATCAGGCAGGTCCGGCGGGTGCGGCGTGCCGTACGTGTGCCCCGGCCAGCGCTACACCGGCAAGCCCACCAAGTCGGCCAAGCCGTTCCTGCCGCCCAAGCCGTCCTGGTGCGGGACGAACAGCTGCCAGGGCATGAAGGCGTGGAACGACCTGATCAAGAGCTGTGAGCGCCGCCCGGGGGCGTGCGGCACGTCGCCGCAGCGCAAGCAGGCCCCGGCCCCGGCGGTCAAGACCCCGCCGCAGATGAAGTCGGGGCCGCCCATCCCGAAGCCGAAGGAGTCGGAGGTCACCATCGCCGTGTGCGCAGGCGGCTCGCTCCAGTACATGCTGGCCGCGCCCGGCTACGAGGCCTGCCTCGCCGTCGACCGGCACGGCATGGGCTGGTCGACCGCCGAGAAGGCGGGTGCGGGCAACTCCATCGGCAGTGCGGTCGGCGCCGACGTCGGGTTCAAGGTCGCCGAGGGCAGCATCGAGGACCTCGGCGGCGAGGGGTACTGGTGGGCAACCGACATCGGCAAGCGCGGCGGCGTCGAGATCGCCCGGAGCACCGACGGCAAATGGTCCGGCTCGGCGGGCGTCGGCGTGGGGGCGGGCAACTCCTCCGCCGTCACCGCCGGGTACGAGAGCGCCAAGAGCGGCCGCCTGCCGCAGAACCCGGGCAACCCGTTCTCCAACCCCCACGTCACCGGCGCGATCTGGGACGCAGGCGCCTGGGTCGCCGGGCACCGCACCTCGACGGTGAACCTGGCGATCTGGACGGCCAGGTCTTGGCTCGACTGACCGACCCGCCGGTGCCCGCCGCGTGAGCGGCGTCCCCGTGGAGCGCCGCCCCCCGCGCTCCACGGGGACGCGTCATCGGGGTCCCGGATCTGTACTGCCTGTTCTGTCGTGTCCTTAGAGGAGGACTTGGTGCGTGGTCGCGTAAGAGCCCGGTTGGTCAGGGGTGTGACGCTGACGTTGGGCGCGGTGCTCGCCGCCTCGCTCGCCCAGACGGTGGCGCCGCCGCCCGCTGCGGCGGTGGACGGCGGGCCGTCGGTGCCGCTGCCCGTGACGCCCTCCGTGGCGGTCGGCCAGCAGTCGATGCAGGGCCGAGCGGCGGATGACGCCAGCGGCAAAGCGCTCTCGGGCAACCAGGGCGCCGGGGCCGACCTGGACGGCACCGGACTGCCGACGGCGACGCCGCTGTCCCCGTCGGCCAGCTGGGACGTCGCCCAGCACACCGGCGACTTCACCTGGTCCTACCCGCTGCGGGTGCCGCCCGCGCCGGGCGGGCTGGAGCCCAGGTTCGCGCTGTCCTACTCGTCGTCCTCAGTGGACGGTCGGACCAGCGCGACGAACAACCAGCCGTCCTGGGTCGGCGACGGGTGGGACCTGTCGCCGGGCTTCATCGAGCGCGCCTACGGCGGGTGCGCCGACGACACCGGGGGCGGCACCACGCCGCCGAAGACCGGCGACCTGTGCTGGCGCTCGGACAACGCCACGGCGGCCTACGGGGGCCAGGGCGGGACGCTCGTGCGCGACGACGCCACCGGGGTGTGGCGCCCGCGCGGCGACGACGGCTCCCGCGTCGAGCGGTTCGAGAACGCGGGCAACGGCGACGACAACGGCGAGCGCTGGGTCATCACCACCCTCGACGGCACGCGGTACCACTTCGGCAGCAGCCCGGAGGCGAAGTCCACGTGGACCGTGCCGGTCTTCGGCGACGACGAGCTCGAGCCGTGCCACAAGACGACCTTCGCCGAATCCCACTGCGCGCAGGCGTGGCGGTGGAACCTGGACAAGGTCGTCGACCGCAACGGCAACGTGATCCGCTACTTCTACGACACCGAGACCAACTCCTACGGCAGGAACCTCGCCGCCACCGCAGTGCCCTACATCCGCGGCGGCACGCTGCTGCGGGCCGAGTACGGCCTGCGCGAGGACAGCACCGCCCCCGCCACCGGCCGGGTCGTGTTCACCACCGCCGAGCGGTGCGTGCCGGGCAGCGAGTGCGTCGAGGCCAAGCCGAACAACTGGCCGGACGTGCCGTGGAGCAGCAAGTGCGCCGCCGCGACCTGCCCCGGCAAGCACGCGCCGACGTTCTGGTCGACCAGGCGCCTGGCCTCGATCACCACCGAGGTCTGGCGCGGCACCGGGCACGTGCCAGTGGACCGCTGGACCCTGGAGCACCTGTTCCCCGACCCCGGCGACGGCGACGTCGCCACCGGTGAGGGCGAGAAGGCCGCGCTGTGGCTCAAGTCCGTCACCCACACCGGGCTCGTCGGCGCCGCCGCCGCCCTGCCCGCCGTGACCTTCGAGGGCCACGCGATGCCGAACCGGGTGGACAGCGCCGCCGACGGCATCGCGCCGCTGAACCGGTACCGGGTCACCGGCGTCGTCTCCGAGAGCGGCGGCGTCACCGCGGTCACCTACGAGTCCCAGTGCCGCCACGGCGGTCCGATGCCCGCCACCGCGGAGACCAACACCCTGCGGTGCTACCCGGTCCGGTGGGCGAAGAAGAACCACGAGGAGCGCACCGACCACTTCCACAAGTACGTGGTCAGCGTCGTGGTCCAGACCGACCGGATCGCCACCAACCCGGCCGTGGAGACCCGCTACGAGTACCTCGACGGCGCCGCCTGGCACTGGGACACCTCGGAGTTCACCAAGGACGACAAGCGGACGTGGAACGAGTTCCGCGGCTTCGGCCGGGTGCGGGTCCGCACCGGTACGGCGGACACTCTCTCCGGTCCCGTCACGATGACCGAGACCCGCTACCACCGCGGCATGGACGGCGACCGCCTGTCCTCGGGCACCCGCCCGGCGACGGTCACCGACACCGAGGGCGGTTCCCGCGCCGACTTGGACTGGCTGCGCGGCTTCGCCTTCGAGAACGCGACCTTCGAGCGCGAAGGGCCATCCGACCTGCCCGACCCGCCCAGGGTGGCCAAGAGGATCAGCGACCCGGTGTGGGAGGGCCCGACGGCCACCCGCGGAACCATCAAGTCCTACCGGGTCCGGACCGGCAGCACGCGCCAGTACACGGCGCTGGCCTCCGGTGGCTGGCGGCAGACCCGCACCGACACCCGCTACGACACCCGCGGCCTGCCCGACCGGGTCGACGACCTCGGCGACGTGGCGACCGCCGACGACGACCTGTGCACCACGACCGCCTACGTCCCCGACCACCTGGTGGCGAACCTGCCCGCCACGGTGAAGACCGTCTCGGTCCGCTGCGGCGAGCCCGCCGAGTTCCCCCGCCACGCCGTCTCGGCGAACCGCTACACCTACGACGCCGCGGGCAACGCGACCAAGACCGAGGTCGCCTCGGAGTGGACCACCACCGAGCCCGTCTACGCCACCACCGGCACCGCCGTCCATGACGTGCACGGCCGGGCGACCTCCACGACCGACGCCCGCGGCCACACCAGCACGCTCGTCCACACCCCGCTGACCGGCGGCCCGGTCACCAAGACCGTCGCCACCAGCCCGCCGACCGCGGCGGTCCCGGCCGGCCTGGTCACGACCACCACCCTGGAACCCGCCTGGGGCGTCGCCACCCACGTCAGCGACCCGAACCGGCGCAGGACCGAGGTCGAGTACGACCCGCTGGGCCGCAAGGTCGCGGTGTGGCTGCCCAACCGGCCGAAGAGCGAGCACCCGACCCGGGCCAGCGTGCGGATGGCGTACCTGATCCGCGACGACGCCACCTCGGCGGTCACCACGACGCGCATCGGCGCCAACGGCACCGACATCGTCTCGACCGCGATCTTCGACGGCCTGCTGCGCCCGCGCCAGACCCAGTCGCCCGCCGCGGGCGGGGGACGGCTGATCACCGACACGCAGTACGACTCGCACGGCAGGGCCTGGAAGTCCACCCAGCCGTACTTCAACGACAGCCCCGTCGACACCGCCCTGCTCTCCGCCTCCGATGAGAAGGTCGCGGCCCACAGCCGGACCCTGTACGACGGCGCGGGCAGGCCGACCGCCGCGCTGTTCTTCGGCGGCGCCCACGAGAAGTGGCGCACCACCACGACGTTCGGCGGCGACTGGGTGCGGGTGGAGCCACCCGCGGGCGGCACCATCACCACGCGGTTCGGCGACGCCCGCGGGCGCACGGTCGAGTTGCGCGAGCACAGCGCCCCGGACGCCTTCGACGTGACCCGCTACACCTACACCCCCGCGGGCAAGCTCGCCTCCGTCACCGACCCCTCGGGCAACGCCTGGCGCTTCGAGTACGATCTGCGGGGCCGCGCCACCAGCGCCACCGACCCCGACACGGGCGTGACGACGACGGCCTACGACAACGGCGACCTGCCCACCAGCGTCCGCGACGCCTCGGGCAGGACGGTGGCGACCGCCTACGACGCGCTCGGCCGCCCGACCGGCACGTTCGCCGACCAGGTCGGCGGCCCCAAGCTGACGTCGTGGGCCTACGACACGGCCGGCTGGGGCAAGGGGCAGCCCGCCTCGGCCACCCGCTGGGTCGGCGCCGCGGCGTACACCACCTCCGTGGTCGGCTACACCCCGCTCTACCTGCCCACCGGCGAGTCGGTCACCATCCCGGCCGAGCAGGGGCAGCTGGAGAACACCTACACCACCCACACCAGCTACGACCCGGACGGCAGCGTCTCGGGGGTGTCGTACCCGGCCGCGGGTGAACTGCCCGACGAGACCGTCAACCACGACTACACCGACCTCGGGCACCCGACCACGACCTCCGGCGGGTACGAGGGGACGACGGTCCGGTACGCCTCGGCCACCGACCACACCCGCTACGGCGAGCAGCAGCGCGTCCAGCTCGGGTCGGGCACCAAGCGGGCGTGGCTGTCCTCCTACTACGACGACCACACCCGGCGGCTGAAGCGGTCCATCGTGGACGCCGAGATCCCGAGCCCGATGGTCGCCGACAACCACTACACCTACGACCCCGCGGGCAACGTCACCTCGATCGCCGACACCACGCTCGACCAGACCGCCGACGTCCAGTGCTTCCGCAACGACCACCTGCGCAGGACCACCCAGGCGTGGACACCGGCGGCGAGCACCTGGTCGGCCGGGACCGGCTGCCAGGAGAACCCGACCGTGGCGGGACTGGCCGGACCGGCCCCGTACTGGCACTCCTACACCTACGACAAGTCCGGCAACCGGCTCACCGAGACCCGGCACGCCGCCGCGGGCGCGGTGACTAAGGACTTCGCCTACGACGTGCCGGGCCACGCGCACGCCCTTAACTCGGTCACCACGACCGCGGCCAACGGCACCAGCACGGTCGAGGACTACGAGTACGACGCGGCGGGCCGGACCCTGAACCGGGGCGGCCAGACGCTCACCTGGAACGCCGAGGGCCGGCTCGGGTCGGTGGCGCGGGCGGGGGAGACGACGTCGTTCATCTACGACGCCAACGGCAACCGCCTGCTCCGCAAGGACCCCACGGGCACCACCCTGTACCTGGCGGGCCAGGAGGTCCGGGTCGGGACCACCGGCGGGCCCACCGTGACCCGGTACTACTCGCACGGCGGCAGGGTCATCGCCATGCGCCAGGGCCGCGGCGCGCTCACCTGGCTGGGCAACGACAGGCAGGGCACCGCGCGGGTGGCGGTCGACGCCGACACCCGCGAGGTCACCCGCCGCAGGCAGCTGCCCTTCGGCGGCCCGCGCGGCGCGGCGCCCGCGTGGCCGGGGGACCGCGGCTTCCTCGGCGCCACCGCCGACGCGAGCACCGGCCTCACCCACCTCGGCGCCCGCGAGTACGACCCGGACCTGGGCCGGTTCATCTCGGTGGACCCGATCCTGGACCTGTCGACCCCGCAGCAGCTGAACGGGTACGCCTACAGCGACAACAACCCCGCGACCTTCAGCGACCCCTCCGGCCTGATCAAGGACTCCTGCCCGGACGGTGAGTGCCGCTTCGGGGACTACCCGGACGGTGACGGCCCGGCCGACACCTACAACCCGCCGGTCGACTGGTCCGAGCCCGCCGGTGGGAACGCCTGGACCCCGCCTAAGCAGAAGGCGTTCACCGGGCCGGTCCCCAAGGGGGCGCCCAGGCCCGTCCAGAGCTGCTTCCTCGGCGAGTGCCGGATTCTGAAGGACTGGCAGGTCACCCCCAAGCCGTGCGAGTGGAACGGGTCGGGGTTCTCCCCCGAGGCCAACATCTCCTGCATCGCGGCCAGAGGCGAGCAGCGGGACAAGCGCATCGCGGCGACCCCGCCGCCCACGAAGCCGAAGCGGGAGTTGTCCGACCTGCAGAAATGGGCGCTGGCCACCCAGGCCGCGATCAACGCCCTGCGGTCGGTGCCCGATGGCTGGACGGTCGCGGCGTGTGGCGGCGCCAGTGTCTACGCGGGAGCGGGCGCGGGTATCGAGGGCTGCATTGCCGAGGACTCGCGGGGCATTGGCTGGTCTGGGGGCGGCAAGGCCGGGATCGCCCCGGAGGCCGAGCTGTCCGCGGGCGTCGGCTTCAAGATCGCCCAGGGGAGCATCGAGGACCTCGGGGGGCAGGGCGACATGCTGTCCATCCCCCTGGGGCCGGTCGGCCTGGACATCGGCCGCAGCGATAGCGGGAAGTGGTCCTTCGGCCTCGGGGTGGGACTCAAGACCCGCGGCCTGACGGCCAAACCGCAGATGAACGTCCCCGCGGGCCTGAACCACGAAAAGGCGTGGTCCGGGTATTTCGGGGACCCGCCGCCGAAGTAGGGCCTGCCGCTCGGACGCACCTGGTCCGCGAACCCCCGGGTTCGCGGACCAGGTGCGTGAGGGGTCAGGGCGAGTGGAGCGCCAGGTCGGTGGGGAACCGGCCCGACGGGGGGTTTCCCGGCCCGCGGTCCTGGTGCGGGAGGTGCCGGTGCGAACCGGCGCCATCGCGGAGGTCGCTGAGCACCCGCAGCGCGCGGGCCTCGACCAGTCGCTGGTTTCCCTTGCGGGCCAGGGTGAGCGCCTGCTCGGCGGTGTCCGCGGCCCGGTCCGGCTCGCCCAGGTCCGCCAGGCACCGGGCCAGGACGGTCATCACCTGGGCCTCCAGCACGCGCATGTCGGTGTTCTGGATCTTGGCGAGGGCCTGGTCGACGTGCGCCCGCCCGAGGTGCGGCTCACCCCGGCCGAGGTGGGCCTGGGCCAGGCCGATCAGGATCGAGGTCTCGCCGTAGCCGAAACCGATGCGGCGGGCCAGGTCCAGGGCCGTGGTGTAGCCCTGGACCGCGCCGTCGTCGTCGCCCCTGCGCCTGCGGATGGTGGCCGCGAGTTCGAGGCCGCTGGCCTCGCCGCGGCGGTCGCCGAGGCGCACGCTCTTGGCGATCGCGTCCTGGGTGAAGGCGGCGGCCTCGTCGAAGCGGCCCGCGTCGCAGTAGGTCTCGGCCAGGCAGACCAGGGCGACGACCTCGCCGTGCCGGTAGCCCGAGGTCGACGCAGAGGTCCAGGCTCTCGTGGTGGTACGCCGCGGCGCCGTCGAGGTCGCCCAGGGTCCAGGCGCACAGGCCGAGCCCGTTGATGGCCCGCGCCTGGGTGTACCGGTTCCCGATCCGCCTGCTGAGCTCGCGGGCCCGCTCGTGCCAGGCGATGGCCGCGGTGGCCTCGCCGAAGGACAGCAGCGCGACGCCGATGTAGTTGAGCGCCAGGGCCTCCGCCTCGCGGTTGCCCGACTCCCGGCTGAGCGCAAGCGCTTGCTCGTGGTACCGCAGCGCCGGGCCCGGCAGGCCGAGCTGGGCGTAGACCCGGCCGAGGTTGTGCAGGCAGTCCGCCTCGGCGTCCGCGTCCCCCGAGCGCCGGGTGACCTCCAGCGCCAGGGTGTGCTGCTCGATGGCGCGGGTGTAGTCGCTGAGGTTGTAGTGGATCAGGCCGCGCAGGTCGAGCACGGACGCCTCGGCCAGGTGGTCGCCGGACTTCCGCGCGGCCACCTGCGCGGCGTCGCAGATCGCCAGGCCGTCGCAGGCGTGGCCCTGCGCCTGGAAGTACCCGCGCAGCGCGTCGGCGAGCTGCCAGGCGTAGACGTGGTGCTCGGGCACCTCGGCCGCCCGCTTGACGGCCTCCATCAGGTTGCAGCTCTCCCGCTCCAGCCACCGCAGGGCGGCGGCCTCGCCGTCGACCGGGGAACCCGCGGGCTCGTCGGCGGCGGGCAGCGGGTCGAGCCTGCGGGTCCCCGGGTACAGCAGCCCGACCGCGCGGTCGGCGGTCCGCAGGTAGTGCGCGAGCAGCCCGGCACCCGCGGCGTGGCGGGCCGCCGGGCCGTCCTCCTCGCGGGCCAGGCTGGTGGCGAACTCCCGGATCAGGTCGTGGAACTGGTAGCGGTTCCCCCGCTGCGCCACCAGGTTCGCCGCCACGAGGCGGTCGAGCAGCCGCCGCGCGGGCCGCGCCGGGACACCACTGGCCGCGGCGGCGGCGGACACGGTGAAGTCCAGGCCGGGCGCCGCGCCGAGCAGCCGGAACATCCGCCGCGTCCGCGGGTCCAGCGCCCGGTAGGACAGGTCGAACGTCGCGCGGACGGCGGTGTCCGGGTCGCCCTCGATCGCCAGCTCCGTCATCCGGTCGCCCTCGCGCAGCGCCGTCACGTAGTCGGACACCGTGGCGTGCTGGCCGCCCACCAGGTTCGCCGCCGCGATCCGCAGAGCGAGCGGCAGGTACCCGCACAGCTGGGCCAGCTCGTCCACCGAGCCCGGCTCGACGGCGGTGTGCGGCGTGTCCCCCAGCGGCTCCTCCGGCAGGTCCCCCAGCGGTTCTCCCAGCGGTTCTCCCAGCAGTTCCCCCAGCAGGGCGCGCGCCTCACGCGGGTCGAGCACGTCCAGGCGCACCATCGTGGCGTCGTTGACCACCGTGAGGCCGCGCAGGTCGCTGCGGCTGGTGACGATGGCCACGCAGCCCGGCGCCGAGGGCAGCAGCGGCCTGCACTGCTCGGCGCTCGCGGCGTTGTCGAGCACCACGAGCATCTTCCGGTTCGCCAGCAGGGAGCGGTACAGCGCGACCTGCTCGTCCACGGTCACCGGGACCAGCCTGCCCGGCGTGCCCAGCACCCGCAGGCACTGGGTGAGCGCCTGCTCGACCTTCATCGGCGAGTCGGGGTCGCTGCCCCGCAGGTCCAGGAACAGCTGGCCGTCCGGGAACCGCTCGGCGACCCGGTGGGCCCACCGGGTCGCCAGCGAGGTCTTGCCGACCCCGGCGGGGCCGACGACGGCCGCGAGGCTCGTCCTGGCCGTGCCGGACAGCACCCTGTCGAGCAGGTCCAGCTCGCCGTCCCGGCCGACCAGGTGGGCCACGTCCGGGGGCAGCATCCGGGGCCGGACCGGGCCTCGGCGCGGCTCCAGGGTCGGATCGGCGGCGAGGATGCGCTGGTGGGTGCGCCGCGCCTCGCTGCCCGGCTCGATGCCCAGCTCGTCGACGAACACCCGGCGCATCCGCTGGTAGGCGGCCAGCGCCTCGTCCTGCCTGCCGCAGCGGTACAGCGCCAGCATCAGCTGGCCCCAGAGGCGTTCCCGGAACGGATGCCGGGTGGTGAGCGCCCGCAGCTCCACCACCGCTTCGCTGTGCTCGCCCAGGTCCAGGCGCGCCTCGACGCGGTCCTCGAAGGCGTCCGCCCGCAGGTCGTCGAGGCGCCCCGCCTCGCTGTGCAGCGCGCCGACGAGCGGCAGGCCGTCCAGGATCGGGCCGCGCCACAGCTCCAGCGCCGCGCTCAGCCGCTCGGCGGCCGCCGCGGGCTCGCCCGCCTTGAGCAACCGCGACCCGGCCTCGACCAGGCCGGTGAACACCTCGGCGTCCAGCTCGCCCTCGGCCACCCGCAGCAGGTAGCCGCCGCGCCGGGTCTCCAGGCGCTCCCTGCCGAGGACCTGGCGCAGGCCGGCGACGTAGGACTGCAGGTTCGCCCCCGCCGACGCGGGTCGGTCGCCGTCCCACAAGGCTTCCAGGAGGGTGCCGGTGCGGACCACCGCGTTGGCGTTGACCAACAGGAGGGCCAGCAGGAGGCGCTGCTTGCGCCGGTTGGGAAGTGGCGTGCCGCCACCCACCTCCAGCGGCCCCAGAACCCGATACCGCATCCAGCCCCCTTGGTCGAGCGATGATACCCCGACCGGCACGACTACAGTCCTTTATGTCCGATTCCCCGGTCGTGTGTGGAGGTTTGTGTAGGCGGCTGGGTTTGGATGTTCGCGTGGGGGACGTCGGCGCGGGCCGGGGGAGGGCTCGCGCCGCCAGGCTTCCCCTTGCCACCGGGCGGGACTGGGGGTCCGGCCCGGTGGCAGGGCGGTGGGGCCGTCCGCGACCGGCGATGGCTACTTCCCGGCCTGGGCGGGCGTCCCGGCCTCGGCGAGCCCGGTCAGCGCCCGCGGCAACGGGCCCCGGTGCAGGACGCCGAGGCGCTGGGTGGCGCGGGTGAGGGCGACGTAGAGCTCGGCCGCGCCGCGCGGGCCGTCGGCGAGGATGTCCGCGGGCTCCACGACCAGGACGGCGTCGAACTCCAGGCCCTTCGTCTCCGACGCCGGGACGGCGCCCGGCACCCCCGGTGGTCCGATCACGACACTGGTGCCCTCGCGGCGGGCCTCGTCCCGGACGAACTCCGCGACGGCGGCGGCCACCCCGTCCCCGGCGACCTGCCTGGACCACGGCCGCACGCCGCACGCGCGGACCGACTCCGGCGGCTGGACCCCGGGCGCGAACTCGGCGAGCAGCGCGGCGGCGACGGCCATGATCTCCGCGGGCGTGCGGTAGTTCACCGTCAGCGACCGGTAGGCCCAGCGGCCGGGGACGTAGGGCTCCAGCATCGCGCCCCACGACGTGGCCCCGGCCGCCGAGCGGCGCTGGGCGAGGTCGCCGACCACCGTGAAGGACCGGCCGGGACAGCGCCGCATCAGCACCCGCCAGTCCATTTCGGACAGTTCCTGGGCCTCGTCCACCACGACGTGCCGGTAGGTCCAGTCGCGGTCGGCGCTGGCGCGCTCGACCAGGCTGCGCGTGTCGTGCTCGACGAAGCGGTCGGCCAGGTCCTCGGCGTAGAGCAGGTTCTCGGCGGCCAGCATGACGTCCTCGTCCATCTCCTCGCGGTCGAGCTTCATGAGGTCCATCACGCCCGCGGCGTACTCGGCCTCGGCCCGCCGCTCCCGCTCGGCGGCCACGTCGACGGCCTTGTCGGCGGTCTTGTCGCTGCCCAGGAGGTCGACCAGCTCGTCCAGCAGGGGCACGTCCGACACCGTCCACGCCTCGCCGTCGGCGCGCAGCAGCGCCGGGTCCGCGCCCGCCGCGCGCAGCCGCTCCGCGGAGCTGTACAGCGGCGCCAGCAGCGACTCCGGCGTCAGGATCGGCCAGAGGTCGTCGAGCGCGGCGGCGAACTCCCCGTCGTCGGCGAGTTCCCCGAGCAGGTCCGCCCGCAGGTCCTCCCAGGCCTCGCGGTCGTCCCGGGTCAGCCAGCCCCGGCCGATCCTGCCTATCGCCCGCTCGGTGAGCACGTAGGTGACGATCTCGGCGAACACCGCGCGCGCCTCGTTGTGCGGGCGCCCGCTCGCGCGCGCCTCCTCCCTTGCCCACTGCGCGGTCTCGGCGTCGATCCGCACCGTGACGTCCTTCAGCTGGATCGGCACCGGCTGCTC
Organism: Actinokineospora lacus; assembly: GCF_053813445.1. Lineage (NCBI taxonomy): Bacteria > Bacillati > Actinomycetota > Actinomycetes > Pseudonocardiales > Pseudonocardiaceae > Actinokineospora > Actinokineospora lacus. The sequence goes on from NZ_JBQERA010000002.1 coordinate 347,136, forward strand.
GGGCAGCCGCTGCCGGTCGGCGACCGCGGCGGCGAGCACGTCCAGCATCGTCAGCGAGCCCTTGACCCGCGCGGCCCGCGGCGGGTCCTCGGCGGTGGCGCGCAGGCCGGGCACGAGGTCGCCGGGAGTCATGAACACCACGTCGGACTCGCCCAGCGACGGCAGGACGCGGCCGATGTGGTCCAGGAACGCCGGGTTGGGCCCGACCACGAGCACACCGTGGCGCTCCATCCGCTCCCGCTGGGTGTAGAGCAGGTACGCGACGCGGTGCAGCGCCACCACGGTCTTCCCGGTGCCCGGCCCGCCCTCGATGACCAGCACCCCCGGGTGGTCGAGCCGGATGATCTCGTCCTGCTCGGCCTGGATCGTCGCCACGATGTCGCGCATCCCCTCACCGCGCGGGGCGTTGACCGCCGCGAGCAGGGCGGCGTCCCCGCGCCCCTCGCCGTCGGGGCGGCCGAGCACCTCGTCGGTGAAGTCGAGCACCTGGCGCCCGCGCGTGTGGAACTGGCGGCGCCTGCGCATGTTCTCCGGGTTCGCGGCGGTGGCGACGTAGAACGCGCGCGACGCGGGCGCCCGCCAGTCGAGCAACACCGGCTCGTACTCGTCCTCCTCGTCGAAAAGGCCGATCCGGCCGATATAGGAATGCTCGCCCGAGACGGTGTCCAGCCTGCCGAAGCACAGCCCGCTGTCGGCCACGTCCAGCCGCTTCACCTCCTTGGCCAGCGAGCGCACCTCGGCGTCGCGTTCCATCGGGGTGCCGCCGTTTCCCCGCAGCGCCGCGGTGTGCGCCCCCTTCAGCCGCGCGCGCTTGGCGTCGAGCCGCGTGTAGAGCCCGGCCACGTAACCGCGCTCGGACCGCAATTCCCCGTCGTACCCCTGAGTTGACACGTGCCCCTCACTGTGGCTAATCTGATATTAGAACGGCGGGTTCTCCATTGAATTGTGGAGTGCACGCCAATTTTTTATTCTCCCCCTTTTGTCAAGCCCACTCATGCCCTTTCCGGGCTGATCGCGTCGAGCAGCAGCGTCGCGGCCACCGTCGTCCCGTCGGTGCGGACCGCGCCCGCCACCTCGGCCGCTCGGGCGCGGGTCCCGGGGGCCAGGGCGGTGCCGAGCGCGGCCGAGAGGGACTCGAACGTCGGGGTCGGGCCCTCGTGCGCCGCGCCGATGCCCAGCTCCGCCACCCGGCCCGCCCAGTACGGCTGGTCCGCGCCCTGGGGCACCACCACCTGCGGCGCGCCCGCCCGGGTCGCCGTCGTCGTGGTGCCCGCGCCGCCGTGGTGCACGACGGCGGCCACCCGGCCGAACAGCGCCTGCTGGTTGACCTCGCCGACGGCGAAGCAGTCGTCGCGGTCGTCGATCAGGGCCAGGTCGGCCCAGCCGCGCCGCAGGAGCACGCGGTGGCCCTGCGCGCGGACCGCCTCGATGGCGACCCGCGCGGCGTCGGCCGAGGTGTGCATGGGCATGCTGCCGAAGCCGACGTACACCGGCGGCGCGCCCGCGTCGAGGAACGCGCCCAGGTCGTCGGGGAGCGGGCGGGGGTCGGTCCGCAGCCACGCGCCGGTCTGCACGACGTCGAGGTCCGGCGTCTCGTGCCACGGGTCCAGGACCGGGTCCGTCGCCAGCCACGGCCGCGCGCCGATGACGTAGTCGCGGACGCTGTCCACCGGCGGCAGCCCGACCGAGGCCCGGTTGGTGTTGAGCGCCGCCCCGAACAGCGCGTGGACGCTCTCGGCGTCGAAGTCCCACAGCACCCGGTTGTCGGTCACCCCCGGCGGGAGCGGCCTGCCCGGGTACGCCAGCGGCGGGTGGTGCGGCGAGGGCAGGGTCAGCTGCTGGAAGGTCACCGACACCGAGCGGATGCCCAGCTTCTCGGCCACCGACAGCGCGCCCGCGGCGGCGGGCATCATGCCGGTCGCCACCAGCACGTCACACCCCCGCGCCGCCGCGGTGACCGCCTCGAACTGGCTGGCGATCACCGCGGCCGCCCGGTCGGGCAGCGACGACGGCGGCGGCGCCGCGACCGTCAACGCCCGCGCCGACTCGTAGACCGGCACCAGCGCCACCCCGACCCCGGCCAGCAGCTCCACGAACTCCTCGTCCGGCGGCGCGCACACCCGCACCTCGGCCCCCAGTTCCCGCAACCGCACCGCCAGCCCGACCACCGGCTCGACGTCCCCGCGTGACCCATACGTCGACAACAACACGCGCACTTCGCGACTCCCATTTCCGCAGGTACTGGCCTGAGGCCGGTGATTCTGCGGCACAACGGGGGTCTTGCCACAAGCCCCCCGGTGCGCTATAAGTTGACAGTGGAGGGAAGTGCTTCCCCTTTTCCACTATTCGTCCGCTGTAGACGGACAACCCCCCGAACCTCATGCGCACCCGAACCGGCGCGCGTTTCGGGCGCGCAGGTGAGCGGCACGTCCCCGAGCCCGGCGTCCTGGCCGGTGTCGCGGCGGCGGTGTCGATGGCCGCCGGACGGTGACTGCGCGCGTGCTCGCGTCGCGGGCCGTCCCCGCTATGCCTGGTCGCGCAGGGTGAGGTAGGCGTCGAGTTGGGCCGCGCCTGCGAGGAGGTCGCGGCCGCGGGTGGTCAGGCGGTCCTGCCAGGAGTCGAGGAAGGCGCTCAGCGCGTCCGGTCCGCCCGCCTCGCGCAGCGAGCCGATGAATTGCGCGACCCGGCGCAGCGGGTACCCGCCTCGGCGCAGCTGCCGGGCGACCTCGGCGTCGCGCACGCCGTCCGGCCCGTATTCGCGGTGGCCCGTCGCCCGGTCGCGTTCGGGGCGCAGGATGCCCGCGGCCTCCCAGGCGCGCAGCGTCGCCGGGTGCACGCCGAGCCTGCGCGCGAGTTCGCCCACGGTCAGCGCTCGCGCGGTGACCGGCCGGGGTGCCGTGGTGGACAAGGCGCCGAGGGCCGTCGCGACCTCGGCGCGGGTCCCGCGCTCGGCGAGCAGCCCGACGTGCGCGGCGTCGATGAGCCGGTAGGCGGACTCGGGGTCGCCCTCGTTGGTCGCGCGCATGATCTCCGCCGCCCGCTGGTGCCCGTGGCCGCGGCGCAGCGCGAGGAAGGCGCGCAGGGCCTGTGCGTGCCGGGGCGTGTAGCGCCGGTAGCCGGTCTCGCCGCGCTCGGCGGGCGGCAGGACGCCCGCGTCCTCGTAGTTGCGGATCGCCTGGGCGGACAGCTGGTGTTCCCGGGCGAGGTCGACGGGCCGCAGCGTGCACCTCCGTTTGAGGCTTTACCCAGGAAAGTCAGGCAGATCATCGCGGAAGTTTCAACTGATTCTTCAACGATAGCGTTGAGGGCAGTTCCTTTCCGGAAGGGGTGTACATGTCCGCATCGCTGCGGGGGATCGGCCGCCGACTCGACGACCCGGCAAGCCTGGGCCGGGCCCTGGACGAGCTGCTCGCCGCGCGACCCGAGCCGCCGACCCTGCTCGCCCTCGGCGAACCGACCCACGGGATCGAGGCGTTCCCCTTGCTGCGCAACGAACTCCTCGCCCACCTGGTCGAACGCGGGTACCGGTCGATCGTGCTGGAGACCGACGTCTTCGCCGCCTCCGTCGTCGACAACTACGTGCGCGGCGCGACAGCCGATGTCGACACCGTGCTCGCGACCGGCTTCAGCCACGGGTTTGGCGCCGTGCCGGGCAACCGCGAACTCGTCGAATGGCTCCGCACGCACAACGCGGGCCGCGCGAGCCAGGACCAGGTCCGCTTCCACGGCTTCGACGCGCCGGTGGAGTACGCGGGCGCCCCGAGCCCGCGCCGCGCGCTGTTCGCGGCCGCCGACCACCTGCCCGCGTCGCTGCGACCCGAATCGACCCGCGACCTCGACGCGCTGCTCGGCGAGGACGCCGACTGGACGAACCCGGCCGCCATGCGCGACCCGGCGGCCTCCATCGGCGCCTCCGACCGCGCCCGCGCCCTGCGCGTCACCGCCGACGACCTCGCCAGCGCCCTGCACCGCGCGTCCCCCAGCCTGCGACCGGCCGACCCCGCCGCCCACGACCACGCCGTTGCCCACGCGCGCACCGCACTGGGCCTGCTGCGCTATCACGCCGCCATGGCCAACCCCGCCCCCGACCGCATCGCGACCCTGCTCAGCCTGCGCGCCGAGATGATGGCCGAGAACCTCCTCGCGATCGTCACCCAGGAGCAACACCGCGGACCGAGCCTGGTGTTCGCCCACAACGCACACCTCCAGCGCACCCCGGTAGACGGGACCTGGGCATGCGCGGGCGCTTTGGTCGCCCGCACCCTCGCCGAGCGCTACCTGTTCCTGGCCACCGACGCCAACCCCCGCAGCGACCCGGCCACCCTCCAGGGCCACCTGGCCGACGCCACCACCCACCGCACCCTGTTCCCCACCCCAGCCCTGCGCGCCGCCCTACCCCCATCCACCACCGCGGGCGAACCGATCGTGCCCGGCCACCTCCCCCTGAAACCAACGGACCTGGCAGGCGCCGACGCGGTCATCTTCATCGCCGACACCGACGGAAAGCGGCACCAGTACTGGTAACGCCACCCGCCCCTCAAAGCCGGTCCACACGACACTTCCTCGGCGTCTGTTGGCAACCCCGGCACGGTGGCGCGCGAGCAATCCACTGAGGAGTGGCGGGGACCTCTTCACCCCCGACGGCCAGACCCGCACCCGAAAAAAATGTCGCGGCGGGATGTCGAGAAGCCGGACGCGGCTCCGTCCTCGGGGTGAAGCGGCCACAATGGGCCGTACCGCACCAAGGAGAACACCATGGCCAAGTACCTGCTGCTCAAGCACTACCGCGGCGCGCCCTCGGCGGTCAACGACGTGCCGATGGACCAGTGGACGCCGGAGGAGGTCACCGCCCACGTGCAGTACATGGGGGACTTCGCCACCCGGCTGGAGGGCACCGGCGAGTACGTCGACGGTCAGGCGCTCTCCCCGGAGGGCACCTTCGTCCGCTACGACGGCGAGGGGCGCCCGCCGGTCACCGACGGCCCGTTCGCCGAGACCAAGGACCTGATCGCGGGCTGGATGGTGATCGACGTCGAGAGCTACGAGCGGGCGCTGGAGCTGGCGGGGGAGCTGTCCGCGGCGCCGGGCGCGGGCGGCAAGCCGATCCACGAGTGGCTCGAGGTGCGCCCGTTCCTGGCGGCGCCCCCCACCATCACGGAGTGACACCCGTGGACGAGGCCCTGCTGCGGACCCTCACTCCTGCCGTCCTGGGCGTCCTCGTCCGCCGCGGAGCTGACTTCGCGGCGGCCGAGGACGCCGTGCAGGACGCCCTGGTCGAGGCCGTGCGCGGGTGGCCGGGCGAGCCGCCGCGGGACCCCAAGGGCTGGCTGGTCACCGTGGCCTGGCGCAAGTTCCTCGACGCCGCCCGCGCCGACACCTCCCGGCGGCACCGCGAGGTCCGCGTCGAGGCCGAGCCCGGGCCCGGCCAGGGGGAGGCGGTGGACGACACGCTCCAGCTGTACTTCCTGTGCGCGCACCCGTCCCTCACACCGGCCTCGGCCGTCGCGCTGACGCTGCGCGCGGTCGGCGGCCTGACCACGCGGCAGATCGCGCAGGCGTACCTGGTGCCGGAGGCGACCATGGCCCAGCGGATCAGCCGGGCCAAGCGGACCGTCGCGGGGGTCCGGCTCACCCGGCCGGGGGACGTCGCCACGGTGCTGCGCGTGCTCTACCTGGTCTTCAACGAGGGCTACTCCGGCGACGTCGACCTCGCGGCCGAGGCGATCCGCCTCACCCGCCAGCTGGCGGCCGGGATCGACCACGAGGAGGTCGCGGGCCTGCTCGCGCTCATGCTGCTCCACCACGCCCGGCGCCCGGCGCGGACCGGCCCCGACGGCAGGCTCGTGCCGCTCGCCGAGCAGGACCGCGGCCGGTGGGACACCGGCATGATCGCCGAGGGCGTCGACGTGCTCCAGGCGGCCATCGCCCGCGACCGCCTCGGCGAGTTCCAGGCCCAGGCCGCCATCGCCGCGCTCCACGCCGACGCCCGCACGGCCGAGGAGACCGACTGGGTGCAGATCGTCGAGTGGTACGACGAGCTGGTGCGCCTGACCGACAGCCCGGTGGCCCGCCTCAACCGGGCCGTCGCGGTCGGCGAGGCCGACGGCCCGCGCGCGGGCCTGGCCGCCCTCGCGGGGCTCGACCCCGCCCTGCCCCGCCACACCGCGGTCCTGGCCTACCTGCACGAGCGCGACGGCGACCCGGTGACCGCCGCCCGCCTCTACGCCGACGCCGCCCGATCGGCGTCCAGCCTCCCCGAACGCGACCACCTCACCTGCCAGGCCGCCCGCCTCAACGCGCGGGTCGGCCATCACCCGACCGAACGAGCGTGATGGCTGACGGTCCGCCACCTCGTTTCGGTGGCAGGCGCGACCTCCTGAGGGGCCGCGCTCCGCGACGAGCTCTTCGAAGGTGCGCGCGGCCGCGGAGAACCACACCGGAAGTCCGCTCCTGTCCGGGCGGGTCGACCGCCAACCGAGCGCCCGCGAACACGCGTGGGCAGCTCATCCGACCGTCACGCTCCAGAGCTCACGGGGATTGAGGTGGAGCTCGCCGCCGGGTCCTGTCTCGCACCCCACCACCGAATCCCGCCCGTGCCCCCACCGGTCGTTGTCGAGCAGGAGCACATCGCCCGAGGCGAGCCGGACGCGCTTCGCCACCTGTGCGGCCGCCTCGGCCAGGCGTCCCACCGCGGCGGTCGCGGGATGGTCGGGGGCGACCGATCGCAGGTGGTCCCCCGAGATCGCTCTTGAGGCGCACCCCGATGTCGTCCGGGCCCGCCGCGGTCGCCAGCTCGTAGGCCACCGAACGCTGGACCCCGTCCGGGAAGGGGACCTCCGAGAACAGGCCCGCTACCGGGTCTGCCTGGGAACTGTCGGACCTCATCAGCCGGACGGCGTCGCTCCACCGCACGAGAAGGGACTCCCCGTTCTCCCCCGACGGGCGGTCCTGCCAGCCGGAGTCGACCATCAGCATGCTGAAGAACGGCGGCCTGGGCCATCGCAGCGACTGGGACGAGTGCGGGGCCAGCGGTCCGGCCATGCCGTGCACCTCGCCCCTGGCCGCGGCCGCCGGTTCGTACCTGACGCGCCAGATGGCCGGGTGGTCCGGATGCGTGCCCGCGTCATCCCCGTAGTAGCGCAGGGTTTCCCCGAACAGGGAGAGGAAATCGACGTAGGTGGACGCGCTCGCGGGAAACCGGGCGATTCGAGCCAGGCCGGAATGGGCCAGCTCCGATGTGACCCCGGCGACGAAAGCCGCGTCGATTCCGCGGTGAACGGTGATCGGGAGTGGGCCGCACGCCGGTTGTCGATGATGAGGATGCTGTTCTCCACCAGTACGCCGGGTGTGGCGACCGATTCCGCGGCCTGCTCGGCCCGCCGCATGGCCGCCGCGGCGGCCACGGTCGTCGGCGTCATCAGGGCGGGCTCGAACCGGAAGCGCGTCGCCGCCGGGGAGTCCGCGATGATCGGCACGCGGGGTCTCGGGTCGGTGTCGGCGCACGGGCGGCCGTCGATCGTGTAGCTGCCGTGCAGCCGTGCGATGTCGAGCGCGAACAGGGGTTCCCGGAGGAGCGCCCGGTCCTCCTCGCTGAGCTTCTCCTCGATGTCGGCCACGCTCGCGACGCAGGTGCGCGCCGACCGGCCGCGCGGTGAGCGCAGGCAGTGGAGCACGAGGTGGTCGGGCGGTTCCGGGTGGAAGAACATCTCCGTGTGCAGGCCGAGGTCGACCGACGAGCTCTGGCTCGACACCTCGGCCTCGTTCCCGCGCGTCGGGTGGACGTCGTGGAACACCGAGCCGTCCCTCTGGTCCAGGTACGAGATCGGGAAGCCGAGGCCCGCGGTGACCGTCATCATGAGCAGTTCCCCGACCCGACCGCGCGTGAGCCTCGCCCACGACTCGGTCACCGAGGGAGTGGGCGGCAGGTCGGGCACGTTCGGCAGGTTCGTGATCCAGAGTGCGTTTTCGATTTGTCACCGGCCGCCGGAACGTTTCCAGGCGGGGGCCGGCGGGCGGGTCAGGGCGGCCCCGACCCGCCCGCGCGGGACGCTCAGGCCCTGCTGCGGCCGATGTAGACGTTCCGCGCCCGGTAATAGGTGTTGCCCGACGGGCCGGAGGACCCGGACGAGCCCTCCATCTGCAGGTTGATGATCAGCCACATCGGCTGGTTGACGAAGTTCGCCCCGCGGTGCTGGGCGACCCAGGCGCCGTCGAGGTAGTAGTGAATGTCCACATCGGTCGCGTTGACCTTGGTGATCCACGCCCGGTAGCTGTGCCACGAGCCGGGGCTGGACACCCAGCGCGTGGTGCTCGACCAGCCGCCGGTGCCGTTGCGGTAGGTGTTGAACCAGTTCCGCCCGTCGCCCTTGAACTCCAGGATGTCGCTCTCCGGCGGCCAGCTGTTGGCCCCGGTGAGCCAGAACGCGGGCCAGGTGCCGGGTGCCGACGGCGCCTGGAACTCGCCCTTGACCTCCCAGCTGGGGAACTGGTCGCTGACCCGGATCTGCGGCTTGGCGTGCACCGCGCCGGAGTGGTAGCGGATCGGCAGGTGCGGGTCGGCTGAGCTGTTGCCCTCGTCCCAGTTGATGCGCGAGGCCCGGAGCACCAGCGTCGAGCCCTCCAGGTACACGTGGTTGTGGTCGGCCGCGCTGGCGTACATGCGCGCGGTGCCGTTGTGGTCGGAACCCCAGGGGTAGCGGTAGTTCCAGCCAGCCTCCAGGGTGCCGTAGGAGGCAAAGGACCCGCTGAGAACGGTCTCCCAAACAGCCGCCCCCGCCGAACCGACACCAAGAGCGGTGCCCGCCAATCCAGCCCCACCCACAACCAGAAGCCTACGTCGACTGAGTGTCACGTCATGAGCCCTTCGTCCGAGTCGGCAGTGACATGGGAGCGCTCTCAGTCACCATAGCGACCGAACGGCCACCGTCGCCACGTGTTGTGGTTGCCGCACACGGACCCGGTGTCGCTCGGGTGCGTAGGCCCGAGCGACACCGGAGGGTCTGCCTACCGCCTGTCGCGGCGGTTCTTGGGCACGTCGCCGTCTTCCTCGATGTCGACGTGTTCCTTGCGCACCGTGTCGCTGACATTCTGCTGTTCGGTGACGGTGTTCTTCTCCAGGCGGACGTTCTCGACGGGCTTGGTGGTCTTCTGCACGACCGGCTCCTCGCGGTGCAGCGTGACCTCGGTTTCCTGGTCGGTGAACGCATCGCGGCCCGCCTTCTCGCGGCCGTCGGCCGGTTCGCGCACGACCCGGACTTCCTCGTGCGAGACGGGGACCGAGATGTTCTGCTCCTCGGTCACCACGTGCTTCACCAGCCGGACGCGGCCGACCTCGACGTCACGGGTGCCCACATCGAGCTGCTCCTCGTACCGGGTGATCCCCTCCTCGTCGCCGCGCATCCGGTCGTGCTCCCCGGTCGCCGCGGAGGGAACCATGCCGTAATAGCGGTACAACTCCTCCTGCTCGGCCTCGGAGATGTGCCCACTGGAAATGTCGGGGTGCGGGGAGTCCTTCACCACCTTCTTCTCGACGGGCACGACCACCTCACCGTCACCCAGCCGGGCGTCCTGCATCGGGATGAAGGAATCCCTCATCCCGAACAGACCGCTCCCCACCTCGGCCCACAACGGGGCACCCGTGCGGTCATCGAGCCACACCTGCTTGATCGAACCGATCTTCTCCCCATGCGCGTCGACCACGTCGCAGTCGTACACCCGGTCCAACTCGGCCTGATTGATCACAATCACTCCTCCTTCTCACTGCACGTACGCGCTCCGGCCACTGTCTGCCCATCTCCTCCACGTCAGCGAGACTCGACGCTCCGGTTGGGTATCCGAATCGGGATGCCACAAACATTGTTGACCGACCATGCGACTGACCCACACGAGTTCTCGACCTCGCCCATACCGGGATTCCCGTAATACCTCACCCGTACGGGGAGCGATTCACGCTTTAGCGTGCTCTGTCGTCGTGGCGACGCGTTGCTGACGGCGGCGTGGAGGTCACTGTCACGTCGGGTTCGTGCCCGGACCCCAGAACCTCTCGCTGTACGCGCTTGGCGAACCGCTGGGTGCGGACCATCTCACCCGGTGCCACACCCGATTCCAGTTCGGCGTCGATTGCCCGCTGCAAAGGTGTGAGCAGTTCGAGGACCAGGTGTTCGGCGGCAGACTTGTCCCACACTCGATCAAGGATGCGTGCGCATTCCCGCTCCGCCGACCTGGACGTGTGCGGTACCAGGTCTCGTCCCAGCATCCGCAGTTTGATCGCGGCAAGCAGGTGGAAACGGAAAGGTGCGTAGCGCTTGTTGATGCGACCGTTCCGCAGCAACCACTCCAAGCGATAAAAAGCACTCGCCGCCGTGTAATAGACGACCGGTTGGTGTTTCTCCGCGAACAGCTCGCCGGACCGCACCGAGAGCAACGACTTGTAATGCCCGAGGCGGGCGGGCTCGTTGAGGAACATCGCGAGGTACGAACGGGTCAGTTGTGCGCGGGTGATGATTCGGGTCTTCTCGACCTCCTTGCGCTCGGCGTACTGCTTGGTCCGCCGCTCGTAGAACAACACCCGCTGCTTGTCCTTGCTGTACGCGAAGTAGTCCTCCAAGAGGTGGTGGAACTTCTCCCGGATGGTGAGGTCCTCCTCGCTGATCACAGTTTGCCGGTTGGTGGCGCCCACGATCCCATCGATCACGTCGTCATCGTGCGAATGCACTATGCGCACGCTGACGTGGACGTCATCGGTGAGCAGGTCGCGGTGTTCGAACAGCACGTGGCACGTTTGGCAGCCGTTGACGATCTCGAAGTCGTCCAGGTACACGTCGTCGCCGACCACGTGCAAGCCGCGGGTGACGATCGTGATGCCGTTGTTGAGCACCGCGAACCGATCGCGCCGCACCGGATCGCGCAGCGTGTTGGCGATCTCGCGGTTCACCGCGTTATCGCCCAGGTAGTCCCGGACGTTGCCATGGAACAAGGTCTTGCGCAATCGACCGGAATCATCGCTCAGTATCTTCGTGACGAGGTCGCGCGCGGAGAGCAGGCCCAGCAGTGCCTGCTCGACCTGAGGCACCTTGGGCAGTGGCACCTTCTTCGGCATCGGGAACTGGACCGTCACCTTGGTGGTGGCCCGTCGGTACAGCGCGCGCAGTTCGTCCTTGGTCACGCAGTGGAACTCGACCACGTCGAACCGGCCCAGTTTCGCGAGGCGTTGCTGTGCCGACTGGGCCTTCATCGCCACCATGTCGGCGACCTGGTCACCGGTGGTGACGTAGTGGACATGCAGCTCCGGCAGCGCGCCTGAGAGCTTGGCGATGTTGCCGTAGACCGCTTCCAGGCAGCTGCGGAGGTTCTCGATGTCGGTGGACGCCTGGTAGGCCAGTGCTCCTGCCGTCGCGATGTGGCTGAGGTTGTCGGCGAGGTCCGAGATCACCTTCGTTTCGAATCCGGCGCTGGTCTTGGCCTGGATGACGACGATCCGCACGTCCAACCGCCGCGTGCGCTCGATGTACGCCCGCACGTCCGCCGCGTCCTGGAGCAGGTCGCCGTTGAGCAGGATGCCGACCGCGTCGATGCCGAGGTCGTTCCCGCCACCCGTGCGGAACTCGTCCGGGTTGAACTCGTCCTCGTAGTACGAACTCAGCACGCAGTAGGCGGCGAACGCCTCAAACGCCTCGCTCTCTGACAGCTCGGCGAGGGCGTAGTCCTTCTGGAATTCCTCGACCAGGCCGCTGATGATGCGTTCCACAGTGGTGCTCTCTCCTCTGGCACACTCAGTCCGGTACCGCTGTCCGGGCTCTGACTAGCACGTCCTCCGCGGTCAACGCGCTGGACGGGTGGTGGCTCAGGCACATCGGCGACCTGACCTTCTGGAACGGCGTGCCCTCGGCCACCGCATAGAACTCACCGGCGCTCAATCGGGAGATGTCCGGCACCGTGCTGGACTTGGCCGAGGCCATTTCCTTGGCGGCGGTTACTTGAACGGGCGTGTTGATGAACCCGAAGTACTGCGTGGCGGCGTTGCCCACGATCCGGTTGTGGATGCCCTTGGGCGCCTGCGTCGCGAACACCAGCCCCAGCCCGTACTTCCGGGCCTGGGACGCGAGTGCCAGCGTGCTGGTGGTACAAGCGGTCATCGCGCCCGACGGAGCCAGGGTCTGCGCCTCATCCATCACGAACAGGCCACCCAGCGGGCGGTCACCCGCCGGGTTCGTCTTGATCCACGCGAACAGCGCCATCTGCAACTGGTTGACGAAGCTCTGCCGCTGGTCGTCGGTTGGCAGGCCGATCAGGCTGATGACCGAGACGCGCGCCCGCTTGCCCGGCGCGGGTGTGAGCAGCACGCCAGGGTCGAGCGGGGTGCCGATGCCGCCGAACAGGGGGTCGTTGATGGTCGCGGCGATGAGGGTCTGGGCCATTTCCGCGGCCATGGTCGTCGCGTTGGCCAGCGGTGTGACGTCATCGGGCAGGTCCGCGAGGTAGTCGAGAAAGCTCCTGAGCCCTGAGCCGCCTCCCAGCGCGAAGGACGTCAGGGCCTCCCGCAGCACGGCCTTGGCCCGTTCCGACTTGGCGGTGGACCCGTCGGCACGAGCGCGCGGTGCCAGGGCGGCGACGGCGGTATCCAGGGCGAGGCTGAACTCGTCTGGGTCACTCGCCACGTCAGCCAGGTCGGGCAAGGGCTGAAAGCTGAGCGGTCGTCCGGATTCCCGACGCGGCGTCCACACCACGACGTCCGTGTGGGCGAGGTAGTCGGCTGCCTTCTCGGCGTCTCCCGGCTTCCACGAGGCGGGCGGTTGCGGCCAGGCGTCGCCGAGCCTGGCCAGGTCGTTGTTGGGGTCCAGCACGATCGCCGACACGCCCTGCACCGCGCACTCCTCGACGATGCGGCGGATCAGCACGGTCTTGCCCGACCCGGACCCGGCGAAGATCACCGTGTGCTTGCGCAGCGACTCCAGTGGCACGTGGACGGCATCACCGGTGTCGAACCGGTCGCCGAGGGAGAGGGAGTCCGGAGGAGCGGCGGCTTGTGGTCGCGCCGCGTCGAGGTCGTCGGTGGGCCAGTCGTCGTGTTGAGGCTGGATCAGGTCGAATGGATCGGGTGTCGACGGCTCAGGTCCGACGGTGGTGGTGTCCTCGGGTGGTCCGAAAACCAGGCGGAACAACGAGGTGTTGCTCACGGGCTTGCGGTGCAGCAACCAGGCGTGCAGCTCCGGGCCGGGTTTGGCGAGCATCCGCTCCAGCGCGGCGAACACCCGCAGGTCGTCCTGCTCGACCTCACCCACCAGCACACCGCCCGCGGCGCGGAACTCGTCGAGCATCGCCTTGGTCTTCCTGGTCGTCATCGACCAGTTTCCCGTGCGCAACAGGTAGGCGCGGCGCTTGTCCACATCGGGATCCAGGCCGGCCATGACCCGTACGCGCTCGATGCGGTTCTGCGCCGCCATAGGGTTCGACGAGGCGATACCGCGGAACGCCCAGTGAATCTCGTCTTCCGTTTCATCGTCGAGCACGCAGCGCAGACGCGCGTGCAGAGCGGGCTTCTCGCCCCAGTTGAGGTCGACCGAGTACTTCTCACCCCGTTCGCCGAGTTCGTGCACATAGGCGTGCAGGGCCGCGCTCAACATGAGGGGCATCCGCACGTCTTCGGTGTCCTTGTCGAGCGCGGCCCGCAGGTCGACGTCGCGCGTCAGCTCGGCGAAGCGCTCGTCCAGCGCGGAAATCTCAACGTCGGCGACCGCGATCACCGGCGGTTGTGGTCGCGGTGCGGCGGCGGCCGCTCCTGCCAAGCTGGTCAACTCGGTCAGCACGCCGTTGTCCAGGCAGGACCGGATGTGCTCGTCGATGCGCTTGAACAGTTGCCGCGGGGTGTACTGCGAAGCGCCGTCGAACGCCTCCGGTCGGATCGGCCACGTCGGGTACGGAGGACGGAAGCCGCAGTCGGCGAACCGCGGTTCGAACCGCGCCACCACCAAGGCCCGGCCCGTCGCCGCGGTTGCCACGGTGCTGAGCTTGTACTGCGGCCGGAAGCGGTCAGCCGCCGCGAGATGCGCCCTGGTGCGGATGGCCTCCCAAGCCGGGAACTGACACGCGACGACGAGCAGCGAGCGGTGCAACGACTCCCTCAACTCCATCAAGCCCGTGCCGATCTGCTCGAACAGCTCGTCGCGGGGCAGCCCGACCGGTGTCGTGCGGGTCGACACGCCGGACTGGGAGATCAAGGTGTCGATCTGGTCGATCGCGAGCAGGCTGGGGCCGGTCATCGCGAGCAGCGTCGAGATCTCCCGGACGATCTCGTGCGCCGGCTTCGAGTCGGGGTGGATGCCCCACTGGTGCCGTTCACCGGACATCGCCTCACTGCCCGAGGTGAGGTACGCCTCGCCGACCTCCTGGACGGCCGGGTCCTCCGCTGCCAGCAGGATGAGCGCCCGGGCGGTATGCCTGCACTTCCACCCGTGCACCGGATCCGCGTCCCGGAGCGCGACGACGACCCTGTCGAGCGTCTCTCTGGTGACGGGTGCCTTGCCAATGACCTGGTAGCGCGCGGCGTCCGGCAGCGCGAGGCGATCGGCGAGCCGGTGCAGCACGGCCGTCAGCTGGTGCTCCCCGCTCGGGCCCAAGTGGTACAGGCCGTCTCGGAGGGCGTGCACGATGTTCTGCCAGAAGTCCTTGCCGTGCAGCAGGCTCACCAGGAAGAAATAGCCTCCGCGACGTTGCACCTCGGCCCGCACGATGCCGAGCATGTGCGTCTTCCCGGCACCCTGCTGGCCGGTGATGACGACACCGAGCGGGTTCGACGTCGTGTTGAGGTCCGCGTCGGTGAACGCCGCCATCACGGAGTTCAGCACGGGTGCGTTGAGCTCCTCCACGTGGGCCTGCGCCGGTCCCCACACGGCTTCGGGGGTGGGAGCCCAGTCGAATCGCAGGTTGTCCAGCGCCCGGCGCTCCGCGTCGTCCACGGCGCGCCTCAGGAGCTTTCGACGGACAGGAAGTGTTTGTGCTCCCCGCCGAGGTAAAGGGCCGCTTCGCGGTCCGCGTCGGTCAACGTCTTCTGGTTCACCTCGGGGGTGAAGTAGACCTGTGGCAGTTCGGCGATCCGGTGCAGGGCCTCGTCGAGTTCGGCGCGGGCCAAGTCCGGCAGTGCCTCGCGCAACTCGACCAACCCGATCCAGGCGTCGGGTCCTGTTGCCAGGTCCTGGTAAGCGGCGATCACCCGCTCGTCCACAGTGGTCGGGGAAGGTTTGACGGCAGCAGGCTCGTCGACATCGGTGAGGTCGGCAAACGTTGTCTCCGTCCGATCCATGAGCCGGCCGGTCCACTGCGCCAGCCGGTACAGGATGCGGTCCTTCTTCTGCCCACCCGGGGGCATCTCGTCGGCGAACTGCTCACGGCATCGCTGCCAGCCCTTTTCGGTCAGTTCGTGCACAAACGCCCCGCGGTGCGCTTTCGACTGCTCGGCCTCGATGAGCTTTCGCTCGACCAGGACCACGCGTACGGGCTTGTCGATAGTGAACCCGCAGAAATCCTGAATTTCGGGGTTCGACGCCTTCTGTCCGAGAATCATCAACGCCAGGAGTGCGGATTTCTCTGAAATGCTGAGTGGGGCGTTCGTCATCTGTGGGTTCTCCGGTGTCCAGTGGTGATCGCTGTCACGCGATAGGTGTGTTGCGCTGTTCGGGGGATGTGGAATTACCCCTATCTGACTTCTCCGCGAAGAGTGGGAGAACGTATTGTTCCGCTCGTTCTGCCAAGTGCAACACCAGGGGTTTCGCCAAGGGCACGTAGTCGTCCACGTGCCTGAGCTGGTGCGCGAGCACTGCCCACGTCTTCGGGTTCTCGGGCTCGCCCGTGGTCGTCATCTTGCACGCGAGTACGGTGAGTTCCCGGTATTCCGGGTTCCACGCGCTCACGTCCGCGCCGCGCGACGTCGTCCCATCCTGGAATTTGATCGCCTGATTCGGGCGGGCGCCCTGCACCGGGACCTCGGTGGTGCTCGCGAACACCCGGTTGCCCGGAGCGGCGTCGAACGCCTCCCACACTCCGCTGGCGTGACCGGCGAACCGGTCGTCGTCCCGCGGGGCGTACCACTGAGGCACCTCGTCGCGCCCGCCACTGTCGCGGAACAGGACCACGCGCAGGTCCGGGCCGAAGAGCGCGGCCCGCTGGGGCGGCCAGTCGCCAAAGCCGAGCATGTCCCGAACCAGCGAGGCGTTGGTCAACCACGGCCAAGACTGCCGGAGGTTGGCGGCCTGTACGAGCAGCAGCGTCGGAGTGCTGCGGAGCTGGTAGAGGATCGAGCGGATATGTGCCTGGACCACGGCGCGCTGCTCGGACAGCGAAAGGTGCTTGCTCTCGTCGGGTTCGCTCAGCGCCCTGTCGGTGTCCCGGGTGAGGCTGAGGAGCAGCTCCGGGTAGGCCACCCACGCCTTCCGGTGTTCGTCCCAGCCCTCGACGCGCTGTCCATCCTCGAACGGTCGGGTGCGAACCGCGACGAGCGCCCGTCGCGCTGACCGGGTGGTGGTCCGCTGCTTCCGGACCATCCACAACCCGACGTACTGCATGTCCTCCGGCACGGCGGTCCCGAGCCGGTGGCGCGGTGGCATCACGGCGCCCAACTGGCGCAGGCCGTCGAGGACCGCGGACCGAGCACGGTCGGCCAGCGCCTTCTCGTCGGTGGTGATGAACTGGCTGACCCGTCGGGCATCCGCACAACCAAGGCGGATGGCGGTCTTCGGGTCGCGGTCGGGACCGAACTTGTCCGCGTCCCGCAGTTCGATGAGGGTCAACCCGATGGGCGCGTCCGGGCCGGGTGTGCCGAAGTGCTCCACGATCGCGGTTCGACGCTCCAGGGCCGCGGACAGCGCGGCGCGCCGCCGTGCCGCGGCCGCCCGGGGCACCGGCAGATCTGCCGTGATCAAATCCCAGGTCGTGGCCTCCACCCGGATGTCGAGTTCCTCGGTGTGCCACACCTGCGCGCCAGTGGTCGGTGCGAGGTCCAAGACCTCCCGCAAGGCGGTCACCAGCGCATCGCGGGTGCGTTCATTCTCGTACCGGACGTCCACGACCAGCGGACGACCACCGAGCGCCGCCGCGCACGCCTTCCGACGTGCCCGTCCGCGTACCACCCTGGCCTCTGCCTTGGCCTCGGGGTTCGGCTTCACCCGGCCCCACACGTCGGGTTTGGCGATGAGCGTGACCTTGCCCATGTCCGCCGCGCGCAGGAGGTTCCCACTGAGTGCCTGCTCCACCCAACTGTCCACGTGCCTGCGCTCGACCGGCATCAACCCCGTCTTGGCCCGGTGGGTGGCCAGCCCGGTGCGGTGCACCACCCAAGCCGAGACGCCGTCCCGGCCCCGGGCCCACTCGGAGGGGTTGTTCAGCAGTTCGTCCGCTTCCGGGTACGGGAAGGCCGCGCTGTATTCGGGCAGCAACCTCACGAGGCTGTTGTGGTGCCACGCGGGCACACCGAGCACGGCATCGTGCCTGAGCAGGTTCGGGATGAGCCTGGGCACACTTCCCGCCCGCACCATCCAGGGCAGCGGCACTTGGAGGTAGGCCATCGCGCCGCGCTGTGGGTCGAGTTTGACGGGGTCACCGGTCTCCCATCGCCGCACACCGGAGGTGATGTGCACCCGTACGCGTCCGGAGAACGGCACAGTGTGCAGCGAAACCCGCAAGAGCAACGAGTAGTGCCAGGTTCTCTTGCCCTTCAGGTACGAACGCGGTGGCCAGGACACCAATTCGGTGCCCTTGGAGGTGGTGACGACCCGGAACGACAGCTCCGCACCGTCGTACTTGTACGTTCGCGCGGCCAACCTCGCGGCGACCACTTCGGGAAGAAGGCTGTAGAGACGGCGGTGTGGGTTCGCGGTGCCTCCTTTCGTCAGCTCGTTCGCGGACAGGTCGACCGTCGTGTCCACCCATTCCGGCATGGCGTCGTCGAGCGCGTCGAGCAGATCGTCGACATCGTTCTCGTCCACTCGCTCCTTACGGGACAGAATGGTGGTCACCCAGGCATTCACCAGGTGGTTGACCGCCGTGCGCGGTACCGGTTCGGCCGCGTACAGCCAGGGGAGTTGGTCGTCGGTCGCCGCGCCGGGGGCCGCGACCACATCCGGCACGGCTGCGTGCAGCAAGGCGGTGAGCTGTCGGATCGGCACGGTCCGCCCCGCTTCCGGTCGGCGGAACAGCGCCGAATACCGCCGGGCGACCTCCGTTCGCCACTCCTGGGCGAATCGGATGGTCTTGAAGTCGTGCAGCCAAGGCGTCGAGGACGGGTCGAGGTCGTAAGCGGTCAGTCGGATCAGGGGGACCATGGGATGCGCGCACCCTCCACTGCGTGTGCCAGACACCGGCCGAGCGCGGACCAGAGCGGCCCGTACAACGCTTGCACGAGTCGGCGCTCGTGTTCGGGGATGTCGAGATCGCCGTCAGCGGAGCAGTACCGGTCGAGGAGCGCGTGCATGCCGAACAGCAAGCTCGTCTCGGCGGTCTCCTCGCGCCCCGACGCCAGGTTCGGCGCGAACGCGGCGTCCACGAAGGTGACGCGGGCGGGCACTCCGCCGCGGACGAGCCTGCCGATCACCTGCCAGATCACCACCAGCACGTCCCAGGTGACCGACTCGCGGTCAGGGCCGAGATCCCGCCACGCCATGCTGCGGCTGAGCACGCGGCGCCACTCCCGCCGGGCTGCTGCCCGGAAGTCCCGCCCCGCACCGTCGAGCGATGCGGCGTGGGTGGCCCATGATCGGAAGCGGCCGTCGCTCAGAGTGCGCGATGCCCAGTCGTTCACCGCGTGCACCGCGAGCGCGAGGTCATCAGGCCGGGGGCTCGGCCGGATGAGGAAGTAGACCGAGCCGATCGCCGCCTCGCGGTGTTCGTTGAGGATGTTGTGCCCGCGCTCGATGGCCAGCAACGGTGCCACCAGCAAGTCAGCCCTCGTGCCCGCCAGCGTGTCCACGTCACCGCGGCGCAGCACGGGCGCCTGGTGCTCGCCGCCCGCGTCTGTCACCTCATCGTCATCGGCCACGAGACGGAACACCTTGCCACGCCACCGCTCCATCCCGTGCAGCACATCGGCGACCAGGGCGGTCTCCTCGTAGCTTCCCACCAGTAGCAGGATGCGGCGGCGGTAGTCGTTGGCGATGTCCGCGAGTTCGTTCTCGAGCACGCTCGCCTCGCCATCCACCGACTCGCTGAGCAGGGTGGTCATCCGGGTGAGCACGCGGGAGCGATCGTCCAGCGGTGAACCCGACACGCGCAGGGGAGTGCCGCCGTGGCGGACTGGGGTGAAGCGGAAGTGGCTGTCAGTGGCGATCCGGTCAGTCTCGACGCGGTCTGGGGCGAGTAGTGCCTGAACCGGAACATCGACGTGATACCGGGTCGACGTCCCTGCCCAACTGCTGCCCGACATCAACAGCACGTGGGGACCCGGGCGTCCGTCCGCGGTCGGCAGCAGGGGCATGGCGGGCAACAGCGCCCGGCCCACCCCGGCGCAATGGAAAAACCGGAGTTCGCCGCTCACCACGCCCCCGGTGTCCCTGCGCTCCGGGTGGAACTGAAAGCCGATGACGTCGCCCATCGGCGACTCGGGGATGACTGGACCGTAGTCGGTCGGCCGGCGCAATCCACCTGCCGCGTCGAGGTTCAGCACCGCCTCCACGCGCGGCCACATCACGGTCATGAGTGACAGCTTTGGTTCCAGCGCCGCCAGCAGCAGGGTGAACTCGAACCGGGTGCTCCACTGGTCGAGCCATGCTCGGTGGTCGTCGTCATCGCGGAGGCCGAACAGGGCTGCCAACACGGCGCGGAGTTCGAGCCTGGTTCGACGTGGTGAGGTGGCGTGCAGGAGCTCGCTGGTCAACCGGACCAGCACCGGGTCGGCGGGTGGGAAATTCCGGCGCTCGCCGAATGGGTTGTCGCGGAAACGGTCCAGCTCGGACAGCAGCGCGGAGCGACGTGAGGCGAACGGGTCGTCAGCGCCTTCAACCGGAAACGGGTAGCGGTTCAAGACCAGCTTCTGCTGCAGTGACCATGCGCTGAAGTGCCCTTCTCTCAACCATCGGCGCACATCATGACGGCGTACCAGCAGCGCGTACAGCCGGTCGGTCGCGGCGGTGGCCGTGTTCACGGCCGCGGACCACGCCTGCACGTCGCTGTCGGACAACTGCCGCCGCCCCCGGTCGACCAGTTGCTCGATCTTGTGCGAGTGCACCTTGTCCAGCCACGACACCGCACCTCGACCCACGAGAGTCGTGGTCCGCGCGAACATCGTGTCCAGGGTGATCTGCACGCGGTCCACCTCGTCCACGACCACCAAGTCGCTGCGGCGGCACGCCAGTTCCAGGAAGCGGACCCGTTCGGCGTTCTGCGGCCATGGCGGGGACGCCTGCACCAGGCTCTGCGGTGTCGCCACCCAGACGTCGGCGTCCACCAATTCTTGCGCGGAGTGGTGGCGGGGGCACGCTGACCAGAACGGGCAGCCCCGTCTGACATCGGTGAACGCGGGCGTGACGTCTGACCCCTGATCATGGCGCCGGTTCGATGGGCGCAGCCGGGTGCACGGTGCGTCGAAGTAGGGCAACGGTGGGGGGTCACCGCCGCGCAGTGCGTCAACGGCGCAGGCTGTGCCGAGGTGGTCGAAACCCAGGTCGACGTGACCTAGGAGGTTCGTGGCTCCACGACCGGCCAGCCGCCGGTGCAACCGTTCAGCGTGCCGTGTGCGAGTCGATCCGCCGATGACGGGGGCCGTTCGCAGGCCGTGCGCCTCGAACATGGCGGTGAGCTTGAGCACCTCGGCGACGTCACCCACGACCACTGTCACTCGCAGACCGAGTTCCCGAACCGCGTGCACGGTCAGCACGTCCCGCAACGTGCTCTTGCCCGCGCCCACGATGCCGAGCAGGTGGGTCAAGCCGTCGAACTCCAGGGTGTCGCCCGTGGCGAAGCGCCCGCCGTCGCGAGTGAGCAAGGCGACCCGGTCGAGCCGCCGCTCCCAGTCCGCGTACACGGACACGTCCATTTCCCGGGCGGTGTTCAGCAGATCGGCCTTGTCGACCCGGATGGACTTACCGCCGCCGCGGAGGGGAACGTCGAGGTCGTGCCCGACCGGTGGTGGCAGGTGGACCCGAGGCAGGTCCACCTTGGTGAGTTCCTGATCCGCGATGAAACTGTGCATGCCCGACCCCGCGATGCGCAGCGGGTTGCTCGCGAACGGCGCGGCCCGTCGCAGCAGCCGTTCGTACGTCGACCACCGTTCCGGCGCGGTGGAGACCGGGCGCCGCACGGGCGGCTTGTCCAGAACGACCTCGCAATAGCCGCGCAGCTCTTCGAGCACCTCGTTGTAGTCGGCGACCGCGGCCTTCCACGCACCAGGGCTCCGCAGCATCCACAGTTCGTACCGCGCTATGCGCAGTACGTTCTCCTCTGCGGAACCGACCAGCCCTCGCTCCCGGGCCAGCGGGTAGCCGCTGAAGAGCGGCCAGGCATCGGCCGCGGGATGGCCTGGGATCACCGCTTGTGTGAGGAAGAGGCCGAACTCCGTGGTGAACGCCTTGTGCAGCAGTTCGGAGGGGACTCCGTAGGCGGCCACCAACGGTTCGGACATGTTTTTGAAGACCTGCGCCGAATCGCGCATCACACCTCCGCCCGAGCGATGGGTCGAGCCCCAAGGAGGTCGACCAGTTCGGCATCCGACACGAGTGCGGGCCCGTCCGGCAGACAGCGGTTGAAGACCTCCCGGTAGTCCGGCTGGTCGCGGAGACGGTGACTGGGTACGACGATCAACACGCGGTCAGAACCGGATGGCACCGACGACCGAGCGACTTGACGTGCGAGCAGTGCCGGGTTTCGATGGCCCCGAGCCAACACGTGCCACCGTTCACCGTCCAGCCAGTCGACGCGCAGCACGTCCACGTGGTCGGGCTCCACGACCGATCTTGCGCCGCGAGGAACGACGGTCGCCACCACGGCCTGTTCCACCCGACCCGCGCCGATGACCGACGCCCGCAGCGCCGAGGGCAGCGCGAGCGCGCCGGCCACGGGGAACCTGTCGCCGACGATGTCCGGGACAGTGCAGGATTCCCTCTCACACAGCCAGGTGCCATCACCGAGCGGCACGGAAGGAACCTGGCACGTCGCGCAACGGGCCGCCTCGCCACGCCTGGTCAGCGTTCGGGGGACGGGCTCATAAAGGTCTTTCACGAGCCGCCACGTGCGGCGATGCGCACGATCCCCGCTCAGCGCTTCCACTTCCGTCTTGGAGACCATCGGGTGGTCTATGAGGAACAGCCTGCAGGCCAGGTGCTGGTCTGCGTCCGGCGCCTTCTCCGCGAGATCCCGCAGGGGTTGGGCAGCCCCCGTAGCGCCATCCGCGGCCCACTCCCCGCACAGGTCTGACGGCCTGCCACGCCGTGCGTCGACCAGGAGGTCTCCACCGCTGAACACCGTCGGCGGCAATCGCAGCGGCCAATCGCCAAGCGGGCGAATTCCGCACCACCGCACCAGGTCGGGCAGGCTGCGTGGCGGGTGTGCTCCCCGTATAAGACAGGCCAGGGTCAGCCTGTCGAGGGCCGACTGCGCGCTCTCCGGGTACGGCATCGAGAAAGCCGTCAGCCGGTCCACCTCGGCGAGTGCCAGAAGCCCTCTGGCCACTGCGTGGACCACCGCGATGTCCTCATCGGGAGACGACATCACCTGGCGGCCTCAGCCTTGCCCGACGGACACCACCGCAGCACCTCGCACGATTGGCACGCAGGACCCGGCCAGGGGCGGAACTCGGCGTCTCGGTGCCACGGCCCGGCGAGAGCGGCGACCACCTCGCTCGCCTCGGCTTGGGTGGCGGGGTCCAGTGCGTCGTAGAAGCGCAGGTCATTGCCGTTGGGGTGCAGCACCTCCAACTCCGCCCGTGGTCGTGCTCCGGTGTTCGGGAGGGCTCCCCTGCCGAGCAGGACGATCGCGAGCGCCAACTGCGGAACTTCTGCGAGCGTGCGAAAACGAGTGGCGGGATCGGCGGTGGTGGTCTTTACTTCGCGCCAGACCAGCGAACCGCCGTCGTGATAAAGCAGGTCCGGGGTGACCAGCACGACCACGTCTGCCGCCGTGTCGTCGAACACGAGCTTTGGCTCCACTCGCACGTCCGTCGGACGGTGGAGTAGCGGGCAGATCTCGGCGTGATGGCGCAGCATCCGGGTGCCCACCGCGATCTCGCGATCCGGAAGTTCACGATCGGGCCAAGATGTCGGAACGTCAGCGGAGCACAGCACACCCTCTTGGTGCTGTCGCTGGAGATGTTGGTGCACTGCGCGCCCGCGTTCCGTCCACGGGCTGCGCTCGACCGCCCACTCCACCGGGAG
The DNA here is from genome assembly GCF_053813445.1 of Actinokineospora lacus. Taxonomy (NCBI): domain Bacteria; kingdom Bacillati; phylum Actinomycetota; class Actinomycetes; order Pseudonocardiales; family Pseudonocardiaceae; genus Actinokineospora; species Actinokineospora lacus. Next base: position 370,484 of record NZ_JBQERA010000002.1, read on the forward strand.
GCGCAACCGGATCAGGTGGTCCCGCGCTGGACAGGCGGCGTACTTGCGGGCGTTGGACACCGACCACGTCCGGCGAGGCCGCGTCCGGTCGCTCACACCAAGCACGCCCACCGCTTCGTCCAAGGCTGGGCACCCCACCCGATAACGGCAAGATACGCATGCTGAGCCGGGTCGGTAAGCGGTGCCGTCCACTGCCTCTCTCAAGGCGTCCTTGCCGTGCACTCGGTAGAACTGCTGGACATCTTCGGACGCCTCGTCGTAAAGCAGCGAGGCGGTGCCCTCGAAGCAGGCGAACTCGCGGATGCGCACCCGCTCCGGTGGTGTTCCGGCACCGGCCACCACCAACGCCGCCACGGCCAGCTCACCTGGACTCCGACGCCCACCGCGGAACCTGATCATGCGCAGTTCGCGGGCCTTCCCATCGCGCGAGCGGTAGCGCCTGCCCCATGCGCGGATGTCATACCGGCGAACGCCTCGGGAGTCCGGCTTCGTCAGCACGCTGCGGTGCAGCCACGGTTCGCGCACCGGTAACCAGACCTCATCGGTGGGGAAGGCGTGGAGATAGCCGTCGACCGCGTGTCTGGTCCACTCGGCCACGCCCTCGTGATTGGGTGGCCCTTCGACGGGCGTCAGTGCGGTTTCCATCGCACGCGCGGCCGTGAAATCGCGGAATTCAATCAGGTCGAGTGCGGTCATCAACGGGCCGAGTGGGAAGTCATTGAGGGCTTCCCGCTTGCGACGCGGCGTGCTGGGCAAAAGCCCCTGACGCGCGTTGAGCGCCTCCGACATGGGACAACGGAAGTCCGCGGACCCGACCGCGGCGACAGACACGACGATTTTCTGTGCTCGACCCGTAATCCCCTCGGGTGCGCTCCAACCCCCCATGTGCTCTCCTCCCGTGGTTGAGGATGATGTCAGAAGGGCTCTACTCCAGGAGGGTGAACTTCGTAACGGGAGACGGCTTCCGATGTATGACCGAAGTGGCGAGGTGTCGGCGGAAGGTGGATTCGTGAAGATCGACGTGGTGCTCGGTGGGCGGTTCCAGATAACCGCTCCGCTCGGTCAAGGCGCTATGGGGAAGATTTATCGAGCGGTCGACCAGATATCTGGTTTCGAGGTCGCTGTCAAGGTGCTTCCCGCTCGTTTTCATGAAACCGATACCTGGTATGAGGAGAAGCGCGAGAAGCTCGCTGTCGAGGGTGACATAGGTAAGAACCTCGATGGCATCGGCGGCACTCCCGTCGTGTACGACATCGGGGTCTCCGACGGACAGTCCTACGTGGTGATGCAAATGATCGAAGGACCGAGCCTCACGGAGTTGTTGGCGCGGTACCGGTCGTTGAAACGGCGCACGGCGGTCGCGATCGCGTGTCAACTGGGCCGAATCCTCGATGACGTGCACCGACGCGGGTTCGTGCACCGGGACGTGAAGCCGGACAACATCAAGATCGACAACTCGGGCCGCGTCTACTTGCTCGACCTCGGTATCGCGAAGGATGTCACCGCGAAGAACATCTTCGGCGGAACGAAGGGTTATGCGCCTTACGAGCAGGTGCGCGATCGGAAGCTGACCTTCCAGAGCGACGTCTACGCCCTCGGCTGCCTGATCTGCGAGATGGTCACCAACCAGGTGCCGTTCACCGAGGAGGACGAGTGGAACGTGGCCGATGTCCCGGCCGAGGTGCCACCTCACGTCCTGCACCGACTCGGACCGGACCTGGGGGACGTGGTGCTTCAGATGCTCGACCGAGACCTGGACCGTCGATTCTCCAGCGCCGCCGAGGTGGTGGACAGGTTACGCCGTCTTCTGCCGCCACCTGACGCGCCGCCGGATCCACAGGCGCCTGAACCGGATCCAGAGGCGTGGCTGCGCGCCCAATTTCTTCGGATGCCCGCAGTCATGGACTAGTCGAGCCGGGCACCAACCTCGTCGAGGAGGCGCCGGTCGTCTCCTTCGAGGTGCTCGATCCCGGTCAGGATCTCACGTGCTCGTTGCCAGACTTGTTGCGCCCCAACGTGATCACCGAATTTCACCAATGCCGTGGCGAGCAGGTGTTGAGCGTGGGCCTCGTTCACGGCAGCGCCGGTCCGGCGGTATTCGTCGATCGCCTTCGTGACGTGGTCGATGGCCAGATCGAGGTTCCCCAAGGTGAGGTGGTGCTGAGCCGCGGTGCGGTGGATCGCTGCCCGCCCGTAGCCGTCGGTTCCTTCTTCACCCGCCTGCATGGCCTTCTGCGCCAGAGCGCCCACCTCCGCCGAGCGCCCGTCGGCCATGAGGGCACTGATCAGGCCACTCGCCGTGTAACCCACCCCGCGGACATCATCGAATTTCTCGTACGTCGCCAGCGCCGTGCCGTAGTGCTCGATCGCCGCGGGCCAGTTCCTCTGGCTCTCAAGGATGGAGCCGAGGACTTGGTGGCCATGAGCTTCGGCGAGCTTGTCGCGGCTCTGCCGGGCCAGCCGGATGGCTTCCTGGAGATCGCTCGCGGCCAGGTTGAGTTTGTGCAGCTTGCGACGCGTGGCACCCAGCTGGCGGTGCACCATCGCCCGGTACAGCGGCTCGGTCGTGCGGGCAGCGGTCTCCCTGGCGGCGACGAGGAATGCCTCACAGTCCCGCCACTGCCCTCGTAGTCGCTGATACATGACCAGGACCATGGCCAACCGCCAGTGGTGCGACTCGTGGACCTGGTAGGCGGGCGAAGTCAGCGCGGCGACGAAGGCCGGGTACTCCTCCTCGAACCAGATCAGAGCCTGCTCCTCGTCGACCTCGGCGACGACGAGTTCCGCTGGAGGGGATTCCGGCGGAAGCTCACGCCCGGAGTCCAAGGCCAGGTCGCAAGCCTTGCCGTTCCACAGCAGGTAATCAAGAGCGCGGAGTCGGACCAGACTGCGCGCTTCGTCGGTCATGTCAACGGCGGCGCGGTCCACGGCGAAGCGGCGCAGGACGTCGTGCAGGCGAAATCGATTCTCGGCCACCTCCTCAAGCAGGTGGCTGTCCAGTAGTTCGTCCACGCACCGGCGCAATGCCGGTGCAGGCAGGTCTGCCAGGAACTCCAGCGCAGGCGACCCGATCGTGGGACCGGGATGGATGCCGACCAGTCGGAACACGTGTGCCGTACCTGCGGACAACGCGGTGTACGACCAGGTGAGTACGCCGCGCAGGGTGATGCGTCGACTCGTCGGCACGGAGGAGTCCAGCAGCGTTGTGGTGTTGCTGAGTTCTTCGAGGATCGTGGCCAGACGGTGCTTGCGCCGCTGCACCGCCCGCGCCGCGACAATGGCGATCGCCAGGGGCAGACCGTCGCAGGCCTCGACCAACCGGCTGGCGGCGTCCCATTCCCGCGTGATCCTGTCGTCGCGGACCAGGCCGCGCAGCATCGCCAAACCTGCCTCGGGCGCCAGTGGTTCGATGGTGACCTCCTCGGCGCTACCCGCGGAGCTCAGCCCGGGCATCCGCGATCGGCTGGTGACAACCACCGCGCAGCGCGCGCCCGCGGGTAGCAGTGGCTCGACCTGTTCGTAGCCCGCGGCGTTGTCGAGAACGACGAGCACGGACTTGTGTGCGAGCAGGCTGCGGTACTGGCCCACCGGGTTGTCGGTCGGCGTGGTCCCGAACGCCCGGATGAAGGACGTGACCAGCCGGTCGACGGTGACCGGGGCTTCGTCGGCGAAGCCGCTCAACTCGCCGTACAGCACGCCGTCCGGGAAGCGGTGTGCGGATCGGTGCGCCCACGTCAGCGCCAGCTGCGTCTTCCCGACACCGGGCGTGCCGACCACGGCCACCGCTCGTGCCTGGGTCGGCACACCTTCGAGCAGCCAGTCCAACCGCGCCAGTTCGTGCTCGCGGCCGTGCAGCACCTCCAAGGCCCGCGGCAACTGGTTGGGAGCGACGAACCTACGGGCCACCTCGACGTTCGGTGTGCTCCGAGCAAGCTCGGCGCACTCGGTGGTCGTCTGCGGCAGGTCGTCAGGGACCTCAAGACCCGCTGAAGTCATTCTCCGGACGAATTCCCCTGCGGCGCTTTCGACCGCGTCGGCGTTGCCCGTGTGGGCGAGTGCCCGCAAGAGGAACCGGCAGACCTCCACGTCGAGGGGCCACAGCGCATTCGCCTTCCGAGCCTCGGTGAGTGCTTCGTCGAACAGACCGAGTTCCCGCAGCACACCGATCAAGCGCAGACATGTCGACCGACGAAGTCCCTGTAGGGAAAAGATTTCGTCCTCGAAGTGGGCTTGGCCCAGGTTCGACAGCGGTTCTCCGGGCTGCCACAGGCCCGACGCTTCGCGCAGGAGGCGCACCTGTTCGTCCGGATCAGCGGTGTGCGCCCGATCGATGAGTCCCCGGAACCTCCAGTAATCGACGTTGTCCCGAGACAACCGGATGCGAACGATGTTGCGTTGGTGCGCGGGGAGCACCTCCGGGCCGACCAGCTTGCGCAGTTTGGAGAGGTAGCTCGTGAGCGTCGACGGGTGCAGATCGTCCGGCTGACCCGTCAGCAGTGTGTTGAACCGGCGGTGGTCCGAGGTGAAGGTCTCGCTGAGCGCCAGTGCGGCGAGCATCGCCAGCACGCGGTTCTCGGTGACCACCTGCTGCTCGCCACCCACGAAAAGGGCCATAGGGCCGAGTACTTGGACCTGGATGTCATCGCTGCTCATCACGGCAAGTGAAGCAGAGCAGAAGCGCGCCGCGCGTCGGCCACGCGGTGACCCCGCGTTTCCCCCGCGTTCGTCCCGCACTTCCCGTCCACTCTTCCGACGTCCTGATCGACAGGAGGAAAGGAGATCACGTGACTACGCGGAACTGGACCCGGGCGCCGATTGAGCAGACTCGTGCGGTGCGCCGAGTTGTGCTTGCGGTCGTGCACACGGTCGCATCGGGCCAACGAGTGCTCGACACGCTCTCGGTCGTCGAGAGCGACCCTGCGGTGCAGGTGGTGTTCACTCGCCCGCCGGACTCGACGGGCGGTGTCCTGGAGGAGTTCTTGCGGAGGACCGCAGGTGTGGTGATTCTGTGGGAGCAGGCCGTCGAAGGGGCGTTCGACCTCGTCGTGTCGGCGTCTTCGCGGCACGTCGCGGAGCTCACCGGCCCGGTGCTCCTGCTTCCCGACGTCTCGCCGCGAGGGGTGTTTCCCGACCTCAAGGGCTACGACGGCGTCAACGGGATCAAACGTGCCGTTGGCACGCCCGACGGGATGTCGTCGGTTGTGGCGCTCGCACATTACGGGCAACGGCGATCGCTGCTCAGTCGGTGGCCCGCGGCGGTGCGGCACGCAGTCGTGGTCGGCGATCCGGACTTCGACCGGTTGGCCGCGAGCGTGCCGCACCGGGAGCGCTACCGCGCGCAACTAGGTGTGGAGCCCACTCGCAATGTCGTGCTGGCGGTCTCGACTCGTGGTCCACGATCGTTGTTCGCCCGTTCGGCGGGTGTGCTGGACCGGTTGATCGCGGACCTGCCTCCCGCGGAGCACCTTGTGCTGTGCCACCTTCACCCCGACGTTTGGGACGTCCACGGCCGCCGCCAGGTCCTGGCGTGGACGGCGGACGCGCGCAGGGCGGGTCTCGTCCTCAACCCACCGGGCGTCGACTGGCGCGTCGCGGTGATCGCGGCCGACTGTGTCGTGGGTGACCACGGACTCGTCACGGCGTACACGGCATCCATGGGAAAACCGGTGGTGCTTGCCCATTCCCCGAAGGCGAACCTCGTCCCCGGCTCGGTCACCGAGGCACTGGCCGCCGTGGCACCCGTACTCGACCCGGCTGCCTCATTGCGGGTTCAACTCGAACGTGCGAAGGAGCCGGTGGACGGAAAAGGGGTGACCGACCGGATCACGTCGTTGCCTCACCGCTCGGCCGCGGTCCTGCGAGCCACCTGCTACCGAGTGCTCCACCTGCCCGAACCGACCACACCCATCCTCAGCGCACCGATCCAGGCCGATTGACCCCATCGTGATCCAGGATGATCACGTCTCACGGAAAGAGAGAGCCATGCCGTACATCCAGCCGTTTGCCGCCCGCCCTGGTGGGAATGGGGGGACAGCGGACAGCCGTTAACTGATTAACGCATGTCCGAGGGAGGTGCTGCCGTGGAATCATCCTCGACAGCACCTCCCTCTTTGGGCTCGTACCAGCGGACCTCATCTCAACTGGACGCTACGTTGGCAGTCATGATGCGATATTCCACTGCAGTGGATTGATGGTATGACCAACGCCTGCTATTGAAGCCGGAGTTCAGACATGGTGGCGCCAGCACACCGGGCATTGTCGTTCCTTGAGGGGCCGATTCTTGGTTCACCAACGGTGTCTGAAGGGACTAACCCGGTGGCGCGGAGTAGTCGGTCGTTGATGGCGTGAGAATCCCGGAGATAGTCGCTGGGTCAGTGCAGTTCGGCGGTGGTCATCAGGCGGGTGACGGCTCGTAGCCATGCCTTGGGGTCGTCGGTCGCCGTTGCCCAGGCGGTGGTGGTTGTCGCGCAGCGGTGTAGGCCGACTTGGGTCAGGGTGGTGGCCGCGGTGGTGGCGCGGGTGGCCATGGAGGCGGGCAGGCGGGAGAGGCCGCGGTGGGCGGCCTCGGCCAGGAGGGTGAGGGCGTCCTCGATGGCGGCGGCCAGGGGGTCGCGCTCGGGTGGGCCGCTCGCCGGTGGGGTTGTCCCGTCGGGGGCGGCCAGGTCGGGGACCACCACGCCGTCGCGGGTCTGGATCGCGTACGGCTCGATGAGCAGCCCGCCGCGGGCCCGGCGGAGCGCACCGCTGACCGCGACGGGCTCGGCGGCGAGTGCCGCGGCGAGCGCGTCCAGGGCCCCCGGGGCGGCCGGGCGGTGGGTCAGGCCGATGGTCGCCGTGTGGCCGCCCGCGTCCGCGACCACGGCCTCAAGTCGTTGCGCCCCAGCGAGATAGCGCACCTGGCGCACCTCGGCCAGCGGCAGCACCCGGACCAGTTCGGCCGCGACCCGCGCCCGCACCAGCCGCGGCGGCAGCGCGGCGAGCAGCGCCGACACCGCCGCGACGGACGGCGGCCGCAACGCCGGGGGCAGGTCCGCCCACGACTCGCCGACCGGGCTCACGGTCGTCCGCGCGAGACGCCCCGCCCCGAACCGCACCACCCGACCGGCGCTGCGCACGGCGGCCTCGCTGACCACGTTCCCCGCCGCGAGCGCCGCGACGGTGGTCCCCGCGACGCGCCGCGCGGCGACGGCGCCGGGGGCGTGCGGCCAGCGCTGTCGGACCGCCAGCACCGTTTCGGTGCTCGGGTGGGCGAGGAACACCTCCGCCGTGTCATTGTCCTGGTCCCGGCCCACCCGGCAGCCCAGCGCGATCAGCCGCACCTGCCGCAGCGGGGTCTCCGCCGGTTCCTCGGTGCCGAGCACCCGCGACGGCGCGACGGCGCCCGCGTGGTCGCGGGCGTACAGCTCCGTGATCAGCTCGGCCACCCGAACCGGTTCGTGGTGCGCGGAACGGGACCGGTAGGCGTTCAGCTGCTCGACCAGCTCGGCCAGCGCGGCGGCGGGCCAGCGCAGGTTCGCCCGGTCGCACGCCTCCTGCTCACGGCGCAGCGCGGCCGCCAGCACCTCGTCCGCCGACACGACGCCCGCGCGCAGCAGCTCACCGACCGCGGTGAGCGGCAGCGTGGCGGGCGGGGCCGCCGGGCCCGACAGCTCTACCGTCACCTCCTGGTCGTCCGGGTGCTCGGCGTCGGCGCGGCGGAACGCCCACACCGCGAGGACGATGAGCGCGTCGCGGGCCTCCGCGCGGGCGTCGCAGTCGACGAAGCCCAGTTCGCCGGGGACCAGGAAGCGGACCGTCGCCGCCGGGGTCTCCACGGTGGCGGGGCGGCGCACCCGCGCGGTGACGCCGCTCGCGAGCCCACGGCGGGCCGAGGCCACCGTGCGCGCGCCGAACCGCGCGGTCAGCTCCTCGTCCGTCACCGAACCCGGCCACCCCGGTGGGGCGGCGGCGGGCGCGGGCTCCGCCGCGCGATCGCGCTGGTAGGCGAGGACGGCGCCGATCCGGTGCCTGCACACCCCGGGCGCCCCGCACGTGCAGGCAGCGGCGTCCAGGCTGTGGCCCGGCGGCAGCGTCACCGCGGCGCCGTCGGCGAAGGTGACCCCGACCGTGCCGTCGCCCGCCTCCGCCACCGGCGGCACACCGTCGAGCTCGCGGGTCGCGCGCTTCACCAGACCCCGGTTGGCCAGCGACGCGAGGGCGTCGGGCGTCAGCGCCAGCAGGTCCGCCCTCACCGGCCGATCCTCTCCGCGACGAACCCGGCCAGGTTGCCGGGGGTCATGGCGCCCACGTACGCGCCGACCTGGGCCAGGCGCTGGCCCAGCTCGCGGTCGTAGTCCGGCTCGGCGGCCTCGTCCAGCGCGGCCAGGCACAGCACGTGCGTGCCCTGCTCCACCAGCCCGCGCACCGTGCGCACCAGCGAGTGCCCGTCGCCGCCCTCGTAGAAGTCGGACACGATCGCGACGATCGCGCGCCGGGGCGCGTCCACCAGGTCCGCGCCGTACCGCGCGGCCCGCGCGATGTCGGTGCCGCCGCCGAGCTGGACCCGCATCAGCAGCTCCACCGGGTCGGTCACCTCGGAGGTCAGGTCGACGACGCTGGTGTCGAAGGCGATCAGGTGCGAGCGCAGCCCCGGCACCCCCCACAGGCACGCCGCCGTCACCGCCGAGTGGATCACCGAGTCCACCATGGAGCCGGACTGGTCGACCAGCAGGATCAGCTGCCACGGCTGCGTGTGCCGCGTGCCGCGCGAGGTGAACCGGGGCCGCTCGATCAGCAGCCGCCGGTCTTCCGGCTGGTAGTGCGCCAGGTTGGCCCGCACGGTGCCGCGGAAGTCGAAGTCCCGTGCCTGCCGGAAGTTGCTCGGCCTGCGCAGCCGCGCGCCCGTCAGGCCGTGGCGCACCTCGGTGGCCAGGCGCTCCATCAGCTCCCGCACGACCTCCGCGACGATCCGCCGGGCCAGCACCAGCACCTCCGGGTTCATCAGGTGCTTGGTGCGCATCACCGCCCGCAGGAGCGCGGGGTTCGGCTCCACCCGTTCCAGCACGGCCGGGTCGGTGACGATCTCGTGGATGTCGTAGCGCTCGACCGCGTCGCGCTCCAGCCGCTCGATCGTCTCCTTCGGGAACAGGCGGTGCACGTCGTCGAGCCACTCGACGGCGGTCAGCCGCGAGTCCTCACCGCCCGCGCCGCGCACGCCGCGTTCGGCCAGGTCCGGGTCGCGTCCGTACAGCCAGGACAGCGCCGCGTCCATGGCGGCGGCCTCACCGCCGAGCGCGGCCATGCCCGCCGCGGGCGCGCCGAGCACCAGCCGCCACCGCTCCAGTTCCGCATCGTTCGCCTGTCCCGTCACAGGTCCACCAGTCCCGCCCGCGTGAGCATCTCCTCGACCGCCTCCTCGATGGCCGCGGCCTCGGCGGAGAGCACCGGGTCCGCGCGCAGCCGCAGCAGCCCCCGCCCGGAACCGCCGCCGCCGCGCCGCCGCACCAGCGCCGTCGCGAACCGTTCCCGCTCCGCGGGCGGGAAGAACTCGAACGCCTGGCGCAGCGCGGGCAGGGCCACCAGGAAGTCGTGGGCGGTCAACGCGCACACGATGGCGTCGAGCACCGGGGTGAGACCGGCGTCGTCGAGGACCTCCTCGCGCGCCACCGCGAACAGCCCGGCGAGCCAGTCGCCGAGCACGGTCGGGTCGCGGGGGACCGCCTCGCCCGCGTCCACCGGCTCGCCGAGCGCCCAGCACAGGCCGAGCCCGGCGCCGCGCAGGTCCGGCGGCACGTCCCTGGTGGCGGCGAGGCGTCCGCCGACCCCGATCGCCGGGCCGGGGGTGAGCCCGACGGCCGCGCCGTCGCGCACCGCGTCCCGCACCGCGGCCAGTGCCCGCAGCCGCTCCGGCTCGGCGGGGCCCGGGCCGCCGCGCACGCCTTCGGCCAGCCACAGCGCCCGCGTGGTCGCGGTCGCGACCACCTCGCCGAGCAGCGCGCTGCCCGCGGCGCCCAGCAGCCGGTCGTGCCGCCACAGTCCGAGCGCGACCCGCAGCGCCGCGCCGAGCGGCCCCAGTTCACGGGCCGCCCGCACGCCGTCCGCGACGCTCGTGGTCAGCTCGCCCGCCAGCTCGGCGAGCCCGCACAGCGCCGCGTCGTACAGCAGGCCCGCCAGCGCGCCGACCTCGTCGCGCGCGTCCCCGGCCCGCTCGGCGAGCGTGGCCGCGGCCGCGTCGGGCAGCGTGCCGCCGCGCGCCGCCGCCTCGATCAGCATGGCCTCGCGCCGGTCGGAGTCGGTGAGCCGCCACTGCTCCTCCGCGGTCGCGTCGCGCCCGGCCGCGGGGCCGGACCGCCGCTCCACGCCGGGGATGCCGAGCACCCGCAGCCGGTGCAGCACGCGGCTGCGGCGCAGGTCCGTCGGGTCGACGAGGTCGAGCCGGACAGCGCGGTCGCCGTCGAGCCCGTGCGCGGCCAGTTCCGCCGCCACGGCGCCCACCAGCGGCGGCGCGGGCGTGTCGGGGTGCAGCCTGCCGACCCGGTGGCCGGTGAGCGCGGCGACCATCTCGACCACGACCGGGTGCGCGCCGGGCGCCAACCGGCCACGCGCCGCCCACGGCAGCGGCTGGTCCAACGCGTCCGACACCAGCGCGCTGACCAGCCCGTCCAGCACATCAGTGCGGGACGGGTGCTCGTGGCCGCGCAGCGCCGCGAGCCCTTCCCCGAGCGCGCGGGCGGAGATCAGGTCAGCCGTGGACACGCCCTGGCGGCGTGCCCGCAGCCGCGTGACCACGTCGGCGACCAGCCCGGTGGCGGCCTCGCGCGGACCGCCCTCCCAGAGCCGTTGGTAGTACCCGGGCGAGGGCATCCCGGAGGCGTACCCGGTGAACGCGTCGAGCCGCCGGTTCGAGTACGGCACCAGGTAGCTGCCGACCTCGGTGCCCGGCGGCACGCCCGGCACCTCCGGCCAGTCCGACTCCGGCCAGCCAGGCTCCCCGGGCGCCCCGGCGAGGCGGGCCAGCAGCGCCGGGCGGTGGAAGCCGCCGACCACCACCACGACCGGACCGTCGTCCCGGGCGGCGGCCGCGGCGACCCAGCGCGCCATGTACTCCTCGCGCGCGGTGTCCACCGGGCCCGCGTCCGCCTCGCCGCGCACCAGGTCGAAGTACGCCTCGAGCCGCTCGGCGAGCCCGTCGTGCGGGTGGGCCTCCACCAGGTGGTCCCACAGCACGTCGACGTTGTCCACGGCGAAGGTCCGGCACAGACGGTCCGTGGCGTCCGCGTAGCGCCGTTCCGCGTCCGCGTAGCGGTTCTCCGTGTCGTCCGCGTGCCACGCGGGCAGGTCGATGAACCGTACCCGCGCGCCCGCGGCGTGCCCCTCGGTCAGCGCCAGCCACTCGGGGGAGTAGTCGCAGAACGGCGCCCACGACAGGCGGGTGCGCGCCGCGTCCCGCACGTAGCTGAAGATCGCCAGCGGTGGCGCGTGCCCGAGCAGCAGTTCGCCGATCCGGTCGGAGAAGTCGGCCGGGCCCTCGATCAGCACGTGCGCGGGCCGGTGCGCGGCGATGGTCTCGCGAACGAGCCGCGCGCACGCCGGGCTGTGGTGGCGCACCCCCACCACGTGGACCGGGGCGACCATCAGCCGGGCAGCCGCAGCCGCGCGCCGTGCAGCTCGTCCCACGCGGGTGAGCCGCGACGCTGGGCGACGTCCTGTTCGAGGTAGCGGCGCAGCTTCGCGAGGTCCTCCGGGCTGTCCTTGGCCGCCGTCCCGACGACGCACTCGACGATGTCCGCAGCCGAGCCCGGCTCGCCGCGCAGGTACCACCCGCGCAGGCCGACCGCGTGCGCCACCGACACCGCCTCCGCCGTGCTGAGCACGGTGGACAACCGCTCGGCGCCACCCCGCCCGGTTCCCGCGCGCAGCTCGCGGAACGTCGTGACCAGCACCTCCAGCACGTCGCGGCGCTGCGCGAGCGGCACCCCGGACCGGCGCAGCAGCTCCGCCGACTCGGTCTCCACCAGCGCCAGCTCGGTGTCCAGGTCGGGGATGGGGAACACGGTCTCGAAGTTGAACCGGCGCTTGAGCGCCGCGCTCATCTCGTTGACGCCGCGGTCGCGGGTGTTGGCGGTGGCGATCACGTTGAACCCGTCGGTGGCGAACACCATCGCGTCGGCCCCGGTCAGCTCCGGGATCGCGAGCACCCGGTCGGACAGCGGCGAGAGCAGCGAGTCCTGCACCTCCAGCGGGCAGCGGGTGATCTCCTCGAACCGCACCACCTTGCCCTCGGCCATGCCGCGCAACAGCGGCGCGGGCACCAGCGCCCGCGGTGACGGGCCGTCCGCGACGAGCATCGCGTAGTTCCACGAGTAGCGGATCTGGTCCTCCGTGGTGGCCGCGCCGCCCTGGATGGTCAGCGTCGACACCCCGCTCACCGCGGTCGCGATCAGCTCCGACAGCAGCGACTTCGCCGTGCCGGGCTCGCCGACCAGCAGCAGGCCCCGGTTGGTGGCCAGGGTGACGAGCGCGCGGTCCACAAGGGACGGATCGCCCACGAACTTGTTGCGGACGTCCAGCGCGGGGTCGCCGATGACGAACCGGCGGGCCGCGTCCAGGCTCAGCGCCCAGCCCGGCGGCCTCGGCGCGGTGTCGCGCTCCGCCAGCCGGGCCAGCTCGTCGGCGAAGCGGACCTCCGCGGGCGGGCGCTGGAGGTTCGCCTTCCGTGCCGGTGCGGTCATTTCGCGGCCACCAGTTCGCTCAGGTCGGCCAGCAGCTCACTGGCGGACACCGGGTCCAGCCGGTCGAGCGGCGTGTTCTCGGCGCCCCACCAGCCATCGCGGTCGGTGGACAGGAACACGCGGCGGATCAGCTGGTCCTCGCCGAGCATCGTCGGGGAGCCCGCGACGATGCCCTCCTCGAGTTCCAGCACCGCGAACCACCCGCCCGGCAGCGGTTTGACGACGCCGGGCTCGACCCCGCCGTCCTGCGGCGTGGTCCGCTCCCAGCCGTGCTTGCCGAGGCCCAGCACCCTGCCGACGTTGACCTTGACCCGCGCGAACCGCTCCAGGTGCGGGGCGGCCCGCTCCTCGCCGGTCAGCGCCAGCACCGGCCTGCCCAGCTGCGGGAACGGCTGCAGGATCTCGTAGTCGGCGAACACCTCCGCCCACGCGGCGAGCGCGCCGCCGAGGTGCAGCGGGTGCGCGACGCCGACGGTCGCGCCCGCGGGCACCGCGTAGCCCTCGTCCTCGGCGTCGGCGAGGGTGCGGTCCTCGGCCAGCCGGAACGCGCCGACCAGGTCGCCGTCGCGGTAGACACCCCAGACCAGCCGCCGCACCACGTGCCACAGCAGCGGGTGGCCCGCGAAGTAGGCGGCGAAGTCCTCCGGGCTCCACCGGCGGCCGGTCACCATGGCCCGCTCCAGCCGGGTGATCTGGGCGGCCGCGAGCGTGCGGACGTCCTTCTTCAGCCCGGTGAACCGCTGGTACGCGTGCGGGGCCAGTTCCTCGTCGTCCTTCGCGCCCGGCTTCGGCAGCGCCTTGCGGCGGGTGCCGTCCTCATCGGACACGTACGGCCGCAGCGCCTCGTCGAACCCGACCACGAACCGGCGCGGGCCGTAGTCGAGGACGAGCGTGCCGTCCGCCTGCAGCCCGAGGTCGGGCACCAGCCGGTCGGCGAGCTGCTCCGCCGTCAGGCCGAGGTTGGCCGCGACCAGGTCGATCTTCTCCCCGGCCCGCTGCTTGAGCCCGCCGAACTTGACCTTCTGGGCGATCCCGTTGAGGTGCATCAGCGCGACGTCGGAGCCGATCTCGGCGAGCACGTCCAGCCCGGTGACGGCGCGGGCGTGGCCGCCCTCGCCGGGCCAGTTGCGGATGACCGGCGCGAGCTCGCGCACGGTGTCGTCGTCGCCGATCGCGCCGAGGGAGTACAGCGCCCAGCCGTCCTTGGGCGGCATGCCCGCCTTGCGCCACTGCTCGAAGACCGCCCAGCCGAACCGGGCGAGCGAGGTCGGGTCGCACACCTCGGCGACCTGCGCGACGCCGCCGTAGGGCTCGCCCGGCTCGCCGAGGGCGAACATCGTCAGCAGGTCGGCCGTCGCGGCCGGGGACAGCGCGAGTTCGGAGTCCCGCAGGCGGATCTGCGGCAGCGCCGCGGGGTCGGCCCACACGCCGGGCACCGGCAGCTTCTTCGGCAGCAGCTCCAGCGGGTCGGCCGCGAGGACCTGCGCGACGCCCGCGCCCGCCTCCTCGCCCGCCAGGCGGGCCGCCTCGGCGACCACGGCGTCGACGCCCTCGTGCGCGGCGAGCACGCGCAGCGCGGTCTCCGCCGCCTGCCGGGGCTTGCCCGCCCGGTCGAGGGCGGCGGGCAGCAGATATGGCAACGCCGCCAGGCCGTGGCGCAGCAGCCAGGCCCGCACCACCGGGCGGGCCGTCTTGCGCCGCACGAGCGCGCTTGCCAGCACCGCGGCGGCGGTGGTGTCCAGCACCGGCATCAACACCTTGAGGTCGTCCTGCCCGGTGGCGGAGGCCACGGTGGCGGTGACCGCGGGCACGGCGGCGACGTCGAAACGGGCGAGGAGTGCGGCACCCCAGTCGAGGACGCCGTAGGAGTTGCCTGATTGCCAGTCCGCCAGCAGCGGTTCGGCGAGCTCCATCGGCGCGTGCAGCAGCAGCGAGGGGTAGGCCCAGTGGTGGCTGCGCGTGTCGGCGATCTCGGCCTGCCAGTCGACGTTGGACCGCCCGTGGCCGCGGTAGGCGAGCCGGGCCCGCGCGGCGAGTGCCTTCTCGTGCTCGCCGGGGGCCCACACGACGCGCGTCGGCGCGTCGAGGACCAGCCCGGTGAGCACGACCGGCTTCGAGGTGCGGCTCGACCGGGTCCACGGCGGGCTGGTGAGCACGGTGGGCAGTGACTCCGGCGGCGCGTCGGGCAGCCGGACGAGGCCGGCCTGGGTGGCCTCGGCGGCCTCGCGGGCCGCGGGCGGCAGGGTCGGCACGACGTCGGCGAGCAGCGCGGGGCGCGCCAGCAGGTGCCCGCGCAACAGCTCGACGGCGACGGCGTTGCCCTCCGCCGCGGCCGCGGACAGCAGCCGGGCCGCGCGGACCGGGTAGCGCTGCATGGCCTCCTGCACGGCGGGGCGGAAATGGGGCTGCTCGACCCGGGTGAGCAGTTCGGTGAACGCCTCGTCGGTCGGCATCGCGACGATGGCCGCGAGCAGGCGGCGCAGGACGTCGGTCTCGACGCCCTTGGTCCACCGGGCGAGCGCCCGCGCGGCGGGCGGGCCGACCGTGCGGACGATCGTGGGCAGCACCCGGCCGTGGTACCGCAGCTCGTAGTCGGCACTGTGGACCTCGTCGAGCTGCTCCGCGCGGTAGGCGATCGCCAGGTACATCCACATGCCTCGGTGGCTGTGCGTGCCGGGGTCGCCGAGCTCGTCCACCCACGCGGTCTCGGTCGGCGCCAGGAACGCGGCGAGCAGCCGGGAGTTGGCGTTGCCCCGGAGCGCGGCCAGGCGCTCGACGACCTGGGCGTACTCGTCGTCACTCGCGGACGCGACGGCGGCCCGGACGTCGGCGAGCGCGTTCGACGGCGCCCACCGCCACGGCAGCTCCTCGTCCCCCTCGGCGAACCGGATGTCCGAGTGCTGGCGCGGGTTGCCGCGCTGGTTGAGCGTGACCGCCGCCAGCGCCATGACCGCCTCGACCGCGAACAGCAGGCCGTGCGTGGTCAGCCACGCCTGCCCGAACTTGCCGACCTCGTCCTGGTCGCTGTAGTAGCCGTGCCTGCTGACGGTGGTGAGCACCGCCGCCGCGCCCACGGCGTCCGGGGCGCCGTCGAGGTAGCGGCGGGCGGCCTCGACGATCCGCCGGTCGCTGTCCTCGCGGCCGAAGACGATGTCCAGCGGCTGCCGGTGCCTCACGACGAGCCGCGCCACCGCCCCGGCCGCCTCGGGATCGGGCCGATACCGGCTCCGCCCCTGGTCACGGCGCGCGTAGGCCATGCGCACCACCCCGGACGGCGGGGTGAAGGCGTCCTCGTCCGGCATCGAGTCGGCGGCGACCGGCGCGACGTTGATGGCCTCGACGGCCTGAGCGACCTCTATCGCCTCAGCGGCCTGGGCGACCTCGACGGCTTGGGCGACCTCAGTGGCCTCGGCGGCCTGGGTGACGTCGGCAGCCTGGGCGGCGCTGGCGACCTCGGCAGGCTCGGCGGTGGTCGCGGCCCGCGCCGTACCCGCCTCGACGTACCCCTTCTTGACCTTGTCCCCCGCCTGCTTGGCAAGGAACTCCTCAGCCGCCTCGACGGAGGCGAACCCCTTGCGCTTGGACTGCCCGGCAGTCCCCAGCCTCCCCCAGGACAAGACGACATCGGTGTTGTCCCGGACCCCCTCCCAGAACTTCTGGGACCCACCCCCGATGTACTCAAGTCGCCGCACGTCCACCCTCTCCTACCCATCGCCCGAACCCGCCCCCACAAGCTAGCCGTGAGCCCCGACAGCCCACCGCGAGTTGGCCAGGCCGTGACCGGCCCGTGCCCGTGACCCGGGAATCAGCGGCCCTGGGACCAGCGACCAGGGGATCGGGACCGCGGAGCCTGGAGGCGTTGGCGCGGGGAGCGTTATCGGCGTCGTGCGGCCAGGTGGGAGGGGAGCCGCAGGCTGTCGGCGGTCAGCGCGAGTTCGGCCAGTACCTGCTCGCACTCCTCGCGGTAGCGCGACGCGGTGCCTGCCTCGCCGACCGCGTCGTGGGCGATGTGCAGGCGGGCGAGGGTGCGCGCCACCTCCAGCGGTGATCCCAGCCGCCGCCAGTGCGCCAGTGCCGTGGTCGAGGAGGTGATCGTGTCCCGCCAGCGCTCGCGTGCCGCGTGCAGGTCACCGCGCAGGCGCAGCACGTCCGCGAGCAGGTAGTCGTTGGACAGGTCTTCCCCGGCTCGCACGGCGGTGTCGACGTGCTGGGTGGCCGCGGTCCAGTCGCCCCGGTGAACCGCGATCCGTGCCAACACGGTCCGCGCGTACGCGCGGCAGGTGTCGTCGCCGATCTCGGTGGTGAGATCGACCATCTCGGCGGCCGTCGCGTCCGCCTCCGCGAGCAGGTCGCTCTCGATGAGGGCGATGCCGTGGAGGTAGAGCCGCAGGGCGAGTCCCCGCGTCCGGCCCGTCTGCTTCACCAGGGCGATCGCCTCCTCGGTGAGCGGCAGCGCCCGCTCCGGCCTGCCGAGGTCGAGGTGCGCGTACGCCAACCCGGACAGGGTGCTGGAGACGAGGAGCGGGTCGATCCCCGGCGCGCGCGCGTGGCGCACGGCCTCCTCGAGCCAGCGCCGCGCCGCGTCGAGCCTGCCCGTCAGGCGGGCCGCGCGGCCCGCCTGCCACAGCGCCACCACCTCGGCGCCGCGGTCGGCCAGCCTCCTGGCCAGCGCGAGGTGCTCGGCGGCGATCACCGGCAGTTCGGCCGTCAGGTCGAGCTGGTTGCACGCCTCGTAGAAGGCGGGCAGGAGCCGGAGCATCAGCGAGTCCCCGCCCCGCTCGCGAACCCGCCCGACGACGCGGCGGAGCAGGGTCTCGCGCTGGGTGTCGTGCGCGTGCAGGGTGAGGAAGCCCGACATGCGCAGCACGAGGTGCCCGGCCAGGTCCACCAGGTCCAACCGCAGCGCCTCGTCGACCGCCACTCCCAGGCTGTGCCGCTCGGCCTCGAACCACTCGGCGGCGGACTCCGCCACCGCGCGTGGCGCGCCCGCGGGCGGCGGCGGGGCCGGGAGCCCTTCGGCGTGGGCGGTGCCGTGGGGGACCCGCTCGTCGGCGATGGCCGCGAGGGCGAGCCAGCCCTCCAGCGGCCGGGTCACCGCCTTGTCGCACGCCGCCACGCCGTCGTCCTGGGCCGCCCGTTCGCGCGCGAAGTCGGCCACCAGGTCGTGCAGCCGGTACCGGGCCTGGCCGACGGCGTCCCGGCCGGTGCACTCGACCAGGTGCGTCTCCACGAGTTGGTCCAGCACCCTGCGCAGGGGGCGCCCGAACAGCTCCTCGGCCACCCAGCGCGGCCAGTCCGGCGCGGCGACCAGCCCGAGCGCGCGCAGCAGCGTTCGCGCGTCCGGGGTGAGGGTGCGGTAGCCCAGCGCGATGCTCGCCCGGACGTCCAGGTCCCCGACCGCGAGTTCGTCGAGGCGGGCGCGTTCGTCGGCGAGGAGCTCGCGGAACTCCTCGACGCCCTGGTGCGGCGTGATGGCCAGCCGGGCGGCGGCGACGCACACGGCGAGCGGGAGGTTCCCGCAGAGCCGGACCACCTCGCGCGCCGCCGCGGGCTCGGCCGCGGCGCGCCCGCCTCCGGCGATCCGCGCCAGCAGCGCCACGGAGTCGGGCTCGTCGAGGAGCGGCACCGGGTGCCGTGCCGCGCTGAGCAGCGCCCCGAGTTGTCGGCGCGACGTCACCACCGCGGCACACCGCCCGGTGCCGGGAAGCAGTGGCCTGACCTGTTCCTCGCCCGCCGCGTCGTCCAGGACGAGCAGCACCGCGCGGTCGGCGAGGTGGCTGCGGTACACTGCGGTCCGCTCGTCGCGGTCGGCGGGCAGCGTCGTCCCGTCGACGCCGAGCGCCCGCAGGACGTTGCCCGTGACGGTGTGCGGGTCGACGGGGTCGGGGCGCGCGCCGCGCAGGTCGACGAAGATCTGCCCGTCCGGGAACCGCGGGGACACCGCGGACCCGACCGCGAGGGCCAGCGCGGTCTTCCCGATCCCGCCCTGCCCCACCAGCACGGCGACCGGTGGCGGCGCGTCCGCCGCGGGCCGCACCGAGTCCGCGACCGCGGCGATGAGGGCGTCCCGGCCGATCAGGTGCGCGGCCCGGGGCGGCAGCTGGCGTGGCCTGCACGCGTCGGGGCACACCTCATCCCGCTCGGGCGCCCGGTCGCACGGCACCGGCTCGGCCGAGTCGCCGGGGGAATCGGGAGCACCGGCCAGCAGCCGCCTGTGCACGTCCCGAAGCGCCGCACCGGGGTCGGTGCCCAGCTCCTCGGCCAGCCGCGCGTGGACCTGCCGGTAGTGCTTCAGCGCGTCGGCGGGCCGTCCGGCCTGGTGCAGGGCCAGCATGTACTGGCCCGCGATCCGTTCATCCAGGGGGTGGCTCGCCACGTGGGCGGCCAACTCGGCCACGAGCTGCCCGCCGTGACCGGTGCGCAGTCGCGCGTCGGCCAGGTCACGCTGGGCGGCCAGCCGTTCCTGGGCCAGCTGGTCGCGCTCGGAGCAGGCCCACTCACCATCCAGCCCGGTCAGCGCCTCACCCTGCCACAGCTCCAACGCGTCGGTCAGCGACCGCGCGGCCTGTTCGGCATCGGCGTCCGCGCGGGCGCTCGCGCACAGCTTCCGGAACAGGTGCAGGTCGACCAGCGGTTCGGCCGTGCTGGTCAGCAGGGCGTACCCGCCGGAGCGCCGCTCGATGGTCACGGTGTCCGCGCAGGTCAGGGCCTGCCGCAGCCGGGAGACGTAGCTGTAGAGCGTGGCCCGCCCCCGTCTCGGTACGTCCGCTCCCCAGACGCGCTCCACCAGCCGGTCCACCGGCACGACCCGGCCCGCCTCGACCGCCAGCGCGGCGAGCAGGCACCGCTGCCTGGGATGCCCCAGGTCCACCGGCCGCGTACCGACGCGCACGGCCACTTCCCCCAGCAGACGCACCATCATCGTGGCCCCCTGACACAACGACGTCCCCCGAGACGGTACAGCCGCCTGACCAGCGCCATGCAGGAATGCCGCAAGAAATCCACACGATCGCCCGCGCACCGTGGCGACATCGACGACAAGTCCGATCTCGTCGTTCTTGTGAAGTCCTTCCACCGAAAGGAAACGTTTATGAGGTCAGCTGTCCGAAAACTCGGAGACCGTCTGCTGAGCATGGTCGTCCCGACTGTCGAAGCGCAGGCCGCGGGCATGGGGACCACTGCCGTCGTCTTCTGCTACTGCAGGAACCGCCAGGCCAGGTACAAGAACTGCAACAACGGGGTGTGCGGCGGCTGCAATCTCGTCTACGACTGCTGATCCGCGACGGGACCAGGAGAAATCCGACAATGATCAGTCTTCTGGAACGGCTGGGGGAACGGGTCCTGGACGCGTTCGTCCCGGCGATCACCGCCGACGCCGCCGGGAGCGCGGCGTGCACGTACCCGAACTGCGGTGCGTGCCTCAACGGCATCCAGCGGTACCGCCGGTGCTGCAACGGGGTCTGCGGGAGCTGCCAGTTCGCCGAGCCCTGCTAGGTCGTGTCTCAGATGTGGAACACGGCATAGCCGCCGGATTGATCACGACTCTGCCGCCCCCACATCTGAACACGACTTAGTGGTGTGACATCCGCGCCGGGGCCTCGGCCCCGGCGCGGGCCGTCAGAACGGGAGGACCCTGTGGCTTACCTCGTGTTCGCCGCTCGCTGCCTGTTGGTGCTCGTCTTCGCCGCCTCGGCGGTCGGGAAGCTGCGGGGGAGGGCGGCGTTCGCCGCGTTCGTCCAGGCCACGGCCGCGTTGGCGCCGCTGGCGGGCAGGTACTCCGCGCCGCTCGCGGGCGCTGTGGTCGCCGCGGAGGTCGGGATCGTGGTGCTGCTGGCCGTGCCCGCGACGGCGGCGGTCGGGCTGGCCGCGGCCTTGGTGCTGCTGAGCGCGTTCACCGCCGCCATCGCGCTCGCGCTGCGGCGGGGGAGCAGCGCGCCCTGCCGGTGCTTCGGCGGTTCGGGCGGGGACCGGCCGGTGGGCACGAGCGACTTGGCGCGCAACGCGGTCCTGGCGCTGGCGGCGGTGACCGGGCTGGCGGGCCCGGTCGGGGCAGGCGACCCGCTGGGGCTGGCGATGGCCGGTGTCACGGCGCTGGTCCTGGCCGCGCTCGTCCTCAACTTCGACTCGCTGACCTATCTGGTCGCGGGTCTGCCCCGGTCGGATCAGAAGAAGGAGAACCGGACATGACCATGGTGTACGCCGCCGTCGCGCTGCTCGGCGCGCTGTGCCTGCTCAACCTGGTGCTGACAATGGGCATCGTGCGGCGGTTGCGCGACCACACCGACCGCCTCGTCGCCCTGAACGGCCTGCCGGAGGAGAACACCCTGCGCGACCCCGGGTCGGGGATCGATCCGTTCTCGGCGGTCAGCGCCACCGGGGCCGTGCTGACCCGCGACGACCTCGTGGCGCCCACGCTGGTCGCGTTCTTCACCCCGGACTGCCCGGCGTGTGAGGAGAAGCTGCCTGCCTTCCTGTCGTACGCGCACGACTTCCCCGGTGGCAAGCAGCGGGTGGTGGCGGTCGTGGCGGGGGAAGCGGGCGGTGCCCGATACCGCGCCGCACTGTCCGAAGTGGGCACGGTGTTCTCCGAGCGCGAGCACGGCGAGCTGCAGAAAGCATTCGGGGTCAACGCTTTTCCGGCGTTCCTGGTGGTCGTCGACGGGCTGGTCGGCCAGTCCACCCACCACGTCGACGACTTGCCGATCCACCAACAGGCATGAGCGGACCCGTCGACAGCCCGCCCAGGGCTGGTCTCCCGCAGGCGATCGGCGCGGTCCGGCTGGCGTGGGCGGCGCACCCCGGCGCGGTCGCCGGTCACCTGCTGATCGCCGTGCTCGGCGGCCTCGCCCCGGTCGCGGTCGTCTGGCTCACCAAGCTCATCCTCGACCGGGTCGCGGCGGGCGCGACCGGCGGGATGCTCGGCCTGGCGCTGGCCATCGCCGCCGCCGGGGTGCTCGTCGCCCTGCTGTTCCACCTCGAGCGCTACCTGCGGGCCGAACTGGAGCGGGCCACCGGCGTCGTGGCGAGGGAACGGCTGTTCGGCGCGCTGGACCGGCTGCACGGCCTGGCCACGCTGGAGGACCCCGCGTTCCACGACCGGCTGCGGCTGGCCGCGGACTCGGGCCGGATCAGCCCGCCTGCCGTCGTGACGGGCGCTGTCGACCTGGTGCGCGGGGCGCTGACGGTCATCGGGTTCACCGGTGCGCTGCTGCTGATCAGCCCGCTGGTGACGCTGGTCGTGCTCGTCGGCGCGGTGCCCATCGCGGTCGCGGAGTTCACGATGTCCCGGCAGCGGGCCAGGATGCTCTGGGAGGTGGAGCCCTGGCAGCGCCGCGAGCTGTTCTACGCCCAGCTGCTCACCGGTCTCAGCGCGGCCAAGGAAGTCCGGCTGTTCGGGCTCGGCGCCTTCTTCCGGTCTCGGATGGTCGCCGAGCTGCGCGCGGTGAACCGGGCCGAGCGCGCGGTCGACCGCCGGGCCGTGGGCGTGCAGGGCGTGCTGGCGGTGCTGTCGGCGGGTATCGCGGGCTTCGGGCTGGTGTGGGTGGTGCGGGCGGCGGCCGCGGGCGAGGTCGGCGTCGGCGACGTCGCCGTGTTCATCGCCGCTGTCGGCGCCGTGCAGGCGGCGCTGGCCACCGGGGTCGACCAGGCCGCGCAGATCCACCAGGCGTTGCTGCTGTTCGACCACTACCTGTTCGTCGGGGCCGTGCGGGCCGATCTCGCGGTCGCCGCGCGGCCGAGGCCGGTTCCCGTGCTGCGGCAGGGGATCGAGTTCCACGACGTGTGGTTCCGTTACAGCCCAGACCACCCGTGGGTGCTGCGCGGCGTTTCCCTCACCATCCCGGCGGGCGCGGCCACCGCCCTGGTCGGGCACAACGGGGCGGGCAAGTCGACCGTGATCAAGCTGCTGTGCAGGCTCTACGACCCCGACCGCGGCTCGATCCGCTGGGACGGAACGGATCTGCGGGAGTTCGACGTCGAGGAGCTGCGCAGCCGCATCGGCGCGGTATTCCAGGACTACATGGACTACGACCTCACCGCGGCGGAGAACATCGCCCTCGGCGACCTGTCCGCGCTCGGCGACACCGGGCGCCTCGACGACGCGGCCGACCGCGCGGGCGCGCGGGCGGTCATCGCCACGCTGCCGCACGGCTACGACACCATGCTCAGCCGGATCTTCACCGACAGCGCCGACCGGGACGACCCGAGCACCGGCGTCGTGCTCTCCGGCGGCCAGTGGCAGCGGCTCGCCCTGGCTAGGGCGTTCCTGCGCGACCAGCGCGACCTGCTGATCCTCGACGAGCCCAGCTCCGGCCTCGACGCCGAGGCCGAGCACGACGTGCACACCCGGTTGCGCACCCACCGCGAAGGCCGCACCAGCGTGCTCATCTCCCACCGCCTCGGCGCCGTGCGCGACGCCGACCGGATCGCCGTCCTCGCCGACGGCCGCGTCACCGAATCCGGCGACCACCAAGAACTCCTCAACCGCGGCGGCCTCTACGCGCGGCTCTACAGCCTGCAGATGCGCGGCTACCGGGAACCGGAGGTGGCGGGATGACGGCGTGGATCGCCGCCGCGCTGTGCGTGGCCGCGCTGCTGTGGCTGAGGTCCCGGCTGGTCCGGGTCCACGTGCGGGGGGTGAGCATGCTGCCCAATCTGTCCCCCGGCGACCGCGTCCTGGTCCGCCGAACCCCCCTACGCCACATCCGACCAGGCGACGTGGTGGTGTTCGGCAGACCCCGAGCCACAATGGAAGGCTGGATGGTCAAACGCGTCCTCGCCGTACCCGGCGACCCCATCCCCCGCCAGGCCGTACCCCTGCTGTGGCGCTACCCCGGCTCCCACGTCCCACCCGCAAGGCTCGTGGTGCTCGGAGACAACCCCAACGAAAGCTACGACTCCCGCACATTCGGCTACCTCAACGCCGACCTACTCCTAGGCGTAGTGACCACCAACCCCCCAAAACGCCCCCAACCACTCACCGCCGCACCCGGTGACCCAAACCCCACCCCAACTTCGACTCACACCTGGCCCAAGCAGCCGTAACGGCGCCATATTGGCAAGCACCTCGCACGGCAAGCACGGAAGAGGGGCCATAGCAGCGCGTGGGCGTGGACCAGCCCCGCCCACGCGGGGAGCACACGACCCGGGAGCAGGCCGAGCGGCGCAAACGGGGACCAGCCCCGCCTGCGCGGGAGCACCAGTTCCCCACCTACTCGGGCCGGGTCATCCACGGACCAGCCCCGCCTGCGCGGGGAGCACAGTAGCTGTACGACGTACTTGCGCGGCGGCCCGGGACCAGCCCCGCCTGCGCGGGGAGCACCGAATGGGACCGCCGCGACTACAACCCCACCGACTTCGACAGCGGCAGCCCGGTCAACCAAGCCCTGTCCGCGGCCAACACCAGCCTCTACGGCGTCGTGCACGCCGTCGTCGTCGCTCTCGGGTGCGCCCCCGGCCTCGGGTTCGTCCACACCGGCCATATCCGCTCGTTCATCTACGACGTCGCCGACCTGTACAAAGCCGACATCACCCTGCCCATCGCTTTCGACATGGCGGCCCGCGGCTCCTCCGACATCGCCTCCGACACCCGCCGCGCCGTCCGCGACGTCATGAAGGACGGCAAGTTCCTCGAAACCTGCGTCCGCGACATCCAAGCCCTCCTCGCCCCCGACGACGAGGTCCAGGAGTACGGCCCGGAAGCGTTCGAGGACGTCGTCATGCTCTGGGACTACAACGGCCGCACCGTCGCGGGCGGCACCTCCTACGACGAGGACTTATGACCGTCATCGTCGTGACCGCCTGTCCCGTCGGCCTGCGCGGCCACCTCACCCGCTGGCTCCTGGAGATCTCACCAGGTGTCTTCATCGGCAACATCACCGCCCGAGTCCGCACCCTGCTCTGGGCCCGCGTCACCGACATGGCCAAGACCGGCCGCGCCATCATGGTCTTCACCGCCGACAACGAACAGGGCCTCGACTTCGCCGTCCACAACCACGACTGGACCCCCATCGACCACGAAGGCCTCCACCTCATCCTCCGCCCCAACCCAAAAACCACCCGCCCCGAACAGAAAACCGGCTGGAGCAACGCCGCCGCTACGGCAGAAACGACTAACACCCCGAACACGAGGCATCGACCCACACCACCACAACCAGCCTTCCCCCACGGACAGTGATCGGCAGCGCTACCGGGACCGCCCGCCTACGCGATGAGACCCGAAATCGACGCAGACGTTTGTCGTAGTTGCAACCAGCCCCGCGTGCGCGGAGAGAACGAGACCAGGTTCGCCGAGGTCGCCCGGCTCTGGGGACCAGCCCCGCGTGCGCGGGGAGAACCCGACCGACGCCGAGTTGCGAGCGATCGCGTCCGGACCAGCCCCGCGTGCGCGGGGAGAACGGAGCCGGAGCGCTTCCACGACTTCTTGGGAGGGGACCAGCCCGCGTGCGCGGGGAGAACACTTGCTGAACAGGGACGATAGCGCGGTCTAGGGTGTTTCTGCTTCACTTTCCGTTTTTCTCAACCTTTGTTGAATAAATGCCGAACTAATTCCGCGTGCGCAGGAATGACACCCGCGTCAAGCTCGGCCCAGCGGCAAGCGGACTGGCCCCCGGGCGCAGCAGCCCGATGTCCCGGTCACCCGCCGCCGTTCTCCCCAGTCCTGGGCCACCTGGTAGCACCGACCTCCTGGTCCGCCATCTCGACCAGGGCCGCGCTGAACCTGATCCAACCTCGCTGCGGCGACTCGTTACCTGGCTGATGAGCAAGCCGGAAACCTGCCGCCCGTCACCGCCGACATCTCGATGGGTGGTGTCCGGGCAGTTCCACGGCGGAGCAGAAGTCCATGTGGGTGACGTGGCCGTCGAGGTGTTCTCGCAGAATGCGCCGGAGAATGTTCTCGACGGGTTCGCGGCGTGTACGAGTCCGCCGGGCAGTCGGTACGTCGTGGCGTCCGGGTCGCAGACGGCCAGGAGCCGCTCGTCGTGTCCGACAAGGCCGTACACCGCGACGAGCGGGCCGAGGGCGGATGAGGTGGTGGTCATGGTGCTCTGACAATCGGCGGGGTGGACGATGTCCAGGCTGCGCGGGTCGAGGTACGGCTCCGTGCTCAGTAGCCGGTGCCTGCGGGTTCGACGAGCAGGGAATGTTCTCCCGCGGAGGACGTGTGACTCGAAGGCATAGCACCGGCACCGACCCCGACGCGCCCGGCAACCGCCTGGCTGACTTCGATCGGGGTGCCGCCGTACCCGTTCGCACGACGGCATCCCGGCTCGGCGGTTTCACAGCGCGACCGTGTCGTCCGACAGACAGTTCGGGTCAACGAGCGGATCTGTCGTCGATTGCGTGATCAACGAAGCGAGCTGAAGTGCGGATCGAAGACTTCGGCGTTGCTGCTGGTCGAGCGGGATGCGCTTGTGTAACAGGGCGAAGCGCGCTCGTCCGCTCCGAGCCGGGAGGCCAAGGCGGCGAAAATCTGGTGATCGGTGCGCGACTCGCCCGCGGGCTCGCGGACTTTCGGCATCGCGACGAGGTGGGGGTCGGAAAACCCGGCGGCGAAGTCGTCACGCTCCAGGCTGGTGGCCACGGGGAGGACGATGTCCGCGAACTTGGCCGTCGTGTTCCACCAGGCTTCGTGAACCACCACCGTGTCAGGGGTCTGCCAAGCGCGGGTCAACCGGTGGAGGTCCTGGTGGTGGTGGAACGGGTTCCCTCCGCACCAGTAGATCAGGCGGAGTTCGGGCAACGTGAGGCGCGTGCCGTCATAGTCGATGACCTCGCCTGGATGCAGCAGGGTGTCGGCGATCCTGGCAACCGGGATGAAATCCGGAACCGGGTTGGAAACCGCCGGTATCGTCGCCACGAAGGCGCGGTCCTTGACAACGCCCGTCGCGTCCATCGTCGCGTAACCCGCGCCCCAACCGCAGCCAGGTCGACCCATCGAGCCCGCCATGGCGGCCAGCACGACGGACATCCAGATCGGTTGTTCGCCGTGGTCTGCCCGCTGCACCGCGTAGTTGACCATGATGAGGGACCGTCGGGTGGTGAGGCGGCGAGCGAGGTCGGTGATCACCTCGGAACTGATGCCCGTGATCTCCGCGGCCCAGGCCGCGTCCTTCCGGATGCCATCGAGCTCGCCGACCAGGTAGGAGGCGAAGAGGTCGAACCCGACGCAGCACCGGCGGAGGAAGTCCTCGTCGTGCCACCCGTTGACCAGCATCGTGTGGGCGATGCCGAGCATCGCGGCGGTGTCGGTGTTGGGGATGACGGGCAGCCATTCGGCGCCGAGGAAGTCCGCGACGTCGCTGCGGATGGGGCTGACGTTCACGAACCGCACCCCGGCCTCACGGCATCGGCGCTGCAGGTCCCGCGTCTGGTGCCTGGCCAGCCCACCGGGGTTGATCTGGCTGTTCTTGAGGGCCAGCCCGCCAAACGCCACCACAAGCTCGCAGTTCTCGGCTATCTCGTCCCACATCGGCATCCGGCTCTGGTAGCTCCACGGATGCCCGCCGATCACATGGGGGAGGATGACCTCCAAAGCCGCGGTGCTGTAGGTGTTGCGGGAGTCGGTGTAACCCCCGCCCAGCGCCAGGAACCGGTGGAGCTGTCCCTGCGCGTGGTGGAACCTGCCCGCGCTCGCCCAACCGTAGGAGCCGCCGAACACCGCGCTGTCTCCGTGCTGTGAACGGACTCGACGGAGCTCCTCGCTCACCAGCGTGAGCGCCTGGTCCCAGCTCACCTCCACGAAGGCGTCCGTGCCTCTGGCCGCGCCGTGGCCGCGCGGCTCGCCGTCCAACCAGCCCTTGCGCACCGCGGGGCGCAACACGCGGGCGCTGTCATCGGCGGCTGTCACCATTCCGGGACCGATAGGCGATGGCGCGGGGTCATCCCGCCTCGGCTCGATTCGCACCAACCGACCGGAATCGACTACGGCGACAAAACTACCCCAGTGCGTCGCGATTGACATGCGTCGTTCCACAATTCATCAACTCCGCCTCTGACCTTTTCTCGACCTGGGCAAGGGTTGCTCACGTTGCGACGGTGATGTGTTGCAGAGGAAACCCGACGTCCGATTCGCGGAAAAGAGCCGTTGTCCGGCTGCGCGAGCGGGGAGGTCCCCGCGCGGGGGTCGCTCATCGGCGGAGTCTCCGTCCCGCCGCCCGACGTGCCGTGCGGTGCGGCATGGCGGGCGATGTGGTACCCACAGTAGCCCCGACCAGGGCGAGTTAGAAGACGATGTTGAGCAGGTCGACCAGCAACGCCGACACGTCCAGGGTGTCCGCGCCCAAACCCGCACGTACTCCGGTGACTTGCGCGTTCCACACGAAATCATGCCAGTTTGTGTGCTCGGGCAAGCGGCTTCATTCTCGCTTGGCGATGACTCAGGCGTTGTTGGGGATTCGAAATCGACCAGAGTCTGGTGCTGCGAATCTACGCCAAGTGTCTCGACGGTATGCAGGCGGCTATACGGCAGCGCGTCGACGCCGCGCTTGGTGACCCGAACCCCGTCCAAACTTTGGCCCGTATTTGGCCTGAGCAGCGTAGACGGTCGGACTCAGCCAGAGCCAGCCGGACACACGAAAGCCCGCTGTCAGCGTTCGCGCTGGTCAGCGGGCTTTCGTGCTGGTCAAGTGGAGTGCCCCCGGCAGGATTCGAACCTGCGCTCCCGCCTCCGGAGGGCGGTGCTCTATCCCCTGAGCTACGGGGGCCAACGCGGTGAAGCCTAGCGTATGGGGGCGGCCTGGTTGTAATCGGGCCGCCCCCATACGGGGGGTTACTTGACGCCGCCTGCGGTTAGGCCTGCGACGATGCGGCGTTGGAAGATGAGGACCAGGATGACCAGGGGGATCGTGACGATCACGCCCGCGGCCATCTGGGTGCCGAAGGGGGCGTCGAAGTTGGTTTGGCCGGTGAACTGGGAGGTGATCACCGGGGCCGTCTTCAGCTCCTGCTTGTTCACCATCGACAGGGCGATGATGAACTCGTTCCACGCGGCGATGAAGGTGATGATCGCGGTGGTGAACACGCCTGGGGCGGCCAGGGGGAGGATGACCTTTCGGAAGGCCTGGGCCGGGGTGCAGCCGTCGATCTGGGCGGCTTCCTCCAGTTCGGTGGGCATCTGGCGGAAGAAGGCCGTGAGGTTCCAGACCGCCAGGGGGAGGGCGAAGCTCATGCTGGGCACGATCATCGCCTGGTAGGTGTTGATCCAGTCGATGGCTCCGAAGAGCTCCAGCAGCGGGACCAGCAGGGAGATGCCGGGGAACATCGCGGTGGTGATGATCACCGTGAGGACGAGGTTCTTGAACTTGAAGTCGAGCCTCGCCAGGGCGTAGGCGGTGAGGATGCCGATGATCAGCACCGCCACCGTGGTCACGCCCGCCACGATGAAGCTGTTCCCGAGGGCCCTGAGGAACCCGTTGTTCGGGGAGAACGCCGCCTCGTAGCTCTCCAGGCTCATCGGGTTCGGCAGCGGGGAGCTGTCGAACAGGTCCGACGTGCGCCGGAAGCTGGAGACGACCATCCAGTAGAACGGCGCGAGGCAGTACAGCACGATCGCCGCGATGCCGAGGTACGGCAGCCAGGCACGGGCCTTGGTCATGGACGCGTCCTCCCCGTCCTCGCCCCGATGACGTCGGCGCCGAGCAGCTTGACGAAGACGAACGCGACGGTGGAGACGTAGATGAACAGCACCACCGAGTACGCCGACGCCTGGCCGTAGTTGCCGAACTTCACCGCTTCCTCGAACGCCAGGACGGTCACCGTGTCCGTGGAGTCCTTGCCCGGCCCGATCAGGGTGTAGGGCAGGTCGAACATCCGCAGCGTGTCGAGGATGCGGAACAGGACCGCGACCAGCAGGGCGGGCTTGACCAGCGGCAGGGTGATCGACCAGAAGGTCTTCCACGGGGTCGCGCCGTCGAGCTTGGCCGCCTCGTAGACCTCGGTGGAGATGACCTGCAGGCCCGCCAGCACCAGCAGCCCGATGAACGGCGCGGTCTTCCAGGTGTCGGCGATGACCACGGCCAGCCACGCGGGCGGGCCGTCGGCGGTCCACAGCACGGGGCTGCCGGGCAGCAGGTTGTTGGCGACGCCGTCGGCCTGGAAGATCCAGCGCCACAGCAGACCGGCGATCGCGGTCGGCACGGCCCACGGGACCAGGATGCTGGCGCGGACCAGGGCGCGGCCGCGGAACGCCTTGTGCATGATCAGCGCCATCAGGACGCCGATCACGACCTCCAGGACGACCGCGACGATGGTGAACGTGGTGGTGTTGTAGAGGGCGTTGAGGAACCGGGCGCCCGTGTCGCCCGTGAACATGTCGAGGAAGTTGTCCAGCCCGACGAACTCGTCGCCCTTGATCAGGATGCCCGTCTCCGGGTCGATCCCGTCGCTGCGCCGGTAGAAGGCGAGCCGGATCGCGGAGATGATCGGGTAGCCGACGACCAGGGCCAGGACGATGAGGGTGGGGGAGACGAGGAGCGCGGCCAGCCGACCGACCCCGGCCCGGCGGCCCGCGCGTGTCGGGGCCGCCTCCGGTTTGGGATCGACTGGAGCGCCGACCGTTGTGGTCATTGGTCCTCCATGAAAGCGGGCGGCCCCAGGGGAGAAACTCCCCCGAGACCGCCCGACGTCGATCAGCTGGCGGTCAGTTGTTCCAATTTGGTCTGCAGGGTCGCCAGCGCGTCGGCCGGGGCGACCTTGCCGCTCATGGCGGAGTAGGCGGCCTCCTGGATCGCGGTGGAGACTTCCTGGTACTTGACCACGGCGGGGCGCTTCTCGGCGTTCTCGATGGACGCCTTGAGCCCGGTCAGGTACGGGAACTTGGCGACCAGCGCCGGGTCGTCGTACAGCGAGGCCCAGGTGGGCGCCAGCGAGGTGGCTTCCAGGTTGGCCCGCTGCTGCGGCTCGTCGACCATGTACTTGATGAAGTCCAGCGCCGTCTTCTTGTTCGGCGTGAAGGCGCTGATGGCGTAGTTGTGGCCACCGAGGGTGGAGGCGCCGGGGCCGTCGAGGCCGGGCAGCGGGGCCACGTCGAACTTCTCGGCCACCTTGGAGGAGCCGTCGGTCGCCGAGGCCAGCGCGTACTGGTAGGGCCACTGGCGGTGGAAGATCAGCTCACCGGCCTGGAAGGCGCGGCGGCCCTCCTCCTCCTTGTACGTGCGCGCCTTGTCCGGGATCATCCCGGACTTGACGCCCTCGACCAGGAACTCCAGGCCCTTGCGGGCTTCCTCGGTGTTGACGTTGGGCTTGCCGTCCTCGCCGACGACGTCGCCGCCCGCGGAGTTGACGGCCTCGCTGAAGTTGACCGTCAGGCCCTCGTACTTCTCGAACTGGCCCGCGTAGCAGGACAGCTTGGCGTTCTCCGGCTTGGCCTTGATCTTCTCGCAGGTCGCGGCCATCTCCGCCCAGGTCTTCGGCGGCTGCGCGCCCGCGGCCTCGACGAGGTCCTTGCGGTAGTAGAGCAGGCCACCGTCGGAGGTGGTCGGCACCGAGTAGAGCTTGTTGAAGTACTTGCCCGTCTCGACGGTCGCCGGGAGGAGCTTGTCCATCGGGAACTCGGCCTCCGGCAGCGGGGCGACCCACTGGTTGGCGGCGAACTCCGCGGTCCAGACGACGTCGAGGTTGAGCACCGCGTAGGCGTCGGACTTGGTCTGGGCGTTCTGCACCATCTGCTGCCGCTGCGCGTCGGCGCTCTCGGGCAGCTCGATGACGGTGACCTTCTGGTCAGGGTGCTTGCTGTTCCACTCGTCCACCTGCTTCTGCAGGTTTCCCGACGTGTCCTTGCCGGTCGCCAGGGAGATCGGGCCGACGCCTTCGAGGGCGGCGGGCTGATCGCCGTTGCCCTGCGCCGCGGGCTCGGGGTCGGAAGACCCACAAGCCGCCGCGGTGGCGACAACGGTGGCGATAGCGGCGAAACGGACTGCGGCGGAGCGGAGGGTATTGCGCACGGGAGTGGTCCCTACTGCCCGGTGCGTCGGCACGGCGCCTCCATATGTGAATCGGTTCAGAGACGGGGCGGTGGCGCATGAACGCCGATCGCTCCGTCGCGGTGTGAGGCACTGTGCACCTCCGGCGGTGCGGTCGGTACCGCCCAGTATCTGTTCGTTACCGATTCTTGACGCTGTCCGTGATCCGCTGTCACCAGGCTCTGGTGTTGCGGGCCCCGGTGAGGCATGCTGTCCGACTGAGCCGTCTGAATCCATTCACGGCCCACACGCTAGGAGGATGAGGTGGCCGAGGTCCGGTACGAGTCAGCGTCGCGGGTTTACGCGGGGTCCCCGCCGGTCCGGGCGGTCGACCGACTCGAGTTGTCCGTCGAGGACGGGGAGTTCCTGGTGCTGGTCGGCCCGTCGGGGTCGGGCAAGTCGACAGCGCTGCGGATGCTGGCCGGTCTTGAGGACATCGACGAGGGCACCATCCGCATCGGCGAGCGCGACGTCACCCACGTCCCGCCGAAGGGCCGCGACATCGCGATGGTGTTCCAGTCCTACGCGCTCTACCCGCACATGACCGTCGCGCAGAACATGGGCTTCGCGCTGAAGCTGCAGGGGCTGCCCAAGACGGAGATCGCGGAGAAGGTCACCGAGGCGGCCAAGCTCCTCGACCTGGAGAAGTACCTGGCCCGCAAGCCGAAGGCGCTCTCCGGCGGCCAGCGCCAGCGCGTCGCCATGGGCCGGGCCATCGTGCGCGACCCCGCGGTCTTCCTCATGGACGAGCCGCTGTCGAACCTCGACGCCAAGCTGCGCGTGGAGACCCGCGCCAACATCGCCGCGCTGCAGCGGCGGCTGGGCACCACGACCATCTACGTGACGCACGACCAGGTCGAGGCCATGACGATGGGCCACCGGGTCGCCGTGCTCAAGGACGGCCTGCTCCAGCAGTGCGACACCCCGCGCGCGCTCTACGACTCGCCCGCCAACGCCTTCGTCGCCGGTTTCATCGGCAGCCCGGCGATGAACCTGCGCGACGCGCGCGTCGCGGGCAACGGCGTGCTGCTCGGCGGCCTGAACGTGCCGCTGACCCGCGAGGCGTTCAACGCCATCGCCAAGGCGAACCTGCAGACGGTGACCCTCGGCATCCGCCCGGAGTCGCTGGGCCTGGCCCCGCACGACACCGCGCAGGCGTTCGACCTGACCGTCGAGCTGGTCGAGGAGCTGGGCGCCGACGCGCTCGTGCACGGCACCATCACCGGTGAGTCCGGCTCCCGCATGGTCATGCGGGTCGACGGGCGCACCCCGCCCGCGCTGGGCCAGGTCGTGCGCGTCTCGGTCCGGCACCCCGAGGAGATCCACCTGTTCCACCCGGAGACCGGCGAACGCATGATCTAGGCCGTCACGCGGTATCCGGGCGGTGCTGCGACGTCGAGCACCGCGCCGTCCCGGTCCACCTGGACAGCCAGGTGGCCGCCGGGCAGCGGCACGCCGGACACCGCGAGCGCCCCGACCGGCATCGGTCGGGGCGGGCGGATGGCGATGTGCCGGTTCGGCACGTCGACCTCCAGTCCCAGCAACACCTTCAGCACCGTGAGCGCCGAGGCCGACGACCACGCCTGCGGCCTGCACGAGGCCGGGTAGGGGATCGGGCGCGCGACCTCGTCGGCGCCGTATCCGGCGTAGAGCTCCGGAATCTCCCCGACGGCCGCGCCCGCGCGCAGCAGCTGTGTGCCCAGATCCGCCGCCTGGCCGGGGAACCCGGCCAGCGCCAGGCCGCGCACGGCGACGGCGGTGTCGTGCGGCCAGACCGACCCGCAGTGGTAGCTCAGCGGCGAGTACGCGGCCGCTTCCGTTGACATGGTGCGCAATCCGTAGCCGCTGGTGAGGTCGGGCTCGGCGAGCCGCGCGGCGACGACGGCGGACTCGGCGGCGTCGAGCAGGCCGGTGCCCAGCAAGTGGGCCATGTTGCTGGCGGGGGCGTCCACCGGGGCGTCGTGGGCGTCCAGCGCCAGCGCGGGGACGCCGTCGACCCAGAAGCGGGCCCGGAACAGCCCGGCCAGCTCGTCGGCGCGCTCGCGGAGACCGCGCGCGTCGCCGCCGAAGGCGTCGAGCAGGTCGGCGCCCGCGCGCAGCGCTTCGTAGTGGTACCCCTGGACCTCGGCCAGCGCGATGGGCGCCTCGGCGAAGCGGCCGTCGGCGAAGCGGACCGCGTCGGCGGAGTCCTTCCAGCCCTGGTTGGCCAGGCCGTGGCCGGTCTCGTCGACGTAGCGGGGGAAGCCCTCGGTCGCGGTGATCCAGCCGAGCGTGTCGGCCAGGGCGGGCAGCAGGTCGCGGACCTCGGCCTCGGGCAGCCCGGCCCGCCAGGCGTCGCGCAGCAGGCACACCCACAGCGCGGTGGCGTCGACGGTTCCGTAGTACAGCGGGGGCAGCACCATGTCGCCGAGCCGGAAACCGGCGCGGCGGCGCTCGTGGGGGATCTTGCCCGGCGCCTCGCCGGTGGCCGGGTCGTGCCGGGTGCCGCGCAGCCGGGCCAGGACCCGCAGCGTCGACCCGGCGAGGGCGGTGGTCCACGGCAGGCCGAGGCGCGCGGCCCACAGGCTGTCGCGGCCGAACAGGGTCAGGTACCAGGGCGCGCCCGCGGCGGCGAAGGCGTCGGGGCCGTCGGAGAGCACCAGCGAGTTCAGGTCGTCCACCGCGCGGCGCAGCACCGCCGCCACGCGCGGGTCGTCGGCCACCACAACCGGTTGCGGCACAACGGCAGCGCCCGGGGAGAACACCGCCTCGGGGTCCTCCACCTGCACCGTCCACTCCAGATCCGACGAGCCGGGCACCGTCCAGCGCAGGACGAGGTCGTCGCCCTGGACCGACATCTCCGCCCCGGGCGCGGAGACCCGCACCCGCAGCCCGCGCGCGGACCACCCGTCGGCCGCCGGGCGCACCGCGGCGCCCTCGACCCCGGACCGCACGTGCTCCACGCCCGCGAAGTCCGCCCACAGCGCGACGCGCACGGTGTGCTCGCCCGGCGGCAGCTCCAGCGCCAGCCGCTCGGTCAGCCTCCCGGCCCGCAGCGTCCGCCGCCGCCAGACCCGCGCCACCGGGTCGGGCCCGGTGTCCAGCCCCCGCAGCAGCCCCAGGTACCCCTCGCGCCCGCCGGTGATGACCTCGGGCTCCTGGTCCGCGACGGTGAGCACGGCCCCGGCGAGCACCCGCCGGTCGCCGTGCAGCAGCCCGTGCGCGCCGGTGCCGCGCAGCTGACCGTCCAGTCCGGACAGCAGCACCGACGGCGCGGCGGTGGTGATCACCAGGTCGTGGACGAGTGGGTGCCTCATGGTTCCCAGTGTGGCGCAGAACCGGGACGGCGCGCCGAGGGGTTGGTGACGTCGGCGCTGAGACCGTGTCACCAAAGATGCGTACCAGGGGCAACGGTGAGTCCACATCGGACCGGCGGTGGAATGGCCTTGTGGTGCGCGAGTTGTGCTCGCTTTTCGGTGCGGCTCCGGGCGTCAGCGGTCGGCTTCGCGCAGGTTGCACTCCATGTGCATCAGGGTGTCGAGGGTGGCGGCGCGGGCGGCCTCGTCCAGGCCCGCGGTGGTGCGCTGCTCCAGTTCGTGCCACATCGCCTCGACCTCGGCGCGCAGGGCGTTCCCGGCGGCGGTCGGGCTGACGATGACCGAGCGGCCGTCGGTCGGGCTGGGGCTGCGGCGGACGAACCCGCCGCGCTCGAGGCGGTGGATCGTGCGGGTGATGGTGGCCGAGTCGGAGCCGAGCAGGGCGGCGAGGTCGGCCTGGCGCTGGGGGCCGCAGTCCCACAGGTGCATCATCAGCAGCTCCTGGCCGGGGTGCAGGCCGAGGCGGCGCAGCAGCTGGGCGGCGACCATGCGGTGCAGGCGGGTCAGGCGGAAGATCGCGTGGCTGACCGGGCCGCAGGAGGCCGCGGCGGGCAGCGGAACGGTGGGCTTGCGCTCGTCGGTCTCGCAGCTGTGGTCCACCGGTCCTCCTCTGTCCCCTGGTCATCCTACGGAGTGAACGACCTGTGGTGGCGGTCACAGTTTTTGCGCGCGGGGAAGAGGGTGGTGAATTTAGCTGTTCGGACAGGCATGACTACCACCGCCTTCGACCCCATCGACCTCGCCGGGCTGCCGCTGGCCAACCGGATCGCGATGGCGCCGATGACCCGCAGCCGGGCCTACGGTCCCGGTGCGAGTCCGACGCCCCTGATGGCCGAGTACTACGCCCAGCGCGCCTCGGCGGGGCTGATCATCACCGAGGGCACCCAGCCTTCGGTGCTCGGACAGGGATACTCGAACACCCCGGGCCTGCACTCCGCCGAGCAGGCCGACGCCTGGCGGGCGGTCACCGACGCCGTGCACGCCGCGGGCGGGACGATCTTCGCCCAGCTCATGCACACCGGCCGCATCGGGCACCCGAGCGTCAACGGGCTGCACCCCGCGGGTCCGTCGCCGGTGCGGGCGGCCGGGCAGGTGTACCTCAGCGACGGGCCGCACGACCTCGTCACGCCCGCCGAGCTGACCGAGGAGCAGATCGCCGAGACCATCGCCGACTTCGCCGCCGCGGCCCGCAACGCCGTCGACGCCGGGTTCGACGGCGTCGAGCTGCACGGCGCCAACGGGTACCTGATCCACCAGTTCCTCTCCACCAACGCCAACGTGCGCACCGACGCCTGGGGCGGCACGGGCCGCGTGCGGTTCGCCGTCGAGGTGGCCAGGGCGGTCACCGAGGCCATCGGCGCGCACCGGGTGGGGCTGCGGATCTCGCCCGCCAACCGGTTCAACGACATCGTCGAGGACGGCTACCGCGAGACCTACACCGCCCTCGTCGAGGCGATCGAGCCGCTGGGGCTGGCGTACCTGCACGTGGGCGAGGCGGCGGACCGGGACCTGACCCTGTTGCTGCGCAAGCAGTTCAGCGGCGTGTTCATCCTCAACCCGCACACGGAGGGCCGCCCGACCGGGCAGTCGGAGCTGGGCCTGGTCGAGGACGGGACGGCGGACATGCTGTCCTTCGCCGCGATGTTCCTGGCCAACCCGGACCTGCCCGCCCGGCTCGCCGCGGGCGGACCGTTCAACCAGCCCGACCCGGCCACCTTCTACGGCGGCGACCACCGGGGGTACACCGACTACCCCACCCTCTAGCCGTTCGCCGAGGCGGCTCCGCGGTCGGGGGCGCGGAGCCGCCTCAGTCCTGTGTGGGACAGAACCCAGCACAGGTCTCAGTGAGGTCGGTGTCTCCCAGGATGTCGTCAACGTCGTGCGACAGCCCGCACGGCCCACCCGCGCTGTCCGCACCCGCCAAGTCGTTCCCGGGCTGCGTTTCCCCGCCCGCGGCGTCCTCGCCCGGGATCTCCCCGGCGGGCGCTTCCTCCACGGGAGCAGGCGCAGGAGTGGGAGCGAAAGCAGGAGCGGGAGCAAGGGCAGGCGCAGGAACGGGAGCAGGCGCAAGGGCAGGAGCAAGAGCGGTCGTCGGCCGTGGGACGGGAACGGGCGCGGGCGTCTGCACCGGCCGGATTGGGGCGGGGGTGGCCCGGTCGGACCCGTCCTCGCCTCCGTCGGGGCTGCTCACGGCGGGCAGGGCCGCGGCGGCGGGGGGAACCCTCGGCACATCCACCTCACGCGGCAGCGGCACGCGCACCGAGACGACGGCCCCGTCGACGCGCCGCAGGACCGGCAGCTCAGGGACGACGAGAACCGGGCGCGCGGACGCCCCAGGAGCCCGCTCGACGACCGGAACGACCGCGGTGACCCCCGGGGTCGAACCGGGAGCCCCCGCGGCCACGCAGAGCGCCGCCAGTGCCAGGGCGGTGACGGGACGGACGCTGGGGCGCAGTCGCACGCGGGCCTCATTCCAAGCCGGGAGCCGGTCTCCTCCTCGTGGTACCAGCCCCCGGGCCGCCGGGCTGACCAGCGCGCGGGGAGAACCCCCGTTCGTGTGACCCCTCGCCCAGGATTCATGCACGTGTGACAATATGTCCCGGGGCTACGGGAGGAGCGTCGGGAATGGGGCACGGCCACGGACACGCGCCGCGCAGCGCGTCGGGGCGGATGGTCGGCAGGCTGTGGGCGGCCTTCGGCATCGCGGCGGTGTTCATGGCCGCCGAGTTCGCCGTGGGCCTGGCGACCTCCTCGCTCGCCCTGCTCTCCGACGCCGCCCACATGCTCACCGACGTCATCGGCGTCGGCCTCGCCCTGGCCGCGATCATGGCCGCGCGCCGGGCGGTGCGGCAGCCCAACCGCACCTTCGGCCTCTACCGCGCCGAGGTCCTGGCCGCGCTGGCCAACGCCGTGCTGCTGTTCGGCATCGCGGGGTACGTGCTGCTGGAGGCCGTCGACCGGATCGGCGACCCGCCCGCGGTGGCGGGCTGGCCGGTGCTGCTGACCGCGCTGGGCGGGCTGGCGGCCAACGCGGTGTCGTTCCTGCTGCTGCGCGAGGGCGCCAAGGAGAGCCTGAACGTGCGCGGGGCCTACCTGGAGGTCCTGGCCGACCTGGTCGGCTCTGTCGCCGTGCTGCTCAGCGCCGTGGTCACCCTGGTCTTCGGCTGGCGCTACGCCGACGCCGTCGTCGGTGTGGCCATCGGCGTGTGGGTGCTGCCCCGCACGTACTCCCTGGCCCGCCGCGCCCTGCGCATCCTGTTCCAGCACGCCCCGGAACGGGTGGACGTGGCGGAGCTGACCGAGCGGCTGCGCGCGGTGCCGGGGGTTGCCGAGGTGCACGACGTGCACGTCTGGACCCTGACCTCGGGCATGGAAGTCGCCTCCGCGCACCTGATGACCGACCAGTGCGCCGACGGGGAAGCGGTGCTCGTCGCCGCGCGGGACCTGCTGGCCGCCGACTACGCGATCGAGCACGCGACCCTGCAGGTCGAGCGCCCCGCCTACCGGTGCCAGACGACCTGGTGACTCAGGGGAACGGCAGCGGCTCGGCCTGGCGCTCGGCGAGCAGGTCGCGCATCAGCCGGGTCTCGGCGTCCTGGCCCGCGGCGATCTTCTCGGCCAGGAGGCGGACGTAGCCGGTCTGGGCGTTGGCGGCGGCGAACGTCGCCATCTCCAGGCCGCCCTGGTGGTGGCGCAGCATCAGCTGGAGGAAGTGGACGTCCAGCTCGCGGCCGGACAGGGAGCGCAGCGTGGTCAGCTCGGCGGTCGAGGCCATGCCGGGCATCCGCTCCACCCCAGCCGGGCCGCCGCCGTGGCCGCCGTGCGCTGAGGCGGGCATCCAGCGCATGTGCCGCTCGCCGGGCGGGGGCAGTTCGGGCTGGTCCCACACGGCCAGCCAGCCCGCCAGCCTGCCCGCCTGCTCCAGCTGGGTGGACTCGATGTCGAAGGCGAGACCGCGCACGTCCTGGTCGGTGCTGCGGTCACGGGCCTGCCCGGCCATCGTGATCGCCTGCAGGTGGTGCACGCGCATGTCCATGGCGAACCCGACGTCCACCGAGCCCGCGTCCGGGGTCGGCTCGGGGCGCACCACGCCCAGGGTCAGCAGCATGCCGACCGCGGCGCCCACCAGCAGCACCGCGAGCGCGGCGATCGAGTAGACCGCCGCGCGACCGCGGGCTTGGCTCACTGCGAGGGCGGGGCGGCCGACGTCGGCACGGCGGCGGAGGTCTGCGGCGGGGCGATGTTCGAGCCGTCCATCTTGATCGCGTCCGGACCGGGCGCCTCGGCCACGAACGGCGGCGGGTTGGCCGCGTCGAAGCTGAGCCCGTTGGTGTCGCAGCGCCCGCCGGGCTCGGGGTTCTGGAACCGGTTGGTCCGCAGCGACCGGATGAACTGGTCGATCCGCTCGTCGTTGGCGTCGTCGACCTTGAGCTGGTGCCCCCACGACTGCAGGGAGATCGGCCGGTCGAGGCCGGGGTACGGCGACATCACCATGTACGGCTGCCCCTCGACCTTCTCCTTCAGCGTGTCGAGCGCGGGCCCCTGCACGGTGTCGGGGTTGTAGGCGATCCACACCGCGCCGTGCTCAAGGGAGTGCACCAGGCTCTCGGTGCGCACCGCGACGGGGTAGACGATGCCCGTGCAGTCCGCCCACACGCCGTCGTGCGGACCGCCGAAGGGCGGGCTCTTGTCGTAGGCGACCCGCTGGTCGAGGTTCACGTGCTGGCTGCCCTCGTAGGTCTCGCGCACGACGCCGTCGATGTTCTCCGAGGGGTCCTTGTTCTCCTCGGAGACGGTGAACTCCTTCACCGAGGAGATCTCCATGTAGGCGTACCCGAAGACACCCGCGGCGACGAGCACCACGGCGGAGATCGCCGCGATGAGTCCCCACGGCGGGCCCTTCTTCGACACGACGGAAGCGCGTGCGGCCTTGAGCGCCGCTTTGCCGCCTTTGTTCTTGTTGGCCATGCCGTCCTCGGACTCTCGGGTCACCGGTTGCAGGGGTGAGTCTAGGGATAGGGTGTTCGGTTGACGTCAACCGCCGGTCTCCGGGACCGCGTCGGGCCCCGGTGGCCCCGCCTGGAACGGCGGGGGGTCGCTTTCGTCGAAGTAGTCCTGACCGACGGAATCACACCGCGCGCCGGGCTCCGGGGCAAGGAAGCGGTTGCCCCGGGTCGCGGTCACGAACTGGTCGATCCGCTCGTCGTCGACCGCCTCCACCTGCAGCTGCCTGCCCCAGGACTGCACCGAGACGGCCTTGGCCTGGCCGGGGAACGGCGAGAGCACGGTGTAGGGCTTGCCCTCCACCCGCGCCACCAGCGCCGCCAGGTCGGCGCCCTGGACGCGCTCGGGGTCGTAGGTCAGCCAGACCGCGCCGTGCTCCAGGGAGTGCACGAAGTGCTCGGTGCGAACGGCAACTGGGAAAACCACCCCGTTGCACGGCGCCCAGTGGCTGTCGTGCGCCCCGCCCAGCGGCGGCAGGTTGTCGTAGTCGACCCGCCGCGGCGCGTCGACGTGCTGGATGCCGTGCGCGTAGTCGATCCGCAGGACGCCCTCGATGTCCTCGGTCGGGTCCGGGTCGGCCTCGCTCGGGGTGAAGTCCACCCGGCGCACCGCGGTGGGCACGCCGGTGACCGGCGCGGCGCACGCCGTCGACAGCAGCGCTCCCACCAGCGCGACGACGACCCGTCCGCGCGAGACCAAGACCATGTGGGCGAGTCTAGGGTCATGTGAAACCCGCTGGTGAGGGCTCCCTAGACTTCAGGCCGTGAACCCCGCAGCCCTCGCAGAGGCCGTGCGCGCCGCCGCCGTGCGGGTGCTCGGCGACCGAGGGCTCGACGCGGCCCGGGTCCCGGCCGCGGTGAGCGTGGAGCGGCCCCGCAACCCCGAGCACGGCGACTACGCCACCAACCTGGCCATGCAGGTGGCCGGGAAGGTCGGCGTCGCCCCGAGGGACCTGGCAGGCTGGCTGGCCGCCGAGCTGGTGTCCACACCCGGGCTGAGCGGCGCCGATGTCGCCGGACCCGGCTTCATCAACCTGCGCGTGGCCGCCGGTGCCCGAGGCGCGGTCGTCGCGCAGGTGCTGGCCGAGGGGGCCGACTACGGCCGCGGCGACGCCCTCGCGGGCAGGCGGGTCACCCTGGAGTTCGCCAGCGCGAACCCGACCGGGTCACCGCACCTGGGCGGCGCCCGCCGGGCGGCGGTCGGCGACGCGCTCGGGCGCGTGCTGGCCTTCCAGGGCGCCGAGGTCACCCGGGAGCACCACGTCAACGACGCGGTCGACCGGGTCGACCGCGCGCGGCCGGTGCGCACGAGCAAGGGCGCCGGAAGCGTGGTCACCCTGGAGGACCTGGTCGACGCCGTCGGCGTGGACGCGGCGCGGTACGCGCTGATCCGGTCCCCCATGGACTCCTCCATGAACTCCCCAATAGACTCCACAGTGGACATCGATCTGGACCTGTGGGCCAAGCACGACAGCGAGAACCCCGCCTACCACGTCCGGTACGCCCACGCCCGCGCCTGCTCGATCCTGCGCAGCGGCGCCGACCTCGGGGTGGGCGGCACGGACACCGTCGACTTCGGACTCCTCGCCCACGAGCGCGAGGGCGAGCTGATCCGCACCCTCGGCGAGTTCCCCAGGGTGGCCGCCACCGCGGCCGAGCTGCGCGAGCCGCGCCGGGTGGCCCGCCACCTGGAGGAGCTGGCCGGGGTGTTCCACCGGTTCACCGACGCGTGCCGGGTCCTGCCCCAGGGCGACGAGGACCCCGGCCCGCGGCACGCCGCCCGCCTGGCGCTGTGCGCCGCCGCCCGTCAGGTGCTGGCCACCGGCCTCGACCTGCTCGGCGTGACCGCGCCCGAGCGCATGTGACCTGGAGTTGACATGAGGGCCCATCCGGCCGGACCCCGCCACGCCGAGATCCTGCCCCCCAGCACGATCACCACCCAGCGCCCGGTCGACCCGGCCGAGCTCGACGAGCTGCACCCCGAGGTCTGGCCGCGCAACACGAGCCGCGGCGACGACGGCGCGGTCCGCGTCGCCGGGGTGGACGTGCGCGAGCTGGCCGAGACCTACGGCACGCCGCTGTTCGTCGTCGACGAGGCGGACTTCCGCGCCCGCTGCGCCGAGCACGCCCGCGCCTTCGGCGACCCGACGAACGTGCACTACGCGGGCAAGGCGTTCCTCAGCGTGGAGATCGCCCGCTGGGTGGCCCAGGAGGGGCTGAGCCTGGACGTGTGCAGCGGCGGGGAGCTGGCCGTCGCGCTGCGCGCGGAGTTCCCGCCGGAGCGGATCACCTTCCACGGCAACAACAAGTCCGTCGCCGAGCTGGCCGCCGCCCTGGACGCCGGGATCGGCACCGTCGTGGTCGACTCCTTCGCCGAGATCGCCCGCCTGGACAAGCTCGCCCGCGAGCGCGGGGTCACCGCGTCGGTGCTCGTGCGGGTGACCGTCGGCGTCGAGGCGCACACCCACGAGTTCATCGCCACCGCCCACGAGGACCAGAAGTTCGGCTTCTCCCTGGCGGGCGGCGCGGCGGCCGAGGCGTGCGCCAGGGTGCTCAAGTGCGACGGCCTGGCCCTGGCCGGGCTGCACAGCCACATCGGCTCGCAGATCTTCGACGCCAACGGCTTCGAGATCGCCGCGCACCGGGTCATCGGGCTGCTCGCCGAGCTGCACCGCGCCCACGGCGCCGAGGCGCTGTCCGACCTGACCACCGTCGACCTCGGGGGCGGCCTCGGCATCGCCTACACCCCCGCCGACGACCCGCCGC
The DNA here is from genome assembly GCF_053813445.1 of Actinokineospora lacus. Classification (NCBI taxonomy): domain Bacteria; kingdom Bacillati; phylum Actinomycetota; class Actinomycetes; order Pseudonocardiales; family Pseudonocardiaceae; genus Actinokineospora; species Actinokineospora lacus. The sequence goes on from NZ_JBQERA010000002.1 coordinate 413,278, forward strand.
CGCCGCAGTGGCTGGCCGAGCAGCTGCGCGCGATCGTCACCAAGGAGTGCGAGCAGGAGGGCCTGCCGACGCCGCGGCTGGCCGTCGAGCCCGGCCGCGCCATCGTCGGGCCGGGCACGGTGACGCTGTACGAGGTCGGCACCACCAAGGACGTCACCGTCGGTCACGGCGCCGTGCGCCGCTACGTCAGCGTCGACGGCGGCATGAGCGACAACATCCGCACCGCCCTGTACGACGCGGCCTACGACACCCGGCTCGTCTCCCGCTCGGCGGGGGAGGGCGGACAGCGCACCGGGGCGGTGCTGTCCCGAGTAGTGGGCAAACACTGTGAGTCCGGTGACGTTGTGGTGCGAGACTGCTGGCTGCCGGACAACCTGGCTCCCGGCGACCTGATCGCCGTGGCCGCGACCGGTGCGTACTGCTACTCGATGGCCAGCAACTACAACCGGCTGCCCCGGCCCGCCGTGGTGGCCGTGCGCGACGGCGTGGCGCGGCTGCTGCTGCGCCGGGAGACCGTGGACGACTTGCTGCGACTGGAGGTGTCGTGACCGGTAAAGCCATCCGCGTCGCTCTGCTCGGCTGCGGGACGGTGGGCACCCAGATCCACCGCCTGCTGACCGAGCAGGCAGGCGACCTGGCCGCCCGGGTGGGGGCGCCGGTCGAGCTGGTGGGCATCGCCGTCCGCCGGGCGAACAAGGTGCGGCCCGTGCCCGCCGAGCTGCTGACCACCGACGCGGAGACCCTGGTCACCCGGGACGACGTGGACGTCGTGGTCGAGGTCATCGGCGGCATCGAGCCCACCCGCGGCTGGCTGCTGGCCGCGCTGCGGGCGGGCAAGTCGGTGGTCACCGCGAACAAGGCGCTGCTGGCCGAGCACGCGGGCGAGCTGTTCGCCGCCGCCGACGCCAGCGGCGCCGACCTGTACTTCGAGGCCGCGGTCGCCGGGGCCATCCCGCTGCTGCGCCCGCTGCGCGAGTCGATGGCGGGCGACCGGATCACCCGGGTCATGGGCATCGTCAACGGCACCACCAACTTCATCCTCTCGGCCATGGACGAGACCGGCGCCGGGTACGCCGAGACCCTGGACGAGGCGTCCCGCCTCGGGTACGCCGAGGCCGACCCGACCGCCGACGTCGACGGCTACGACGCCGCGTCCAAGGCCGCCATCCTGGCCTCCATCGCCTTCCACACCCGGGTCACCGCGGGCCAGGTGCACCGCGAGGGCATCACCGCGGTCACCCCGGCCGACGTGGCCGCCGCGCGCGCCCTCGGGCGCACCATCAAGCTGCTGGCCATCTGCGAGCGCGTCCCCGACGGCAGCGGCGGGGAGTCCGTCGCGGTGCGCGTGCACCCGGCCATGATCCCGCGCACGCACCCCCTCGCCGGGGTCAACGGCGCGTTCAACGCGGTGTTCGTCGAGGCGGACGCCGCGGGCCAGCTCATGTTCTACGGGCAGGGCGCAGGTGGCGCACCCACCGCCAGCGCCGTGCTCGGCGACCTCGTGGCGGTAGCCCGCAACCGGGTCGTCGGCGGGCGGGGTCCGCGCGAGTCGGCCTACGCCGACCTGCCGGTCCGACCCATCGCGCAGGCGTCGACCAGGTACCACATCAGCCTGGACGTCGCCGACCGCGCGGGCGTGCTGGCGGCCGTGGCCGCCGTGTTCGCCCAGCACGAGGTGAGTATCGCCGCCGTGCGCCAGGAAGGGCGCGCCGTCGACGCGAGCCTGGTCATCGTCACGCACTCCGCGCCCGACGCCGCCCTGCGGTCCACTGTGGACAAGATCGCCGGGCTGCCGTTCGTGAACGAGGTGGTCAGCGTGATGCGGGTCGAAGGCGAGGAATAATGAGCGTTCCCACCGGTGTGCGGCCGGGCTGGCCGGGCATCATCCGGGCCTACCCCACCAGAATCGAGATCCCGCGCGAGGCCGAGGTGGTCACCCTCGGGGAGGGCAACACACCGCTGCTGCCCGCCCCGCACCTGTCCGAGCTGACCGGCGCGTCGGTGTACCTCAAGACCGAGGGCCTCAACCCCACCGGCTCGTTCAAGGACCGCGGCATGACCGTGGCCGTCACCTACGCCAAGGCGCTGGGCCGCGAGGCGGTCATCTGCGCCTCCACCGGCAACACCTCGGCCTCCGCGGCGGCGTACGCGGCCAGGGCCGGGATGACCTGCGCCGTGCTGGTGCCCACCGGCAAGATCGCGCTGGGCAAGCTGGCCCAGGCGGTGGCCTACGGCGCGCGCATCCTGCAGATCCAGGGCAACTTCGACGACTGCCTCGAACTGGCCCGGAAGACCGCGTCGGAGTACCCGATCGAGCTGGTCAACTCCGTCAACCCGGTGCGCATCATGGGCCAGCGCACGGTCGCCTGGGAGGTCTGCGACGTGCTGGGCCGCGCGCCCGACGTGCACTGCCTGCCGGTCGGCAACGCGGGCAACATCACCGCGCTGTGGCAGGGCTACCAGTCCTACGCCCAGGACGGGCTGATCGAGTCCATTCCCCGGCTCTTCGGGTTCCAGGCCGCGGGCGCGGCGCCCATCGTGCGCGGCGAGCCGGTCCCCAACCCGGAGACCATCGCCACCGCCATCCGCATCGGCAGCCCGGCGTCCTGGGCCGGGGCGATCGCCGCGCGCGACGGCTCCGGCGGGCTCATCGACGCCGTCACCGACGAGCAGATCCTCGACGCCTACAAGCTGCTCGCCGCACGGGAAGGCGTGTTCGTCGAGCCCGCCTCGGCGGCCAGCGTCGCGGGCCTGCTCGCCACGGCCGCCGACGGGCGCCTGCCGCGCGGGGCCACCGTGGTGTGCACCGTGACCGGGCACGGCCTCAAGGACCCCGACACGGCCCTGCTCGGCGTCGCCGCCGTCGAGCCGGTGCCCGTCGACGCCACGGCCGTGGCCTCGGCGCTGGACCTGGTGTGAGCGGGGTCCGGGTCCGCGTCCCGGCGTCGACGGCCAATCTCGGGTCCGGTTTCGACACGCTGGGCATGGCCCTGGGCCGCTACGACGACGTGGAGGTCCGGACCGCCGCTCACCCGGCGGTCCGGGTATCCGGCGAGGGCGCCGGGGAGGTGCCCGCCGACGAGCGGCACCTCGTCCTGCGCGCCTTCCGCGCGGCCTCGGCCCGGCTCGGCGTCGACGTCGGGCCGGTCGAGCTGACCTGCGTGAACACCATTCCGCACGCCCGCGGGCTCGGGTCCTCCGCCGCGGCGATCGTGGCCGGTGTCGCCGCGGCGCACGGGATCGCGGGGCGCGCGCTGGACGAGGACGCGCTGCACCTGGCCGCGGAGTTCGAGGGCCACGCCGACAACGTCGCCGCGAGCCTGTTGGGCGGGCTGGTGATCGCCTGGTGCGACGCCGGGAGGTTCCGGGCGGCCAGCCTGGAGCCGCACCCGGACCTGCGGGTCGTGGCGATCGTGCCCTCGGAGCGCTCGGACACCCACGTCACCCGGGGGCTGCTGCCCGCGACCGTGCCGCACGCCGACGCCGCCTTCACCGCGAGCCGGGCCGCGTTGGCCGTGCACGCGCTGACCGCGGCCCCGGAGCTGCTGCTGGCCGCCACGGATGACCGCCTGCACCAGGATTACCGCGAGAGCGCTTACCCAGCGACACTGCGGCTCGTGCGCGCGCTGCGTGACCAGGGCGTGCCTGCCGTGGTGTCCGGGGCCGGTCCGACGGTGCTGGCCCTCGGCGACGTTCCCGACGGGCTTGACCTGCGGGGATTCAGCGCGTGGCCGCTGCCGGTCGACCGGGCGGGCGTCGTCGTCGAGCCGCTGGCCTGATCGGGTGACCGTGCTGTCATCTGCCCGGAACCCGTTGGTGACACACATCACCGGGCAAAGTGCCTCCCCGTGCGACGCGCGGTGGGGCGGTTGTTGCACCTTGCGTGACGGGCGTCTACCCTCGGGAGCGTTCAGTCACCGCGCGCACGGGCGCCCGGTGTCGTTCCCGGTAGCAGCATCGGCCTTTCGGGGCCGGTGAGATCGCAACTCCGGGCCGCATCATCTGCCGAGATCTCGGTTCTGTCTTTCCAGTGCCGAGTCGGGGATGGCAGGTACCCGACGACCGTGGTGACCAGATGCTCCCAATCAGCGACCGAGTCGCACGATTGGCCCGCACTGTGGCCAGCGTCGTGTCGGGTGCGCGCCGCCGATGGGGAGAACGGCCGTCTCGCGTTCCGTCGGGCGGCGGTCCGCTGGTCCACGTAGGAGGCGGGGACCGGTCAGGAAGGACATGTGTGAGCAATACCGATCTATTGAGCAGTGACAGCCCTGCCGATTCCCCGGAATCCGGTACGGCCAAGCGCGCGGCCAACGGCGGTGCCCCGCGCAAGCGCGCGGGCCTGTCCGGGATGGTCCTGCCGGAATTGCGGGAACTCGCCGGACAGCTCGGCATCACCGGAATCGCGGGCATGCGCAAGGGCGACTTGATCGCTGCCATCAAGGAGCGGCAGGGCGGTTCGCCGCAGGAACTGCCGCTCAACGGTGCGAGCCCGGCGGAATCTCAGCCCGCCAAGGCCGCGCCGACCAAGGCCGCGCCCCCAGCCGAGGCGAAGGTCGCCGATGCGGCGCCTGCCGTCGAGGAGGCGCCCCGCAGGGAGAACCGGCGTCGCCGGGCCGTTGTGCGGCCCGCGGGCAGCCCGGACTCGACCCCCGCCGTGCAGGCGGAGACCGTCGAGGCCGCGCCCGTCGTCGAGGAGCAGACCCGCGTTGAGCGGGAGCCTCGGCGCGAGCGTCAGCGTCCCGAGCGGGGCGAGCGTCCCGAGCGCGGTGAGCGTGCCGACCGTGGTGAGCGTGCCGACCGTGGTGAGCGCACCGAGCGGGGCGAGCGGGGCGAGCGGGGCGAGCGCCACGAGCGGGGCGAGCGCCCTGAGCGCGGCGAGCGCGCCGACCGGGGCGAGCGGCCCGATCGGGGTGAGCGCCAGGACCGCGGTGACCGTGCCGACCGGGGCGAGCGCTCGGACCGGGGTGAGCGCCAGGACCGCGGCGAGCGGCAGGACCGTTCCGACCGTGGTCCCGACCGCGACCGTGTCGACCGTGACCGCGAGCGTGCCGACCGGGGCGAGCGTCCCGACCGGAGCGACCGCGGCAGGCAGGACAACCGCGGTCAGCAGCAGGACAACCGCATGGACGACGACGATGACGACGAGCGCGGCGGTCGCCGCGGCCGTCGCTTCCGGGACCGTCGCAGGCGGGGCGGCCGCGTCGAGGGCCCGAGCACGGGTGGGGGGCAGAACGACACCGAGGTCCGCGATGACGACGTGCTGCTGCCGGTCGCCGGTGTGCTCGACGTGCTGGAGAACTACGCGTTCGTGCGTACCTCCGGCTACCTCTCCGGCCCGAACGACGTCTACGTGTCGCTGTCGCTGGTGCGCAAGCACGGCCTGCGCCGCGGTGACGCCATCACCGGCCTGGTCCGCCAGCCGCGGGACAGCGAGCAGCAGCGGCAGAAGTTCAACCCGCTGGTGCGGGTGGAGTCGATCAACGGCTTGGAGCCGGACGCCGCGCGCAACCGCGCGGAGTTCATGAAGCTGACGGCGCTCTACCCGAACGACCGGCTGCGCCTGGAGACCGAGCCGCACATCCTCACCACGAGGGTGATCGACCTGGTCATGCCCCTGGGCAAGGGGCAGCGCGCGCTGGTCGTGTCCCCGCCGAAGGCGGGCAAGACCTCGGTGCTGCAGGCGATCGCGAACGCGATCACGACGAACAACCCCGAGTGCCACCTGATGGTGGTCCTCGTGGACGAGCGTCCTGAAGAGGTCACCGACATGCAGCGGTCGGTGAAGGGTGAGGTCATCGCCTCCACCTTCGACCGCCCGCCGTCGGACCACACGACCGTGGCCGAGCTGTCCATCGAGCGCGCCAAGCGCCTGGTGGAGATGGGCCACGACGTGGTCGTGCTGCTGGACTCGATCACCCGCCTCGGCAGGGCGTACAACCTGGCCGCCCCGGCGTCCGGGCGCATCCTGTCCGGTGGTGTCGACTCCACGGCGCTGTACCCGCCCAAGCGCTTCCTCGGCGCCGCCCGCAACATCGAGAACGGCGGCTCGCTGACGATCATCGCCACCGCGCTGGTGGAGACCGGCTCCGCGGCCGACACGGTGATCTTCGAGGAGTTCAAGGGCACGGGCAACGCCGAGCTGAAGCTGGACCGCAAGATCGCCGACAAGCGGACTTTCCCCGCCGTCGACGTCGACCAGTCCAGCACCCGCAAGGAGGAGCTGCTGCTGTCCCCGGACGAGCTGGCGGTCACCGTGAAGCTGCGCAGGGTGCTGCACGCCCTGGACAGCCAGGCGGCGATCGAGTTGCTGCTCGACCGGCTGCGCAAGTCGCGGACCAACATCGAGTTCCTGATGCAGGTGGCGAAGACGACCCCGTCGCACAACGACGACTGATCTGATCCGCTCCGCGTTGAAGGGCCGCCCTGTCATGGGGCGGCCCTTCTTCCGGGTTGACATATACCTATATGGGTATGTAATGTTCCCGGCATGGCAAGGGCAGCGACCACGGCGGACGCCTTCAACGCGGTTGCCGAGCCCCGGCGGCGGCAGATCCTGGATCTGCTGGCGGCGGGAGAGCGCTCGGTGACCGACCTGGTCACCGCGATGGGCGTGGTGCAGCCGCTGGTGTCCAAGCACCTGCGGGTCCTGCGCGAGGTGGGCCTCGTGGACGTGCGCGAGGTGGGGAGGCAGCGGATGTACCGGCTCAACGGCCATCCCCTGAAACCCATCTTCGACTGGGTCAAGGGCTATGAGCGGACATGGACACGGCGCTTCGAGCTGATGGACGCCGTGATCGACGAACTGAAGGAGCAGGAAGATGGCGACGACGACTAAGGGCAGCGCCGTGGTGACCCTCCCGGCGGACAACCAGATCCTCATCACCCGGGAGTTCAACGCCCCCGCGCGCCTGGTCTACCGGGCCTACACCGAGCCGGACCTGATCCGCCGCTGGTGGCACGCGGACCGGGGCGTGGTGACGGTCTGCGACGTCGACCTGCGCGTGGGCGGCGCGTGGCGCTTCGTGATGATGGCGGGCGACTTCGAGGTCGGCTTCCACGGCGAGTACCGGGAGATCGCGCCGAACTCGCGGATCGTGTCCACGGAGCTGTTCGAGGGCGCGCCGGGCATCACCGAGGAGGACGCCGCGGTCAACACGGTGACCCTGACCGAGCGCGACGGCCGCACGACGCTGACCGTCCTGGTGGAACACGTGCGTCCCGAGCACCGCGACGCGCACATCGACTCCGGGATGGAGGCCGGGATGCAGGACGCCATGGACCACCTGGAGGAGGTCGCGGTTTCCCTGGCATAGGGGAGACCCCGCGCCCGCGGTGTCGAATCCGCCTGGCCCCGTTCGACGTAGGGGTGAATGCCCGCTCGGACGGGCCAGGCAGAAGGAGATCGCCATGGGCAAGCTGGTCGTCAGCGAGTTCGTGTCCCTCGACGGCGTGATCGAGGACCCGGGTGGCGTCGAGGGCTTCGAGCACGGCGGCTGGTGCTTCCGGAACCCGGCTCCCGACGGCGACCAGTTCAAGTTCGACGAGCTGATGGCCGCCGACGCCCAGCTGCTGGGCCGCCTGACCTACGCCGCCTTCGCCGAGGCGTGGCCGGGCATGACCGACGAGGCCGGGTTCGCCGAGAAGATGAACGCCATGCCCAAGTACGTCGTGTCCACCACGCTGACCGAGGCGACGTGGAACAACACCACGATCATCTCCGAGAACGTCGCCGAGGCGGTCACCAAGCTCAAGGCCGAGTACGACGGCGACATCCTGGTCGCGGGCAGCTCCCGGCTGGTCGACACGCTGCGCGCCCACGACCTGGTCGACGAGTACCGGCTGATGGTGCACCCGGTCGCCCTGGGCACCGGCAAGCGCCTGTTCAACGCGGCCGCGGGCGTCTCGGACCTGGAGCTGGTCGAGACCCGCCCGGTCGGCCCGAACGTCCTCCTGCAGACCTACCGGCCCGCCCGCGCGGCCTGATCGACCGGTTCGGCGCGGGAGCGCAGGCAGAGCAAACCGAGCAGCGTTGAGGTGGCGGCGATCCCCGAGCCCAGCGCCACCGGGGTCGGCAGCGCGACGCCGTCAAGGGCCAGCCCGGCGCCCAGCAGCGCCACCGGGTACGGCACGGCCAGCGCCAGGCGTTGGCGACGCGAGCTCCACGTCACCGCCTTGGCCAGCGCCGCGGCCACCGCGGCGCTGGCCCCGCCGAGGGCGGAGGACAGCGCCACCGCCCACGAGGCGTGCACCAGCAGGCCACCGGCGGCGGTGATGCCCAGGACGGACGCCGCGAAGACCAGCGGCGCCCCCAGCCACGCGGGTACCGAGATCGGCCTGTCGATGACGTAGAGCACTTGGATAGTCTGCGACGACTGAACGGCGCAGTCGTGCCACGTTCGGTGAGTGGCCGAACACGGTCGGCAAGTGGTTACTTGTAAGCGGTGAGCGGTGGTAGGCGGAATACCGCCACCCTGGCGGGCGTTGCAGCAGGTGCGTCTGGCAGACTGTCAGGTCGAGTCCGGCACCGGTTCACCCCGTGATCACCTCCGGGGACCCGGCGGCCATCCGAGGAAAGGCGTACGCATGAAGAACGGCATTCACCCCGAGTACGTCTCGACTGACGTGCAGTGCGGCTGTGGGAACACCTTCACCACGCGCAGCACCAAGAAGTCGGGCACCATCACCGTCGAGGTCTGCTCGGCCTGCCACCCGTTCTACACGGGCAAGCAGAAGATCCTGGACACCGGCGGCCGGGTCGCGCGCTTCGAGGCGCGTTACGGCAAGCGCGACAAGGCCGCGAAGTAGCTTCGCTGACGGCGCCCTCCCCGAGCCGGGGATGGGCGCCGTCGTCGTGTCCGGGGTCTGCCCAGTGTCCGGGGTCTTCTCAGCGCCCGGGGTCTTCTCACACCGAAGGGAACGCAAAGCGTGGACGCCTCACAGCTGGCCGAGCGGGTGCGCGAGTACGAGGAGCTCGAACTGGCCCTCGCCGACCCGACCATCCACGGCGACCAGGCCCGCGTGCGCAAGCTGGGCCGCCGCTACGCCGAGCTGACCCCGGTCATCCGCACCATGCGCGAGCTGGAATCGGCCCGCAGCGACCTGGAGGCCGCCCGCGAGCTGGCCCGCGAGGACGAGGGCTTCGCCGAGGAGGCCGCGGCGCTGACCGCGCGCATCCCGGAGCTGGAGGCCCGGCTGACCGAGCTGCTGCTGCCCCGCGACCCGCACGACGGCGCCGACGTCGTCCTGGAGGTCAAGTCCGGCGAGGGCGGCGAGGAGTCCGCCCTGTTCGCCGGGGACCTGCTGCGCATGTACATGCGCTACGCGGAGCGCCACGGGTGGAAGTCCGAGGTCCTCGACGCCACCGACTCCGACCTCGGCGGCGTCAAGGACGCCACCATCGTCATCAAGAACCCCGGCGCCGACGCCGACGGCGTCTGGGCCCGCCTGAAGTGGGAGGGCGGCGTGCACCGCGTCCAGCGGGTGCCCGCGACCGAGTCCCAGGGCCGCATCCACACCTCCGCCGCGGGGGTGCTGGTGTACCCGGAGGTCGAGGAGGCCGCCGAGCTGGGCGAGATCCCGGACAAGGAGCTGCGGGTCGACGTCTACCGCTCCTCGGGCAAGGGCGGCCAGAGCGTCAACACGACCGACTCGGCGGTCCGCATCACCCACCTGCCGACCGGGATCGTCGTCTCCTGCCAGAACGAGCGCTCGCAGCTGCAGAACAAGGCCCGCGCGATGCAGGTCCTGCGCGCCCGGCTGCTCGCCGCGGCCGAGGAGGAGGCCGCCGCCCGCGCCAGCGATGCCCGCCGCAGCCAGATCCGGACCGTGGACCGCTCCGAGCGCGTGCGCACCTACAACTTCCCGGAGAACCGCATCTCCGACCACCGGGTCGGCTACAAGTCCCACAACCTCGACGCGGTCCTCGACGGCGACCTCGACGGCGTCCTCGACGCCCTGATCCACGCCGACCGCGCCGAACGCCTCGACGCCCAGCAGGTGAATTCCTGAGAGCGGTCTCAGTGCCTTTCGGCATACTGTGCGGGCATGAAAGCGATCGTTTACGACCGGTTCGGCCCGCCCGAAGTCCTCGAACTCCGCGACGTGCTCAAACCGGCGCCGAAGGACAATGAAGTCCTGATAAAGGTGCACGCCACGACGGCCACCGCGGCGGAATGCCTCATGCGCAAGGGCGAGCCGCTGTGGGGCAGGGTCATCCTCGGTTTCCGCAGACCCAGGAAGCGAATGCGGACCCTCGGGCTCGAGGTCTCCGGCGAGATCGAGTCGGTGGGCAGGGACGTGCGGCGGTTCGCGCCGGGGGACCAGGTCTTCGGATTCGCCGGGTTCAACGTGGGCGCGCTCGCGGAGTACAAATGCCTGCCCGAAAGCGCCTCGCTGGCGCTGAAGCCCGCCACCCTGTCCCACGCCGAGGCCGCCGCCGCCGTCGACGGGGCGACGACCGCGCTGTTCTTCCTCCGCGACAAGGCGAAGGTGCGGGCAGGTCAGCGGGTCCTGGTCAATGGGGCGTCGGGCAGCATCGGCACCTACGCCGTGCAGCTCGCCAAGCACTTCGGGGCCGAGGTGACCGGGGTGTGCGGCCCGCGGAACGTGGACCTCGTCAAGTCGCTCGGCGCCGATACCGTCGTCGATTACACGCGGGAAGACTTCACCAAGCACGCGAACAGATATGACGTCATTTTCGACACGGTGACCAAGAGTTCCTTCGCGCTGTGCAGGAACGCTCTCACCGAAGACGGGCGCTATATCCCGACCACGGGCTTGGGCAATGTTTTCCGGTCGCTGTGGACGTCGACGCGGCGCAAGAAGGTCACCACCGGGATGTCCGTGCGGAAGAACGCCGGGCTGGTCTTCGTCAAGGAGCTGGTCGAGGCGGGCGAACTGCGGATTGTCGTGGACCGCAGTTATCGCCTGGACCAAGCCGCCGAGGCGTATCGATATGTCGAAACCGGGCACAAGAGCGGGAATGTCGTGATCGCGGTGGCCGACGCCTGAGAGCGCGGCGTGCGAAGCTGTGCGCCATGAACCGCCAACCCCTGCGCCTGGCCATCCTGGAGGCCGAACGCGTCCTGGCCGCGGCGGGGGTTGCCTCCCCGCGCACCGACGCCGAGCTGCTGGCCTCGCACGTGCTCCAGGTCGAGCGCGGCAAGCTCGCCCTGGTGCCCCTGGTCGACTGGGCCGTCGTCGAGGCCATCGGCCGCCTCGTCGCCCGGCGCGCCAAGCGCGAGCCCCTGCAGCACCTGACGGGCGTGGCGGCGATGGGCGCGGTGGACCTGGCGGTCGGACCCGGTGTGTTCGTCCCGCGGCCGGAGACCGAGCTGCTGCTGGAGTGGGGTCTCAAAGCGACAGCTGGCCAGAGCGAGCCCGTCGTGGTCGACCTGTGCACCGGCTCCGGCGCGCTGGCCCTGGCCTACGCCGCCGCCCGCCCCGACGCCGAGGTGCACGCCGTCGAGCGCGACCCGGTGGCGCTGTCCTGGGCCCGCCGCAACGCCGACGTCCGCGCCGCCGCCGGGGACACCCCCATCCGCCTGCTCTCCGGCGACGTCACCGCTCCCGGTCTGCTCGCCGAGCTGGACGGCCGCGTGCACCTCGTGCTCTGCAACCCCCCGTACGTGCCGGAGGGCACCGCCGTCCCCCCGGAGGTCGCCGAGCACGACCCGCGCGACGCGGTGTTCTCCGGCGCCGACGGGCTGGGGACCATCCGCCCGGTGGTGGCCTTGGCCGCGCGGCTGCTGGCGCCCGGCGGCGCGGTGGCGATCGAGCACGACGACACCCACGCCGAGGCGGTGCCCGCGCTGCTGGGCGCGCGATCGGTGCTCACCGGGGTCGCCGGGCACAGCGACCTGGCGGGCAGGCCCCGCTTCGCGACCGCCCTCAGGGCTTAGTGTTCGCCATCATGGTGCGGTAGATGGGCTCGGTGCCCGTCCAGCGGTCCGAGGTGGACGCCGCGTAGATGAAGAACTCGATGCCCTGGACCCGCCAGTACAGCGACTTCGCGTGCCGCCTGCCCTCGGGCGAGTCGTGGGTGAACTCCCACTCCACGGCGGGGAAACCGCGGTAGGTCAGCGCGTCGAGGCGGATCGACTCGAACCCCGGCTTGGTCGCGCCGAACCGCTTCGCGTAGTCCACATGGGACTCGTTGAGCGGCTGGGCGGGCGGCGGCGAGCCGCCGTAGCGGACGAAGCGCTCCGGGTCGGCCGGGTCGGTGGCCTGCATGGCCCCCGGGCCGGTCGAGCGGGTGATCGTCCAGCCTTTCGGGACGGTCGTGACCAGACCGCCGGGACCCGCGACGCGCTGGAAGCCCTCGGGGATCGGCATGGCGACCATCGACGGGCTCGGGGTGGTGACGCGCGGGCGCGTGCCTGCCTTGCCTGTGGTGGAACCGTCTGGGCTGGACCCACCTGTGTTGGACCCGCCTGGGCTGGTCCCGTCCGTCGCGGAGCGCCCGGACGGCGTCGGCGCGCTGGGCTGGTAGACGTAGCTCGTCGGCGGCGACGCGGAGCCGTCCGGGGCGGGTGGGGCGGCCAGCAGGGTGGCGCCGAGGACGGTGCTCACCGCGATGTAGGCCGTGACGAGGACGGACGCCAGCCTGCCTGAGCTGAGCTGGAACCCTGGTCGCGGTGTGCGGCTGCTCGTCGTACTCCCCTTGCGTGGATGCCGGAGTCCCCCCCTGGGGCCTACTGAGAGTAGCGTGCCCTCCCGGGTGATCCAATGCTGCGAACCTGGCAGGACGTGACCGAGAAGTGGCGGCTGGTCCCGGCGCCGGACGACGCGGCGGCAGGCGGCCACGCCGCCCGCGGCCGTGCCGCGCTGCTCGAGGGCAGGCTGGACGAGGCGATGGCCGAGTTCGGCAAGGCCGGTGAGCTGCGCGTGCACGCCCACGACGAGGTCGGCGCGGGCGACGTCCTGCTGGCCCGCGGCCGCTGGCGGGCCGCGCTGCGCCGCTACGAGCGCGCCGCCCGGGTCGCCCCCGACGACCCGCTGCCCGTCCTGGGCCGGGCCCAGGCCCTCGTCGCGGGCGGCGACGCCGCCCACGCCGCCGAGGACCTGGAGAGCCGCTACGCCGACACCGCCGACCCGGTGCTGCGCTACTACCTCGCCAGCACCTGGTGCTCGGTGGCCGAGCAGGCCCGCGGCCGCACCGGCGAGGACGTCCTGGTCTTCACCAGCGCCGAGCAGGTCGCCGTCTGTGAGCGCGCCGCCCGCCGCATGCTCGCCCTCGACGTCGCCGACCCCGAACTCCGCCGCGGCGCGCGGCGCCTGCTCGACGAGGTCGACACCGCCCGCCGCTGGCGGTGGGAGCCCGAGGGCATCGCGGTGAGCCTGGCGGTCCTGGCCGCGTCCCTGGGTTTCCTCATGGTCGCGATGGGCGGCCTGGCGGGCAACGTCGTCCTGGTGGTCGCCGGGGTGCTCGTCGGCGGCGCCCTGCTGGCGGCGATCGTGCTGCGCTTCCGCCGCCAGAACTGGCGCCTGCTCGCCGAGCGGTACGCCCGGGGCAGGCACCGGCAGGGCGGGGGATAGGGTCGCGGCCGTGAGCATGGTCTACGACTGCGCGGTTCCCGAGGAACGGGTGGACGGGCTCGCCGCGGCCGCCAGCGCGGTGCGGGCGGGGCAGCTGGTCGTGATTCCCACCGACACCGTCTACGGCATCGGCTGCGACGCCTTCTCCGCCGACTCGGTGGTCTCGCTGCTGGCCGCCAAGGGCCGGGGGCCGGACATGCCGGTCGGGGTGCTCGTCGGGTCGTGGTCGACTTTGGACGGGCTGGTGCTGAGCGTGCCCCCGCAGGCGCGCACGCTCGTCGAGGCGTTCTGGCCCGGTGACCTCTCGATCGTCCTGCCGCACGCGCCCTCGCTGGCGTGGGACCTCGGCCGCACCGGCGGCACCGTCATGCTCAGGATGCCGCTGCACCCGGTCGCCCTGGAGCTGCTGCGCGAGGTCGGCCCGATGGCCGTCTCCAGCGCCAACCGCACCGGGCAGCCCGCGCCGAACGACGCCGGGAAGGCCAGGGAGCAGCTCGGCGAGTCCGTCAGCGTCTACCTCGACGGCGGGCCGTGCGGCGACCCCGTGCCCTCCACCATCGTCGACCTGACCGAGGACGAGCCGGTGGTGCTGCGCGAGGGCGCGGTCAGCGTCGCCGCGGTGGCCGAGGCTCTTGGCACCGAGGTGCGCACAGCGCGGTAGCGTGGCGGCCACTTCCCCCAACCGACCGCTGGAGATGCGACCCACCGTGTGCACCCCGGAACGGGACTGAGATGCCCCCGTCGAGCGGATACGCCGCAGCGGGCCTGCCGGTCCGGGAGTACCTGCTGGTCGCGCTGATCAGCGCCGTCGTCACCTTCCTCTTGACCGGGCTCGTCCGGCTCTTCGCCATCCGCATCGGCGCGGTGGCCTACCCGCGCTCGCGCGACGTGCACGTCGTGCCGATCCCGCGCATGGGCGGGCTGGCGATGTACCTGGGCGTCTGCGGCGGGATGCTGCTGGCCCACCAGCTCCCGCTGCTGCGCCGCGCCTTCGACTACACCCTCGACCCGGTCGCCGTGCTCGTCGGCGGCGGGATCATCGTGGCGCTGGGGATGCTGGACGACCGCTTCGAGCTGGACTCGCTGACCAAGCTCGCGGGCCAGACCACGTGCGCGGGCATCCTCGTGCTCTTCGGCATCCAGTGGTTCATCTTCTGGGTGCCGTGGGGCGGCGGCGAGGGCTCGGTGCTGGTGCTCGACGAGAACCAGGGCGGCCTGCTGACCATCCTGCTGGCGGTCACGCTGGTGAACGCGATGAACTTCGTCGACGGTCTCGACGGGCTGGCCGCGGGCATCGGGCTGATCGCCGCCGCCGCCACCCTGGCGTTCTCGCTGCACCTGCTCAGCCAGTCCGGCAACGACGTGAACAGCTACCCGCCCGCGCTGATCGCGGCCACGCTCGCGGGCGCCTGCCTGGGCTTCCTGCCGCACAACTTCCAGCCCGCCCGCATCTTCATGGGCGACACCGGCTCCATGCTGATCGGCCTGCTGCTCGCCGCGGCGAGCACGTCGGCGTCGGGCCGGGCGAACCCGTCGCTGTGGGGGGCCACCGAAACCGTCGCCGTCCTCTCGCCGCTGGTGATTGTCGCCGCGGTTCTGTTCGTGCCGCTATTGGACCTCCTGATGGCCATCGTCCGGCGCACCAGGCGCGGGGAGAGCCCGTTCTCCCCGGACAAGATGCACCTGCACCACCGGCTCATCGCATTCGGCCACTCACAGCGCCGCGCGGTCCTGCTCATCTATTTGTGGGTCGGCCTCATCGCTTTCGGCGCGGTGGCCATCACCATGTTCGATGTGGTGGCCGTCACGCTCAGCTTGGCGGGCGCTGTGGTCGTGGCGGCGGCTGTATCGTTCCTGCCCTCGGTCCGCGGCGTGAAATAGACTGGACGGCACCATGAGCGAGAATTCCGGGCGCAATCCCCATACCGAGGCGTTGCTCACATTGGCCGCCGCGATGTTTCGCTACTCCATCTGGCCCTCGATTGGTGTCGGCGTCCTCGGTGTCGTGGTGTTCGGCCTGGTCAACGGAATGCCGGGGGCGCTGGGCGCGCTCATCGGCGCCACGCTGGCGATCGGGTCGTCGCTGCTGACGCTGTTCCTGATGCGCAAATCCGCCAACGCCGGTCCGCATATGGGGATGGCCGCGTCGCTGGGCGGCTTCGTCGGCAAGTTGCTGATCTTGCTGTTGATCATGGCGGCACTCAAGGACGTGGCCGCGCTGCACCGGGAGTCACTCGGTATCACGATGATCGCGGTGGTGATCGTCGCGGCGGCCGCGGAAGCCATCGCTTTCCGCCGGACCAAGCTCCCAACCATCATTCCCGCAGGTGAGAGTACTTCTGACCAGTAAGTAGTACGCCTGTCCCACGTATGGGTGACCCCTGATAGGGTGCCCATGAAGGCGGCAGGTCAGCCGTGGTTTCGCGGGTGCCGATCCGGCGTCCGGGCCAAGTGGCAGCCGCCTGCAGACAAGCCAAGTTCGTCAGGTACTTTACGTCCTGATCGTGACGATTCCCCCGGCGGACGTGTCGCCGGCCGGGAGAACCGGAAGGAGCCCAGAGTTGGGCAGGCTGGTGTTGGCACAGGGTGAGGAGTTCACGCCCCCCGGTGTCCGGGACTTTTTCCTCCCGCCGATCTTCGGCGAGGTCACGAAGCCCATGGTGCTGGTGGCGCTCTCCGTCGTCATCATCGGCGGTTTCTTCCTCGCGGCGACCCGCAACCTGAAGATCGTCCCGAGCAAGTTCCAGTTCGCCGCCGAGTCGGTCTACGACTTCGGCCGCAACAACATCGCCCGGGAACAGATCGGTTCCAAAGATTTCAAGCCGTTTGTTCCGCTTATTCTCACGCTGTTCACCTTCATCCTGGTGAACAACATCTTCGGCGTCATCCCGGTGATCCAGTTCCCGACGATGTCGCACATCGCCTTCCCGCTGGCGCTGTCGGTGCTCGTGGTCTACCCCGTGTACCACTTCGTCGGCTTCCGGCGGCACGGCTTCAAGGGCTACCTGAAGAACCAGCTGTTCCCGCCGGGCGCGCCCAAGGCGGTCTACCTGCTGCTGACGCCGATCGAGTTCTTCCAGAAGTTCTTCATGAACCCGATCACCCTGGCGATCCGGGTGTTCGGGGCCATGTTCGCCGGGCACCTGATCCTGCTGGTGTTCACCCTCGGCGGCGAGTACCTGCTGCTGCACGCCGCCTGGCCGCTCAAGCCGGTCTCGATCATCTCCTGGGCCTTCGCCATCGCGATGACCTTCCTGGAGGCGTTCATCCAGGTGCTGCAGGCCTACATCTTCGCTCTGCTGTCGGCAGGCTACATCGGTATGGCGCTGGCGTCGGACCACTGAGCAAGGCCGTCTGAGGGACACCACCTCGGACCACAGACCCCCGATCCGCGGGTGCCCGCGGACCGAGTTGGAAAGGGATACACAAGTGAGCGCAGTTGTTCTCGCCCAGAACACGGTCGAAATCACCAACTCCGGCCTCGCCGCGATCGGCTACGGCCTCGGCGCGATCGGCCCGGGCATCGGCGTCGGCCTGATCTGGGCGGCCGTCATCAACGGCACCGCTCGCCAGCCGGAGGCCCAGAGCAAGCTCATGGGTATCGCGTGGACCACCTTCGTCCTCGTCGAGGTCCTCGCCCTGATCGGCCTGGTCGTCTTCTTCATCGCGTAGTCAGTGCTGTTTCGGCGTAGGGAGTCATCATGATGCTGACGGCAGAGCTGAACCTGGCCGCTGAGGGAGAGCTGAACCCGGTTCTCCCGCACCTCTCCGAGATCATCCTCGGACTGGTGGCCTTCTTCCTGCTGCTGTTCGTCATCTCCAAGTTCGTGGCGCCGCGCTTCGAGAAGCTCTACGCCGAGCGGACCGAGAAGATCGAAGGCGGCATCAAGAAGGCGGAGGAGGCCCAGGCTGAGGCCAAGGCCGCCCTGCAGCAGTACCAGGACCAGCTGGCGGAGGCCAGGGCCGAGTCCGCGCGCATCCGTGACGACGCGCGCGCCGAGGCCGAGCTGATCAAGGAAGAGCTGCGGGTCCAAGCGCAGGAGGAGGCGGCGCGCATCGTCGCCCAGGGTGAGGCGCGACTGTCCGCCCAGCGCTCGCATATCGTCGCCGAGCTGCGCGCCGACCTCGGTCGGCAGGCAGTGGAGCTGGCCGGCCGGATCGTCGGCGAGTCGCTTGAGGACGAGGCGCGGCGCCGGGGAACCGTCGACCGCTTCCTGTCCGAACTCGACTCGGTCTCCGCTCCCGCGAAGAACTAAGAGGGACAGATGACACTGCATGCCGCGAGCCGGGAAGCACTGGCCGCCGTCGAGCTGACCTTGCTCGACACCCTGGAGGGCGCCGCGACCGACGACCTCGGCGAGCAGCTGTTCGCGGTCGTCGGCGTGCTCGACCGGCAGATCGGCCTGCGCCGCGCGCTGGCCGACTCCTCCACCGACGCCGCCAGCCGGGAGCGCCTGGTGCGCGAGCTGTTCGGCGGCAAGATCGGCGACAGCGCGCTGGCCGTGGTCGTGGCCGTCGCCACCACCCGCTGGTCGAGCCCGCGGGAGCTGGTCGACGGGCTGGAGTCGCTCGGCACCACCGCGCTGCTGGTGCGGGCCGAGCGGGCGGGCAGGCTGGACGCGGTCGAGGACGAGCTGTTCCGCCTCGGCCGGATCATCGCCGACCAGACCGAGCTGGAGCAGGTGCTCTCGGACCGCTCGGCGAGCCGGGAGGGCAAGCTCAGCCTGATCCGCGGGCTGATCGGGGCCAAGACCGACCCCACCTCGGTGGTGTTGGTGGAGAACCTCGTCGGCCAGCCGCGGGGACGCGACATCGTCTCCGGCCTCGAGGTCCTGGCCGCCGAGGCGGCCAAGCGGCGGGAGCGGTCGGTGGCCCACGTGGTCGCCGCGTCCCCGCTGACCGAGGCCCAGCAGGAGCAGCTCTCCGCGGCACTGCAGCGCATTTACGCCCGGCCCATCGCCCTGCACCTCGAGGTCGACCCCGACCTCGGCGGCGGCATGATCGTGCGGGTCGGCGACGAGGTCATCGACGGCAGCGTCGCGGGCAGGCTGGACGCCCTGCGGCGCCGGTTCGCCGCCTAAGAACTTTCACCCAGATACGAAGCGAGAGCAGGAACCTCAATGGCGGAGCTGACGATCTCGTCGGACGAGATCCGCAATGCGATCGAAAACTACGTCTCCAGCTACTCCCCGGATGTCAACCGGGAGGAAGTCGGCTCTGTCGCCGACACCGGCGACGGCATCGCCCACGTGGAGGGCCTGCCCTCGGCCATGGCCAACGAGCTGCTGGAGTTCCCGGGCGGCGTGCTCGGCGTGGCACTGAACCTCGACGCGCGCCAGATCGGCGCCGCCATCCTCGGCGACTACGACAAGATCGAGGAGGGCCAGGAGGTCAAGCGCACCGGCCGCGTCCTCTCGGTCCCGGTCGGCGACGGCTTCCTCGGCCGCGTGGTGGACCCGCTGGGCAACCCGATCGACGGGCTGGGTGAGGTCGTCTCCGAGGGCTCCCGCGCGCTGGAGCTGCAGGCGCCCACCGTCGTGCAGCGCCAGCCGGTCGGCGAGCCGCTGCAGACCGGCATCAAGGCCATCGACTCGATGACCCCGATCGGCCGCGGCCAGCGCCAGCTGATCATCGGCGACCGCAAGACCGGCAAGACCACGGTCTGCGTCGACACGATCATCAACCAGAAGAAGGCCTGGGCCACCGGCGACCCGAAGCAGCAGGTGCGCTGCATCTACGTCGCGATCGGCCAGAAGGGCTCCACCATCGCGGGCGTCAAGGCCGCGCTGGAGGAGGCGGGCGCGATGGAGTACACCACCATCGTCGCCGCCCCGGCCTCGGACTCCGCGGGCTTCAAGTGGCTCGCCCCCTACACCGGCTCGGCCATCGGCCAGCACTGGATGTACGCGGGCAAGCACGTGCTGATCATCTTCGATGACCTCACCAAGCAGGCCGAGGCCTACCGCGCGATCTCGCTGCTGCTGCGCCGCCCGCCGGGCCGCGAGGCCTACCCCGGCGACGTCTTCTACTTGCACTCGCGCCTGCTGGAGCGCTGCGCGAAGCTCTCCGACGACGAGGGCGCGGGCTCGATGACCGGTCTGCCGATCATCGAGACCAAGGCCAACGACGTCTCGGCCTACATCCCGACCAACGTCATCTCCATCACCGACGGCCAGTGCTTCCTGGAGTCGGACCTGTTCAACTCCGGTCAGCGCCCCGCGGTCAACGTCGGCACCTCGGTGTCCCGCGTCGGCGGCTCCGCGCAGACCAAGGCGATGCGCAAGATCTCCGGCACGCTGCGCCTGGAGCTGGCCCAGTACCGCGAGCTGGAGGCGTTCGCCGCCTTCGCCTCCGACCTGGACGCCACCTCGAAGGCCCAGCTGGAGCGCGGCATGCGGATGATGGAGCTGCTCAAGCAGAACCAGTTCTCCCCGATGCCGGTCGAGGAGCAGGTCGTGTCCATCTACGTGGGCACCAAGGGCTACATCGACTCGGTGCCGGTCGCCGACGTGCGGCGCTTCGAGGCGGAGCTGCTGGACAACCTGCGCCACCGGCACGGGGGCGTCCTGGAGGAGATCCGGGTCAACCGCGAGCTGTCCTCGGACAACGAGGAGCGCCTGGTCGCCGCCGTCGAGGAGTTCAAGTCGGGCTTCACCTCCGGTGACGGCTCCTCGGTCGTGGTGACCGAGACCGAGGCCGAGGCGATGGACGCCGACGCGGTCGGCCAGGAGACCGTCAAGGTCGCCAAGACCGCCCCGAAGAAGTGACCCGCTGTGGCCCAACTTCGTGAGATCCGGGCGCGGATCAAGTCCGCGCAGTCGTTCAAGAAGATCTTCAAGGCGCAGGAGCTGATCGCCACGTCGCGGATCAGCAAGGCACAGGCCAGGGTGGCCGCGTCGAAGCCGTACTCCGACGAGATCACCAAGGTGCTCAGCCTGCTGGCGGGCGGTGTGGCCAATGTGGACACCCCGCTGCTCACCGAGCGCGCCCGGCCCAAGCGGGCGGGCGTGCTGGTGGTCACCAGCGACCGCGGCCTGTGCGGCGGCTACAACGCCAACGTGCTGCGCGTGGCGGAGGAGCTGCAGACGCTGCTGCGCGAAGAGGGCAAGACGCCGGTCATCTTCGTGGTCGGCCGCAAGGGCCTGAACTACTACAAGTTCCGGCAGCGGACCGTGGCGGGTTCGTGGACGGGCTTCTCCGAGAAGCCCGCCTACAGCGACGCGGTGGCCGCGGGCGAGGCGGCCGTGCAGGCGTTCCTGCAGGGCGCCGACGACGAGGGGGAGAACCCCGGCCCCGACGGTGTGCTCGGCGTGGACGAGCTGCACATCGTCTACACCGAGTTCGTCTCGATGCTCACGCAGAAGCCGATGGCCAAGCGGGTCGCTCCGCTGGTCGTCGAGTACTCCTCCGACGAGGAGGCCGCCGCGGCGGCCACCGAGCTGAAGTCGGCGTACTCGTTCGAGCCCGGCGCGGAGACGCTGCTGGAGAACCTGCTCCCGAAGTACATCAACACCCGGATCTACGCGGCCCTGCTGGAGTCGGCGGCCTCGGAGTCCGCTGCCCGGCGCACGGCGATGAAGGCCGCCACGGACAACGCCGACGAGCTGGTGCGCAGCTTCACCCGCGCGGCCAACCAGGTTCGCCAGGCGCAGATCACCCAGGAGATCAGCGAGATCGTCGGCGGTGTGGAGGCTCTTGCCGCAGCCGCAGGAAGTGATGACTAAGCCATGACTGCCATTCAGGAAACCAAGAACGCCGTCGGGCGCGTTGTCCGGGTGATCGGTCCGGTCGTCGACGTCGAGTTCCCGCGCGGCTCCGTTCCCGAGCTCTTCAACGCCCTCAAGGCCGAGGTCACCTACGAGGCACTGAGGAAGACGCTGACCCTGGAAGTCGCCCAGCACCTCGGGGACAACCTGGTCCGCACCATCTGCATGCAGCCCCAGGACGGCCTCGTCCGCGGCGCCCCCGTGACCGACACCGGCGAGTCCATCTCGGTCCCGGTCGGCGACGCGGTCAAGGGCCACGTGTTCAACGCCCTGGGCGAGTGCCTGGACAAGCCGGGCCACGCCGCGGACGTCGAGCGCTGGGGCATCCACCGCAAGCCCCCGGCGTTCGACCAGCTCGAGGGCAAGACCAAGATGCTGGAGACCGGCGTCAAGGTCCTCGACCTGCTCACCCCGTACGTCGAGGGCGGCAAGATCGGCCTGTTCGGCGGCGCGGGTGTCGGCAAGACCGTGCTCATCCAGGAGATGATCACCCGTATCGCCCGCAACTTCGGTGGTACGTCGGTCTTCGCCGGGGTCGGCGAGCGCACCCGTGAGGGCACCGACCTCTTCCTCGAGATGGAGGAGATGGGCGTGCTCCCGGACACCGCGCTGGTGTTCGGGCAGATGGACGAGCCGCCGGGCACCCGTATGCGGGTCGCCCTGTCCGCGCTGACCATGGCGGAGTACTTCCGCGATGTGCAGAACCAGGACGTGCTGCTGTTCATCGACAACATCTTCCGGTTCACCCAGGCGGGCTCGGAGGTGTCGACCCTGCTGGGCCGCATGCCGTCCGCGGTGGGGTACCAGCCGACGCTGGCCGACGAGATGGGCGAGCTGCAGGAGCGCATCACCTCCACGCGTGGCCGCTCGATCACCTCGATCCAGGCCATCTACGTCCCCGCCGACGACTACACCGACCCGGCCCCGGCGACCACCTTCACCCACCTGGACGCGACGACGGAGCTCTCCCGTCCGATCTCCCAGAAGGGCATCTACCCGGCGGTCGACCCGCTGAGCTCGTCCTCGCGCATCCTGGACCCGTCCATCGTGGGCGAGGAGCACTACCGGGTGGCGCAGGAGGTCAAGCGCATCCTGCAGAAGTACAAGGAGCTGCAGGACATCATCGCGATCCTCGGCATGGACGAGCTGTCCGAAGAGGACAAGGTGACGGTCAACCGGGCGCGGCGCATCGAGCGCTTCCTGTCGCAGAACTTCTTCGTCGCGCAGAAGTTCACCGGCGAGGAGGGCTCCTTCGTCAAGGTGTCGGACACCATCGAGGCGTTCGACAAGGTCGCCAAGGGCGACTACGACCACGTCCCCGAGCAGGCGTTCCTGTCCATCGGTGGCCTGGACGACCTTGAGCGCAAGTACCAGCAGCTGACCGGCAAGAAGAAGTAGTACCGAGCAGTCGAAAGGGGCCGGTGTCCACTCTGGACACCGGCCCCTTTTTCGCTATCCCAGGGTCACCACGACCGGGTCCTTGCCCGGGGTACTCACCTCGACCTGCCCGCCGTCGACGTCGGGCACGAGAGCGGCGTTGGCGCCCAGGGGCTGCCACCGCGCGTCCTCGGTGGGCCGGAAGGCCAGGGAAGCGCCGTGCTGGGCCACGACCCAGCCCTGCCCGTCGGGCAGCCGCACCCGGGCGGGCAGTGGCTGGACCGGGGCGAGCCTGCCGCCGTAAGTGACCGACAGGACCTCCCCGCCCGCGTCGGTGGTGATCGCGTAGAGGTGCCCCGGTGGCGGCTGCCGCGTCCTGCTGCAGAAATACTCGCGTCCTAGCCGTGGAGGGCGAGGTAGGTGCTCAAGGCGGTCAACGACGGGCCGTCGCTGATCTGTCCGTTGGCGACGAGGCCGCGCAGGTCAGTGACGGGAACCCACTCGACCCGGCTGGCTTCGGCGGCGCCCGCCGAGCCCTCCCGGCGGGCTTCGAAAGCCGAGGAAGACCTGGTACCGCTGGTCGCTGATCCCGGTGAGAGGGCTGTACCTCACGAGCGGTTCGACCACGGCGACGCGGTGACTGGTCTCCTCCAGGATTTCCCGCCGCGCAGCGTCGATCGGGGTCTTCGCCATCGTCGATGCGGCCCGCTGGGATCTCCCAGCCCACGTGTTGGTGGTGTTAATTCCCGGAATCTAGGTAGCGGAATCGGAATGGGCCGGGAAGCTTGATGGCCTTGAGCCACATCCAACTTCGCTGTAGTCCGCCGACCTCGACGCAGTGGAGGTGGACTTGAACTGTCATCCCGCGCTCTGCTTGATACAGCGTAGGGATAAAGATGTCGAACTCCTCATCGAGTACGACCTGTTGAAGCTGTCCTTCGATGACGTTAAGGCCACCCACGAGGTCTGCTTCGTGGCCGATCGGTGGGTCTTCAGTCAGCAGGGCGGCTTCAATCATCCATACCGGATGCACGCGAATCGGCCCATTACCCTTGATCATCTTGACTGTGATGGCCCATGCTCCGCTTTTGAATATTCGTGATTTGAGGGTGAATTCTGGGCGGTCCTCACGATTCATGCGATTGACTTCGTTCTGAACCTGTTGCTTCATGATATCAATTTGATCTTGGGTGGCCTTGGCTACGGAGTCGGCCGTATCGGCCTGTCTTTCCGCCAAATCGGCGCTTCGTTTAGCCGATTCAGCTTGTATCTCAGCGGCATCCGCGCTTCGTTTCGCTGAACCTGCTTGCCGTTCGGCTGCACCCGCGCTGCGTTTCGCCGCGTTCATACTGCCGAGTGCGATGAATGAGGAGATGATCGCCACGCCGAGGGCGAACCACGTAGCAGCGTCGCCAGTTTCCACTGAGGTACCTCTCGACTCGCCGATCTTGCCCGGCTCATCTGCAAACGGCTTCGGTCTGTTACCGACCGCCCATGCCGTACGCCCGCCCGTAGGCGACGTGCGGGCGGTCGGTTAATCAATGGGCGGGTTTGTCCACGGGCCGCAGAGCAGGTACGCGGTGCGCGGCAGCGCGGGCGACCGGTGCGCCACGAAGTCGGCGAAGTCCCCGATGTCACGGTCCGGGTCGATGGTCGTCACCCCCAGTCATCAGTGTGGTTCATCGTCGGGGAAGACACCGGGTGGCCTCGGGAGGTTGCGCACCGGCCGACTAGACTCCCCGACAACCGCGAGCTGAAGGAGAGACGCGTGGCTGAGATGTCCGTCCAGCTGGTCGCCGTGGAACGACGCCTGTGGTCGGGCTCCGCGTCGTTCGTCGTCGCGCAGACCACCGATGGTGAGATCGGCCTGATGGCCGGGCACGAGCCGGTTCTCGGCCAGCTCGTCGAGGGGGGCGTCGTGAAGATCACGACCACCACGGGCGAGGTCGTGACCGCGGCCGTGCTCGGCGGGTTCCTCTCGGTGAACGCCGACAACGTCAGCATCCTGGCCGAGTCGGCCGAGCTCTCCGGCGAAATCGACGTCGACGCCGCCCGCCGGGCCCTCAGCGACGACGACGTCGAGGAGCGAGCCCGAGCGGCCGCCCGCCTCCGCGCCGCGGACACCGCAGCCTGATGCGACGCTGACGAGCGGGGGGAGCGGGCCGGTGGACATCAGCGACGTGGTGGTGCTGGCCCTGGCCGCGATCCTGCTCGTGCTGATCCTGCTCGTCCTGCGCCGCCTGCGGCTGCTGCGGATGGGTGGCGTGCACGTGGCCATGCGGACCCGCGTCGACGACTCCGGCAAGGGCTGGCACCTCGGCGTCGGCCGCTACCAGGGCGATGAGTTCACCTGGTTCCGCGCGTTCAGCCTGCGCGCGGGCCCCAACCTCGTCATCCGCCGCGACGGCCTGGAGATCGCCGAGCGCCGCGACCCCGAGCGCGCCGAGATGCCGGTGATGCCCACCGGCGCCCGCATCCTGCAGACGACGGCGGGCGAGACCCGCATCGAGATCGCGATGGGCCCGGACACCCTCACCGGGTTCCTGTCCTGGCTGGAAAGCGCGCCCCCGGGCCACCGCCTGCCCTGGGCCTCGTAGCGCTGTGGACTAACGCCCCGCGCCCGGCTTCCAGAGGACGTCGCCGTCGGGGTTGGCGACCCGGCCCAGGACGAACAGCAGGTCCGACAGGCGGTTGAGGTACTTCGCCGCCAGGGGGTTCGTCGTCTCCGGCTCCGCTTCCACCTGCGCCCAGGCGTTGCGCTCGGCGCGGCGGGTGACCGTGCGGGACTGGTGCAGCAGCGCGGCGGCGGGGCTGCCGCCGGGCAGGATGAAGGAGTTCAGCTTGGGCAGCGGGGCGTTGAACTCATCGATCCAGCCCTCCAGCCGGGTGATGTACGGCTCGGTGATCCGCAGCGGCTCGTACGGCGGGTCGGGCACCACCGGGGTGCACAGGTCCGCCCCCAAGTCGAAGAGGTCGTTCTGCACCGCCCGCAGGACGTCGGCCACCTCCGAGGGCGGCGCGCCCAGGGCGAGGACCAGGCCGATGACCGCGTTGGCCTCGTCGACCTCGGCGTAGGCGGCCAGGCGCGGGGAGGTCTTCCTGACCCGGGAGCCGTCGCCGAGCGCGGTGGTGCCGTTGTCGCCGACCTTGGTGTAGACGCGGGTGATGTGAACGGACATGGCCGCAAGCCTAGGGCCAGGCGAACCCTCTGGAGCGGTCAAGGCATGATGCTCGCGTGACAGAGCATTTCCAGGTGCGCGGCGGCGCGCGGCTCGTCGGCGAGGTCGATGTCGTCGGGGCGAAGAACAGTGTTCTCAAGCTCATGGCGGCCGCCCTGCTGGCCGAGGGCACCACGACGCTGACCAACTGCCCGGAGATCCTGGACGTGCCGCTGATGGCCGACGTCCTGCGCAGCCTGGGCTGTGAGGTCGACATCGACGGGGGCACGGTGGTCATCGCGACCCCGGCCGAGCTGAACCACCGCGCCGACTCCTCCTCCATGGGCAAGCTGCGCGCCAGCGTGTGCGTGCTCGGGCCGCTGGTCGGGCGGTGCAAGCGGGCGGTGGTCGCGCTGCCCGGCGGCGACGCCATCGGGTCGCGGCCGCTGGACATGCACCAGAGCGGGCTGCGCCAGCTCGGCGCGCGCACCGAGATCGAGCACGGCTGCGTCGTCGCCGAGGCCGAGGGCCTGCACGGGGCCCAGATCTGGCTGGACTTCCCCAGCGTGGGCGCCACCGAGAACATCCTGATGGCCGCCGTCCTCGCCGATGGCACGACGGTGATCGACAACGCCGCGCGCGAGCCGGAGATCGTCGACCTGTGCCTGATGCTCCAGCAGATGGGCGCCATGATCGAGGGCGCGGGCACCTCCACCCTGACCGTGCACGGCGTCACCTCGCTGCGCCCCACCGAGCACCGCGTCGTCGGCGACCGGATCGTCGGGGCCACGTGGGCCTTCGCCGCCGCCATGACCCGCGGCGACATCACCGTGCGCGGGGTGAACCCGCACCACCTCGACCTCGTGCTGGAGAAGCTGCGCACCGCGGGCGCGGAGATCACCACCGCCGACCACGGCTTCCGCGTCGTGCAGCACGAGCGGCCCCGCTCGGTGGACTTCGTGACCCTGCCCTACCCGGGTTTCGCCACCGACCTGCAGCCCTTCGCCATCGCGCAGAGTGCGATCTCCGAGGGCACGTCGATGATCACCGAGAACCTGTTCGAGGCCCGCTTCCGCTTCGTCGAGGAGATGGTCCGCCTCGGCGCCGACGCCCGCACCGACGGCCACCACGCCGTCGTCCGGGGCGTCCCGCTGCTCTCCAGCGCCCCGGTCTGGGCCTCCGACATCCGCGCGGGCGTCGGACTGGTGCTGGCCGGGCTGTGCGCCGACGGCGTCACCCAGGTCTGGGACGTCTTCCACATCGATCGCGGCTATCCGCGCTTCGTGGAGAACATGCAGCGCCTGGGCGCCGACGTCCGGCGGGTCCTGACCTCACCGGACTAGGGGCCCTGACCGGTCAGGCCCGCTTCCTGGGCCAGCACGGCGGCTTGCACGCGGGAGCGCAGGTCCAGTTTGGTCAGCACCCGGGACACGTGCGTCTTCACCGTGGCCTCGCCGATGCCCAGCCTGCGGCCGATCTGGTGGTTGGACAGGCCCTCGCCCAGGCACACCAGGACGTCGTGCTCGCGCTCGGTCAGCCGGTCGAGGCCCGGTGGTGGCGCGGTGACCCGGGGCGCGGACTCGGCGAAGGCGCGGATGAGGCGGCGGGTGACGCTGGGCTCGATGACGCCGTCGCCTGCGGCGACCAGGCGCACCGACTCGATCAGGCGGGCGGAGTCCACGGACTTGAGCAGGAAGCCCGCCGCGCCCGCGCGCAGCGCGCCGTAGACGTACTCGTCCATGTCGAAGGTCGTCAGGACCAGCACCGGGCACGTGCCCTCGGCGACCAGCGTCCTGGTGGCCTCGATGCCGTCCACGTCGGGCATCCGCACGTCCATCAGGACGACGTCCGGGCGCAGCGCGCGGGCCTTGCGGACCGCGGCGGCGCCGTCCCCGGCCTCGCCGACGACCTCGACGCCCTCGGCGCCGTCGAGGATCAGGCACAGGCCCGCGCGGATGGCGGCGTGGTCGTCGGCGACCAGGACGCGGATGCTCACCTGTCCTCCAGGGGGAGTTCGGCGCGCACGTGCCAGCGGTCGCCGTCGCGCCCGGCCGCCAGGGAGCCGCCGACGGCGGTGGCCCGCTCGGTCATCGACAGCAGGCCGGTGCCCTGCCCCAGCGCCCGGGTCGCGGGCACGTCGTTGACGACCTCGACGAGCAGCCTGCCGTCCTCGGCGCGCACCCTCACCTCGGCGCGGGCGCCGCCGTGCTTGACCGCGTTGGTCAGCGCCTCCTGCACGATCCGGTACGCCGAGAGGTCGACCGCCGCGGGCAGCTCCGCGGACACCGACGTCTCGGCCGCCACCTGCAGCCCGGCGGCGCGGGCCGACCCGACCAGGCCCGCCAGGTCGCGCAGGCGCGCGGGCGCGGTCATGGCGTCGGGCTTGGCCTCGTTGCGCAGCAGGCCGATCATGGCGCGCATCTCGGTGAGGGCGGCGACGCTGTTCTCGCGGACCGAGCGCAGCACCGTCCGCACGGTGGCCGGGTCGCCGTCGACGCGGCTGAGCAGCGCCTCGGACTGGATGGCCACCGCGCAGACGTGCCCGGCGATGACGTCGTGCAGGTCGCGGGCCATGGCGGCGCGCTCGGCGGTGACGGCGGCGGCGCGGTCGAGCGCGGCGATCCGGGCGAGCTGGTCGGCGCGGGCCCGCTCGGCCTCGGCGGCGTCGCGCTGGCGGCGCACGTTCGTCCCCCACCACACCGGCAGCAGGGGGATCGGCGCGATGGCGAGGAAGTACAGGGTGGAGTCGCGCAGGTCCTTGCCGACGGTCAGCGACACCGCCAGCATGGCCGCGACCGCGGCGAAGGCCAGGCACAGCAGGACCCGGGACGCCCGCCGCGATCCGTTGAGGACCGCGGCGTAGAGCAGGTCGCCCGCGGCCAGCAGGGCGGGCAGGCTCAGGCCCATCAGGGCGTCCAGGACCAGCAGGGGCTGGCCCGCGAGCAGTCCCGCGACGGGGTGGCGGTCCCGGCCCAGTTGCAGCGCGCAGATCCCGGCCAGCACGAGCAGCCGGGCCCACTGCGGGGCCGGGATGACCGCGGCGGGGGAGACCAGGGGGACGTCGACGGCCAGCAGGACGCACCCGAAGCCGAAGCAGACGACGGCGTGCCAGAGCGGCAACTGCCACGGCCGCCTCGGTTGCTCCACACCGCCATCACAGCACAGCGCGCGCGGCGCGGCGTCCACCCTTCGTCGGACATCCGTCGAAGTGATGAGGGCGGGTCGCCCTGTCCGCCGACGCGGTCGGGGCGCTGCGGGGGACAGGCTGGAGTTCGTGGAATGGATCGCGGAAAACCCGATGGTGGCGCTGATCGCGGCGTGCGAGATCGGGTTCTGGGTGCTGCTGGCCGCCGGGCTCGCCGCCCGTTACCTGCTCAAGTGGCGGCGGGTCGGCGTCGTGCTGCTGGTGGGGACGCCGGTCCTCGACGCGGTGCTGCTGGTGGCCACGGTCGTCGACCTGCGGCGCGGTGGGGAGGCCGGGATGGCGCACGGGCTGGGGGCGGCCTACCTCGGCTTCAGCGTCGCGTTCGGACACAGCGTGATCCGGTGGGCCGACCAGCGGGTGGCGCACCGGTTCGCGGGCGGTCCGCCGCCGTGGAGGCCGCCCAGGCACGGTCCCGGCAGGCTGGCGCACGAGTGGCGGGAGTGGGGCAGGTGCGTGCTGGCCTGCGGGATCGCCGCGGCGGTGATCCTGCTGCTGTCCTTCGTCGTGGCCACGCCCGCCCAGACCGAGGCGCTGTGGGCGGGGTGGCTGCCGCGGCTGGGCTGGGTGAGCGGGCTGTGGTTCGTCTTTGGTCCACTGTGGAAGACGGTCGACCGGCAGGGGGCGCGGGCCTGAGTTCCCACGCCCACCTAGCTTGACCAGCGAGAGAACCCGCGCCGCCGTCCTGGGCCTTCCCGTGGCCAGGGGTTGACATCGTCAATGGTCTAGTCCATTTTGATGACACCCTGCATGCCCCTGGAGGCCAGCTATGACGTCTCAATCCAGGCGGGCACTCGCCGCACTGGTCGCCGCGGTGACCGTGTGCGCCGGACTGGTGCTCACCTTCACCGGCAGCGCCGCGGCGGCCAACCTGCTCCGCAACCCCGGGTTCGAGACCGGCAGCCTGGAGGGCTGGACCTGCTCCGGCTCGGCGGCGGCCACCTCGGCGGACAAGCGCACCGGCGCCTACGCGATGACCGCCACCCCCGCCGGGCAGGACAACGCCCGGTGCTCCCAGTCCGTCACCGTCCAGCCCGGCCAGCGCTACACCCTGACCGCGTGGGTCAAGGGCGCCTACACCTACCTCGGCGCCTCCGGCACCGGCACGACCGACGTCAGCACCTGGACGGCGTCGACGGCCTGGACCCAGCTGTCCACCTCGTTCACCGCGGGCTCCTCGACCCGCCAGGTGACCGTCTACCTGCACGGCTGGTACGGCCAGCCCGCCTACCTCGCCGACGACGTGAACCTCGACGGCCCGGGAACCCCGCCGACCACGACCACCACCAAGCCCACCACGACGACCACGACCACGACGACCACGACGACAACCACCACGCCGCGGCCGCCCACGTCGCTGCCCAAGCACGTCCTCACCGGCTACTGGCACAACTTCGACAACGGCGCCCGCGCCCTGAAGATCGCCGACGTGCCCACCAGCTACGACATCATCGCCGTGTCCTTCGCCGACGCCGTCCCGGGCGTGCAGGGCGCCGTCGACTTCACCCTCGACCCCGGCCTGGTCGCCAAGCTCGGCGGCTACACCGACGCCCAGTTCAAGGCCGACGTCCGCACCGCGCAGGCGCGCGGCCAGAAGGTGATCATCTCCGTCGGCGGCGAGCGCGGCACCATCTGGGTCGGCAACGCCCAGGCCGCCACCGCCTTCGCCAACTCCGTCGTCGCGCTGATCAACGAGTACGGGTTCGACGGGGTGGACATCGACCTGGAGAACGGCATCAACCCGACGTACATGACCCAGGCGCTGCGCGCGATCCACGCGGGCGGCGGCCGGATCATCACGATGGCCCCGCAGACGATCGACATGCAGTCCACCCAGGGCGGCTACTTCCAGACCGCGCTGGCCATCAAGGACATCCTGACGATCGTCAACATGCAGTACTACAACTCCGGCACGATGATGGGCTGCAACCAGCAGGTCTACGCCCAGGGCACGGTGGACTTCCTCACCGCGCTGGCCTGCATCCAGCTGCAGGGCGGGCTGCGGCCCGACCAGATCGGCCTGGGCCTGCCCGCCTCCCCGTCCGGCGCGGGCGGCGGCTACCAGTCCCCGGCCAACGTCAACCGGGCCCTCGACTGCCTGACCAAGGGCACCAACTGCGGCAGCTTCCGCCCGTCGACCACGTACCCCACCTTCCGGGGCGCGATGACGTGGTCGATCAACTGGGACGCCTCCAACGGGTACGCGTTCGCCAACTCGGTCGGCGCGCACCTGGACACCCTGCCGTAGGAGGGGTCCCGGGGGACGTGCGCGGCGGTGCGAGGGCGCCCGCCGCGCACGTCCTCAGTCCGGCCAGGCCGCGGTGCGCTTCTCCAGGAAGGCGGCCATGCCCTCCTTGGCGCCGGGCAGCTGCGACGCCTCGGCCATCACCTCCAGCGCGATGGCGTAGGCGTCGGCCTCCGGGCGGTCGAGCTGGGCGTAGATCGTCCGCTTGCCGAGCGCCTTGCTGGCCTGGCTGCCGCGGGTGGCCCGGCGCAGCAGCTCGTCGGTGGCCTCGTCGAGGTCCTCCGGCGCGACGACGCGGTTGACCATGCCCCAGGCGAGCGCGGTGGCCGCGTCGACGGGCTCGCCGGTCAGGGCCAGCTCCATCAGCCGCTTGCGTCCCACGGCCCGCGCCACCGGCACGGCCGGGGTGTGGCAGAACCACCCGCCCTTGCCGCCGGGCAGCGCGAACCCGGCGGTGTCGGCGGCGACGGCCAGGTCGCAGGAGGCCACCAGCTGGCAGCCCGCCGCGGTGGCCAGCCCGTGCACCTTGGCGACGACGACCTGCGGGATGTCCTGGATCGTGGCCATCACCTCGGTGCACAGCCGCAGCAGCTCCAGCACGCCGTCGCGGTCGCGGGCGGCGACGTCGGCGAAGTCGTGCCCCGCGGAGAACACCGGGCCCGCCCCGCCGAGCACCACCCCGGTCGCGTCGGTCTCACCGGCTTCGGTGAAGGCGTCGCGCAACTCGGTCAGGTGCTCGGCGGAGAGCGCGTTGCGCCGGGACGGCCGGTTCATGGTGACGCGGACGGTGTCGCCGTCGCGCGCGACCAGGATGTGCTCGTACATGGGCTCGACGCTAGGTCACATCGTGGGCAATGCCCAGCAGTTGTTGGGCGCGGGCCGCCCGGCGAAGCGGCCCTCCAGCCAGGCGAAGACCGCGGGGTACGCGGCGACCGCGCCGCCGACGTGGGTCGGGGCGAGGTTCGGCAGGAACGCCACCGTCGCGCCCTTCGCGCACCAGTCCGCGGCGACCTTCCGGCCCACGCCGTACGGGATCACGTCGTCGAGCACGCTGTGGGAGACGACCACCGGCACGGCGGGCTTCAGCCGCCCGATCAGCTGCTCGCCCACCATGGCCTTGAACTGCTCGTTGGTCGAGAGCAGGTCGGTCAGCGGCCTGCCGTCGGCGGTCAGCGTCGCCGACCGGGTGAACGCGTACCTGGCCACCGCCTCGATCGTGCAGTGGTCCTCCAGCTCGGCGAACAGCGCCTGGCCGCGCGCGTTGAGGAACGGGTCCATGTCCACGCCGTAGCCCGCGGCCAGGCCGACGGCCGCGTAGCCCAGGAACGCCGCGTACAGCCCGCCGTCGAGGTTCACGCCGACCTTCTGCAGGTCGGCCGGGATGGCGCCCGCGGCCACGCCCTTGAGGTCCAGCTCCGGCGCGTACGCCCCGGCCAGCTCGGCCGCGGCCGCCGCGGCACCGCCGCCCTGGGAGTACCCGCTGATGGCGACCGGCCCGTCGTCGGGCAGCCCGGCCTCGGGCAGGCGCTGCGCCGCCCGGACGGAGTCCAGCACCGCGCGGCCGGAGACGACGCGGTTGACGTAGGTGTGCGTGCCAGGGGTGCCGAGGCCCTCGTAGTCGGTCACCACGACGCCGTAGCCGCGCAGCAGCAGCCCGCCGATGAACGGGCCCTCGTACTCGCTGCCGACCGCGAGCTGCCGCGACGGCGCGCAGTGGTCGCCGAGGCCCTGGGTGCCCGGCGCGTACGCCACGATCGGGCGCTCGCCCGCGCCGCGCCAGGCGTGCCTCGGGGTGAGCACCGTGCCGGTGACGGCGATGGGCGTGCCGTCGCGGTCGGTGGTGCGGTACATGACGCGGTTGACGACGGCGTCGACCCTCACCAGCCTCAGCGGGTCGAGGAAGAAGTCGGCGGGCTCGGAGCGGACGACGTCGCCGTCGGCGGCGGGCAGGGTGGCGGGCGGGTCGTAGAAGGACGGGAGCGCGGCGGCCGGGGAGGCGAGCAGGCCCGTGACCATGGCCGCGGCCACCGCGAGCAATCCGAAACGCAGGGCTGGTCGGAGTGCCACTGTGAACTCCTCGTGGTTACGGCACCGAAGGCTACTCGGAAGTAGCACTAGCTCGGTCACAGTGACCGGCGCCACCGCGCGCTGTCAATCCCGCTCGGACGTCCTTTGTGACGGCGAACAACGCCGCTTGTGGCTTGGGCTCGGCCGAGGGACGCCCAGGGCAACCCTGGGGCGCGCGGCTCGCGGGGCTCAGTGAGCGGCGCCGCGGGGTATTTCGTTAGATCGTTCAGTTGTAGTTTTGTTCAACAATCCAACACGTGAACGACGGCGCAGCGGGGGACGGGCGCGAGCACGCCATGGTTTCAGGGTGAGGCGGCCCGATCGTGCGGTCAGGCGGTGGCCAGGTCGTTCGCCTCGCGGATCACGGCCACGATCTCGGCCATGATCTGGGTCATCTCGTAGTCCTTCGGGGTGAAAACGCGGGCAACGCCTTGGGCCAGCAGCACCTCGGCGTCCTCGGGGGGCACGATCCCGCCGACGACGACCGGCACGTCGCCCGCGCCCGCCGCGCGCAGCCCCTCGACCACCGCGGGCACGGCTTCCAGGTGCGAGCCGGACAGGATCGACAGGCCGACGACGTGCACGCCCTCCTGCACCGCGGCGGCCACGATCTGGTCGGCGGTCAGCCGGATGCCTTGGTAGACGACCTCGAACCCGGTGTCGCGGGCGCGCACGGCGATCTGCTCGGCGCCGTTGGAGTGCCCGTCCAGCCCGGGCTTGCCGACCAGCATCCGCAGTCGCTCGCCGAGTTCCTCGCCCGTGGCCTTGACCTGCTCGCGCACCCGCGCCAGCGCCGCGCCCGCCTCGCCGGAGGCCGACACCCCCGCCACGCCGGTGGGCGCGCGGTACTCGCCGAACACCTCGCGCAGCGCCGCGGACCACTCGCCGGTGGTCACCCCGGCGCGGGCGCAGGCCAGCGTCGCCGCCATGAGGTTGGCGTCGGTCTTGGCGGTGTCCCGGAGGGTGGCGAGCGCCGCGGTGACGGCCCCACCGTCCCGTTCGGACCGCCACGCGGCCAGCGCGGCGACGGCCTCGCGCTCGGCGACCGGGTCGGTGGTCTCGATGGACTTGACCCCGCCGGACTGCAGCGGGCTCGGCTCGGTGCTGTCGAACTTGTTGACCCCGACGATGACCTCCTCGCCCGCCTCGATCCGCCTGCGGCGGTCGGCGAGCGCGGAGACCATCTGGGTCTTCATGTAGCCGTTCTCGACCGCCGCGACCGCGCCGCCCATCGCCTGCACCCGGTCGATCTCGGCGCGGGCCCCGGTGACGAGTTCGTCCACTTTGGCCTCGATGACCGGGGAGCCGTCGAAGATGTCCTCGTAGTCGAGCAGGTCGGTCTCGTAGGCCAGCACCTGCTGCATCCGCAGCGCCCACTGCTGGTCCCACGGCCGCGGCAGCCCCAGCGCCTCGTTCCACGCCGGGAGCTGGATCGCGCGGGCGCGGGCCTTGCGGGACAGCGAGACGGCCAGCATCTCCAGCACGATGCGCTGGACGTTGTTCTCCGGCTGGGCCTCGGTCAGGCCGAGGGAGTTGACCTGCACGCCGTATCGGAAGCGGCGGTGCTTGGGGTTGTCGATGCCGTAGCGGTCGCGGGTGATCTCGTCCCACAGCTCGGTGAAGGCGCGCATCTTGCACATCTCCTCCACGAACCGCACGCCCGCGTTGACGAAGAAGGACATGCGGGCGACGACCTCGCCCCTGCGGTCCTCGGGCACCTGGCCGGAGTCGAAGACCGAGTCGAGCACCGCCATCGCGGTCGACATCGAGTACGCGATCTCCTGCACCGGGGTCGCGCCGACCTCCTGCAGGTGGTAGCTGCAGATGTTGATCGGGTTCCACTTGGGCACGGTGGCCACGGTCCAGGCCACCATGTCGGTGATCAGGCGCAGGCTCGGGCCGGGCGGGAAGACGTAGGTGCCCCGGGAGAGGTACTCCTTGATGATGTCGTTCTGCGTCGTCCCGGCGAGGCGGGCGACCACCTCGTGCCAGTCGCGGCCCTCGGTCTCGGCCTGCTCCTGGGCGACGGTGACGTAGAGCGAGAGCAGCCACATGGCGGTGGCGTTGATCGTCATGGAGGTGTTGGCCTCGCCCAGCGGGATGCCGCTGAACAACGCCCGCATGTCGCCGATGTGCGTCACCGGCACCCCGACCTTGCCGACCTCGCCCCTGGCCAGCTCGTGGTCGGGGTCGTAGCCGGTCTGGGTGGGCAGGTCGAAGGCCACCGACAGGCCGGTCTGGCCCTTGGCCAGGTTGCGCCGGTAGAGCTCGTTGGACTTCTTGGCGGAGGAATGGCCCGCGTAGGTCCGCATGACCCACGGGCGGTCTCGCTCACGATCAGTGGGGTACGGCACCGGTGTGAACCTCCGTTAACTCGCCCTTTCGCCGCAGCGTACTGGCCGGTAACACGGTGTCGGCGGTGCCATTGCTCACAGGATCGTTCGAGACGCGCGCCCCGGCCGCCCCCAGCATCGGCGCCACCCGCCCTGCCCGCCATCCGGTCCGTCTCGTGAGTCGCCGCCCGACGGCGCATCATTGACCCGTGGACCTGCCCGCGCCGTACCTGACCCTGGTCGCCCTCGTGGTCGTCGGCCTGCTGGGCCTGGTCCTGCGCTGGGCCTTCGCGAGCGACCGCAACCGCGACTACGGCCTGCTGCGCGAGGTCGCGACGGTCCCGAGCCGCACCGCCGCCACCATCGTGGAAGACCGCCTCCGCGACGCGGGCGTCCGGACAACGACGGTGCCAAGCCCGGACGGCGAAACCCTCCGCATCCTGGTCTTCCCCGCCGACGCGAACCGAGCGATCGAGACGCTGCTGGAGGACAGTCCCTAGTCCGGCGACGACGACGGGGGATGTGCGCATAGCTCGCGACGAGTGCGTGGCCCTCGGGCTCTGGCGCCCCCGTCAGCCTTGCCAGGGGCGCACGTTGCCCCAGCCCCACGCGGGCACCGGCTCAGCCGGGTTCGGCTCGGCGCCCGGCCGAGAGAGGATCACCGCCATGCGGGTGCCCCACTCCAGGTAGCCGACGAACGCCGAACGGAACTCCGGGTCGTCCGGAAGGCCCACCTCGTCGGCGGTGTCCTGCAGGAGCGCGACCCACCGCCTGCGCTGCTGCTCGCCGATGCCCCTGCCCCAGGTGTTTGCCGACCATGTGCGCGTGGCCGCCGCGGTTCTCCGAGTACGTGCGCGGACCGCCGAACACCTCACCGAGCCACGTCGCGACGTGCTTCGCGTGGTCGGGGTCCATGCCCGCGAACAGCGGGGCCAGCAGCTCGTCCTGGGCGACGCGCTGGTAGAACGTCTGGAACAGCTTCTCCAGCGCGCCCGCGCCGCCCGCCCACTCGTACAGGGTCGGCACCGAGCCGCCGATGTCCACCGGTGCGTAGTGGCGCATCTCCTCGATGTCCTCGACGAACTCGCGGATCTCGGCGAAGAACGGTGGGAAGTGCGGTCCTGTGCGAAAGCCCGCCAGGTGGTCGCAGGTGGAGGTCCAGGTCAACCGGACCACGTAGCTCTCCGGCTCCTCCTCGCAGCGGCTCAGCTCGATGTCGTGGCACTCCGGCGCGGCGGCCAGGTGGACGGCCGCGCGGCGGTAGGCGTCCTCGAACTCCGCCGCGCGACGGGCGGTTACCCGGTATCGGATGTACTCGATCGTCACCGCCGCAGTCGAGCACTCTTGGGTCTCCGCGGACAAGTACGTACTTTGTGGTTCGTGAACGTGCGCAGGACGCGGTACTACTGCCCGGTCGAGTTCGCCGTCGATGTGATCGGCGGCAAGCGGGCCGAGCCAGTCCTGTGGCGGGTGGCCAATGCCTGCTGTTCACCGCGTCGAGGGTTCCTCGGGCGCTACAGCAGTTCGGTGCGGTAGGTCTCCAGGCGGTCGGCGAGTTCGTCGGGCCTGCTGAGGGCGACGAAGTGCCCGCCGTCCATCTCGTCGGGGGTGATGCCCAGCCGCGCCGTGACGGTCCGGCGTTGGAAGGCGGCGGGGAAGAAGCGGTCCTGACGGGCGAGCAGGAACCGGGTCGGCACGTCGGGCCAGGCGCGCAGGGGCCACGGCTTCTCGAAGGGGGTGCCGGACTGGTCGCGGAGCCTCGCGTTCGCCTCGGCGGCCAGATCCGGGGGGAGGTCGCTGAAGAAGGTGTCGTCGTCCGGGTGCACCCCGTCGTGCTCCTGGGCCTTCGTGGCCTCGGCGTACCCGGTGTTCGCCCACCAGTCGCCCGGCGCCTCACCCGGGGACGGGGTCATGGCGTTGAGCAGCACCAGCAGGTCCACGGGCACTCGTTCGCAGACCATGGGGCGGTGAACCCGGCGAACGAGTGGGCGACCAGCACCAACTCGCCGCGTTCGGCAACGACATCGCGGTCCCGCAGGGTCTCGACGACAACGTCGGCGTACTCCGAGAGCCCCGCCCCGTCCTGGTCGACGGGCAAGTCGACGGCCACCACGTCGTGGCCGCGTTCACGCAGCCGCGCGTCGAGCAGGTGCCAGTGCCACGGGCTGCTCGCTGCCCCCGGGATCAACACATAGGTCGCCATCAGCGAAATCCCCCGTTTCTCGATCTCGCCCAAGGCGAAACCCCTGTGCCGGTGACCTCGGCACCGACCGTCCACAGCCCGCGACCTGAAAGTACCCGGGAGGGTGGTCGCACGGCCGGAATGACCCTTGTCGCTGATCACCCGCCCTCTGGCCGGGAGGCGGAAGGGTGGGGCACCGCGGTGCCCCACCCCGGGTTGGTCATGGCCTCGGGAACACCACCCCCGCGTGGGTCCCGCCACGGCGGGTGGGCTCGCCGACGGCGATGATCCGGCCCCGGCCGGTGATCTCCAGCGCGGCGGCGGCGCCGATCTCGGTCTGCGGGGCGAAGGCGTGGCCTATGCGACGCAGGCCGTCGGCGGCGGCGATGAAGGCCGGTTCGGCCAGGGTGGTGGGCGAGTTGCGCTGGGAGGCGCGGGGGGCGGCCACCGCCTCGGCGAGGGTCATGCCGAAGTCGACGCGGTTGACCAGGATCTGCAGGACGGTGGTGATGATGGTGGAGCCGCCGGGGGAGCCCAGGGCCAGGAACGGCTTGCCGTCGCGCAGGACGATCGTCGGGGACATGCTCGACCGCGGGCGCTTGCCGGGGGCGGCGAGGTTCGGGTCGGGGGCGCTGCCCTGGGTCGGGGTGAAGTTGAAGTCGGTCAGCTCGTTGTTCAGCAGGAAGCCGCGGCCGGGCACGACGATGCCGCTGCCGCCGACCTGCTCGATCGTGTTCGTGTACGACACCACGTTGCCGCGGGCGTCGGCGACGACGAAGTGGTTGGTGTGCACCTCGTTCTCGTTCGACGCCGTCCCGGGCGGGGGCGGCGTGCACTGGTGCGGGCCGCGGGGGTTGCCGGGGGCGACGGGGGCGGGCAGCACCCGGATCGGGTCGATCAGGCAGGCGCGGGCACGGCCGTAGGACTCGTCGAGCAGTTCGCGCTGGGGAACGTCGACGTAGGCCGGGTCGCCGATGTAGCGGTTGCGGTCGGCGTAGGCGAGCTTGCTGGCCTCCAGGTAGTAGTGCAGCGCCTGCGTGCGGTCCAGCGAGCCCAGGTTGAAGCGCTCCAGGCTGTTGAGGGCCATGCCGACCGTCATGCCGCCGCTGGAGGAGGGCGCCATGCCGTACACGTCGTGCCCGCGGTAGTTGACGTGCGTGGGCGCGCGGTCGATCGTGCGGTAGCCGCGCAGGTCGCGGACGGTCATCAGGCCCGCGGGCGGGTCGATGGTGGCGTCCTCGGCCAGCGGCGGGTTCCGCACGGCGTCGACCAGGTCGCGGCCGATCCCGCCGCCGTAGAACGCGCGGGTGCCGTGGCGGGCGATCTCGCGGTAGGTGGCGGCCAGGTCCGGGTTGCGCAGGAGCGTGCCGACCTCCGGGACCGTGCCGCCGGGCAGGAACAGCTCGGCGGTGGGGGCGAACTGGCGGAAGCGGGCCTCGTTGGCCTGGACCTGGGCGCGCAGGGTCGCCGTCATCGGCCAGCCGCGGTCGGCCACCTCGATGGCGGGCTTGAGCACATCAGGTAAGTCGAGGCGGCCCCACCGGTCCAGGGCGCGCTCCCAGGTGGCGAGCGTCCCCGGGGTGCCGACCGACAAGCCGCTGGTCACCGCGTCGGCGAACGGGTACGGCTCACCGGTCGCCGGGTTGATGAACATGCGCTCGTGCCCCGCGCGCGGGGTGGTCTCGCGACCGTCGATCGTGGAGACCTTGCCGGTGCGGGCGTCGTAGTGGACGAAGTACCCGCCGCCGCCCACGCCCGCCATCATCGGATCGGTGACGCCCAGCGTGGCCGCGACGGCGACCGCGGCGTCGGCGGCCGTGCCACCGCGGCGCAGCACGCGCAGACCGGCCTCGGTGGCTTCCACGGTGTCGGACACGACGGCCCCGCCGTACCCCTGGGCGAGCGGCCCCGACGCGGCGGGCTGGGCGGCGGCGGGCTGGGCGGCGGGCTGGGCGGCTGCGGGCGTGACCACCAGCCCGCTGACCAGCAACGCCACCGGGAGAATCGCTTTTCGCATTCGTCACCCTCGTTCCGTCGTGCGGCTTCGGTGTGTTTCCCCCATCCTTCACCCGGGGCCGATGGCTCGGCCACCGGAAGTTCTGGGCTGTGGACAACTCGGTGATTGGTCCTGAGTGGACGATCAACTGTGGTGTTCGTGCAGCAGCAGGAGGGTGTAGGCGGCGATCGACTGGGCGTCGCTGATGGCGCCCGCGCGGACGAGCGATTCGAACTCCGAGCGCGGGAACCAGGCGCAGCGCATGTCCTGCTCCTCCAGCTCCCGCTCGTGCGCGCCCTCGCTCAGCTCCGTCGCCAGGAATACGTGCCCGCGCTGGCTCGACATGCCCGGCGCGCAGTCCAGCGAGCCGATGCGCTCGACGCGGCCCGCCCGCAGCCCGGTCTCCTCCCGCAGCTCGCGCGCGGCCAGCGCCGCGGGCTCGGCGTCGGCGCCGCCGGGGGCCGTGCCCTGGGGGAACTCCCAGCGGCGCTGCCCGAGCGGGTAGCGGTACTGCTCGACGAGCATCAGCCGCTCGTCGTCGAGGGGGACGACCAGGGCGTAGTCGGGTTTGTCGATCACGCCGTAGATGCCCGCGCTGCCATCGGCGCGCCGCACGTCGTCCTCGCGGACGGTCATCCAGGGGTTCGCGTACACCTGCCGGGTGCCCAGAGATTCCACGCGGGCCATTCTCACCCGACAGGGGGCACGGGGCTAACCTGCTCGGCGTGCGCCTAGTGATCGCCCGGTGCCAGGTCGACTACGTCGGCAGGCTCACCGCCCACCTCCCGATGGCCAACCGCCTGCTCCTGATCAAGGCGGACGGCTCCATCTCCGTGCACTCCGACGACCGCGCCTACAAGCCGCTGAACTGGATGACCCCGCCGTGCTGGCTCATCGAGGACCGCGAGCTCTGGACGGTGCAGAACAAGGCGGGTGAGAAGCTGGTCATCACCATCGAGGAGATCCAGCACGACTCCGCCCACGAACTGGGCCCCGAGCCCGGCCTCGTCAAGGACGGCGTCGAGGCCCACCTGCAGGAACTCCTCGCCCAGCACATCACCACCCTGGGCGAGGGCTGGACCCTGGTGCGCCGCGAGTACCCGACGGCCATCGGCCCGGTCGACATCCTCTGCCGCGACGCGGGCGGCGCCAGCGTCGCCGTGGAGATCAAGCGCCGCGGCGAGATCGACGGCGTCGAGCAGCTGACCCGCTACCTGGAACTCCTCAACCGTGACTCCCTGCTGTCCCCGGTCCGCGGCATCTTCGCCGCCCAGCAGATCAAACCCCAGGCCCGCACCCTGGCCGAAGACCGCGGCATCCGCTGCGTCACCCTCGACTACGACACCCTCCGCGGCATCGAACCGGACGAGTTCCGCCTGTTCTAGCCTAATCGAGTGGAACGTTCTCGCCGCCGATCGTGCTGTAGG
The DNA here is from genome assembly GCF_053813445.1 of Actinokineospora lacus. Classification (NCBI taxonomy): domain Bacteria; kingdom Bacillati; phylum Actinomycetota; class Actinomycetes; order Pseudonocardiales; family Pseudonocardiaceae; genus Actinokineospora; species Actinokineospora lacus. The sequence continues at coordinate 454,567 of NZ_JBQERA010000002.1, forward strand.
TGACCTCGGCCCCCGGCAGCTCGTCCCGGAGCCGCAGGGCGAGCTGTTTGCCGTCGGCGACGAAGACCGCTTCGTCCTCCGGTGTCGGGAAACCAGAGCTGGGCGGGTCGTCGTGGTTCAGCGTCGCGTGGTTGCGGTCGTCCCAGGCCGCGATGTCGGCCCGCAGTTCTGCGCTGAGGTCAAGCACTTCGGTCACCTCCTCGGAGTCGTAGGGCTCGTAGCCATCATTCGGCGTGGCAACCCAGATCGGCCCGGTCCCCCAGTCCGGACGAAGGTCGACGCGCAGCGTTGCGGGGAGAGGCGTGGTCTCGGTCATCGCAGTGGTTTGATCCTTTTTGTCAGGCCAACTGGGTGAGCACCGATGATGTATCCATTGCCCGCCACTGTGATGGCAACCCGCTTAGGTTGCCCGCGGTACGCGATAGCGTAGACGATTCGGTCCCTGCCGCTGGTGCCGACCGGTTCTCCCTTGGCGAGCGCGGTGAAGACCAAGTCGACTACATCTTCGCTGGTCACACCCTTGTTGGCAAAGTCGGCCACGCGAATCGGGTCCATCAGATGCGCCAATCCGGCCTTGTCGTCGCCTTCCTCCAGCCATACCACCCTGCCCGCCCTGTCCTTCCCTATCCGGACAACCTTCTCCGGGCTGATCTTCTTCCCTTGTCGCTGGACCTCGGCCACGAGGTCGCGGTCGGTGGTCTGTGATGTCCGGGGCACGGAATGAGTAGTCGGGGGTAGCCGGAACGCTGGTGGCTTGGTGCTCTGGTCTCCTCCAGCGATATGCGCCAGGTACTGCTCGATGAGCGCTTTCACCTGGGCTGTCGATTTGTGCAGTTCTGCCACCTCGGCGATGGTCTGACTCAGGCCGTGAATGGCTTCGCCGGGTTCAGTGCGGCTGCTTCCCTGGCTGGCCTCGGCGAAGGTGGCGCGAGCCTCGTCGAAGAAGGTGGTGGCCTGCGCCAGCAGGGTCAGCGGCAGGCAGGCGACGGCTTGGCGTAGCTGTGCGGCCACTGCGTCGATGGACAACGTCGATCCCCAGGTTGGGCGGAGGCCCATTCTGCCCGTAACGCTTGCTCACCACCCGGCGATGTCGCCGTGGCGACGTGGCAATCGTCCCTGTTCGTCGTCGGGCAGGCGGTCCTGGAATGCCGCTCGAAAGTGGTGAGCGCTCGTCGTGCGCGAGAGCGGTTGGCGCGCCATGCTGTGTCGATCACGGGTGGCTCGGGGAGGGCGGATGGACGTGATGGCGCAGGCCGACCTGCGGCTGGACGCGAATTGGGTGGACTATTCCCTGCTCGCCGTTTACTTCCTCGTCGTACTCGGCATCGGCGCCATGGCGCGCCGGTCGGTGTCCAGCAGTCTGGACTTCTTCCTCTCCGGGCGGTCGCTTCCCGCCTGGGTGACCGGTCTGGCCTTCATCTCGGCGAACCTCGGCGCGGTCGAGATCTTCGGCATGACGGCCAACGGCGCCCAATACGGCATCCCGACGGTCCATTACTACTGGATCGGCGCGATCCCGGCCATGGTGTTCCTTGGCCTGGTGATGATGCCGTTCTACTACGGCTCCAAGGTGCGCAGCGTCCCGGAGTTCCTGCTGCGCCGCTTCGGCAAGTTCGCGCACCTGGTCAACGGGCTCAGCTTCGCCACCGCGCAGGTCCTGATCGCCGGTGTCAACCTCTTCGCCCTGGCCACGGTCGTGAACCTCCTGCTCGGCTGGCCGCTCTGGCTGAGCGTCGTCGTGGCCGCGGCGATCGTGCTGGCCTACACCACGCTCGGCGGGCTCTCCGCGGCCGTCTACAACGAAGTGATGCAGTTCTTCGTCATCGTCGCGATGCTGCTGCCGCTGACCTTCGTCGGCCTGCACCGCGTCGGCGGGTGGGACGGGCTGGTCGACAAGATCGGCGGCCAGGCCAACGCCGCGGACCAGCTCAACAGCTGGCCGGGCACCAACCTGACCGGCATCGGCGACGCGACGCTGTCGGTGCTCGGGATCGTGTTCGGCCTGGGCTTCGTGCTCAGCTTCGGCTACTGGACGACGAACTTCGCCGAGGTGCAGCGGGCGATGTCGGCCAAGAGCATGTCCGCCGCGCGCCGCACCCCGCTGATCGGCGCCTACCCGAAGACGCTGATCGCGCTTGTCGTGATCATCCCGGGCATGATCGCCGCGGTGCTCTCCCCGGAGCTGGCCGAGTACAAGGCCAGCGGCGGCACCGCGGACAACGGCGTGACCTACAACAACGCGATCCTGCTGCTCATCCGCGACCTGCTGCCCAACGGGATGCTCGGCATCGCCATCACCGGTCTGCTCGCGGCGTTCATGGCGGGCATGGCGGCCAACGTCAGCTCGTTCAACACCGTCTTCACCTACGACATCTGGCAGTCCTACATAGTCAAGGACAAGCCCGACGGCTATTACCTGCGGGTCGGCAGGATCATCACGATCGTGGGCTGCGTAGCGGCGATCGGCACGGCGTTCATCGCCGCCAGCTTCAACAACATCATGGACTACCTGCAGACCCTGTTCGGCTTCTTCAACGCCCCGCTGTTCGCCACCTTCATCCTCGGCATGTTCTGGAAGCGGATGACACCGCTCGCGGGCGGCTTCGGCCTGGTCGCGGGCACGGCGGCGGCGGTGACCGTCGACGTGCTCAACCGGGCGGGCGTGCTGGGGCTGGCCGGGCAGGGCGCCAGCTTCGTCGCCGCGATCGCGGCGTTCGTCGTCGACATCGCCGTCAGCGTGGCCGTCACGATGGTGACCAAGCCCAAGCCCGACCGCGAGCTGGTCGGCCTGGTCTGGTCGCTGACCCCGCGTGAGCAGCGGCAGCACGACACCACCGGCGACGCGGCGGGCTGGTACCGCAGGCCCGCGGTGCTCGCCATCGGCGTGCTGGCCCTGACCGCCGTGCTCAACGTCATCTTCTGGTGAGGAGGACCGCCATGACCAAGCGCGTGGGGCTGTTCGACCTGCGGGGCATCCTGGCCCTGCTGTTCGCCGTGTACGGAGTGGTCCTCACGATCATGGGCCTGTTCGTCACGACCGAGGAGGAGATGCGCAAGGCCGGTGACATCAACGTCAACCTGTGGATGGGTCTGGCGATGCTGCTCACCGCGGCCGCGTTCGGGCTGTGGCAGCGGCTGCGCCCGCTGGTCGTGCCCGACCCCGACGCCGATCCCGGCGCTGACGCCGACCCCGACGCTGAGACCAGGAGGGACGCCGAGACCAGGAGCGACGCCGATTGATCCGGCTGCCGTGGTCGGGTGCCGCGCTCCCTGGACGGGCCGGTGCCTGAATTGGACGACGGCTGAGCACGGCGGACCCGGGCCGCGACGCCCGCGCCGTCACCCGATCGGCCGCCGCCGTGCTCGTCGCGGAATCGCCGCCACGCTGAATCGGGCGCTATCGCCGGATGTCGGCCCAGGTGTAGGACTTAACCGGGAGCTGCGAGGAGGCGAGCCGGGATGAAGAAGATCATCAACCAGCCCGAGACGGTGGTTGTCGAAGCGCTGCGCGGCCTGGCCTCCGCGCACGCCGACCTGCTGCGGGTGGTCGAGGACCCGGCCGCGGTGATCCGGGCCGACGCGCCGGTCGCGGGCAAGGTCGCCATCGTCTCCGGCGGCGGGTCCGGCCACGAGCCGCTGCACGGCGGGTTCGTCGGCCCGGGGATGCTCGACGCGGCCTGCCCCGGCCCGGTGTTCACCTCCCCGACGCCGGACCAGGTGCACGCCGCTGTCACCGCGGTGCACGGCGGCGCGGGCGTGTTGCTGCTGGTCAAGAACTACACCGGCGACGTGCTGAACTTCGAGACCGCCGCGGAGCTGGCCGCCGCCGACGGCATCGACGTGCGCACGGTCGTCATCGACGACGACGTGGCCGTGCGCGACTCCACCTTCACCGCGGGCCGCCGCGGCGTCGGGGGCACGGTGCTGCTGGAGAAGATCGTCGGCGCGGCCGCGGAGTCCGGCGCGGACCTCGACGAGTGCGAGCGCCTGGCCCGCGCGGTGGTCGCCGACGTCCGGTCGATGGGCGTGGCGCTGAGCGCCCCGACCGTCCCGCACGTGGGCACCCCCAGTTTCGAGCTGGCCGAGGACGAGATGGAGGTCGGCATCGGCATCCACGGCGAGCCCGGCCGCGTCCGCACCCCGCTGCTGCCCGCCGAGGCGATCGTGGCGGGCCTGCTCGACCCGATCCTGGCCGACCTGCCCTTCGCCGAGGGCGACGACGTGCTGCTGTTCACCAACTCGATGGGCGGCACCCCGCTGCTGGAGCTGTACCTGGCGCACGGCATCGCCGAGGACCAGCTCGCCGCCCGCGGCATCGAGGTGCGGCGGCGGCTGGTCGGCCCCTACGTGACGAGCCTGGAGATGCAGGGAATGAGCCTGACGCTGCTGCGCCTGGACGAGGCGCTGCTGTCGCTGTGGGACGCCCCGGTGCACACCGCCGCCCTGCGCTGGGGCCGGTAGATGGGCTGCGACAGCGCGGCCGTCGCCGCCGCCGTCCGCCGCGCGGCGGCCGCGGTCACCGCCCACCGCGACGAGCTGGTCGCCCTCGACCAGGCCATCGGCGACGGCGACCACGGCGAGAACCTCAAGCGCGGCTTCGGTTTCGTGGTGTCCGCTTTGGACGAATCCACGCCGGACACCCCCGGTGAGGTCCTGAAGCTGGTGGCCACCACGCTGATCTCCAAGGTCGGCGGCGCGTCGGGCCCGCTGTACGGCACGGCGTTCCTGCGGGCCGCCACCGCCGTCGGCGAGGCCGCCGAGCTGGACGTCACCGTCGCGCTGGAGGCCGCGCTGCGCGGCGTCGTGGACCGGGGCAAGGCCGAGATCGGCGACAAGACGATGGTCGACGCGCTGGCCCCCGCGGTGCAGGCGGCGCTGGGCGGGGCGTCCCTGGGCGGGATCGCCGACGCCGCCGACGAGGGCGCCGCGTCGACGGTCCCACTGGTCGCCCGCAAGGGCCGGGCCTCCTACCTGGGGCAGCGCAGCGCCGAGCACCTCGACCCGGGCGCGCGCTCGACCGCGCTGATCCTGCGCGCGTTCGCCGAGGTGACCTCGTGAGCCGGGTCGGCCTGGTGCTGGTCTCGCACAGCGCCCGGCTCGCCGAGGGGCTGGCCGAGCTGGCCGGTCAGATGGCCCCGGACGTGGCGATCGTCGCCGCGGGCGGCGCCGACGGGGACCTGGGCACCGACTTCGACCTGGTGTCCGACGCCTTGGCGCGGGCCCAGTCCGGCGCGGGCGTCGTCCTGCTCTACGACCTGGGCAGCGCCAAGCTCATCGCCGACGTCGCGGTGGAGATGCTGGGCGACCCGTCCACCGCCGTGGTGGTCGACGCGCCGTTCGTCGAGGGCGCGGTGGCCGCCGCCGTCACCGCGCAGACCGGCGGGACCATGGACGAGGTCCTCTCCGCGGCGGCGTCGGCCAGCACGGCCAAGCCCGGCGAGTCACCGGGTCTTGAGCAGAAGGTCGTGATCGACCTCACCAACGACATCGGCCTGCACGCCCGACCCGCGGGCCTGCTCGTGCGGGCGCTGACCGATCTCGACGCGGTCGTCACCGTGCACTTCGGGTCCCGCTCGGCCGACGCCCGCAGCGTCCTCGCCCTCATGGGGCTCGGCGCGCAGGGCGGCGACCAGGTCACCGTCGAGGCGCACGGGGCCGACGCGGCCGAGGCGCTGCACCGGGTGCAAGCGCTTGCCGGCCGCGGATTCGGCGACTGACTTGTGGGTTCTTTCCCTCGCGTGAACGGTCCAGTGGTGTAGTTCACCCGGCGTCAGCCGAACCGCGTGGCAGGATCGGGCCAAGTTACCGGTAGGTAGCTTTGCACCCGGACAGCTACACGGAGGTCACTGTGGCGCGCGAGTTCTCCACGATCGGTGTTGTCGGGCTGGGGACCATGGGCGCCGGGATCGCCGAGGTGCTGGCGCGCAACGGCCTGCGGGTCGTGGCCGTGGAGGTCGACGAGACCGGGATCGAGCGGGGCAGGGGCCACATCACCCACTCCACCGCCCGCGCCCTGGCCAAGGGCAAGCTCGACGACGCCGCGCACGCCGACCTGCACGCGCGGATCACCTACACCACCTCGCTGACCGACCTCGCCGACGCCGACCTCGTCATCGAGGCCATCCCGGAGAGCCTGGCGGCCAAGGCGGAGGTCTTCGCCGAGCTGGACAAGATCGTGCGGCCGGAGGCGGTGCTGGCCTCCAACACCTCCTCGCTGTCGATCACCGAGATCGGTGTCCACACCGGACGCCCCGGCAAGGTCGTCGGCCTGCACTTCTTCAACCCCGCGCCGGTGCTCAAGCTGACCGAGATCGTGCGGACCGTGGTGACCGAGCCCGACGTGGTCGCCGACGTCGTGGAGTTCGCCAAGTCCCTCGGCAAGGAGCCGGTGGTCATCGGCGACCGCGCCGGGTTCATCGCCAACGCGCTGCTGTTCGGCTACCTCAACCACGCGGTGTCGATGTACGAGCAGCGCTACGCCACCCGCGAGGACCTCGACGCCGCCATGCGCCACGGCTGCGGCTACCCGATGGGCCCGCTGGCGCTGCTGGACCTCATCGGCCTGGACACCGCCTACGAGATCCTGGAGACGATGTACGCGCAGTCGCGCAACCGGCTGCACGCGCCCGCCCCGATGCTCAAGCAGATGATCACCGCGGGCCTGCTGGGCCGCAAGACCGGCCGCGGCTTCTACACCTACGACGCCCCGGACTCCCCGACCGTCGTCGCCGACGCGCAGACGCCCGTCGCGGGCGCGAACGACGGCGCGCGGGTGCGCGAGGTCCACCGGGTGGGTGTCGTCGGGACCGGCACGATGGCGACCGGGATCGTGGAAGTGTTCGCCCGCAAGGGTTTCGACGTCGTGCTGCGCGCCCGTGCCGCGGACAAGGCGCAGGCGGCGCTGGGCAGGGTGCGCAAGTCCCTCGACCGGCAGGTGGCCAAGGGCAGGCTGACCGAGGAGGTCCGCGACGAGGTCCTGGGCCGCGTCACCCCGGCGGTGGAGTTCGAGGAGCTGGCCGACTGCGACCTGGTGATCGAGGCCGTCGCCGAGGACCTGGCGGTCAAGCAGGCGGTGTTCGGCGCGCTGGACGAGGTGGTCAAGCCGGGCGCGATCCTGGCCACCACGACGTCCTCCCTGCCGGTCATCGAGTGCGCGGTGGCGACCTCCCGCCCGACCGACGTGGTGGGCCTGCACTTCTTCAACCCGGCGCCGGTCATGAAGCTGGTGGAGGTCGTCGAGACCATCTCCACGGCCGCCGACGTCGTCGCCACCGCCCACGCCCTGTGCGCCCGCGTCGGCAAGCACCCGGTCCACTGCGGCGACCGCGCGGGCTTCATCGTCAACGCCCTGCTGTTCCCGTACCTCAACGACGCGGTGAAGATGCTCGAAGCCCACTACGCCGACGCCGACGACATCGACACCGCCATGAAGGTCGGCTGCGGCCTCCCGATGGGCCCGTTCGAGCTGCTGGACGTCGTCGGCCTCGACGTGTCCCTGGCCATCCAGCGCACCCTGTACGACGGATTCCGCGAGGCGGGCTACGCCCCCGCCCCCCTACTGGAACACCTGGTCACCGCGGGCCGACTGGGCCGCAAAACCGGCAAGGGCTTCCGCGACTACAGCTGAGGTCGCGGGCAGCGGTCAGCCGCAGCAGCCTCCGCCGCAGCAACCGCCGCCGCTGGGGGCGGGGGCCGCGGCGCCGCCGGAGAGGCCCGCCATGCGGAGCAGTTTGACGGTGTCGTCGTGGCCCTGCGGGCACGACGCGGGGGCCGAGGACTCGCTCATCGGCCGCTTCACGTCGAAGGTGCCGCCGCACTCGCGGCAGCGGTATTCGTAGGTGGGCACGGCGCCTATTGTGCCTCACGCATATCCTGCCAACCCGTGCCCCGCCGCAACCGACCGCACCGTCCCGCCGAGCGCCCGCTCGGCGGGAGCTTGGCCAACCAGTTCCGGGAGTCCGGCGCCGACGGGGAATGGTTGGTTCGCACGGTTCCGGGTAGTCAGGCGGTGAAGATCTACCGCTGCCCCGGGTGCGATCATGAGATCCGGCCGGGGACCGCGCACCTGGTGGTGTGGTCGGCTGATGACGGCGTGTCGGAACGTCGGCATTGGCACAGCGGATGTTGGTCGGCGCGCTCGCGTCGGCGCTGGTGATGGACGATCATGGACGGTATGGAAGCCCTGCCCTGCCCGAAGCTCTGGCGGAGTCCTGACGGGACACCGCGGCAAGACGCCGTCCCCACGGGCACCCCGTGCACGGCGGCCATCGACGGTGAGACCGGACTGCTGCTGCCCACCAAGGCGACCAGCCGCAAGGCGGCGTACGTGCTGGTGGGCGTGGGGGCCGCGCTGGCGGTGCTGTCCGGGCTGCTGGTCACCGGGTCGGCGGTGATCGGCGTCGTGGGCGGCGTCGTGCTGGGGCTGCTCGGGGTCCTGCTGATCGCCGCCGGGCTGTTCGCGCTGCGCAAGCGGCCCGCGGCGACGGGGTTCGTGCTGACCCCGACGGCCGTGGTGCTCACCTGGTCGCGGCCCGTGGTCCGGTTGCCGTGGGACGGGATCACCGAGGTCCGGCCGCTGTCGCTGCGGCTGGGGCGCGCGCCCGAGTCGGCCAGCCGGAACTACATCGGGCTGTGCACTCGCGAGCGGCTGGCGGTGGGGGAGCGGATGACGAAGCTGGCCCGCCGGTTCGGCCCGGACGTGGCGTGCGCGGTCCCGGTGGCGTCGGTGAACGTGGACCAGCTGGTGGTCTTGCACACACTGGCCTACTACCGCGACCACCCGGAGGCGCGCGCGGAGTTGGCGGGCGAGGACGCGGTGGTGCGGGTTCAGGAGTCACGGCTGCGGTGACCTGGCGCTTCCGCTGAGTGGTGTTGAGCCGGGGCGGCGCAGGATGGCCAAGCGGCTCTTCTGACCGCTCGGTTACGTCGTGTGGACGATCAGCACGTCGACGCCGGACTTGCGGGCGGCTTCGGCGGGGACGGAGCCCAGGATGCGCCCGGCGAGGGTGTTGAGGCCGCGGTTGCCGACGACGAGGAGGTCGGCCCGGTGCTTGCCGACGATCCGGGCCAGCGCCTGCACCGGCTCGCCGTCGATGACCACGGTTTCGACCTTGGCCGCGCCTGCCTTGCGGGCGCGCTCGGCGGCGGTGCGGACGGCGTCGTCGGCGGGGTTGGAGCCGACGACCTGGTAGGCGACGTCGTCACCGAGGTCGTCCTGGGCCTTGCGGACGTCGCGGTCGCTGGCCGGGTGGTAGGCGCAGGCGATGACCAGCGTGGCCCCGGCGTCCCCGGCGATGCGCGCGGCGCGGTCGACGGCGAGAAACGACGAATCCGACCCGTCGGTGCCGACGACGACGGTCTGGTAGGCGGCCATGGGGTCCTCCCTCGTTGGCTACTTGCGGGTAAACCTACCCACGACAACGAGACAGCACCCCGAGGGACGCGCCACAATCTCCGTCCATGGACCCCGCCTGGCTCGCCATCGCCGTCACCGAGGCCCGCGCCGGTCTGGCCACCGGCGGCATCCCGATCGGCGCGGCCCTGATCGGTGAGGACGGCGAGGTCTGGGGCACCGGCCACAACCGCCGCGTGCAGGACGGCGACCCCTCCGCCCACGGCGAGACCTCGGCCTTCCGCGCGGCGGGACGGCGGCGGTCGTACCGGGGGACGACGATGGTCACCACGCTGTCCCCCTGCTGGTACTGCAGCGGCCTGATCCGCCAGTTCGGCATCACCGCGGTCCTCATCGGCGAGTCCCGCACCTTCACCGGCGGCCACGACTGGCTCGCCGAGCACGGCGTGGCCGTCACCATCGCCGACGACCCCGAGTGCGTCGCCCTGATGACCGATTTCATCGCCGCCCGCCCGGACCTGTGGTTCGAGGACATCGGCGAGTAAGGACTCACCACGGACCAAACCGCTGACCGAGGCCGTGTGGCCTCGGTCAGCGGTGGGTGTGGCAGGTCAGCGGCGGGTTTTGACCGGGGCCTGCTTGGGTTTCTGGGGGTCGTTGTCCTGAGAGGACTTCGGCGGCTGGGGGGCCGGTTTGGCCAGGCGCTGGGTCTGGCTGGCGTCGGGGTCCTTGGCCTCCCAGTGCTCGCGGGGTGGGCCCGAGGTCTCCGAGACGGGCTTCACCGGGGTGAGCATGGTGCGGGTGGGGGACTCGTCGGCGGGGGCGCCGTCGACGGTGGCGGGGACGCGCTCCTCGGGGAGGGGGTCGAGGGCGGGGGCGGCGTCGGCCAGCTGGACGTGCGCGCTGGCGATCATGTCGCGGGCGCTGTTGAGCTGGTCGGCGACGCGGGCGCGGAGCTGGCGCAGCGCGGTGACCCGCTGGGCGGCGTGGGTGATGCGGCGGTTGGACTCCTCCGTCGCCTCGCGGACGCGGCGGTGGGCCTCCGAGGTGGCTTCCTCCAGCCTCGCCTTGGCCTCGGTGATGGCGTCGTGGCGGCGGCGGCCCGCCTCCTCGGTGGCCTCGCGGACGCGGCGCTCGGCCTCGGACTTGCTGGTCGCCTCCTGCTCGGCCAAGGCGCGCATCGCCTCCGTGCGCCTGCCGGACATGGCGATCTCGAAGTCCTCCTCCACCTGCTCGCGGCGGCGCTTGGCCGCGACGTCGAGGCGGTCGACTTCCGCGCGGGCCTCGGTGACCAGGTGATCGGCCTCGGCGCGGGCCTTGGCCAGCACGTCGCGGTGTTCGGACTCCATGTCCGCGCGGCGTTTCTCCACGTCCGCGATCATGCGTTCGTAGCGCTGGCGGAGTTCGGCGCCGTCGGCCTCCGCCTTGGCGCGGAGACGGTCCGCCTCGGTCTCGGCGTGTGCCTTGATCTCGGCGGACTCCTCCTGGGCGAGGCGCAGCATCCGCTGCAGCCGTTCGCTCAGGCCCTCCAGCGTCGTGGGTGGCAGGGAGAGCCGATCGATCTGCTTGCGCAGCTCGTTGATCTCCGAGCGGCTCTGTTCGAGCTGCTTGGCCAAATCGGCCGACTGCGACACCGCGGCGTTGCGGTCGGCGTGCATCAGTTGCAGTTCGGCCTCTAGCCGCTCCAGGTGCTCATTCACCTGCGCGGGGTGGTACCCGCGCTTCGTGATGTCGAACCCGGGGCCCAGAGGCACGAGTTCGCGTTCCTCGCCCAAGCCCATGCCCACACGCTACCCGGACACCGGTGCTCGCCAGGAACTCACACGCCCCGGAACCGGTTGATCTTGTCGATGTGCTGTGCCCGCAGCTCGTGGTCGCGCACGCCGAGGCCCTCCTGGGGTGCCAGGCACAGCACGCCGACCTTGCCCTGGTGGGCGTTGCGGTGCACGTCCAGCGCGGCCTGGCCGGTGTCCTCCAGCGCGTAGGTCTTCGACAGCGTCGGGTGGATCAGCCCCTTGGCGATGAGCCGGTTGGCCTCCCACGACTCGCGGTAGTTCGCGAAGTGCGAGCCGATGATGCGCTTGAGGTTCATCCACAGGTAGCGGTTGTCGTACTGGTGCATGAAGCCCGTGGTGGACGCGCAGGTGACGATCGTGCCGCCGCGGCGGGTGACGTAGACCGAGGCGCCGAAGGTCTCCCTGCCGGGGTGCTCGAAGACGATGTCGGGGTCCTCGCCGCCGGTCAGCTCGCGGATCTTGGCGCCGAAGCGCTGCCACTCGCGCGGGTCCTGGGTGTGCTCGTCCTTCCAGAACCTGTAGCCCTCGGCGCTGCGGTCGATGATCAGCTCGGCGCCCATCGCGCGGCAGATCGCGGCCTTCTCCGGGTTGGACACCACGCACACCGGGATCGCGCCGCCGTTGATGGCGAACTGGGTGGCGTAGGAGCCCAGGCCGCCGGAGGCGCCCCAGACCAGCACGACGTCGCCCTGCTTCATGCCCGCGCCGTTGCCGGAGACGAGCTGGCGGTAGGCGGTGGAGTTGACCAGGCCGGGGGAGGCGGCCTCCTCCCAGGTGAGGTGGCCGGGCTTGGGCATCAGCTGGTTGGCCTTGACCAGCGCGATCTCGGCGAGGCCGCCGAAGTTGGTCTCGAAGCCCCAGATGCGCTGCTCGCTGTCCATCATCGTGTCGTTGTGCCCGTCGGGGCCTTCCAGCTCCACGTTCAGGCAGTGCGCGACGACCTCGTCGCCCGCCTTCCAGTTGTGCACGCCGGGGCCGGTGCGCAGCACGACGCCCGCGAGGTCGGAGCCGACCACGTGGTAGGGCAGGTCGTGGCGCTTGGCCAGCGGGGAGACCTTCCCGAAGCGCTCGAGGAACTTGAAGGTGGAGACCGGCTCGAAGATCGAGGTCCACACGGTGTTGTAGTTGATCGCGCTGGCCATCACGGCCACCAGCGCCTCACCGGGGCCCAGCTCCGGGGTGGTGACCTCGTCGAGGTGCAGGGACCTGCGGGGGTCCTTCTCCCGCGACGGCATCCCGGCGAACATCTCGACCTCGTCGGCGTGGACGGTCATCCCGCGGTAGGTGTCGGGGACCGGCAGTTCGCCGATCGCGCCCAGCTCGTCGGCCATGATGGCGTCGAGGATCTTCTGCACGGCGGTCCCTCCAAGTCGGCGCTTAAGGTGCGCTGGAGGTTACTCGTGGGTAGCGATTCAGAAGCCCGCGATGTGAGGCATGGCACCCGTTCGGGGCGCGGTCACGTGAGCCGTTCGGTCATCCGCCTGATGAGGCCCTCGGCGTCGGGGAGCATGTCCGGCAGCGTCAGCTGTTCCACGACCAGGCCCGTCATCGCCAGGTACAGCACGGTCACGTCCACCGCGTCGCCGGGGAGGTCGGCCTCCAGGTGGAAGGCCACATTGGACCGGAGCTGGTCGGCCATCGTGGCGCCGAAACCCTTGTGCAGGGCGGGGTTGCGGGTGGCCTCCAGGCGCAGTTCCAGCAGGGCCAGGTAACCGGCGCGGTCCCGGGTGACGCGGGCGAGGATGTCGCGCATGAACGCCTCGACCAGGCGCTTGTCGCGGGGGCGGGCCAGGAGGGCGTCGACGGTGGCCGGATCGGGGGCCAGCCGGTGGTGGACGTGCTCGCCGACCTCGGTCAGCAGGGCGTCGCGGCTGGGGAAGTAGTTCGACGCGGTGCCGGTGGGCACGCCCGCGGCGGCGTCCACGGCACGGAAGGTCAGGCCGCGGGCGCCTTCCCCGGCCAGCACGGCGACGGTGGCGTCGAGCAGGGCGGCACGGCGTTCGGGATTGCGGCGGGGCATGGCGTCCTCCTTGACAACTACGACTGTAGTACTACGCTTGTAGTTATACGAGAGGAGACCCTGGTGCGGTTCACCCGTTTCGCCACCGTCCTGATGGTCGAGGACGTCGCCGCCTGCCGGGACTTCTTCGTCGAGCGGCTCGGCTGCGCGGTCACTGTGGACCTGGGCTGGTTCGTCGACCTGGCGCACGAGTCCGACCCGTCGTTCATGGTGGACTTCGTCACCGTCGGCCACCCGTCGATGCCCGCCGCGCTGGGCCCGGCCGAGGGCGTGGTCCTGGCGCTCATCGTCGACGACGCCGAGGCCGAGCAGGCCCGGCTCACGGCGGCGGGCGTGGAGTTGCTGGCCGAGTGCCGCGACGAGCCCTGGGGGCAGCGGCACTTCTTCGCGCGCTCACCCGGACCGGTGGTGGAGTTCGTCCAGCAGATCGAGCCCGACGCCGAATGGATGTCCGCGAACGGCCTGGCGTAGCCATCTGTCGTACGGTCGAGGGCATGGCGACCTCTACCGAGGCAGGACAGCCGAAGGGGTTCTTCGGACACCCGCGCGGGCTGGCGAACCTGTTCGGCACGGAGATGTGGGAGCGCTTCTCCTTCTACGGGATGCAAGCGATCCTGCTGTACTACCTGTACTTCAGCGTCAGCGATGGCGGCTTGGGCATCGGCGAGGCCGTGGCCGCCGGGATCGTCGGCGCGTACGGCGGCTCGGTCTACCTGGCCACGATCGCGGGCTCGTGGGTCGCCGACCGGCTGTTCGGGCCCGAGCGGACGCTGCTCTACAGCGCCGTCCTGATCCTCGTCGGGCACATCGCGCTGGCGGTGCTGCCCGGCGTGGCGGGCGTCGCCGCCGGGCTGGTGTGCGTGGCGCTGGGCTCCGGCGGGCTCAAGGCCACGGCCACCGTGCTGGTCGGGAAGCTGTACGCGGAGAACGACGACCGGCGCGACGCCGGGTTCTCGATCTTCTACATGGGCGTCAACATCGGCGCGCTCGCCGGGCCGCTGCTGACCGGGCTGCTGCAGGACAAGATCGGGTTCCACTGGGGTTTCGGGCTGGCGGCGCTCGGCATGGCCGCGGGCCTGGCGCAGTACGTCCTGGGACGCGCGAACCTGCCCGAGTCCGGCCGCGAGGTGCCCAACCCGATCGCGGGCGCCGAGCGGGTGCGGGCCTTCGCGGTGATCGGCGTGGCCGCGGCGGCGCTGGTCGCCCTGGTGCTGACCGGCGTGATCGGCGCGGAGAACCTGGCCACCGTCGTGACCTGGGTGATCTCGGTGGCGACCGTGGTGCTGTTCGCCATCCTGCTGACCAGCCGCAAGGTCGACCGGGTCGAGCGCTCGCGGGTCGTCGCGTTCATCCCGATGTTCCTGGTCAGCTTCGGGTTCTGGGCGCTGTTCCAGCAGCAGTTCACCGTCCTGGCGATCTACGCCGAGCAGCGCGTCGACCGCGACGCGCTGGGGTTCTTCACCATCCCGCCGTCGTGGTTCAACTCCGTCGAGCCGCTGTTCGTGGTGCTCTTGGCCCCGGTCTTCGCCGCGCTGTGGGTCCGCCTCGGCCCGAGGCAGCCGTCCACTCCGGTCAAGTTCGCCCTCGGTGTCTCGGCGATGGGTGTGGCGTTCCTGGTGATGGCCCTGATGGGCTTCACCCGGGGCGACGGCGTGGTCAACCCGCTGCTGCTGGTGCTCGTCCTGGTCATCTTCGTACTGGGCGAGCTGTGCCTGTCGCCGGTGGGGCTGTCGCTGTCCACCAAGCTGGCCCCGCGGGCGTACGGGGCGCAGATGGTGGCCTTGTTCTACCTCTCGATCGCCCTGGGCTCGTCGGTGGCGGGCGCGCTGGCGACGTACTACGCCAAGGACGCCGAGCCGTCGTACTTCGGCCTGCTGGGCGCGGGCGCGATCGCCCTCGGCGTGGTCATGTTCGCCCTGTCCCCGCTCGTCCGGCGCCTGATGCACGGAGTGCGCTGACTACAGGTCCTTCCGCAGGAAGGACGCCGCCGCCAGCCCCCAGACCATCGCGACCCACACCGCGGCCCACGCGAGGTAGGTGGCGGTGAGCGGGGCCGTGCTCAGGAACGGGAAGCCGTCGAGCGCGACGCCCAGCTCGGCCAGCGCGGTCGGGTCCTGGAAGGCGTGCATGGCCCCGCGCCACAGGCCGTCGGTGGGCAGGAGCATCCGCGAGACGGTGCCGACCCGCGCGACGCCCTCGTTGCCGAGGGCCTCCCCGATGCCGCCCACCACACCGGCGACCCAGGTGGCGCCGAACAGGCCGACCGCGACCACGCCCGAGGCCATCGGCGAGACGACCGTGGACAGCAGCAGCCCGAGGGTGAGCAGCACGATCGTCTGCCCCGCGAGCAGCGCCAGCGCCGCCGCGGGCTGCGGCGGCCAGTAGTCCACCGTCCACAGCACGACCAGGCACTGGGCCAGCCCGGCGAGGACGATGAAACCGGTGCCGAAGGCCACCAGCCCCAGCCACTTGCCCAGCAGCACCACCGAGCGGCGGACCGGCCGGGCCAGCGTCGACAGCGCGATGCCGGACTCCGTCTCGCCCGCCAGCGTCGGGCCCGCCAGGAACGCGGTGCCCAGCGCCGCGATCAGGCTCATGCCGAACATCACGAGGTTGAGCAGCTGGGAGGCCACCAGCCGGGCCTGGCCGCTGGTGAGCGTGGCGAGCCCGGACTCCGCCGCCACCCGGGAGAAGCCCCAGCCGCTCAGGATGAGCAGCGCTACGGTGAGCAGGGCCAGCGCCCACAGCACGCGCCTGCGGGACGCCTCGCGCAGGGTGAGCGCGGCGATGGTCAGCACGGTCATCGGTTGTCTCCGTTGCCCGCCCGCAGGATGCCGAGCAGGCGCTCCTCCAGGCTGATCCTCGCGGGTTCGACGGCGTGCACCCGCGCGCCCATGGCGACCAGGTCGCCCACCAGGTCGGGAATGGTGTCGTCGTCCTCGGCGGGCAGCGCCACCGTGAACCACTCGCCCTCCCGCACGACGCTCCCGGTGTCGGCCAGCCGCGCTTCGGCCTCGGGGGAGAGGCCGGTCAGGCGCAGCTTCAGCTCGCGCTGGCCGAGCAGCTCGGCGAGGCTCCCCGACGCCGCGACCCGGCCCCGGTCGAGGATGACCACCCGGTCGCAGACCCGTTCGACCTCGCCGATCAGGTGCGAGTTGAGCAGCACCGCGACGCCCCGCGACTTCAGGGCCAGCACGATGTCGCGCACGTCGACGCGGCCCAGCGGGTCCAGCGCGCTGGTCGGCTCGTCCAAGACCACCAGCTCCGGCTCGGCCACCAGGGCGACCGCCAGCCCGAGGCGCTGCTGCATCCCCTTGGAGAAGCCGCCCACGCGGTCGCCCTCGCGCCCGGCCAGGCCCACCAGGGCCAGGCAGTCGCGCTGCTCTTGGGCGGGCACCGAGACCCCGGCCAGGCGGACGTGCAGGGCCAGCACCTCGGCCGCGGTCAGCCACGGCTGGTACCGGAAGAGCTCCGGCAGGTACCCGACGCGGGCGCGGGCGGCGGGCTGGGTCGCGGGCCGACCCAGGAGCATCGCCTCCCCCGCGTCGGGGTGGACCAGGCCGAGCAACATCTTGATCACCGTGGTCTTGCCCGCCCCGTTCGGGCCGAGCAGGCCGACCACCTCGCCGCGGCCCACCTCGAAGGACACCTCGTCCACCGCTTGGCGCTTGCGGTAGCGCTTGCGCAAGCCGGAGCACCAGACCGCGGGCGTGGGCGGGAGGCCCGCGACCATGCGCGCCTCGGCGTGGAGCCCCGGGTCGTTCTCGACAGTCGTTGGATCGGCCACGGTCAGCGCACGTCCTCGGCGATCGAGAGGACCTCGTCGGCGTCCATCGCCCCGGCGACGAAGGTCACCAGGCCGCTGTCGACCCACACGACGGCGGCCATGGCCCCGTCGCGGGTGGCCAGCACCGTGGCGGACTTGCCGTTGACCCGCGCCTCCGACGTGGTGACGTACTCACCGGGCACGGGCAGCGGCAGGATCGAGCCGTCCGCGGCGAACGAGCGCAGCTGCGCCGCGATCTCCTCGGGCATGCCGGGCAGCGAGAGCAGGTAGTCGCGCACCTGCGGGAACGGGGCCCCGGAGGAGAACGCCGTCGGCGCGACGGCGCGCGCCACGACGAGGGAGGGCACCCCCGCGGACTGCGCCCAGACCTTGGCCAGCCCCGGGCCCGCGACGAGCTGCACGCGGCTGCCGTCCAGGCCGGGCGGGACCGGCGGCAGCACGGCCCCGGCGTCGGCGGCGGCCTTGGCTGCCTGCTCCGCCGAGAAGGTGAAGGTCAGGTTCACCTTGCCGCCCACCTGGTACATCGGCTCGCCGCCCACCCCTCGGGGCAGCGTGTCCACCTCCGGCACGACCAATCCGGTCTCCGCCGCCGCGGCCGCCGCGTCGGCGACCTGGTGCACGTCGCCGTCGCGGGTCACCTCGACCTCGCCGTAGGCGCTCAGGTCGGGCAGGGCCATGACGTCGGCGGTGCTGAAGCTGACCGGGGCGACCTGCTTGGTCTTGAAGATCTGCAGCCAGTCGTTGGCGGCGGCGGTGCCCGCGCCCGCCAGCACGACGCCGACGGCGAGGGCCGCGACGACGGGGCGGCGCAGGAACGCGCCGAACCGGGCGGTCCGGGGCGCGGGCGCCCGGCCGGTGGCGGGCGCGGCCGTCGACAGGCGCCGCCACGCGGCGTCGACATCGCTCTCCCCGATGTCCCCGCCGCTCTCGGACGCCAGCGCCGTCGTCAGCGCCGTCGTCAGGGCCGCGCCGGCCAGGGCGGCGTCCTCGCGCATGGCGCTCAGCGTGCCGAGGCACCGCGAGCAGTCCACGACGTGCAGGCGGTCGGGGTCGGTCACACCCGCGGGCTCATCGAGCAGCCTGCGCAGCACACCCTCAGTCGGATGACGCATGACGGTTCAACTCCTTGCGCAAGGCGGATTCGGCGCGCCGCACGGTGGTGCCGACGCTGCCGGGGGACATGTCGAGGGCCGCGGCGACCTCGGCGTAACTCAGCCCGCTGTGCCGCAGCACGAGGGCGACGGCCTGCTTGCGGGGCAGCCTGCCGAGCGCCGCGCGCACGCGCCCGCGCTCTTCGCGCCTGACCACCGCCTCGGCGACGTCGGACACCACGGCGGTGTCTGCCGCGGACGCGGTCTCCTCACGGGAGGCGCGACGGCGCCCGGAGCGCAGCAGGTTCAAAGCGGTGTGGGCGGCGGCGACGGAGAGCCAGCCGCGGGCCTCCCCCGCGGGCACCGACGAGCGGCCGAAGGAGAGGAACACCTCCTGCGCCACGTCCTCCGCCTGGTCCCGCGAGCCCAGCACCCGGGCGGCGACGCCGACGGTCCGCTGGTACTCGCCCCGGAAGATCTCGCCAAGGTCGGCGCGCACAGCACCGCGGGCCGAACCCGACACCGCCACGCGTTTCTCCCTCTCGTCCCGCATCACCGCGACACCGGCGGCCACCCCGGGAGCCGCCCACGCGGCCGCTGGGGCCGCTCCTCCGTGCCGAACCAGGTCCATGCCTCTAGAGCACCGCCGGGACCGGGAATGTGACACCAGCGTCGCAGTGTGCCCGCCGCGGGTGCCGACGGCGAGTCAGGCGATCACCGCGGCGCGGCAGGGGTGTTGCGGGGGAGAGCTAGCCGGGAGCGTGGGCGTCCAGCCAGGTGAGCCACTGGAGGCGGTGTTCCTCGGCGATCTCGGGCAGGCTCTCGGGCAGGTCGAGGGTCCAGCCCGCCATCTGCTCGCGCACCGCGGCCAGGGCGTCGAACCAGGTGTCCTCCACGGCCTCGACCATGCCGAATGGACCTTCCAGGCGCAGGGCGTAGGTCTGCCAGCCGTGGCGCCACCAGGTCAGCGTGCCCGTCGTCCTCGCGCCGTCGCGCAGGACGGGGATCGCGCGGGCGCCGTTAATGCCCCTCACCCGGCTCGACCAGTTCCACGAGGACGCCGCCGGTGTCCTTGGGGTGCAGGAAGTTGACCTTGCTGCCTGCCGTGCCACCGCGCGCGGTGTCGTAGAGCAGGCGCAGGCCACGCGCGCGCAGGGCGGCGGCGGCGGCCTCGACGTCGACCACGCGGTAGGCCAGCTGCTGGAGGCCGGGGCCGTTGCGGCCGATGAACTTGGCGATCGTGGAGGTCTCGTCCAGGGGGGCCAGCAACTGCACGGCCGTGCCCGAGCCGTCGTCGCCGGGGGCGCGGAGCATGGCCTCGCGGACGCCCTGCTCGGCGTTGGTCTCCTCGTGCGCGCAGACCAGGCCGAAGTTGTCGCGGTAGAAGGAGATCGCCGAGTCCAGGTCGGGCACGGCGACGCCGACGTGGTCGATCGCGGTCACGAACTGCTTCAGCGCATCCTGCATAGGAAGACGATACGACTACCGATGGGTAACTTTTCCTGTGCGGCTACTCACATCGCCACCCGGCGCGTCGATTCAGCGCGGGTATCGTCGAGGTTAACGTTCGTTCGCTCTCGTCGCTAGGAGACCGCCGTGCCCGGAAGCGTGATCGTCGCGGGGGCCCGCACCCCCATCGGCCGTTTGCTCGGCTCCCTCAAGGACTTCACCGGGGCGCAGCTCGGTGGCATCGCCATCAAGGCGGCTCTGGAGAAGGCGGGCGTCGCCCCCGAGCAGGTCCAGTACACGATCATGGGACAGGTGCTCACCGCGGGCGCGGGCCAGATCCCCGCCCGGCAGGCGGCCGTGGCCGCGGGCATCCCGATGTCGGTCCCCGCGCTGAGCATCAACAAGGTCTGCCTCTCCGGCCTCGACGCGATCGCGCTGGCCGACCAGCTCATCCGCGCCGGTGAGTTCGAGATCGTCGTCGCCGGTGGCCAGGAGTCGATGACCCAGGCCCCGCACCTGCTGCCCAAGTCCCGCTCCGGCTTCAAGTACGGCGACGTGACGATGCAGGACCACATGGCCTACGACGGCCTGTTCTGCGCCTTCGACCAGGTCGCCATGGGCTCGGCGACGGAGAAGGTCAACACCCGCTACAGCCTGACCCGCGCCGAGCAGGACGAGTTCGCCGCGCTCTCGCACCAGCGCGCCGCCGCGGCCATCGCCGAGGGCCGCTTCGCCGAGGAGCTGGCGCCGGTGTCCGTCCCGCAGCGCAAGGGCGACCCGGTGGTGTTCGACACCGACGAGGGCGTCCGCGCCGACACCACCGCCGAGAGCCTGGGCAGGCTGCGCCCGGCCTTCGCCGCCGACGGCACCATCACCGCGGGCTCCGCCTCGCAGATCTCCGACGGCGCCGCCGCGGTCGTGGTCATGAGCAAGGCCAAGGCGCAGGAGCTGGGCCTGACCTGGATCGCCGAGATCGGCGCGCACGGCGTGGTCGCCGGACCGGACGCGAGCCTGCACGAGCAGCCGTCCAACGCGATCAAGGCCGCGCTGGCCAAGCAGGGCATCACCGTCGCCGACCTGGACCTGGTGGAGATCAACGAGGCGTTCGCCGCCGTCGGCGTCGTCTCCACCCGCGAGCTGGGCGTCAGCCCCGACATCGTCAACGTCGACGGCGGCGCGATCGCGCTCGGGCACCCGATCGGCGCCTCCGGCGCGCGGGTGCTGGTGCACCTGGCCTACGAGCTGAAGCGGCGCGGTGGCGGTGTCGGCGTTGCCGCCCTCTGCGGCGGCGGCGGCCAGGGCGACGCCCTGATCATCACCGTCCCCAAGGGCTGAGGTTGGCCCGGCACGTCGATGTGGGCGAGCTGGTGGACCGCGCGCGGCGGCAGGAGCCGCGCGCGGTGGCCCGGCTGATCTCGCTGGTCGAGGACGCCAGCCCGCACCTGCGCGCGGTCGCGGCGGCCCTGGCGCCGCTGACCGGGCGCGCGCAGGTGGTCGGGCTGACGGGTCCGCCGGGGGTCGGCAAGTCGACCACGACGTCGGCCCTGGTCACCGCGCTGCGGGCGGCGGGCAGGCGGGTCGGGGTGCTGGCGATCGACCCGTCGTCGCCGTTCTCCGGCGGGGCGCTGCTCGGCGACCGCATCCGGATGCAGGACCACGCCACCGATCCCGGGGTGTTCATCAGGTCCATGGCGACCAGGGGGCACCTCGGCGGGCTGAGCTGGGCGACGCCGCAGGCCCTGCGGGTGCTCGACGCGGCCGGCTTCGACGTCGTGCTGATCGAGACCGTCGGGGTTGGACAGTCCGAAGTGGACGTGGTCGGCCTCGCCGACACGACCCTGGTGCTGCTGGCGCCCGGGATGGGCGATGGCATCCAGGCGGCGAAGGCGGGCATCCTGGAGATCGCCGACGTCTTCGTCGTCAACAAGGCCGACCGCGACGGCGCGGACACCACCGTGCGCGAGCTGAAGTACGCCGTCTCGCTGGGGCGCAGGGAGATCCGGGGCGCCCGCTGGCGCCAGCCGATCGTCAAGACCGTCGCCGCCCGCGGCGAGGGCATCGCCGACGTCGTCACCGCCATCGCCGAGCACGCCGCCTGGACCCGCGCCCACGGCGAGTGGGAACACCGCAGGACCGCCCGCGCCCGCACCGAGGTCGAGGCCATCGCCCTGGCCGCCCTCCGCGCCCACCTCGGCGACCTGCGCGGCGGCGACGCCCTCACCGGCCTCGCCCGGCGCGTCATGGCGGGCGAGATCGACCCCTACACCGCCGCGGACCTCCTCATCGACGGCATCTGACCTCCCAAATCGGTGTAATTCACTCGAATGGGCTATGCGGGCCGCCGCTCGCCACTAGGTTCATCCCATGACCGACACCACCTCCGCGATCGAGGTGCGGGAGATCCGCAAGTCCTACGGGGACCTCAAAGCCGTCGACGGGGTCTCGTTCACCGTGGCCGAGGGGGAGTTCTTCGGCATCCTCGGTCCCAACGGCGCGGGCAAGACGACCGCGCTGGAGATCATCGAGGGGCTGCGGGAGCCCGAGGGCGGCGAGGTGCGGCTGCTGGGGCAGAACCCCTTCCCCCGCAACGCCGCGCTGCTGCCGCGCCTGGGGGTGCAGCTGCAGGCGTCGGCGTTCTTCGAGAAGCTCACCGCGCGTGAGCAGCTGGAGACGTTCGCGGCGCTCTACGGCGTCGGCAGCGAGCGGGCGCACGAGATGCTCGACCTGGTCGGCCTCACGGACAAGGCCGACACCCGCGAGGACAGGCTCTCCGGCGGGCAGCGGCAGCGGCTCTCCATCGCCTGCGCCCTGGTGCACGACCCGGACCTGGTGTTCCTCGACGAGCCGACCGCCGCGCTCGACCCGCAGGCGCGCCGCAACCTCTGGGACGTGCTGCGCGCCATCCAGGAGCGCGGCAAGACCATCGTCTACACCACGCACTACCTCGACGAGGCCGAGATCCTCTGCGACCGGGTCGCCATCATGGACCGGGGGCGAATCCTCGCCCTCGACACGCCCGCGTCCCTGATCCGCGGCCTCGACGCGCCCACCAGGGTCTCCCTGGAACGGGGCACGATGTCGGTCGCCGACGCCCGGAACCTCGCCGGGGCCGAGCACGCCCACGAGGACGAGCAGTCGCTGACCATCAGCACCCGCACGCCCGCGCCGCTGCTCTCCGCGCTCGCCGAGCGCGGCACGCTCGACGGGCTGCAGGTGCGCACCGCCACCCTGGAGGACGTGTTCCTCGACCTGACCGGACGGGAGTACCGCGCGTGAACACGGCCTTCAAGAGCCTGTCGGTGGCGATGGCCAAGGGCTACTACCGGGACAAGGCCACGCTGTTCTTCGCCTTCCTGTTCCCGCTGATGTTCCTGGTGATCTTCGGCCTGCTGTTCCGCGACGCGGGCGGCGAGAAGGTCGAGATCGGCGTGGTGGGGGACGGGCCGGTCGTGGCCGCCATGGAGAGCACCGGGGCGGTGGAGATCACCAGGTTCGACACCGCCGCGGCGGGCATCGAGCAGGTGCGCGGCGGCGACCTGCCCGGAGTGGTCGAAGTGGACGGTGACACCGTGCGCCTGCACTTCGCCGCCAGCGACCAGGCCCAGGCCGGGCTGGTACAGGGGCTGGTGTCCGGAATCACCCAGCAGGTCAACGTCGCCGAGTCGGGCAGCCCGCCGCGCTTCCGCTACAGCGCCGAACAGGTCGAGGACGCCTCGCTGCAGCCGATCCAGTACCTGACACCGGGCATCCTCAGCTGGGGCGTGGCCGTCAGCGCGGTGTTCAGCGCGGCGCTGACGCTGGTCAACTGGCGGCGCAAGCAGGTCTTGCGCAGGCTGCGGCTCGCGCCGGTCAAGGTGGGCACGGTGCTCAGCGCGCGGATCGTGGTGACCATCGCCGTCGCCGCGCTGCAGGCGATCATGTTCATCACCGTGGCGCTACTGCCCGTGTTCGGGCTGAAACTGTCCGGCACGTGGTGGATGTCCATCCCGGTCTTCCTCAGTGGGGTGCTGGCGTTCTTCGCCATCGGCATCCTGGTGGGCGCCTTCTGCAAGACCGAGGAGGCCGCGACGGGCGCGGCGAACATCGTCGTGCTGCCGATGGCGTTCCTGTCGGGCACCTTCTTCCCGATCGACGTCGCGCCGCCATGGCTGCAAGCGGTGTCGCAGGTGTTCCCGTTGCGCCACATGAACGACGGGATGCTCGCGTTCCTGGTGCGCGGGCAGGGCCCGGAGGCGCTGCTGCTGCCGTGCGCGGTGCTGCTCGGGTTCACCCTGGTGGTCTCGGCGATCGCGGCGAAGGTGTTCACCTGGGAGAACGCCTGACCCCGACCCCGGCGTGAGGGCGCTCACGCCGCACACTGGAGCCATGCACCCCGTTGCGCTGTTCCGTTTCGTCGCCCTGGCCGAGGCCGTCTCGTGGATCGGCCTGCTGACGGGCATGTTCTTCAAGTACGTCACCGAATCCGGCGAGCTCGGCGTCAAGGTCTTCGGCCCGATCCACGGCGCGGTGTTCGTCGCCTACCTCGCGGTGGCGTGGTTCGCCGCCCGCAAGCTGGCCTGGGACCGCAGGGCGACCCTGTGGGCCCTCCTGGCGAGCGTGCCGCCGCTGGCCACGCTGCTGTTCGAGCGCTGGGCGCTGCGCACCGGCAAGCTCGACCCGGTGGCCCTGCGCCGCCGCTTCTGAGGAGTCCTCAGTGGACTGTCGCGCGTCAGTCCTGGAAGTCGCCGGTGGCCTTGCGGACCTTGGCCAGCAGGTCGGTCAGCTGACCCGTCTGGCGCTCGGTGAGCCCCTGGAGGCCGAAGTCGATGGCGGTGACCGCGGCGGTGGCCTCGCCGCGCCGCGCCCGCCCGGCATCGGTGATCTCGGCGAGGGTGGTGCGGCGGTCCGTCGGGTGGGGGAGGCGGCGGACCAGGCCGTCGGCCTCCAGGCGGTCGACGATGTTGGTCACGCTCGTCGGGTGCAGCTGCAGCCGCTCGCCCATGACGCGCATGGGCAGGCTGCCCCGGCTGGCGAAGGTGAGCAGGACCAGGGCCTCGTAGCGGGCGAAGGTCAGCCCGTGCGGCTTCAGCGCGGTGTCCACAGCGGACTGGACGATCTGCTGCACCCGCATGATGCTCGTCACCGCGGCCATCGCCGTCGCGTCGCCGATGCGGTCCTCCCACAGTTCCGCGGCGCGGGCGATGGGGTCGAACGGCAACGTGCGCGGCCTCATAACAGTGAAACTACCAGTGTGAACCGATCAGTAGCCCCCGCGGCGACGAACTGGCCGAGGTCAAGGCGCGGAACCCACGCGCCCACCCGGCCGGGGTGCGCCCGAGGACCCGACCCGACAGGAGTTCACCCGTGCTCGTGGCCTTCAGCGTCAGCCCGCTCGGCGGGGAATCGGAGAACGTCGGCCGCGCGGTCGCCGAGGCCGTGCGCGTCGTGCGCGAGTCCGGCCTGCCGCACGAGCTGTCCAGCATGTACACCACCGTCGAGGGCGAGTGGGACGAGGTGATGGCCGTGGTCAAGCGGGCCGCCGACGTCCTGCTGGCGAAGTACCCGCGCGTGTCGCTGGTGCTCAAGGCCGACATCCGCCCCGGCCACACCGGCCAGCTCAGGGCCAAGGTGGAGCGCGTCGAGTCGTACCTGGGCGATTAGGATCGCGGGGTGACCACCCCGCGCGATCTGTGGCTGTGCATCGAGCCGTACCACGACGTCACCTACTTCACCCCGGAGAGCCGCGCCGAGACCGACGCGCTGGGCTGCCGGGGCGGCTGGATGGGCTACTTCGGGATGCGCGCCGCCCCGCTGGGCGCGGCCCCGCCGTGGCTGGTCACCAGCGTCTTCTACAACTTCCACCCGTCCCAGGTCGCCCGCGCCCTGCCCCAGGCGTGGGAGATCGCGCCGCCGGAGGCGTTCCTCGCCGCGCGGCTGGCGGGCGTCGACAAGGCCCTGCGGCGGTTCCTGGGCCCGCTGGTGACCGGCGACGACATCGTCGAGGCCGCCGAGCTGGCGACGGTGGCCGCCGCCGCGGCGCCGACCGCGGGCAGGCCGCTCGGGGCGGCCAACGCCGCGCTGCCCCGGCCCGAGGAGCCCCACCTGGCGCTGTGGCAGGCGAGCACGACCCTGCGCGAGTCGCGCGGGGACGGCCACGTCGCGGCGCTGGTCACCGCCGGGCTCGACCCCTGCGAGGCCCTGGTGGCCTTCTCCGCCGAGCACGGCCTGTCCGCGGAGTACATGCGGCTGGCGCGCAAGTGGTCGGAGCAGGAGTGGGCGGCGGCGGTCCAGCGGCTCACCGAGCGCGGCCTGATGGACGGCGGCGGGCTGACCGAGGACGGCCGCGCGGTGCGGGAGACCGTCGAGGCGCTGACCGACGAGGCCGCCGCCGCGCCGTGGGAGCAGTTGGGAGTGGACGGCGCCGCCCGGCTGGCGCGGCTGCTGGCGCCGCTGTCGCTGCGGATCACCAGGGCGAACGAGGCGATGCGGACCAACCCCATGGCGCTGGCGCCGGAGCCGGACCTGGTGCGGCTGTCCGGGTGACCGGCGGGAAACCCGCCGGGGGCGTGTTTGCCGAGGGGGCGTGATCGCGGGTATGCCAGGATGGGACCCGTGACCAGGCCAGACCCACGCAACACCGCAGCACTCTCGGCCGCCCTGTCCCGGGCCGTCGACCTCTCCGCGCTCAAGGCCAGGGCGGATGCCGTCCGGACGGCCCCGGCCGGGGGGCGACCCGCCCCGGAGCCCGCCGGGGACCACGTGACCGATGTGACCGAGGCCACCTTCCAGGCCGAGGTCGTCGAACGCTCGATGGAAGTACCGGTGATCGTCGCGCTCACGGCGAGCTGGTCCGCGCAGGCCCAGCAGATGGTCGCGATGCTGGAGAAGCTCGCGGGCGAGTTCAACGGCACCTGGCGCCTGGCGAAGGTCGACATCGAGACGAGCCCGAGGGTGGCCCAGCTCTTCGGCGTCCAGTCGGTGCCGATGACGGTCGCCGTGGCCGCCGGGCAGCCGGTCGAGGCGTTCGCCGACATCCCGCCGGAGGACCAGCTGCGGCAGTGGCTGGCGAGCCTGGTCGACGCGCTGCGCGAGCGGCTGCCCGGGATCGCGGCGGCCGAGGCCGAGGGCGGGACCGCTCCCGAGGCCGCCGTCGAGGAGGAGGACCCGCGCTTCGCGCAGGCCGAGGCCGCGCTGGACCGGGGCGACTACGCCGCCGCCGAGACCGCCTACCAGGCGGTGCTGGTTTCCGAGCCCGGCAACGCCGACGCCGCCGCGGCGCTGACGCAGGTCCGGTTCATGGCCCGCACGCAGGCCATCGACCCCTCGGTGATCGTCCGGGCGGACATGTCCCCGGACGACTTCGACGCGCAGATGTCCGCCGCCGACCTCGAGGTCGCGGGCCAGCAGGTGGAGAAGGCGTTCGGCAGGCTGATCGCCGCGGTCCGCAAGGCGTCCGGGGACGACCGGGACAGGGTCCGCACCCACCTGGTCGGCCTGTTCGAGCTGTTCGCGCCGGACGACCCGCGGGTCATGAAGGCCCGTCGCGACCTCGCGAGCGCGCTGTTCTAGTCGGACACCCCACCATCAGGCGCGTTCTGTCCCACCCCCTGACGGGCTTGCTCGCCGTCGGGCTGGCGTTGTCGGTCGTGCTGGCCTCGTCCGTCACCGACGTGCTGCTCGGCCTGCCGGCGACCCTGGCCGGTTACCTCGGCGGGCTGCTCGCCATGCAGGTCGGGCTGCTCGCCGGGGCGCTCGGGCTCGGGGTGGGGGTGCGCTCGGTCGTGATCGGGGTGGGGCCGCGGCTGGCCGACTGGTCGACGCCGCGGCGGGCCCTGGTGCTGCGGGCCGTTCCGCTGTTCCTGTCGGTCTCGATCGCTCCCGGGCGGACGCCGGTCCGGCCCCGGATGTGGGGCGCGGCGCTCGCGTCGGCGGTCCTCGGGATCGCGGCCACCGCGCTGCTCACCAGCGCGTGGATCGTCCTCGGTGTCGCCTGTGGACTGACGGTGGCGCACGCGCTGGTCCCCCGCAAGACCGCGGGCGCGACCTCGACCGGCTGGCTGCTGTTCCACCTGCTGCGCCTCACCGGCGCCCAGGCCGCCCGGCTCGACGCCGCTCCCGCCGTCACCGCCACGGTGGACGCCACAGTGGATGGCGACCTGGGGAAGGCCGAGCAGCTCGCGGCGCGCCTGGAGAGCGACCACCCCACCCTCAGGACCGCCAAGGCGGCGAGAATCCTCGTCCACCAGGCCCACGCCCGCTACGCCGAGGCCATGGCCATCGCGATGGCCATGATCGACGAGCCCGACCAGACCCCCGCCGAGGCCGCGGCCTTCTTCGCCGCGCTGGCCGGGCTGGCCTGCGACATCGTCGAAGCGGGCGGGCTGCCCCCGGAGATCGGCCTGTCGACCGCCGCCACCGCGCTGGAGATGGCCGAGACCCTCGGCTACCCCACCTACAAGCTCACCGGCACCAAGGCCCTGCACACCCTGCTCACGGGCGACGCGGCCCAGGCCATGAACCTCGCCCGCCAGGCCGTCGAGGCGAACGACGACCGCATCGGCCGCGCCGACGACCTGGCCACCCTCGCCCGCGCCCACATGGCCGCGGGCGACAACAGGGCGGCCAGGGCCGCGCTCGGGGAAGCGGAGAAGACCGTGCCCTGGTGGCCGCGGGTGGCGGCCACCAGGGCACGGCTCGACATCAGCTAGGCCATCTGAAACACGGCCTAGGCCAGGACGACCTTCCCCAGCTCGGCCGGGGTCGCCAGCAGGCCGTGCTTGGGCAGCACCCGCACGGTCACGCCCAGCGCCCCGGCGTGCGGCAGCGCCATCTCCGCGACGTAGCGGCCCGGCTCGGCCGGGTGCATCGACGCGGTCACCACGTCGGTCAGCTCGTCGGTGTCGCCGACCCGGCCGATCACCGCCTGGACCTCCACATCGGACGGGGCCAGCCCCGCGAGGTCCACCGCGGCGTGCACCGTCACCGGGTCGCCGATCACCGGGGTGTGGCCGTCGTCCATGCCCAGCTCGCAGCCGGTGACGCGGACGTAGGACCACGCGCCGCTCAGGCGGCGGCGGTAGTCGGCCAGGTCGCGGGCCATCTGGAAGTCCTCGGCCTCGGCCAGGGCGCCCGCGGTGGCGGCGGGGGCGTAGTGCAGGTCGACGTACTCGCCGACCATGCGGGAGGCCTGCACGCGCGGGCCGAGGGTGTCCAGGGTGTGGCGCACCATCGCCAGCCAGCGGGTCGGGACCCCGGCGGCGTCGCGGTCGTAGAACAGCGGCGCCACCTGCGAGCCCATCAGCTCGTACAGGGCGGCGGCTTCGAGGTCGTCGCGGCGGACGGGGTCGTGGACGCCGTCGGCGGTGGGGATGGCCCAGCCGTTGCTGCCGTCGTGGAACTCGTCCCACCAACCGTCCCTGATGGACAGGTTGAGGCCGCCGTTGAGGGCCGACTTCATGCCCGACGTGCCGCACGCCTCCAGGGGGCGCATGGGGTTGTTCAGCCAGACGTCGCAGCCCCAGTAGAGGAAGCGGGCCATGGACATGTCGTAGTCGGGCAGGAAGACGATGCGGTGGCGCACGCGCGGGTCGTCGGCGAAGCGGACGATCTGCTGGATCAGGGCCTTGCCGCCGTCGTCGGCCGGGTGCGACTTGCCCGCCACGACCAGCTGCACCGGGCGCTCGGGGTTGAGCAGCAGCGACCGCAGGCGCTCGGGGTCGCGCAGCATCAGGGTCAGGCGCTTGTACGTGGGCACCCGGCGGGCGAAGCCGACGGTCAGCACGTCGGGGTCGAAGACCGCGTCGGTCCAGTTCAGCTCCAGGGCGGAGGCGCCGCGCTGGAGCCAGGCCGCGCGCACCCGCCGCCGGACCTCGGCGACCAGCCGGGAGCGCAGGGTGGCGCGGATCTGCCACAGCTCGGCGTCGCTGACCGACTCGATCGGGTTGGTCCCGCCGTCGTCCCAGTCGGCCAGGGTGGTGATCTCCCTGGCGGCCCACGTCGGGCCGTGCACCCCGTTGGTCACCGAGCTGATCGGGACCTCCCCGGTGTCGAAGCCCGGCCACAGCGCGCCGAACATGTCCCGGCTGACCGCACCGTGCAGTTTGGACACCCCGTTGGCGCGCTGGGCCAGGCGCAGGCCCATGTGCGCCATGTTGAACATGCCCGCGTTCTCCTCGGCGCCCAGCGCCAGCACCCGGCGGAGCTCGATGCCGGGCAGCAGCGACTCGTCGCCGAAGTAGTGCTGCACCAGGTCGACGGGGAAGCGGTCGATGCCCGCGGGCACCGGGGTGTGGGTGGTGAACACCGTGCCCGCGCGCACCGCCGAGAGCGCCTGGTCGAAGTCCAGCCCGCGCCCGGAGACCAGCTCGCGCAGCCGCTCAAGGCCGAGGAAGCCCGCGTGGCCCTCGTTGGTGTGGAACACCTCCGGCTGCTGGGTGCCCGAGAGCTCGCAGTACGCCCGGACCGCGCGCACGCCGCCGATCCCGGCCAGGATCTCCTGGCGGATGCGGTGGTCCTGGTCGCCGCCGTAGAGCCGGTCGGTGACGTTGCGCAGGTCGTCGGGGTTCTCCTCGATGTCGGAGTCCAGCAGCAGCAGCGGCACCCTGCCGACCTGGGCCTTCCAGATCCGCGCGCGCAGCACCCGCCCGCCGGGCATGGCCACGTGCACCAGGATCGGCGCGCCGCTGGGCTCGGTCAGCGCCTCCAGCGGCAGGCCGTTGGGGTCGATCACCGGGTAGTGCTCGACCTGCCAGCCGTCCAGCGACAGCGACTGGCGGAAGTAGCCGGAGCGGTAGAGCAGGCCGACGCCGATCAGCGGCACGCCCAAGTCGGAGGCGGCCTTGAGGTGGTCACCGGCCAGCACGCCCAGGCCGCCGGAGTAGTTGGGCAGCGCCTCGGTGACGCCGAACTCCATGGAGAAGTAGGCGATCGCGGCGGGCAGGCGGGTGCCGTTGTGGCTGTGCTCACGCTGCTGGTACCACCGCGGCCCGGTCAGGTAGCGGCGCAGCTCGTCGGAGAGCTCGCGCACCCGGCCGAGGAAGTCGGCGTCGGCGGCGAGGGTGTCCAAGCGCTCGGCGGGCACCTGGGCCAGCAGGTGCAGCGGGTCACCGCCCACCCTGGCCCAGATGTCGGGGTCGACCGCGGCGAACAGGTCCTGCGTCGGGGGGTGCCACGTCCAGCGGAGGTTGGTCGCGAGCAGGCCGAGATCAGCCAGCGGCTCGGGCAGACCGGCACGGACGGTGAATCGGCGTACGGCTCTCACGGTCAAGGACCCTAGCGGGCAGGCGGCCTTCGGCAAGCCCGCCGGGCGGGCAGCCCGGCGTGTGGGGCTAGATCGAGCAAGGCAAACTAACCACAGGACCAGCAACGGGAAGGAGCCGTACCGGTGAGCGGTCGGCTTGGAATCGATGACGTCTCCCCGGTCGTGTCGGGCGGCCGATATCCGGCGAAGGCCGTGGTGGGTGAACACATCCCCGTCCGCGCCACGGTGTGGCGAGAAGGTCACGACGCGGTGGCCGCCAGCGTGTCCTGGCGCGGCCCGCGGGACCGGGTCTCGCGCACCACGCGGATGACCGGCGAGGGTGTCGGGCTCGACCGCTGGGTCGCCGAGATCGTGCCGGACGCCGAGGGACTGTGGACGTTCCGGGTGGACGCCTGGAGCGACCCCTGGGCCACCTGGCGCCACGCCGTCGAGGTCAAGGTCGGCGCGGGGCAGCGGGCCGACGAGCTGGCCAACGACCTGGAGAGCGGGGCGCGGCTGCTGGAGCGGGTGGGCAGGCGGCCCGACCGCAGCGTCGAGCGCAAGTTGCTGCTCTCCGCGGCGCGGGCCCTGCGCGACACCACGATGCCCCTCTCCGCGCGCATCGCCGAGGCGCTGGCCGAGCCCACCCACCGGGTCATGACGGCCTACCCCGTGCGCGAGCTGGTCACCAAGGGCAGGTCGCACCAGGTGTGGGTCGACCGCAGAACGGCGCTGTACGGGTCGTGGTACGAGTTCTTCCCCCGCTCCACCGGCGGGGTCGACGAGTCCGGCAAACCGGTGCACGGCACCTTCCAAACGGCGGTCCGCGAACTGGACCGGGTGGCGGACATGGGCTTCGACGTGGTGTACCTGCCGCCCATCCACCCGATCGGCCGGTCCAACCGCAAGGGCCCCAACAACAGCGTGGTCTCCGTGCCGGAGGACGTCGGCTCGGTGTGGGCGATCGGCGCCGAGGAGGGCGGGCACGACGCGATCCACCCGGCCCTGGGCACCTTCGCCGACTTCGACGCCTTCGTCGCCAGGGCCAAGGAACTCGACCTTGAGGTGGCCCTCGACCTGGCGCTGCAGTGCGCGCCCGACCACCCGTGGGTCCAGGAGCACCCGGAGTGGTTCACCACCCGCCCCGACGGCACGATCGCGTACGCGGAGAACCCGCCGAAGAAGTACCAGGACATCTACCCGCTCAACTTCGACAACGACCCCCCCGGGCTCTACGCCGAGGTGCTGCGCGTCGTGCTCCTGTGGGTCGAGCACGGGGTGCGGATCTTCCGGGTCGACAACCCGCACACCAAGCCGCCGGACTTCTGGGAGTGGCTGATCCGCGAGGTCAAGGCGGTGGCGCCGGACGTGCTGTTCCTGTCCGAGGCGTTCACCCGGCCCGCGCGGCTCTACGGGCTGGCCAAGCTGGGCTTCACCCAGTCCTACACCTACTTCACCTGGCGCACCTCGAAGCAGGAGCTGATCGACTTCGGCGTCGAGATCGCCGCCCACGTCGACGAGGCCCGGCCGAACCTGTTCGTCAACACCCCGGACATCCTGCACGCCTCGCTGCAGCACGGCGGCCCGGCGATGTTCGCCATCCGCGCGGCGCTGGCGGCGACGATGTCGCCGACCTGGGGCGTGTACGCCGGGTACGAGCTGTTCGAGGGCGCGGCGGTCCGCGAGGGCAGCGAGGAGTACCTGGACTCGGAGAAGTACCAGTTGCGCCCGCGCGACTTCGGGGGGGCACTGGCAGGCGGTCAGTCGCTGCAGCCGTGGATCACCCGGCTCAACGCCATCCGCCGCGTGCACCCGGCGCTGCAGCAACTGCGCACCCTGCGCTTCCACCACATCGACAACGACGCCCTGATCGCCTACTCCAAGGTCGACCCGGCCACCGGGGACACCGTGGTGTGCGTGGTCACCCTCGACCCGCACGCGCCGCAGGAGGGCACGCTGTACCTGGACACGGCCGCCCTCGGCCTCGACGCCAACGGCAGCCACCCGGTGTACGACGAGGTGACCGGGCAGAACTGGCAGTGGGGCGGGGCCAACTACGTGCGCCTCGAGCCGTGGCAGTCGGTGGCCCACGTGGTGCACATCCGTCGCTGAACCCGCCCGGACCGGCGGCGTCGGGCCGGGCGCGGCGGACGCGCGCGCCCTGCCCGACAATGGTCCCTGTCCTGACCTCCGTCGGAGGTACGGAGTGGACTGATCAGCCCGAACACCGCCATGATCGTCACCACCGGGTCGAATCGACGGTTGGTGACCGCGTTGTCGTGGTACGCACACAGGGCAGGCAGAATCCACCAACCGGAAAAGGACACCGGCCAACGACGACGGTGACAAGGCGACCCATGACGTACCCCGCTGCCCCGGACGCTGCCCTGGGCTTGGAAGGAATCCCGCACACCGGTGAGGGGATGACCGCTGACGGTCACCTCATCGAACCTCAATCCGAGGACTTCGACCACGCCCGATCGGCGCCCGCCGATCAGAACTGGTACAAGACCGCGGTCTTCTACGAGGTCCTGGTGCGGGCCTTCAACGACTCCGACGGCAACGGCACCGGCGACCTGCGCGGGCTCGCCGACAAGCTCGACTACCTGCAATGGCTCGGCGTGGACTGCCTGTGGCTGCCGCCGTTCTACGCCTCCCCGCTGCGCGACGGCGGCTACGACATCAGCGACTTCCGCGCGATCCTGCCCGAGTTCGGCACCGTCGAGGACTTCGTCTACCTGCTCGACCAGGCCCACAAGCGCGGCATCCGGGTGGTCACCGACCTGGTGCTCAACCACACCTCTGACGCGCACCCGTGGTTCCAGGAGTCCCGCAGCAACCCCGATGGCCCCTACGGCGACTTCTACGTCTGGAGCGACACCGACGAGCAGTACTCCGACGCGCGGATCATCTTCGTCGACACCGAGACGTCGAACTGGACGTTCGACCCGGTGCGCGGGCAGTTCTACTGGCACCGGTTCTTCTCCCACCAGCCGGACATGAACTTCGAGAACCCCGAGGTCCAGGAGGCGATGCTGGACGTGCTGCGGTTCTGGCTCGACCTGGGCATCGACGGCTTCCGGCTCGACGCGGTGCCGTACCTGTTCGAGGAGGAGGGCACCAACTGCGAGAACCTGCCGCGCACCCATGAGTTCCTCAAGCGCTGCCGCAAGGTCGTCGACGACGAGTTCCCCGGCCGGGTGCTGCTGGCCGAGGCCAACCAGTGGCCCGCCGACGTGGTGGAGTACTTCGGCGACGCCACCGTCGGCGGCGACGAGTGCCACATGGCCTTCCACTTCCCGCTGATGCCGCGCATCTTCATGGCGGTGCGCCGGGAGTCGCGGTTCCCGATCTCGGAGATCCTGGCCCAGACCCCGTCGATCCCCTCCGGCGCCCAGTGGGGGATCTTCCTGCGCAACCACGACGAGCTGACCCTGGAGATGGTCACCGACGAGGAACGCGACTACATGTACGCGGAGTACGCCAAGGACCCGCGGATGAAGGCCAACATCGGCATCCGGCGGCGGCTGGCCCCGCTGCTGGACAACGACCGCAACCAGCAGGAGCTGTTCACCGCGCTGCTGCTGAGCCTGCCCGGCTCCCCGGTGCTCTACTACGGCGACGAGATCGGCATGGGCGACAACATCTGGCTGGGCGACCGCGACGCGGTGCGCACCCCGATGCAGTGGTCGCCCGACCGCAACGCGGGCTTCTCCCGCACCGACCCCGGGCGGCTCTACCTGCCGGTGATCATGGACCCGATCTACGGGTACCAGGCGATCAACGTCGAGTCGCAGATGAACAACACCTCCTCGCTGCTGCACTGGACCCGGCGGATGCTGCAGGTGCGCACCCAGCACACCGCCTTCGGCCTGGGCGACTTCGCCGAGCTGGGCTCGTCCAACCCCAGCGTGCTGGCCTACCTGCGCCGCCACGGCGACGACGTGATCCTCTGCGTGAACAACCTCTCCCGCTTCCCCCAGCCGGTGGAGCTGCACCTGGACCAGTACAACGGCCGCGTGCCGATGGAGCTGACCGGCGGCGTGCGCTTCCCGGCGATCGGCGAGCTGCCGTACCTGCTCACGCTGCCGGGCCACGGCTTCTACTGGTTCCAGATCAGCACCGCGACCGAGGAGGGTGAACCCGTATGACCGCCCGCCCGCGGGACACCGTCGCCGCGCTGGCCGACGACCTGGCCGAGTGGCTGCCCGCGCAGCGCTGGTACGCGGCGAAGGGGTCGCGGCCGGACTCGGTCGGCGTGGTCGAGGCGGCGCGGCTGCACGAGGGCGACCCCGCCCTGCTCCAGGCCATCGTCAAGGTCAACGGCGACGAGCCGTACCAGCTGCTCATCGGCCTGCGCTCGGAGCTGCCCGAGCACCTCGCGCACTCGGTGATCGGGCGCGTCGGCGGGGCCTACGCCTACGAGGCCACCCAGGACGCCGAGCTGATGTCGGTGCTGCTGGAGCTGATGGCGGCGGGCGCCGACACCGAGGGCATCCACTGGCGGCCCGAGCCGGGTCTGGAGCTGGTCACCGGGCTGCGCGCGCGGCCGGTCGGGGTGGAGCAGTCCAACACCTCGGTGATCTTCGGCTACCACTACATCCTCAAGCTGTTCCGCAGGCCGTCGCCCGGTCCCAACCGCGACGTCGACCTGCACCGGGCGCTGTTCCGCGCGGGCAGCGCCCAGGTGGCCGAGCCGGTCGCCGTGGTCCACTCCGAGGACCTGGTCCTGGGGTTCGCCCAGCGCTACCTCGCCGACGCGGCGGAGGGCTGGGCAGCGGCCACCGCCAGCGTCCGCGACCTGCTCGCCGAGGGCGACCTGTTCGCCGCCGAGGTGGGCGGGGACTTCGCGGGCGAGGCCGGGCGGCTGGGCGAGGCGCTGGCCAAGGTGCACGTGGACCTGGCCAGGATGCTCGGCACCGAGCGCATGGCGGCGTCCGCGGTCGGCGACGCCGTGGCCGAGCTGCACGGCAGGCTCGACGCCGCCCTGGCCAGGGTGCCCGAGCTGGCCGAGCACGAGGCGATGGTCCGCGCGTCCTTCGACGCGCTGCGCGGGCTCGGCGGCGTCGACGTCCAGCAGGTCCACGGCGACCTGCACCTGGGACAGACGCTGCGCACCACCACGGGCTGGGTGCTCATCGACTTCGAGGGCGAGCCCGACGCCAGCCCGGCCGAGCGGGTCCGCACCCGGTCCCCGCTGCGGGACGTGGCGGGCATGCTCCGCTCGTTCGACTACGCGGCGCTGCACCTGCTCGCGGGCGCCGAGCCCGACCGCCAGCAGCTCACCAGGGCACTGGAGTGGGCCGACCGCAACCGCGACGCCTTCTGCGCGGGGTACGCCGAGGTCGCGGGCGACCCGAGGGAGCAGGCCGTGCTGCTGCGGGCGCTGGAGCTGGACAAGGCCGTCTACGAGGTGGTGTACGAGGCGGGCCACCGGCCCGACTGGCTCGACATCCCGCTCGCGGCGCTGCGCAGGGTCGGATGATGGCGCGGCCCCCGGTCGCCCCGCGCGGTAGCGGGCTCGGCGAAGTGGGTGACGAAGAGTATCGAGGTCGCCCGAACGTGGATAGCCTGATCGTTCAGGCCCGTGACCGGGTGACACTTCCGACGGGATCGAGGTAAATCGCATGCGGATCTCGGATGTGCTGCGAAGCAAGGGGTCAACCGTGGCCACGGTCGACCCGGGACTGACCGTGGCGGGGCTGCTCGCCGAGCTCGCCAGGCACAACGTCGGCGCGCTGGTCGTCGTCGACGGGGATACGGTGGTGGGGATCGTGTCCGAGCGCGATGTCGTGCGCGGGCTGGCCGAACGCGGGGGCGGGCTGCTCGACGTCTCCGTCGCCGAGATCATGACCGCCGACGTGTACACCTGCGAGCCGGGGGACACCATTGATGCGCTGGCGAGTGCGATGACCGAACGCCGCATCCGGCACACGCCGGTGCTCTCCGACGGCGAGCTGGTCGGCATCGTCAGCATCGGCGATGTGGTCAAGAGCCGCATCAGCCAGTTGGAGAGCGACCGAGACCAGTTGACTTCCTATATCTCCCAAGGGTGACACCTCTTGTCTGACGACTTCGCCCGGCTGCTCGCCGGCGCCCACCACGACCCGCACTCGCTGCTGGGGGTCCAGTCGCTGCCCGCGCAGCCCGGCCGGGCCGCCGTCCGCGCGCTGCGCCCGCACGCCAAGTCGGTGGCGGTGCTGGTCGGGCGAAGTCGTCACGACATGACCGAGATCGCCGACGGCCTCTTCGAGGTCGTGATCTCGGAGGTGCCCACCGAGTACGTCTTCGAGGCCGACTACGGCACCGGTGACGTGGTGCTGGTCGAGGACCCGTACCGCTGGCTGCCGACCCTGGGCGAGCTGGACCTGCACCTGTTCGGCGAGGGCAGGCACGAGCGCCTGTGGGACGTCCTCGGCGCGCACGTGCGGGCCTACGACACCGCGTCGGGCCGGGTCGAGGGCACCTCGTTCGCGGTCTGGGCGCCCACCGCCCGCGGCGTGCGGGTGTGCGGGGACTTCGACGGCTGGGACGGCCGCGGGTACCCCATGCGCTCGCTGGGGTCCTCCGGGGTGTGGGAGCTGTTCGTGCCCGGGGTGACGCCCGGCAGCCGGTACAAGTTCCGCATCCACGCCGCCGACGGCTCCTGGCACGAGAAGGCCGACCCGATGGCCTTCGCCACCGAGCACCCGCCCGCGACCGCGTCGGTGGTGTCCACATCGGAGCACGTGTGGAACGACGCGGAGTGGGTGGCCAAGCGCGAGGCCACCGACTGGAGCGCCGCCCCGGTCAGCGTCTACGAGGTGCACCTGGGCTCGTGGCGACCGGGGCTGAACTACCGGGAGCTGGCTGACCAGCTGGCCGCCTACGTCGAGGAGCACAACTTCACCCACGTGGAGCTGCTGCCCATCGCCGAGCACCCCTTCGGCGGGTCCTGGGGCTACCAGGTCACCTCGTACTACGCCCCGACCTCGCGCTTCGGCTCACCGGATGACTTCCGCCACTTCGTCGACGTGCTGCACCAGCGCGGCATCGGCGTCCTGGTGGACTGGGTCCCCGCCCACTTCCCCCGCGACAGCTGGGCCCTGGCCCGCTTCGACGGCACCCCCCTGTACGAGCACGGCGACCCGCGCCGGGGCGAGCACCCGGACTGGGGCACGCTGGTGTTCGACTTCGGGCGGACCGAGGTGCGCAACTTCCTCGTCGCCAACGCCCTGTTCTGGTTCTCCGAGTACCACATCGACGGCCTCCGCGTCGACGCCGTGGCCTCGATGCTGTACCTGGACTACTCCCGCAACGAGGGCGAGTGGCTGCCCAACATCCACGGCGGCCGCGAGAACCTGGACGCGGTCCGCTTCCTGCAGGAGCTGAACGCGACCGTCTACAAGCACCACCCCGGCATCATGATGATCGCCGAGGAGTCGACGGCCTGGCCCGGGGTGACCCGCCCGACCCACCTCGGCGGTCTGGGGTTCGGGTTCAAGTGGAACATGGGCTGGATGCACGACACCCTGCGGTACGTGGGTCACGCCCCCGTGCACCGGGCCTATCACCACAATGAACTGACGTTCTCGCTGATGTACGCGTGGAGCGAGAATTACCTGCTGCCGCTGTCCCACGACGAGGTCGTCCACGGCAAGGGCTCCCTGTGGTCCCGGATGCCGGGCGACGAATGGAACAAGGCGGCCGGACTGCGGACGCTGCTGGCCTATATGTGGGCCCACCCCGGCAAGCAACTGCTGTTCATGGGCGGGGAGTTCGGCCAGGTCGGGGAGTGGTCGGAGAGCAAGTCGCTGGATTGGCCGCTGGCCGAGGAGGAACTCCACGGCGGCGTGCAGAAACTGGTCCGGGACCTGAACGCGGTGTACCGCGAGACCCCCGCGCTGTTCGCCAAGGACGTCGACCCGGAGGGTTTCTCCTGGATCGACGCCAATGACTGGGGAAACAACGTGGTGACGTTCCTGCGCTCCGGTGGCGATTCCCTGTTGGCGTGCGTGGCGAACTTCGCCGGAATTCCGTATTACGACTACCGGGTCGGCCTGCCGGTGGCGGGCCGGTGGCGGGAAGTCCTGAACACCGACTCCCCGACCTACGGCGGCTCAGGCGTCGGCAACCTGGGCGCGGTCACCGCCGACAACACCCCATGGCACGGCCGCCCCGCGTCGGCCTTGGTCACCGTCCCCCCGAGCGGCGTCGTCTGGCTGGTGCTCGACGGCGAGTAGGCGGCCCGTCCCGCGCGGACTCCGCCAACCCTCCGGTCCCGTCCAGGTTCATCAGGCACACTGGGGACGTGCGAGGGCGTGTGCGGAGGGCCGGTCCGGTCCGGCTGGTGGTGGCTGTGCTGCTGGCCGGGACGGTCGTGGCGTGTACCACCGCGGTGCCGGGGGAGCCGGTGTCGCAGGGGCGGGTGATCTCGCGGGCGGAGCCCGGCGGGGTCGATCCGGAGGCCTTCGTGCAGAACACCGACGGCGGGGAGATCGACCGGCTCGCCGCCACCGTCGTCGAGGACCTGCGGGAGTACTGGGGGATGCGG
This sequence comes from Actinokineospora lacus, assembly GCF_053813445.1. Classification (NCBI taxonomy): domain Bacteria; kingdom Bacillati; phylum Actinomycetota; class Actinomycetes; order Pseudonocardiales; family Pseudonocardiaceae; genus Actinokineospora; species Actinokineospora lacus. The sequence continues at coordinate 493,813 of NZ_JBQERA010000002.1, forward strand.
TTCCCCGAGACCTTCGGCAAGGAGTTCACCGACCTCAACGGCGGCTACTACTCGGTGGACTCCGCCGACGCGACCGCGCCCGAGCCGCCGTGCACCGACTCGCCCATGGATGTCGAGGGCAACGCCTTCTACTGCCCGACGGCCGACGTCATCGCCTGGGACCGGGCGGCGCTGCTGCCGGTGCTCAAGGACCGGTTCGGGGAGGCGGCGGTGATGCTGGTGCTGGCCCACGAGATGGGCCACGCCGTGCAGAACCGCACCGGGGCCGGGCTCACGGAGCGGCGGGCCGACCCGGAGAAGTTCCCGACCATCCTCATCGAGGCGATGGCCGACTGCTACGCGGGCGGGTTCATCCGGTGGGTGGTCGACGGGGAGGCCGAGCGGCTGGAGTTCAGCCGCGACCAGCTCGACTCCGCGCTGGAGGCGATGATCAGCTTCCGCGACCCGGTCGGCACCGAGGCCGACGACCGGGGGGCGCACGGGGACGCCTTCGACCGGGTCTCGGCGTTCCTCGACGGGTACGAGTCCGGGGCGAAGCTGTGCTCGGAGATGACGGTCGACAACCGCGTCTTCACCCTCTCCGGGTTCATCGACGCGGGCGACGCCGCGCGCGGGGGCAACCTGGACTTCGAGCAGATCGTGGAATCGATCACCCCGGGGCTCAACACCTACTTCGCCACGGTCGCCGGGGACCGGTGGCGGGAGCCGCAGGTGCGCCAGACCCAGGAGCAGCCCAGCTGCACCCCGCAGGCGCAGGGGCCCGCGGCCTTCTGCCCCGACGGCGGGGTCGTGGAGCTGGACGTGGCCCGCGAGCTGCCCGGCATCCACGACAAGATCGGCGACTACGCCACCGGCACGATCCTGGCGAGCCGCTACGCCCTGGCCGCGCTGGCCGCCACCGGGAAGCCGGTCGCCGGACCCGAGGCCCAGCGCGGCGCGGTGTGCCTGACCGGGGCGTTCACCGGGTCGCTGTTCGAGCAGGAGCTGCGGTTCCTCTCGGCCGGGGACATGGACGAGGCCGTGCAGGTGCTGCTCCACTACGACTACGTGTCCCGCGACGTCGAGGGCGAGGCGATCGGGTCCGCGTTCGACCGGGTGACGGTTTTCCGCCACGGGTTCACCGAGGGCGCGCAGGGCTGCTGATCTCCACACCCGGCGCGGGTCGGGCAAGTAGGGTGCTCGCACATCGGTCGATGCGGCATCGGGGTGCGGGGATGACGGTGAGCGGGTACAGGGTCGCGGTGGCGGTCGCGCTGGCGATCGCGGTGATCGGCGGCTGCGGTCGCGGCATCCCCGGCGAGCCGAGGGCGGCGGGCGCGATCGACGTCGGCACGGCCGCGGGCCTGCCGATCGACAACAACGCCCCCACCGGCCCGCGCGAGGGCGTGGCCGACGCGGACCTGGCGGTGGAGAACGCCGACAACGGCGAGATGGACCGCCTGGCCGTCAACGCCCTGTCCGACATCTACGACTACTGGACCGAGCGCATGCCCGCCGACTTCGGCGGGCAGAAGTTCGAGCCGGTGGCCCGCCTGGCCTCCTACGACTCCGGCGGCAAGGCGATCACCCTGTGCGGCACGAGCACCGCGGGCCTGGTCAACGCCTTCTACTGCGGCGCGGACGACAGCGTCGCCTGGGACCGGGGCAAGTTGCTGCCGATGCTGGACAAGCAGTTCGGCCCGATGTCGGTGGTCGCGGTCCTGGCCCACGAGATGGGCCACGCCGTGCAGTTCCGGCTGGGGGAGAAGTCCAACATCAACCAGGCGACGCCGACGATCGTCAAGGAGCAGCAGGCCGACTGCTACGCGGGCGGCTTCTTCCGCTACCTCGCCGAGGACAAGGCCAAGCACTTCACGATCAACACCGGCAGCGGCCTCAACCAGGCGCTCGCCACGATGTTCTTCATCCGCGACCCAGCGGGCCTCTCGGCCAAGGAGAAGGGCGCGCACGGGCTGGCCTTCGACCGGGTGTTCGCCTTCCAGGCCGGGTTCGCCGAGGGCCCGAAGCGCTGCGCGCGGATGGACGTCGCCGAGATCGAGGGCCGCATCGCCGAGCAGGAGCGGGTGGTCAGCGACGAGGGTGTCGGCGGGCAGGTCGACATCGGTGACAAGCGCATCCTCGAGCTGTTGAAGGAGAGCCTGGCCAGCGCGTTCGAGGGCACCGAGGTGCCGCTGCCCGAGATCAGGCAGGACGGCGCCGAGTGCGGTGGCGGCGGCGGGACCCCGCCGGTGAGCTACTGCGCGGAGGACAACACGGTGGCGGTGGACATGTCCGCGCTGGAGAAGATCGCGACCCCGCCCAAGCGCGGGCAGGAGCCGGGGGTGGACGGCAACGGCATCGGCGACTTCGCCGCGTTCGCCGAGATCGCCTCCCGGTACTCGCTGGCGGTGCAGAAGGGCGTCGGGGCGCCGCTGGAGGGCGCGATCGCGGGCCTGCGCACGGCGTGCCTGACCGGGGCGTGGGCGGCGTTCACCGTCGACAAGATCCCGGGCGACGGCGACGAGCAGCTGCACCTGGCGATCGGCGACCTCGACGAGGCCGTGGCCGAGCTGCTGCAGGACACCAGCCTGATCGCCGCCGACGTCAACGGCAGGCAGGTCCCGTCGGGCTTCGCCCGGGTGGAGGCGTTCCGGATCGGGTACTTCGAGGGGGACGCGGGCTGTGCCCGCGCCTTCTCCGGGTGAGCCGTAGGGTTGGCGGCGTGTTCGTCAAGGTGTGCGGGCTGCGGACCGCGAACGACGTCGCCGCGGCGGTGGGGTCCGGGGCCGACGCGATCGGCTTCGTCTTCGCCGAGAGCCCGCGCCGGATCGAGGCGGCGCTCGCCAGGGCGCTGGCCGAGGAGATCCCCGACGAGGTGCTGACCGTCGGGGTCTTCAAGGACGTCGAGCCCTCGGCCGCGGTGGAGCTGGCCGCCGAGTCGGGCGTACGGGCCGTGCAGCTGCACGGGGAGTACCCGCGGGAGGCGTTCACCCGCTTCGCGGGCCTGCGCCTGATCCGCGCCACCGCGCTGACCCCGGACACCGACGTCGCCGTCGGCGCCTACGGCGAGGACATGCTCCTGCTGGACTCCCCGGTCGCTGGCTCCGGCGAGCGCTGGGACCTCGCCGACCTCCGCCCGCCCTCGGGCGACTGGCTGCTCGCGGGCGGCCTCACCCCGGACAACGTCGCCACCGCCATCGCCGAGGCCCGCCCCTGGGGCGTGGACGTCTCCAGCGGCGTGGAGTCCAGCCGCGGCGTCAAGGACCCGGCGCTGATCCGGGCCTTCGTCGCCGCTGCCAAGGCGGCCCGGGTCTAACACGGCCTGGGCCCGGGTTAGACCGCGCGGGGGGCGCGGAGCAGGTGCAGCGTGTGCGGGGGCAGGCGCAGGACCGTGCCCGGCGCGTGGGGCGTGGTGTGCTTGGGCGCGCCGGTCGGGGTGGTGCTGTCCAGTTCCGGGACGAAGCGGTGGGCGTAGCGCTCGGCGGGGAGGGTGAACCTCGCCGTCTCCGGGCCCGCGTGGAGCAGCAGCAGCCAGGAGTCGTCGGCGACCAGCTCCCCCTCGCGGTCGCGGGAGAGGCACTCCGAGCCGTCGATCCACATGCCCAGGGTGCGCCTGCCCTCGTCGAACCAGTCCTCGTCGGTCATGGGGGTGCCGTCGGGGCGGAACCAGATCAGGTCGGGCTCGCCGGAGCGGGTCGGGCGGCCGTCGAAGAACTCCGGCTGGCGCAGGGCGGGGGACTGGGCGCGCAGGGCCGTCAGCCGCCGGGTGAACGCCAGCATGGCCTCCGGGCGCTCGCCGTGGCTCCAGTCCACCCACGAGGTCTGGTTGTCCAGGCAGTACGGGTTGTTGTTGCCGTGCTGGGTGCGCCAGCGCTCGTCCCCGGCGACCAGCATCGGGGTGCCGGTGGACAGCAGCAGCGTGCCCAGCAGGTTCCTGGCCTGGCGGTCGCGCAGGGCCAGCACCGCGGGGTCCTGCGTCTCGCCCTCGGCGCCGCAGTTCCAGGAGCGGTTGTCGTTGGTGCCGTCGGCGTTGTGCTCGCCGTTCTCGTGGTTGTGCTTGTGGTCGTAGGAGACCAGGTCCCGCACGGTGAACCCGTCGTGCGCGGTGACGAAGTTGACCGACGTCCACGGCCTGCGCCCGCTCATCCCGTACAGGTCAGAAGACCCCGAGAGCCGGTACCCGAGGTCGCGCACCCCGGTCGCGCCGCGCCAGAAGTCGCGCACGCCGTCGCGGAAGCGCCCGTTCCACTCCGCCCACTGCACCCCGAACCCGCCGACCCGGTAGCCCTCGCCGGTGGCGTCCCACGGCTCGGCGATCAGCTTGCGCCGCGACAGCAGGGGATCGGTGGTGATCGCGGTCAGCAGCGCGGCGTTCGGGTCGAAGGGCCCGCCGCGCGGCCTGCCCAGCGCGGAGGCCAGGTCCAGGCGGAACCCGTCGACGCCCAGCTCCCCCGCGAAGTACCGCAGCGAGTCCAGCACGAGGCGCACGACCGTCGGCGAGCCCGGGTCCAGGGTGTTGCCGCAGCCGGTCAGGTCGATGTCGCGGCCCTGGTCGTCGAGCAGGTAGTACGCGGGCGCGTCCAGCCCCCGGTAGGACAGGGTCGGGCCCGCCACCCCGCCCTCGCTGGTGTGGTTGAAGACCACGTCGAGGATCACCTCGATGCCCGCCGCGTGCAGGGCGGCCACCATCGTGCGGAACTCCTCGACCTCGTGGCCCGGCCTGCTGGCGTACCCGGCGTGCGGGGCCAGGAAGCCCAGCGTCGAGTAGCCCCAGTAGTTGTGCCGCCCCGAGCGCAGCAGCAGCGGCTCGTCGGAGTGGGCGTGCACCGGCAGCAGCTCCACCGCCGTCACCCCGAGCCGCTGCAGGTACTCCACCACCGCCGGGTGCGCCAGCCCCAGGTACGTCCCGCGCAGGTTCTTCGGCACGTCCGGGTGCAGCTTGGTGAAGCCGCGCACGTGCAGCTCGTAGATCACCGTCTCCTCGAACGGCACGTCCGGCAGCCGCCCGATGTCCGACCCGCCCGGCGAGGTGACCACCGACAGCGGCACCGACCCCAGCGAGTCCATCCGCGAGCGCGACCCGGTCATCGCCTCGCCCCGGTAGCCGCGGGTGACGCCCAGGTCCCGGACCGTCCCGGCGATGCGCCGCGCGTAGGGGTCGACCAGGATCTTCGCCGGGTTGCAGCGCAGCCCGCGCGCGGGCTCGTAGGGCCCGTGCACGCGGTAGCCGTAGCGCTGGCCCGGGGTGATGCCCGCGATGACGCCGTGCCAGATCCCGAACGTGCGCTCGGTCAGCTCGACGCGGTGCTCGACCGGCCCGTCCTCGCCCTCGCCGATGAGGCACACCTCCACCGCGTCGGCGACGGAGGAGTACACCGAGAAGCGCACGCCCCCCGCCTCGGGGTGGGCCCCGAGCGGGAACGGGTGTCCTGGCAGCAGGCGCGAGTCCGAATAAGCCACACCCCCATCCTGGCCCACCGGACCGACTTGATCGACCCACCGCGATGTGATCCATCCAGTGCCGGTGGCGGCTGCCGGTCGGCGGCAGGCGAGAATGGCCCCCGTGACCGCGCAGACTGATCCTGACACCGGTACCGACGACCTCGTGGTGCACATGGCCGACGTGGGTGTCCGCCGCGGGAGCACCCACCTGCTGGCGGGCGTGGACTGGCAGGTCGAGGTGGACGAGCGGTGGGTGGTGCTCGGCGCGAACGGCGCGGGCAAGACCACCCTGCTGCGCCTGGCGGGCGCCGAGCTGCACCCCACGACCGGCACCGTGAAGGTCCTCGGCGAGCAGCTGGGCAAGGTCGACGTCTTCGAGCTGCGGACCCGGCTGGGCTTCTGCTCGGCCGCGCTGGCCGGGCGGGTGCCCGCCGAGGAGCGGGTGCTCGACGTCGTGGTCAGCGCCGGGTACGCGGTGCTGGGCCGCTGGCGCGAGGAGTACGACCGGCTCGACACCGGCCGGGCGGAGGAGCTGCTCAAGGCCCTGGGCATCGCGCACCTGGCCGGGCGCACGTTCGGCACGCTGTCCGAGGGCGAGCGCAAGCGCGCGCTGATCGCCCGCGCGCTGATGACCGACCCGGAGCTGCTGCTGCTCGACGAGCCCGCCGCGGGCCTGGACCTCGGCGGGCGCGAGGACCTGGTGGCCCGGCTGGCCGACCTGGCCGCCGACCCGGACGCGCCGACGTCGATCCTGGTCACCCACCACGTCGAGGAGATCCCCCCGGGGTTCACCCACCTGATGCTGCTCTCCGGCGGCGGGGCGGTCGCCCAGGGGCTGATCGACGACGTCCTGACCAGCGAGAGCCTGTCCGCCGCCTTCGGTCAGCAGTTGGAGCTGACCCGGGCGGACGACCGGTTCTTCGCCCGCAGGCGGTAGGCGGCTACTGGCAGGTAGCCTTCGCGGAGCAACCGAGCAGGGAGGACAGCGCCGTGGGTGAGTTCGTGCGGCTGGAAGTCGCGGACGGCATCGGCACCATCCGGCTGGAGCGGCCGCCGATGAACGTGATCGACCGGCAGCTGCAGGCCGAGCTGCGCGCTGCGGCGGTGCAAGCGCGGGAGAACCCCGAGGTCCGGGCCGTGATCGTCTACGGTGGGCCGAAGGTCTTCGCCGCGGGCGCCGACGTCAAGGAGTTCGCGACGATGTCGTACTCCGACATCGTGGCGTACGGGCCGGAGCTGAGCGGGTCCCTGCGCGTGCTGGCCGAGCTGCCCAAGCCGACCGTCGCGGCCATCACCGGCTACGCCCTGGGCGGCGGCTACGAGCTGGCCCTGTGCTGCGACCGGCGCGTCGCCGGTGACAACGCCAAGCTCGGGCAGCCGGAGATGCTGCTCGGGATCATCCCCGGCGCGGGCGGCACCCAGCGCCTCGCCCGGCTGATCGGCCCGTCGAAGGCCAAGGACCTGGTCTACACCGGCCGTTTCGTCAAGGCCGACGAGGCGCTGTCGATCGGCATGGTGGACGAGGTCGTGGCCCCGGACGACGTCTACGAGGCGGCGCGGCGCTGGGCGTCGCAGTTCACCAGCGGCCCCGCGCTGGCGCTGGCCGCGGCCAAGGCGGCCATCGACGGCGGCCTGGACAACGACCTCGACAGCGGCCTGCGCCTGGAGACGCACCTGTTCGCCGCGCTGTGGGCGACCGAGGACCAGAAGGTGGGCATGGAGTCGTTCATCGAGAACGGCCCGGGGAAGGCGGAGTTCCGTGGCCGCTGACCCCGCGCCCAACCCGCACGCCACCGCCGAGGAGATCGAGGCGGCCTGGGGCGACCCCAAGCTCGCCAACGTCCTCTACCACGACTGGGAGGCGGGCACCTACGACGAGAAGTGGTCGATCTCCTACGACGAGCGCTGCGTGGAGTACGCGGTGTCTCGGTTCAAGGCCGTCGCGGGCGAGGCGGGCTGGCCTTACGAGAACGCGATGGAGCTGGGCAGCGGCACCGGGTTCTTCCTGCTCAACTTGATGCAGGGCGGGGTGATCACGAAGGGCCACGTGACCGACCTGTCGCCGGGCATGGTCGAGGTGGCGCTGCGCAACGCGCGCGGCCTCGGGCTCGACGTCGAGGGCCGGGTCGCCGACGCCGAGGGCGTCCCGTACCCGGACGAGTCGTTCGACCTGGTGATCGGGCACGCCGTCCTGCACCACATCCCGGACGTGGCCGCCGCGATGCGCGAGGTCCGCCGGGTGCTCAAGCCGGGCGGCCGGTTCGTCTTCGCGGGCGAGCCCACGCGCATCGGCGACAAGTACGCGCGCAGGCTCGGGCAGGCGACCTGGTGGCTGACCACCAACCTGACCCGGCTCGGACCGCTGCGGGCGTGGCGCAAGCCGCAGGAGGAGCTGGACGAGTCCTCGCGCGCCGCGGCCCTGGAAGCCGTGGTCGACCTGCACACCTTCGACCCGACCGACCTGGAGTCGGTGTGCCGCTCGGCGGGCCTGGTCGAGGTGCGGGCGGTGACCGAGGAGTTCGCCGCGGCGCTGTTCGGGTGGCCGGTGCGCACGTTCGAGGCCGCGGTGCCGAGGGAGAAGCTGGGCTTCCGCTGGGCGATGTTCGCCTACCGCGCCTGGCAGCGGCTGACGTGGGTCGACGAGCGCCTGCTGCGCCACGTCCTGCCGCGCGAGCTGTTCTACAACGTGCTCGTCACCGGGCGTAAGCCGGGCTGAGTTGGGCTACCCCTTCACCGTCGGCGACGTGGCGTTCCTGCGCTCGCCCGCCGGGATCGCGGCCCTCGCGGAGATCGCCGCGCTCGCGCTGACCCCGGCATCGCACCTGGCGGACGTGACGGCCGCGCGGGCGCTGGCTGGCTCCCGCGCCGCGGCGCTGGTGGAGACGGTTCTGTTGCGGCGCAAGGCATCGGCGAAGGTGCCCGCCCCCGGCGCGTGGCTGTTCACCGCGGACGCCGTGCAGCAGGCGACGCCGTGGCCGGTGGCGGTGGCGCGGGCCCGGCGGCTGGCGGGGCGCGACGTGCACGACGTGACCTGCTCGGTGGGGGTGGACCTGGCGGCGGTCACCGAGGTGGCGGCTCGGGCGGTTGGGTCCGATGTGGACGGTGTGCGGCTGGCGATGGCCCGGGGGAACGTGCCGGGCGCCGCCGTGGTCCGGGCGGACGCGCTGCGCCCGGTCACCCGGTCCGCGGCGGTGCTGGCCGACCCGGCCCGCCGCGACGCCTCCGGCCGCCGCCGCTGGCGTCCTGCCGACTTCGCCCCGCCGCTGGACGCCCTGGTGTCGGCGTACCCGGGTCGGGACCTGGCGGTGAAGTGCGCCCCTGGTGTCGACCCCGCGGACGTCCCGTGGGCCGATGAGGTGGAGCTGGTCTCCCTCGATGGCGCGGTCCGCGAGGCGTGCCTGTGGACCGGAACCCTGGCGACGGCTCGCAGGCGCGCCACCGTCCTGCGCTCCGACGGTGCCGAGTGGACGGTCACCGACGCCGACGACGACACCTGCCTGGTCACCCCCGTCGACGAGTGGATCGTCGACCCGGACGGCGCGGTCGTCCGGGCGGGCCTGGTCCGCCACTACGCCGCCCGGCACGGACTGTCCCAACTGGACGACCGCATCGCCTACCTGACCGGCCCCGTCCCACCCCCCGGCATCCGCGCCTTCCGCGTCCTGGAACACGGGAAGTACACGGAAAAGACCCTCCGCTCCACCCTGTCCCGCCTGTCCGTCGGCCGCCTGGAGATCCTGGTCCGCGGCCTGGACATCGACCCCAACACCCTGCGCCCCCGCCTCAAACCCCGCGGCCACGCCGAAGCCTCGGTGATCCTCACCCGCATCGGCCGCACCCCCACCGCGATCATCTGCCAAGCCGAGCGCACCTGATGTCGTATCGTTGAACAATCCAACGACCGCTACCACGATGTCGTTCAATCGTTCGATCGTTCAACAAGTGACACGTTCACAGGTCGGATGGTTGGGTGGGCGCGGCACGGATTCGCGCCCACCAACCACTTCCTATGGCACGAGCCAGGCTCTCCCCCTACCCCCATTGATCTCCTCCTCGCGTGATGTCCCCCGGGGGTGATCACTACCATGAGCAGGATCGCTGAAACCGCAACGCTTCCGAGGCTGAACCCGCATCGGTCAACCGATCGGCCGAGCCGAACGCGCTGGTTACGAGGCCGTGCAGGGTGTCTGCACAGTGGGACAGCGTGAAGGGCGCACACACTGCTCGTGTGCGCCAACTGTGAGCGGATGGAACGGTTTGGTCAGGCGGATCGCACCCGGTCCAGGATGAACGCGCGCAGGCCGTCGAGGTCGGTGTCGACGGCGACGTCGATGGTGCGGAAGCCGGGGGTCGGGGGGACGCCGAGGCGGCGGTCGGCGATGACCGCGCCCCGGGCCGGGCCGGTGGTCTGCACGGTGACCGGGAGGCGTTCGGTGGTCAGCAGGCCGGGCTTCACCGCCTCGGCGATGGCGACCGCGTCGTGCAGGACGGTGCAGTCGTAGCCGAGCAGTTCGGTGTAGTGGGCGCGGTAGGACGGGGTGAAGGACTCCAGGACCTCGCCCAGCGGGCCCGAGTCGCGCAGGTCGCCGAGCCAGCCGCCGTCCACCGCGCAGCGGTAGGTCAGGTCGATCGGGACGAGGACGGTCGGCACGTCCTCCTCCACCAGCACCCGGTACGCCGCCTCCGGGTCCGCCCAGATGTTGAACTCCGCCGCCGCTGTCGAGTTGCCGCCGCCGAGCCCGCCGCCCATCACCACCAGCCGGTCCACCTTCGACCGCAGCGACGGGAACGCCGCGAACAGCAGCGCGATGTTGGTCAGCGGCCCGATCGGCGCGAGGGTCACCGGTTCGGGTGATTCCGCGAGGATGCGCGCGAGCAGGGCGACCGCGCCCTCCGGCTCGACCGCGCGGTCGGGGGACGGCAGCCGGTGTGCCTGGCCGGAGAGCCCGTCGCGGCCGTGGGCGTACTCGGCCTCGTGCGGGGCGGGGAACACCAGCGGCCGGGCCGCCCCGGCCGCGACCGGCACGTCCGGGCGCCCGGCGAGGGCGAGCAGGCCCAGCGCGTTGGTCGTGGTCCTCTCCAGGCCGACGTTGCCGAACACCGTGGTCACGGCGGTCAGCTCGACCTCCGGCGACCGCGCGGCCAAGGCGAGTGCGAACGCGTCGTCGACGCCCGGGTCGGTGTCGATGATGAGTCGGGGCATGTCCTCACTGTGCCGGCTCCTGGGTTACCTTTTCCCGCATGACGTCCATGTGGGGATCGCCGGTCATCTCGCGGCTGCGGCAGCGCCGCGACCCCGCGCAGGCCCGCTTCCTCACCATGGCCTCGCTGCGCTGGGTGCTGCGCCACCGCGCCTTCACCCCGTGGTATCTGGTCCGCTACTGGCGGCTGCTGAAGTTCCGCCTGCTCAACCCGCACATCGTGCTGCGCGGCATGGTCTTCCTCGGCAAGGACGTCGAGGTCCACGCCCGCCCCGGCTACGGCCGCCTGGAGATCGGCCGCTGGGTGCACATCGGCGACGGCAACGCCATCCGCTGCCACGAGGGCTCGCTGCGCATCGGCGACAAGGTGGTCTTCGGCAGGCAGAACGTCGTCAACTGCTACCTCGACATCGAGCTCGGCGCCGCCGCCCTGGTCGCCGACTGGGTCTACATCTGCGACTTCGACCACGTCACCGACGACATCCACCAGCCGATCAAGGACCAGGGCATCGCCAAGTCCCCGGTCCGCATCGGCCCGGACACCTGGATCTGCACGAAGGTGACCGTCACCAAGGGCACCCGCATCGGCCGCGGCTGCGTCCTGGGCGCCCACGCCGTCGTCCGCGGCGAAGTCCCCGACTACGCCGTAGCCGCAGGCATCCCCGCCCGCGTCGTCCGCGACCGCCGCGAAGCCTACGAAGCGGCCACCACCCACCGCGCCGCCATCGCCGACATGGGCCGCAAAGCCGACCGAGCCCTCCGCGAAACCCTCGACTCCCCCTGACCCGCAAGCCCCATGGCCAGCAGTCCGAGAGCCGTCCTGGTCACGGCAGCAGTCCCGCGATCAGGGCCAGCGACGCGTCCGACTCCAGCGCCTGCCGCTGCACGCTGTCGAGCAGATGGGCGAAGCAGGCGACCGTCTCGGCGTCATGGCTGTGCTGCACGGCCAACCGGCTGTGCTCCACCACCACCGGCGGCGCACCCCAGATGAGCTGGAAACTGCCCCCGGCATCAACGAGCGCATCAGCGGTCGTGGGAATGACCCGGATGCAGACGTTGTCCCGCCCGCCCATCTCCACCAGGTAGGCGAGCTGGTCACGCATCACGAGTGCGGAGCCGACCCTGCGGTGCAAGACATGCTCGGTGGTCACCCACAGAAACCCCAACGGATCATCGCTCTCCATCAGGGCAGACTGCCGCCGCTCCCGCGTCTCGTGTTGAGCGGTGTTATCCGGCGAGGTCAAGGCATCGGCGTAGGACTGGATCTGTAAGTGCGGCGGCACCTGCCACGGGTCAAAAACCGTGACCTGCTCGGCAAAGGCTTCCAACCCCACCACTAGGTCAGTGTCACGCGAGGCACGTCCATCCTTCCCACCTGGTGCTGTTCCACGACCGCGTGCCGTAGCGAGCAGAGACGCCAAACGCGGGAACAACTCCACGCGGCCCAAGTGATTGCACACCACCTCAATGGCTGGCCGGCTCAACAGGTTCTTGCCGTTCAGCGCTTGGGTCACCGATGCCCTGGACACCCCCAGCCACGACGCCACCGTCGCGTGAGTCACTTTTGTCTCGGCAACCAACCGTTCCAGCTCAAATCGCAACAACCGCCGCGCCTCGCCCGGGTGCAGCACCATCCGGGCCCGTTCACGCACGGGAATGACCGGCACCTGGTCCAGACACTGGCCTGGACTGCTCCGGGACAGAGTTCTCTTCGCAGCGCAACCGGTATCGCTCCAAGCACCGCAGCAAGGCATCATGCAGGTCCCGGTACCAGCGTTCAGCGAACGCTGACCACTCCAGCCCAGTACCGCGCTCGCGTGCGGCCTCCAGCGCCGCGACGTACGCCTCGTAGTAAGTGAAGCGCTCAAGGTCAGTTGCGCCGTCCCGCAACGCGAAACGCATGAAGTGATCGACAACGTCATGGACGCTCGCTGACCTCGACCAGGGTGCCTCTTCGTGCGTGATCGGCTGCTGTGGCATCTCGTGTCTCCCGGCTCCGGTGCCATGTCTGGAGGCATACCGAACGCCGTGAGCTGCCTACGCTGATGGAGGAGACATCGGGCTTGTCTCAGCGCGGGTGCTCCCGGTATCCGGGTGCCAGGGAGCAACGTATGTGCAGGTCAGTAGCCGAATCCGTACTGTCAGCTCGGGTTGTCTGTTGGCTCGGTTGCGCGAGCAAGCCCTACGAGATAACGAGGTCCAATCGCCCCGCGAGGGATGTTGCTTGCTCAGCCACCGACCGTCGGCCCCTCTGTATGAGGTTGGCAATGAGTGACTTCGCAGCCGGGCGGTAGCGAAGATCTTCAGGTGCCTCTTGTTCCGCCTCGATGAGCAGCACGAGCACCTGGGCGTTGTCGCGCTTCTGGTGCCAGCCCTGTGCTTGGTCTAGCAGGAACGCGACCCTGCGCTCGATCGACGGTGAAGCACGGTGGTCGACCTGCTCCGCGAGATGGAGTCCTTCGCTGGCCTGACCGGCCATCAGCTCGACGCTGGCCGCGTGCATCGCCACGTTGGTGGGACCGAACGCCGTCCAGCAGGCGTTCTGTTCGCCGGTGCGCTTTGCCAGGCGGCTCGCTTCATCGACGCGGGCGCGGGCCGTCCAGGCGTCACCACGACGCACGGCTGCCATCGAGGCAACAAGTAGCAGTGCTCCGCGCAAAGCCGCGCCCGTGGCTGATTCGGCGCTGGCACCAGACTGGAGTGCCGTCATACCGGCCATCGCCACGTCTTCGGCCCCTGCCGGCTCGTTATCGGCCAGTAGGACATGGGCCAGGTTCCACTGTGCTGCCGCCAGGCGGGTCGGGTCGTCCGCGAGTTCAGCCGAGCGGATGGCGCGATCAGCGGCGAGGAGCGACAGCTCGATGCGCCCGACTCGCTTGCAGAACGAGCGGAGGAGTCCGTAGAGGTCACTTGCGTGCCCGGCCACCACGCGACGTTCTGCGTGGGCATCGGCGCTTTGAAGCTCGCGGAGCTGTTGTTCAACGCCCGTGACCAGTGCTGGGGCGGTCGCACTGAGTTCGCTGTACCGCTGTGGGTGGCGCTGCCAGGTGTCCCACGCGCGCTCGACCTCATCGCCGAGGTCTGACGAAGACCTCGTCGCGGTATCGCCTGCCAGGGTCGTCATCGCCCGGTACAGGTCTTCGCCCAGTCGCACCATGCCCGGTCCAGGGATCGGATCGAACTTCGCCAGCGTCGTGGGCGGCTCGTCTGCCGCACTGCGGGGCCGGGCATCTTCTGCCGTGGTGCTCGACGCGGGGCCTTCACCAAGCAGAGCCGACACCGGTTGGCCGAGTACGCGGGCCAACTCGATGAGGACCGGCAACGATGGGAGCTTCAGTCCACGCTCGATTTGGTACAGGTAGTCGGTTGTGATCCCGGCGAGCCCGGCGACAACGGTCTGTTGGCGGCGCTGGGCAAGTCGGATACGACGCAGCCGCTCGCCAAGTTGGCGAGCTTGGTTTCCCTGGTCAACCGACACGCTGAGTACTCCAACCGTAACGCCGTGCTGCCATCGTACGCCGGGGTTGACTTGGGACGACATAGCCCACCGTGATCGCCGGGCGGGCTGCTGAGCGGCGGACTGGCAAACTTCTGCCATGTCCGTTGCCGATGGTTCTGCCCGCCTCCTGATTCTCTGGGACATCGACCACACCCTGATCGAGACGCGCGGTATTGGGTTTGCGCTCTACAAGGGGGCGTTCGAGAAGGCCACTGGGCAGGAGCTGCGCCGGCTCGCCAAGATCGCGGGCAGGACTGAGTTGGACATCACCGCGGAGTCGCTGCGGCTGAACGGCATCGAGTCGACAGACGAGGCGATCTCGAACGTCACGGCCGAACTGGTTCGCGCATACGCCGAACACCGCCATGAGCTCACCGGCACAGGACGGGCATTGCCGGGGGCACAGGACACCCTCGCGCATTTTGCCGGTCTGCCCGCGATCTACCAGAGCGTCTTGACCGGGAATCTGCGAGATGTCGCGCGAGTCAAGCTGGAAGCCTTTGACCTCGACCAATTCGTCGATCTCGATGCAGGGGCGTACGGCGAGGACGGGCACGACCGGGCCGAGTTGGTGCACATCGCCCAGCGACGAGCCCGAGAACGAGCCGGTGAGCCGTTCGCGAACGACCGAACCGTTCTCATCGGGGACACCGCCAACGATGTCCGCGCAGGGCGAGAGGCGGGGGTGGCCGTTGTCGCCGTCTCCACTGGCAAGACAAGCCGAACCGAACTGGAGGAAGCGGGGGCGGTCGCAGTTTTCGACAGCCTGATCGAGGCCCGATCCCACCTTCTGGAAATGTCGGGCATATGAAATGGAAGATGTCAGAGCGGCCGGTCAGCGGTTGAAGGCGTTGCCGGAGGCGATCTTCGGCCTGCCCAGCGGTGGGTGCTCGCCCACGCGAGCCGCTGCGTACACCCCGACGGTCTGGGCGGCGATGCGGTTCCAGTCGAAGTCGACCGACAGGCGGGACTTGGCGGTGCGGGCGCGGCGGCGGGCGCTTGTCGGGTCGTCCAGGACGGTGCGGATGGCGGTGGTCAGGGCGTCGATGTCGCCCGGGGGGAAGGACAGGCCGGTGCGGCCGTTGATGACGACCTCGCCCAGGCCGCCTGCGGTGGAGGCGACCAGTGGCGCGCCTGCGGCGGCGGCTTCCAGGGCGACGATGCCGAAGGGCTCGTAGCGGCTGGGCAGCACCACCGCGTCGGCGGCGGCGAGGAGGGCGGAGAGGGTTTCGTCGCTCAGGTGGCCCGCGAAGTCGACGGCGCGGCGGACGCGGAGTTTGCGGGCCAGGTCGATGAGTTTGCGGGTCTGCGTGCCGCGCCCGGCGACCACCAGGCGCGCGCCCGGGTGCGTGCGGCGGATCTTGGGCAGGGCGGCGATCAGGTCGTGCACGCCCTTCTCCCACTCCAGCCTGCCGAAGAACAGCAGCAGCGGCGCGTCGCCGTGCTCGGCGCGGGTCGCGCGGACCACCGTCGCGGGCACGCGCCAGCTGCGGGGCTCGATGCCGTTGTGGATGACCTCGATGCCCTCGGGGTCGACCTCGAACAGGTGGGCGGCCTCGGCGCGCATGGCCGCCGAGCAGGTGATCAGGGCGTCGGCGCGGTTGGCCAGCCACCACTCGGCGGAGTGGACCTGCTGGTTGAGCGGCTGGGACAGCCAGCCGGAGTGCCTGCCCGCCTCGGTCGCGTGCAGCGTGGCGACCAGGGGCACGCCCGCCTGCTCGGACAGCGTGATCGCCGGGTGCGTGACCAGCCAGTCGTGGGCGTGCACGACGTCCGGGCGCCAGCGGTCCAGCAGGCGCAGGCCCGCGCGGATCATCGCGTGGCCCATGGCCAGCGTCCAGGCGACCAGGTCCTTCTCGAACACCAGGTGCGTCGGGTCCTCGGCCACCCTGACCACCCGGACGCCGTCGGCCGCCGCGTCCTCGGTCGGGTGGGTGGCCGCGTCGGTGCCCGCCTCGTGCCTGCAGAGGACGACGACCTCGTGGCCCTGCGCGGCGATGTGGCGGGCGATGGCGTGCACGTGCCTGCCGAGCCCGCCGATGACGACCGGCGGGTACTCCCACGACAGCATCAGCACGCGCATCCGGGCACCCTACTCGTCGGTAAGCAGATCGCGGGCATCGAGCGCGCCGAAGACCCCGTCCTCCGCGCGCAGCTCGGCGGCCCGGGTCGCGGCCCGCTCGCGGGCGCCCGCGCGGATCAGCGACGCCAGTTCGGCGTAGCGCTCGTGGTGGGCCTTGGCGCGGCGCCGGGCGTAGTCGGCGGCGGAGTCCTTGGTGACCATGAACGCCCAGTCGCTGGACAGGGCCAGCAGCGCCTCCCTGGCGGCCTGGTCGCGCGCGGGGTCGCGGGTGGCGCAGGCGAGGTCGAGCAGGTCGGCTTCGAGGCGGGCGTTCGCCTCGACCATGTCGGCGACCTGGGTGCCGTCCCACACCCGCCAGTCCTTGCCCGATCCCCAGGACGACGCGGGCAGCTCGACGGGGGTGCCGACGTAGTGGTCGAGCGCCTTGTCCAAGGTGGTCACCTCGACGCCCGCTTCCGGCAGCGCGCGCAGGACGGCCTCCAGCCAGGCGGGACCCTCGTGCCACCAGTGGCCGTACAACTCGGTGTCGTAGGCGGCGACCACCAACGCGGGCCTGCCGTGCCGTCGCCGTAGATCAGTGAGCCTGGCGACGATGGTGTCCACGAAGTCCTGTGCGTGCCTGCGGACGGCATCCTCTGCCAGCAGCGGCTCGTAGGGCTTCTTGTCCTCAGGGGACACCCCCCGTCCGGTCACGCGGGCGGGTTTGAGGCCGGAGGGGTGGTCGTAGGTGTGGAAGTCCCGGTACGCGGCGTCCCCGGGGTAGCCCGCCTTGGGCGACCAGACCCGGTAGGTGACCTCCAGGTCCCGCCCGAAGCACACGACGCCGGAATCGCCGACCGGGCGGGCGAAAGCGGTGTCGCCGTGCAGGGCCGGACCGTCCACAAGGAACCGTCGCACCCCCGCCTTGGCGTACCCGGTCTCCATCCCGGGGGCGTAGCCGCACTCCGGGGCCCAGATGCCCGCGGGCCGCCTGCCGACCCGGCGGGCGGTGTCGGCGAGCCCGGCTCGCAGGGCGAACCCGCGGACCCGGGGGTCGAGCAGCGGCTGGAAGGGGTGGGTGGCCGGGCCGCCGATCAGCTCGATGACGCCGTTGTCGACCAGCGGGCGCAGCACGGGGGAGAAGCCGTGCCGCCAGTTCTGCTCGAAGTCGGCCAGCGCCGCGCCGGACGCGCGGAACTCGGCGGCGGCCAGCTCGCGGAGCCGGTGGTCGGCGCCGCGCCAGTTGACCGCGGCGTATTGCGCGCGCAGGTGCCAGTTGCCCAGCCAGTCGTGCATCGCGCGCAGCGCGTAGGGGTCGTCGAGCTGGGCGGCCAGGACCGGGGTGACCCCGAGGGTCAGCACGTCCCGGCGGCCCTCGTCGGCGAAGCGGCGCAGCAGGTCGACAACCGGCAGGTAGGAGTGTGCCCACGCCTGGTAGAGCCACTCCTCGCCGACCGGCCACGTGCCGTGGTGGGGCAGCCAGGGCAGGTGGCTGTGCAGGACGAGGGCGAACCCGCCGATCGGTTCGCTCATGCCCGTGCGACCGCGACGAGGTCGAGGGAGGCGTCCACGTCGTCGTCGGTGATGACGAAGTCCTCGGCGGTCACCGAGGCGACGGCTTCCTGGAGGTCGGCGGGCCACGGCGCGTCGGCGAGGGCGTGCTCGATCTGCGCGTCGATCAGCGATCCGCCGAAGCGGGTGTCGAGTTCGGCCAGCCGGGGTCCATGGTGGACGCCGCCGAGGAACTCCACGGTGAAGCCGGAGTCGGCCAGCAGCCCGGCCAGTTCGCGCCCGGCCAACTCCCTGGTGTGGAACGGGTTCAGCGGCGTGTCCCGGCCGGGGGAGAAGGTGATCCGGTTGGGGGTGGTCAGCAGCAGGGCGCCGCCGGGGCGCAGCACGCGGTGGCACTCGGCGAGGAAGCCCTCCTGGTCCCACAGGTGCTCGATGACCTGCAGGTTCGCCACCACGTCCACGGCGTGCTCCCGCAGCGGCAGGGTGGCCAGGTTCCCGCGCACGGTGTGGACCCCGGGGTACGCGCGGGCGACGTGGGCAGCGGTGTGGGCATCGTAGTCCAGGGCGAGGACCTGCCGCGCGGTCATGGAGAGCAGGTCGGCGCCATAGCCCTCACCGCACCCGGCTTCCAGGACGACCGCGTCGGCGCAGTGGTGCGCCAGGTGGAGATACGCGACCTCATGGCGCCTGAACCAGTAGTTCTCCTGGGCGATCCCGGGGACCGTGCGTTCACCGGTCAGCGGGAGCGGGGTCGTGTCCGTGGCCACGCGGGCACGGTAACCCATGCGCCCCGGGGGCTACCGGTCAGTAGCCCCCGGGCGGGTAGCGTGCGCGGATCGCCGTCCCCCGAATGAGGACCCCATGCGCATCGGCATCACCGGGCACAGCAACCTGACCGCCGACACCACACCCCTGGTCGCCGACGCGATCAAGTCCGCGCTCGCCGACGCCGAGGACCTGGTGGGCGTGACGTGTCTGGCCCAGGGCGCCGACCAGGTGTTCGCGCGGGTCGTGCTCGGGCTCGGCGGCCGGGTCGAGGTCGTGCTGCCCTCGGCGGACTACCGCGACCGGGTGGTCTCCCCGGACAACGCCGCCGAGTTCGACGCCCTCATCCGCCAGGCCGACACCGTGCGCGTCCTGCCCTACGCCCAGGCGGGCGAGGAGGCGTACATGGCCGCGAGCGAACAGGTGCTGAGCACCGTGCTGGCCGTGATCGCCGTCTGGGACGGCGGGCCCGCCGGTGGTCACGGCGGGACGGCCGACGTGGTCGCCGCCGCGCGGGAGCGAGGGCTGCCGGTGACGGTGCTCTGGCCGGACGGGGCCAGGCGCCAGGGCTGAGCGCCGGGGCTAAGCGGCAGTGCTGAGCGCCAGTGCCTAAGTGCCAGGCGCCGGGGTCAGACGTCAGTGCCAGGTGCCAGGTCCAAGCGCCAGGATCAGGTGCCAGTGCCAGTCAGCAGGGCTAGGGCTTGCGGCCGATGCCACCGGCGATGCACTGCGACACCGCGTCGAGGGGCTTGAGGCGGGGACCGTCGGGCCACCAGTCGGCGCACAGGGTGACGCCCGGGTCGATCATCTCCAGGCCGGGGAACATGGCCTCGATCTCGTCCCGGGTGCGGAACAGGCCCGATCCCATGGGGCTGTGGACGAAGACGTCCTCCATGCGGCGGGCCAGCCGCGACAGGTCGCCGTCGTCCTCGGGGTCGAAGAAGTGGCTGATGGCCACGACCGAACCCGATGGCAGGGCGTCGATGTAGGCGCGCATGATGTCCGCCGGGTCGCGCTCGCCGTCGTAGTGGTGGATGGTTCCCAGCTGGAACAGCGCGATCGGCTCGTTGAAGTCCAGGTGTCCGCGCAGGGTCTCGTTCTCCAGCAGCCGCTCGGGCTCGAAGATGTCCTCGGCGATGAAGTGGGTGAGCTCGTTCTCCTCCAGCAGCGCGCGCCCGTGGGCGAGCACGACCGGGTCGTTGTCGACGTAGACGACCGTCGAGTCCGGCTCGAGGCGCTGCACGACGTGGTGGGTGTTCTCCGCGGTGGGCAGGCCCGACCCGCAATCGAGGTACTGGCGGATGCCGGTCTGGGAGGCGACGAACCGGGCGACGCGGATCAGGAACTGCCGGTTGTCGAAGGCGAGTGTCGCCGCTTCGGGCGCGACCTGCTTGACCCGGCGGAAGACCTCACGGTCGATCTCGTAGTTGTCTTTTCCCCCTAAGAAGGCGTCATACACCCGAGCGATGCTCGCTTTGGTCGTGTCTATGTAAACGGGAGTCGGCATCGCAAATCCTCACAGAGCGTCGTCGATCATGGACGATGTGCAGTGAAGGAGTATCCTCGCATTGGCGTCGTGGACAAGGGGCGCACGGTCTCGGTTTGGCCCATGAGGAGAGCGGCAAGTGGTCGAGCGGCGCACAGACGGCGGCAGCGTGGGCAGGCCCACCGCGCGCCGGATCGTGCTCGGCGCCCAATTGCGGCGGCTGCGCGAGGCCTGCGAGATCAGCCGCGGCGAGGCGGGCTACGCCATCCGCGGCTCGGAGTCGAAGATCAGCCGGATGGAGCTGGGCCGGGTCGGCTTCAAGGAGCGCGACGTCGCCGACCTGCTGACGATGTACCAGGTGCACGACGAGGCCGAGCGTGCCGAGTACCTGGAGATGGTCAAGGAGTCCAACAACCCGGGCTGGTGGTACCGCTACGGGGACCTGATGCCGAACTGGCTGCAGGACTTCGTCGGCCTCGAGGAGTCCGCCTCCCGCATCCAGACCTACGAGCTGCAGTTCGTCCCCGGCCTGATGCAGACCGAGGACTACGTCCGGGCGATCGTCAGCCACGGCAGGCCGGAGATGGCCACGCCGGACATCGACCGCCGCGTCAAACTGCGGATGGACCGGCAGAAGGTGTTGCACCGCACCGACGCGCCGAAGCTGTGGGCGGTCGTCGACGAGTCCGTGCTGCACCGCCCCATCGGCGGCCAGAAGGTGCTGCGCGAGCAGATCGAGTACCTGCTGGAGATCACCCGGCTGCCCAACATCACGCTCCAGGTCGTGCCCTACGACCTGAGCGGCTACGCCGCCGAGGGCTCGTTCACCATGCTGCGCTTCACCGAGCCCGAGCTGCCCGACCTGGTCTGCATCGAGCACCTCACCAACGCGATCTACCTCGACCGACGCGAGGAGATCGAGCAGTACAGCCGGGCCGTGGACCGGCTGACGGTCGACGCGGAGACGCCCAGCCGCACGCGGCAGCGGCTGTCGAAGCGTCGCGCTGAGCTGTGAGAATCACTCTGTGTTAACCCAAACAGGCTAACCCGTTGCTCAATTACTGCTATCGGGTGCTCTTGGCTTGTGCGGATGCACGTGCATTTGCCCGACCGGGTGCACGTGTTACCGTCGTCACTACCAAGCGCACGTGCATTCACACCAAGAGTGAGCAGCGGGAAGGTGGTCTTCGTGGTCCGCAACGGAGTCTCGGCCGAGAATCTGACCGGTGCGCAGTGGCGCAAGAGCAGCCGCAGCGGCGCCGTCGGAAACTGTGTCGAACTGGCCCCGCTCGGCGAGGTGACCGCGGTGCGCGATTCCAAGTGCCCCACCGGACCCGCCCTGGTTTTCCCCGGTTCCGTCGCGGACGTGATCAGGGGCTTCGCGCGGTGAATTCGGACACGGAGTCGCAACTGCGCGCGCTGGTGAGGCGCGGCTTCGAGTTCCTGCACCCCCGCGACGCCAGCGGTGAGCTGACCGCGGTGGTCGGGGTGCGGGTGCACCACGACGTCATCGATGTCGTCCGGCTGCGCGCCGAGGACGACGTCGAGGCGACCAGGCTGCCTGGCGAGACCACGGACATCACCCGCCCCGCCAAGATCCTGTGGCAGCGCGCGGGCCGAGCCTCCGATGTGCTGGCCGCGTTGCTTGACCTCCCTGATGACCACACTCCCGGGGTGATCGACCAGTCCTGTGCGGCAAGTTGGGCGCGCGGGTGCTGGGTGCCCACCACCCCGGGCCGGGCGAAGTGGCTGCCCGCGACGGCGTGAGCCGCGCGGGCGTGACGCCCACGGGATTCCCGCCGCCGCGCCTGGCGGGACCGCCCGCTCAAGGCCACCCCTGCCCCGGGGTGGCCTTTGGCGTGTCCGGAGTGTCCAGGTGAGTACCGTCACCGGGCATCCGGGTTGCCGACCTCCTACTGGCTAGTAACATCGGTCGTGGCAAAGGCCACCGTGCCGTGCGGCCGACCCTCGTGGCAAGGTCTGCCGAACCGCACAACAATCGGCACGTCGCGCCGCACTTGGTCGGCTGCTCGTACCCGGGAGGTCGAAGAAGACCCATGCCAAACATCGTTGTCCTGGTCAAGCAGGTGCCAGACACCTACTCGGAGCGCAAACTCTCCGACAGCGACCACACGCTCGACCGCGAGTCCGCCGACGCGGTGCTCGACGAGATCAACGAGCGCGCCGTCGAGGAGGCGCTGCTGATCAAGGAGGCCCAGGGCGGCGAGGTGACCGTGCTCAGCGTCGGCCCCGACCGGGCCACCGAGGCGATCCGCAAGGCGCTGTCGATGGGCGCGGACAAGGCCATCCACGTCTCCGACCCGGCCCTGCACGGCGCCTGCCTGCTGCAGACCACAAAGGTCCTGGCCGCGGCGATCGGCCGCGTCGAGGGCGTCGACCTGGTCATCGCGGGCAACGAGGCCACCGACGGCCGCGGCGGCGCCATCCCGGCCATGCTCGCCGAGGTGCTGGGCTACCCGCAGCTCACCCACGCGCGCAAGGTCGAGATCGACGGCACCAGCATCAAGGTGACGCGCGAGACCGACGCCGGGCTGGCCCACCTCGAAGCCACGCTGCCCGCGGTGGTCAGCGTCGGCGAGAAGATCAACGAGCCGCGCTACCCCTCGTTCAAGGGCATCATGGCGGCCAAGAAGAAGCCGGTCGACACCCTGACCGTCGCCGACCTCGGCATCGACCCGGGCTCGGTCGGCCTGGCCAGCGCCAGCACCGCGGTGCTGGAGGCCACGCCCAAGCCCCCGCGCGCGGCGGGCACCCGCGTCTCCGACGAGGGTGACGGCGGCACGAAGATCGCCGAGTACCTCATCGGCCAGAAGCTCATCTGACGTCCACAAAGGAGAACGAGAACATGTCTGAGGTCCTCGTCCTCGTCGACCAGGTGGACGGCGAGGTCAAGAAGGTCACCTTCGAGCTGCTGACCGCGGCCCGCGAGCTCGGCGAGCCCGCCGCGGTCGTGGTCGGCGCGCCCGGCACCGCGGCGAAGGTGAAGGAAGCCCTGGCGGGCTACGGCGCGGCCAAGGTCTACGTCGCGGAGTCCGAGGACGCCGCCACGTACCTGGTGACGCCCAAGGTGGACGTGCTGGCCGCGCTGGTCGGCTCGGCCTCCCCGGCGGCCGTGCTGATCCCGGCGACCGCGGAGGGCAAGGAGATCGCGGGCAGGCTGGCCGTGCGCACCGACTCCGGCGTGCTGATCGAGGCGGTCGGGGTGGAGCGCTCCGGCGACGACATCGTCGCCGTGCAGGGCATCTTCGGCGGCGCCTTCACGGTGAAGTCGAAGTCCACCCAGGGCACGCCGATCGTGACCGTGCGCCCCGGTGGCGTCGACGCGGTGGCCGCCGACGGCGCCGCGGCCGAGGAGACCGTCGCCGTGCCCGCGGTCGACGCCGCGAAGGCGACCCGCGTCGCGGGCACCGAGCCGATCATCGGCGGCGACCGGCCGGAGCTGACCGAGGCGTCGGTGGTCGTCTCCGGCGGCCGCGGCATCGGCTCGGCGGAGAAGTTCGACGTCGTGGAGAAGCTGGCCGACACGCTGGGCGCCGCCGTCGGCGCGTCCCGCGCGGCGGTCGACTCCGGCTACTACCCGGCGCAGTTCCAGGTCGGGCAGACCGGCAAGACGGTCTCCCCGCAGCTCTACATCGCCCTGGGCATCTCCGGCGCGATCCAGCACCGGGCCGGTATGCAGACGTCGAAGACGATCGTGGCGGTCAACAAGGACGCCGAGGCGCCGATCTTCGAGATCGCCGACTTCGGTGTCGTGGGCGACCTGTTCACCGTGGCCCCGCAGCTGACCGACGAGGTCGCCAAGCGCAAGGGCTGAGCGCGGTACATCGGCGCCGTACTTC
The DNA here is from genome assembly GCF_053813445.1 of Actinokineospora lacus. Taxonomy (NCBI): domain Bacteria; kingdom Bacillati; phylum Actinomycetota; class Actinomycetes; order Pseudonocardiales; family Pseudonocardiaceae; genus Actinokineospora; species Actinokineospora lacus. Next base: position 517,619 of record NZ_JBQERA010000002.1, read on the forward strand.
AGGGCAGTACTCAAGGGCGGCTCCCGGGATTCCCGGGAGCCGCCCTTTGCCGTCGTGGCGGAGCGGAATCGTGGGTCCGGATTCCGGCCTACCGGCAATTCACGGAAGGTCCACCGACTGGTAAGGGGAACGGGGGCGTGGCGGACGCGTGCCGGGCCGTACACCTAAGCCATGACCCATTCCCAGGTCCTGCTGAGCACGCCGAAGCCGGGAACCGACGCATCGCACTACTCCCTGCTGGTGGCCCACGACTCCGCCGATGTCGAGGCCGCCCAGCGCCTGCGCCACGAGGTCTTCGCAGGTGAGATGGGGGCCAACCTCCACTCGCCGGTCGCCGGGCTGGACGTGGACCGTTTCGACGAGCACTGTGACCACCTCGTCGTCCGCCACGACCCGACCGGGCAGATCGTGGGCACCTACCGGATGCTCCCGCCGCAACGCGCGGTCGCGGCGGGCGGGTTGTACTCCGAGACCGAGTTCGATCTCGCGCGGTTGTCGGGACTGCGCGGGGGACTCGTCGAGACCGGGCGTTCCTGCGTGCACCCCGACCACCGCACGGGCGCGGTCGTCAGCCTGGTGTGGGCGGGCATCGCGCGCTACATGCTGCTCTCCGGGCACCAGTGGCTGGCGGGCTGCGCGTCGGTCCCGCTGGCCGACGGCGGCGCGCTCGCCGCGGGCGTGTGGCAGACCGTGCGCGCCAAGCACTACGCGGACGAGGAGTACCGGGTCCGGCCGCTGACCCCGTGGGACCCGGAGAGCGCCGCGTCCGCCGGGCGGGCGGTGCTGCCGCCGCTGCTCAAGGGCTACCTGCGCCTGGGCGCGCGGGTGTGCGGGCCGCCCGCGCTGGACGCCGACTTCGGGGTCGCGGACTTCTTCGTGCTGCTGGGCCTCCAGCACGTTGACCAGCGGTACCTGCGTTTCTTCCTCGGGGAGTAGCCGTGTCCCACCCGTACATGCCGCTCTCGCCCTGCGGGCCGCACTGCCTCCGGGGTGACGAGCCGACCGTGGGCTGGGGGCTGACCGTCCTGCGGCTGGCGGCGGCGCTGGGTGTGCTGGTGTGCAGCCTGCTGCTGCTCCCGGCGCTGCCGCTGATCGGGCGCCACGGCAGGCAGTGGGTGGCCAAGCACGTGTTCCGGGCGCTGCTGGGCGCTTTCGGGGTGCGGCTGACCTGTTCGGAGCCGGTCCCCCCGTCCAGCCGCGGCGTGCTCGTGGTGACCAACCACATCTCGTGGCTGGACATCGCCGCGGTCAGCGCGGTGCGGCCCATGCGGTCACTGGCCAAACAGGACATCCGGTCGTGGCCGGTGCTCGGGCCGCTGGTCGCCGCGGCGGGCACGGTGTTCATCGACCGCGAGCGCCTGCGGTCGCTGCCGGACGCGGTGCGGCGGCTGACCGAGGCGCTGCGCGGCGGCGCGATGGTCTACGTGTGCCCGGAGGGCACGACCTGGTGCGGGCAGGGCATGGGCAGGTTCCGGCCCGCCCTGTTCCAGGCCGCTCTGGACGCCGGGGTGCCGGTGCGGCCCCTGGCGCTGCGCTATCACCTGGCCGACGGGCGCGAGACCCCGGCGCCCGCGTTCATCGGCACCGAGACGATCCTGGAGTCGATGTTGCGGGTGGCCAGGCTGCGGGGCCTGGTCGTCGACCTGCGGGTGTGCGCGGAGATCGCGCCGGGCAGGGCCGACGACCGCGCGGCACTGGCGATGCTGACCGAATCGGCGATGAAAACCGCCCTCGGCCTGCGCGTCACCATCCCCGCGCCGCGGCGGGCCCGCCGCCAGGAGGTGCCCGCGGCCTGAAGTTGTCCACAGGCGCGGAAATTGGGCTGGACCTCCACCAGGGTGGAGAGTGCACCATGAACAGGTGAGCACCCCGACCCTGCGCCCCCCGGCCGCGAACCCGCTGTGGGGCAAGCAGAATCGCGCCACCACGGTGGGCATCCTGCTGTTGATCACTATTGGCGCCTTCGAGCACCTGGGCGTCAGCACGGCCATGCCCAGGATGCTGGCCGACCTGGAGGGCGGGCACCTCTACTCCTGGCCGTTCACCGCCTTCCTCGCCGCGAGCGTCGTCTCGACCGTGCTGGCCGGGCGGGTCAGCGACCGGGTGGGGCCGCGGGTGGTGCTGATGGTGGGCCCCGCGCTGTTCCTCGTGGGGCTGGTGGTGGCCGGGACGGCGTCGGACATGCCGACGCTGCTGGCCGCCCGCTTCCTGCAGGGCCTCGGGTTGGGCGCGGAGGCGGTGGCGATCTACGTGCTGATCGCGCTGGTGTACCCGGTGGCGCTCCGGCCCGCCATGTTCGGCCTGCTGGCCGCCGCGTGGGTGGTGCCGTCCATCCTCGGCCCGACGATCGCCGGGGTGCTGACCTCGTTCGTGGGCTGGCGCTGGGTGTTCCTGGGGCTGGCCCCGCTGGCGCTGCTCGGTGTGCTGCTGCTGATCCCGACCCTGCGGGGGCTGCCCCGCGTCGAGCCATCCGGTCCGGGGCGGCGCGGGCTGCCGCTGGCCGCCCTGGCCGCCGGGTTCGGCATTACGGCGCTGACCTGGGCGGTGCAGCACCCGTCCGGGACGACGCTGTGGCTCGGGGTGGCGGGCGTGGCGGCCATCGTCCCGGCGCTGCGGGTCCTGCTGCCGCGGGGCACCCTGCGCGGGCGTCCCGGCTTACCGCGGGTCGTCTTGGCGCGCGGGCTGCTCGCGGGCGCGTTCTTCGGGGTGGAGGCGTTCGTGCCGCTGACCCTGAGCGCCGTGCACGGCTACTCGCCCGCGCTGGCGGGTCTGCCGCTGACCGTCGGCGCCCTGGGCTGGTCGACCGCGTCCTGGTGGCAGGGCAGGGTCGAGTTGGACCGCTCCACGCTGGTCCGGATCGGCTTCACGTTCCTGGCCGTCGGCCTGGCGGGCATGGCCCTGATCGCCCCGGACTGGCCGCTGGCGTGGACCGCGTCGCTGTGGTGGGCCATCGCCGGGGCGGGCATGGGCATGGCCTTCCCCGCGGTGAGCGTGCTGGCGCTCGGGTACGCCCCGGAGACCGAACGCGGCTTCGCCTCCTCCGCCCTGCAGGTCTCCGACATGCTGTTCTCCGCCCTCCTGGTCGGCACGGGCGGTGTCCTGCTGGCCGCGCTGGCCTCCCCGGCGGCGCCGACGGCGGCGATCGTCGTCATCAACCTGATCATGGCTGGCGTCGCCGCCGCGGGCGCGGTCCTGTTCTTACGCACCCGTGACTGACCGATGGCGCGTGGCGGTGGGCGGAACAAGGGCGGGCGGCGGCGTGTTGGAAGGAGGGTGCTGAGCCCGATGCCCGTGACGGCCCTGGTTACGCTGGTGGCGCGATGACGTATCTCGACCATGCGGCCACCACGCCGATGCTGCCGGAGGCGGTGACGGCGCTCACCGCGGCGTTGCCCGCTCTCGGCAACGCCTCCTCGCTGCACACCTCGGGCCGCAGGGCCCGCCGAGCGGTGGAGGAGGCGCGGGAGTCGATCGCGGCGGCGCTGGGCGCGCGGCCATCGGAGGTCGTCTTCACCTCCGGCGGGACCGAGAGCGACAACCTCGCCGTCAAGGGCATCCACTGGGCGCGCGCCCAGAAGGACCCGCGCAAGACCCGCGTCCTGGTCAGCGCCGTCGAGCACCACGCCGTCCTCGACGCCGCCCTGTGGCTGCGCGAGCACGCCGACGCGGAGGTCGTCGAGCTGGAGGTGGACGACTTCGGCCGCGTGCACGCCGACACCCTGCGCGCCGCGATCGCCGAGGCGCCGGAGCGGACCTCGCTGGTCAGCGTCATGTGGGCCAACAACGAGGTCGGCACCGTCAACCCGGTCCGCGAGCTGGCCGAGACGTGCGCGGAGTTCGGCATCCCCTTCCACACCGACGCCGTGCAGGCCGTCGGCGCGCTGCCGGTCGACTTCGCCGCGAGCGGGGCCAACGCGCTGTCCGTCTCCGGGCACAAGGTCGGCGGCCCCTACGGCGTCGGCGCCCTCCTGCTCGGCCGCGACGTGCCCTGCGTCCCCCTGACGCACGGCGGCGGCCAGGAGCGCGACGTGCGCTCCGGCACCCTCGACGTCCCCTCCATCCTGGCCATGGCCGCGGCCATCGAGACCGCCACCACGCGGCGGGCAGCCCGCGCCCAGCAGCTCACCGAGCTGCGCGACGACCTGGTCGCCCGGGTCAGGGCGGTGCTGCCGCTGGCCATCCTCAACGGCGACCCCGGCCAGACGGTCATGGACGGCGGGCCGTCCCGCCTGCCCGGCAACGCCCACTTCACCTTCCCCGGCTGCGAGGGCGACAGCCTCCTGATGCTCCTCGACGCCCGCGGCATCGAGTGCTCGACCGGGTCCGCCTGCACCGCGGGTGTCGCCCAGCCCAGCCACGTCCTGCTCGGCATGGGCGTGGCCCCCGACCTGGCCCGCGGGTCCCTGCGGTTCTCCCTGGGCCACACCACCACCCAGGCCGACATCGACGCGCTGGTCGCCGCGATCGTGCCGGTGGTCGAGCGGGCCCGGTCGGCGGGTCTCGCCGGGATGCGGCGAAAGCCCGCGGAGGTCTGAGGAACGTGCGCGTGCTGGCCGCGATGAGCGGGGGAGTGGACTCGGCGGTGGCCGCCGCGCGGGCGGTGGCCGCCGGGCACGACGTGGTCGGCGTGCACCTGGCGCTCTCGGCCAAGCCGGGGACGCTGCGCACCGGCTCGCGCGGGTGCTGCACCGTCGAGGACGCTCACGACGCCCGCCGCGCCGCCGACATCCTCAAGATCCCCTTCTACGTGTGGGACTTCGCCGAGCGGTTCACCGAGGACGTGGTCGAGGACTTCGTCGCCGAGTACGCCGCGGGCCGCACCCCCAACCCCTGCCTGAAGTGCAACGAGCGCATCAAGTTCGAGGCGCTGCTGGACAAGGCCGTCGCCCTGGGCTTCGACGCGGTCTGCACCGGCCACTACGCCAGGCTCGCAGGCGGGGTGCTGCGCCGCGCCGTCGACGAGGCCAAGGACCAGTCCTACGTGCTCGCCTCGCTGACCCCCGAGCAGCTCAAGCACGCCATGTTCCCGGTCGGCGACACCACAAAGGACCAGATCCGCGCCGAGGCCACCGCGGGCGGCCTCGCCGTCGCGGACAAGCCCGACAGCTACGACATCTGCTTCATCCCCGACGGCGACACCCGGGCCTTCCTGGAGTCCCGCATCGGCGAGCGCCCCGGCACCCTGGTCGACGCCGAGACCGGCGCGGTGCTCGGCGTCCACACCGGGGTGCACGGGTTCACCGTCGGCCAGCGCCACGGCCTGGGCATCGACCGTCCCGCCCCGGACGGTCGCCCGCGCTACGTCCTCGCCCTGGAGCCGGTCGACGGCACCGTCCGCGTCGGACCGATCGAACGGCTGGCCGTGGCCGAGATCGTCGCGGAGCGGCCGGTGTGGCCGCGCCACGAGCCGCTCGTCGGCGCGGTCGACTGCGTGGCCCAGGTCCGCGCGCACGGCGGCACCAGCCCGGCGACGGCCCGCGTCCAGGACGGTGTCCTGATCGTCCGGCCCCACGAGACCCTCACGGGAGTCGCACCGGGACAGGCGGTGGTCCTCTACCGCCCCGACCCCGACGGCGACATCGTGCTCGGCAGCGCGACCATCAGCGCGACCACCAGCGCCACGCGGCCGAACGAGTAATCGCAACCAGCCCTCTACGCTGCGTAATCATCCTCACCCGACGGGGATTTCACACCAACCCGTTACGCAGGAAATATGGTGAGCGACGTATCTGATGAGGCGTGAGCTGCTCTACTACAAATGGCAGATACGGCCTCAAACGGAGCACAGAACGTCACGAAGGGTGGGGCGATGGTGACGATGGGACCGAACACCGGGACAGCGGCCAACGGGGACAAGCCGCCGAGCGGGGGGACCCGCCTGCCCGCGGGCCCGGCATTGGCCCTGCTCGAACGCCATCGCGCCCGCGTGCTCGATCCGGCGTCGGCCCTGTGCGGCGCCGAGGGCAAGCCCGGGTCCACCCTCTACCGCGGCGACACCCTGCTGGTGCCGCTGCGCGTGGTGCGCGACCCGGAGGCGCTGGCCCGGCTGAACAAGGTCCTCGCGCCGATGGAGGTGGTCCTGGAGCCGATCGTGCCCACCACCAAGCGTTGGCAGGAGGTCCTGCCCCGGCTCACCGAGGACCTGCCCGTGTCCACGCTCATCCGGCTCAGCGAGGACTCCTGCGCCGACCAGCTGCCCGATCCGTGGGCGCTGCTCGTGCGGCTGCGCCGCAAGCTCGACGACGAGGACACCCGGGGCATCGGACTTGAGCACCTGGCGGGAGCTGCTTCAGTGGAACTGCACGGCACACCTTTCGGACACGGTCAACCCTTCGGCCACGGCCAGCCGTTCGGGCACGGCCAGCCCTTCGGCCACGGCCAGCCCCACGGACAGGTCCCGGCCGGGCTGCCGCTGGCCACCGGCAGCCGCAACCCCGTGCGGCTGTTCGTGCCCCAGCCCCGCCGCCGCGACGTCCAGGACATCGCCGCGGGCAGGCGCCCCGTCGTCGCCGTGCTGGACACCGGCATCGGCGAGCACCCGTGGCTGCCCGTCGGCGACCCGGCGGACGACCCGGTGGTCGAGATCGCCCCGGACTTCCAGCAGCTGCTGGCCGACTCCGAGGCCGCGCTGGCCGCCGCCAGCGGCCACCAGCCCGGCCCGTCCCTGGTCTCCCCGCTCGACCAGCGCGACGTCGTGCAGCCCCTGCTGGGCCTGACCGACTCGCACAGCGGGCACGGCACGTTCGTCACCGGCCTGGTCCACCAGAACTGCCCGGACGCGCGCATCCTGTCGCTGCGCGTCCTGCACACCGACGGCATCACCACCGACCGCATCGTGCTGCTGGCCCTGGAGTGGCTGCGCCTGCGCGTCGTCGCAGCCCTGGCCGAGGACCGGCCCGCCGACCTGGTGGACGTGGTCTCGCTGTCGCTGGGCTTCTACCCGGAGACCGACGACACCCAGACCGGCTTCCTGCTGGCCGAGGCGGTCCGCAAGCTCACCGAGCTGGGCGTGACGGTCGTGGCCGCCGCGGGCAACGACGCGTCCGCGCGGCCGTTCGTGCCCGCCGCGCACGCGCTCAACGCCGACGGCAGCAACAACGGCAACAACCTGCTGGTCGCCGTCGGCGCGCTCAACGCCTCCGGCAAGACCGTGGCCGCCTTCAGCAACGACGGCGACTGGGTGACCCGCTGGGCGCCGGGCAACGCGCTGGTCAGCACCGTGCCGCTGTGGCAGGGCTCCGGGCAGGGGTCCATCTCGCTGGACAACGGCGACCACGTCCGCGCCGCCCCCGACCACGACGACCTGACCACCGGCTTCGCCGTGTGGGCGGGCACGTCCTTCGCCACCCCGGTGATCGCGGGCATGCTCGCCGAGCGGCTGGCCGACCGGCCCGACCCCGAGGCCCTCTGCGACCGCCCGCTGCGCGCCGCCGAGGCACTGGCCGAGGTCGACGACTACTTGACGTCACTGGGTTGGAAACGCTGAGCGCCCCGCCGCCTCCCCAGACACCGGCACAGTCCGTAATGTAATGATCTGTGTCGAGCATCCCCGAGTCCCGACGGGGCCCGGTCCGTGACCGGGTGCTCCGTCGGGCCGGGCGTTTCCAGCGGCAGGCGCGGCAGGCCCTCTACGCCTACCGGTTCGCCGACGCGCGCTCGGCGCTGCGGGCGGCGCTGAGCGCCCTCGACGCCGTCGACCACACCGGTGACGCCGAGCTGACCGCGATGCGCGTGCAGGTCCTGGTCAGCCTGGCGTACTCCGACAGCGAGGGCGCGGGCCGCGGGCTCGGGGCGCTGGACGCGGCGGCGGAGCTGCTGAAGCTGATCCCGGAGGGGCCGCGCCTGCTGGAACTGCGGGGCCTGGTCGCCCAGCAGCGCGGCTTCCTGCTGATCCGGGCCGGGCGCGGCGGCGAGGGGATGCGCCTGCTGGATTCCGCGGTGCGGGACCTGGAGACCGGGCTGTCGATGGGCGTCGGCGACCCGGACGTGCTGGCCGGGCTGCACGTCAACCGCAGCCTGGTGTTCATCGAGCGGGCCGACACCGCGGGCGCGGTGGCCGAGCTGCGCCGCAGCGTCGACCTCGCCGAGCGCTACGACCTCAACCCGGTCGGCATCAAGGCCCGCCACAACATCGGCTACATCGCCTACATGACCGGTGACCTGCCCACGGCGCTGCGCGATTTCGAGCGGGTGGCGCAGGAGTGCCTGGTCCGCGCGCCCAGCCTGCTGCCCGTCGTGCGGCTGGACCAGGCCAGGGCGCTGCTCGCCGCGGGTCTGCCCCAGGAGGCCGCCCGGCACCTGGCCGACGCCCTGCCGATGCTGCGCAAGCAGCGCGCCGGGCAGGACGCCGCCGAGGTCGAGGTGACCCTGGCCGCCTCGGCGCTGCTCGACGACCGCGTCCGCGACGCCCGCAAGTGGGCCCGCTCGGCGGAGCGGCGGTTCATCCGGCGCGGCAACCAGCGCTGGGCCGCGGTGGCGGCGCTGGCCGGGCTGCGCGCGGAGACCGCGACCGCGCTCACCGCCGGGCGCGTGCCCGCCTCGCTGCCCGCGGTGGCGGTGAAGCTGGCCGAGGAGCTGCGCGGGCTGGGCCTGGTGGACGAGACCGCGCTGGCGCTGATGCTCGCGGTGCGCCTGGAGCTGCGCCGCGGCGACCGGGAGGCGGCGCGCTCGATGCTGGCCCAGGTGCCCCGCCCGCGGCCGACCACCCCGGTCGACCACCGGATGCTGCTGCGGCTGTGCCGGGCCGAGCTGGCCGTCGCCGACGCCAACCGCAGGGGGGCGCTGGCCCAGGCGCGCGCCGGGCTGACCGAGCTGGGCTCCGCGCGTGACCGCATGGGTGGTCTGGACCTGGTGTGCGGCACGGCGGTGCACGGGCGCCAGCTCGGGGAGCTGGCGGTGCGGCTGGTGCTGGGCGGGCAGCCGAGGACGCTGTTCGGCTGGCTGGAGCGCACCCGCGCGCAGGTGTACCGCTACGAGCCGCTGCCGGAGATCGACGACCCGGGGATCGCCCAGAAGGCCGCCGAGCTGCGCCGCTCGCGGCGGGAGGCGCAGCTGGCCCGGCTGGCCGGGCGGGCGGTGGCCCCGCTGGAGAAGCAGGCCGCCGCGCTGGAGCGCGAGGTCGCGCGGATGGGCTGGTACGCCAGCCAGTGGGGCAGGCCGAAGCCGGTCGCCACCCTGGACACCGTCGCCGAGGCGCTGGGCTCCGCCGCGCTGGTGGAGTTCGCCTCCTCCGGCGGGGACCTGGTGGCCGTCGTCGTGGCGGGCGGGTCGGTGCGGATGGTGCGGCTCGGCTCGATGGCGCGGGCCGCTGAGTGGGCGGCGCGGCTGTACAACGACCTCAACGCGCTGGCCCCGGACGTGCTGCCGCCGCCGATCGCCGCGGTGGTGCGCGACTGCGCGGTGCGCAGCGCGGGCACGCTGGACGAGTTGCTGGTGCACCCGCTGCTGCCGGTGATCGGCGACCGCGACCTGGTCGTGGTGCCGACGGGGGAGCTGTACGCGGTGCAGTGGGGCAGCCTGCCGTCGCTGGTCGGGCGCCCGGTGGTCGTGGCGCCGTCGGCGACCGCGTGGCACACCGCCGCGACCGCGCCACCCGGCCCGGACGGGCCGGTGCTGCTGGCCCGCGGGCCCAACCTGACCGGCCGCGTCGTCGAGGGCACGTCGCTGCGCGGCATCTACCCGGACGCGGTCGACCTGGAGGGGCCCGCGGCGACGGTGGCCGAGGTGCTGTCCGCATTGGACGGTGCGTCGCTGGCCCACGTGGCCGCGCACGGGGAGCACGAGTCGACCAACGCGCTGTTCTCCCAGCTCGACCTCGCCGATGGCCCGCTGTTCGCCTACGAGGTGGCCCGTCTCCAGCGCCCGCCCCGGCAGGTGGTGCTGGCGGCGTGCGAGCTGGCGCTGAGCTACGTGCGCCCGGGTGACGAGGCGCTGGGGTACGCGGGCGCGCTGCTGGCCGCGGGGGTGCGCACGGTCGTCGCGGCCACCAGCCGGGTGGGGGACGAGGCCGCGGCGACGGCGATGGTGGACTACCACCAGCGCCTGCGTTCGGGCCTGTCGCCTGCCCGCGCTCTGGCCGAGTCGGTGGCGGTGGACCCGTACCGGCGGCCGTTCGTGTGCCTCGGATCGGGATGAACCAGGCGGATGGCCCGTAGACACGCGCGGGAGCGGTACCTACGATCACGCCACTGTGTCTAAACCCACCCCACCGAGAGGCGCGTGATGAGCTCTCCCGAGACCCTGTGCGCGGCGTTCCAGGACATCGCAGGTCGCAATCCCGACCTGGTGGCGCTACGCACCCCGGGTGACACCGTGTCGCTGCGGTGGCGGGACTACGCCGAGCGGGCGCGCGCGGTCGCCGCCGGGCTGGCGAAGCTCGGCGTCGGCCGGGGCGACACCGTCGGGCTGATGCTGACCAACCGCCCGGAGTTCCACGTGGCCGACGCGGGTGTGCTGCACCTGGGCGCGGTGCCGTTCAGCGTGTACAACACCCTTGCCGCCGAGCAACTGGCGTACGTCTTCGCCAACGCGGGCACCAGCGTCGTGATCACCGAGGAGCAGTTCCTGCCCACGGTCCGCGCCTCCGGGGTCGAGGCCACGGTCATCTGCGTGGAGGCGGGCGTCGAGGGGACGATGTCGCTGCGGGAGCTGGAGGAGTCCGGCGACGCGGACTTCGACTTCGACGCCGCCTGGCGCGCGGTCGACCCCGAGGACCTGGCGACGATCATCTACACCTCCGGCACCACCGGCCCGCCCAAGGGTGTCGAGCTGACCCACCGCAACATCCTCGCCGTGTCCGACGCGCTGCGGCACTCCTTCGAGATCCGCCACGCCGACCGGGTGCTGTCGTTCCTGCCGTCGGCGCACATCGCCGACCGGGTGGTCGCGCACTACTGCTCGATCCTGTTCGGCAGCGTCGTGACCTCGGTGGCCGACCCGAGGCAGGTGGCTGCCGGGCTGGCCGACTGCCACCCGCACGTCTTCTTCGGCGTGCCGCGCGTCTGGCAGAAGATGAAGCTCGCCATCGACAGCGCGCTGGAGCAGGAGCCGGAGAAGAAGCGCAAGATCGCAACGTGGGCGATCCAGACCGGTATCCGCAAGGTCAAGCTGGAGCAGGCGAACAAGCCGGTGCCCGCGCTGCTCGGCCTGCAGCACAAGCTGGCCGAGAAGCTGGTGCTGGCCAAGCTGCGCCACAAGCTCGGCCTGGACGAGTGCCGGGTGCCGGTCTCCGGCGCGGCGGCCATCCCCGTGGAGACGATGGAGTTCTTCTGGGGTCTCGGCGTGCCGGTGTACGAGGTGTGGGGCATGTCCGAGACCGCGGGCATGGGCACGTCGTGCCGCCCCGGCCAGGTCAGGCTCGGCTCGGTCGGCACCGCGGTCCACGCGACCGAGGTCGTCCTCGCCGACGACGGCGAACTCCTGATCCGCTCCCCCTCCAACATGCGCGGCTACCGCGGCGACCCCCAGCGCACCGCCGAGACCGTGGACATGGACGGCTGGGTGCACACCGGCGACATCGGCGTGATCGACGCCGACGGGTACGTGTCTATTGTGGACCGCAAGAAGGAGCTGATCATCAGCTCGTCGGGCAAGAACATGTCCCCGACCAACATCGAGAACGCCATCAAGGCGGCGAGCTCGGTCATCGGCCAGGTGGTGGCCATCGGCGACGACCGCCCCTACATCACCGCCCTGATCGTCCTGGACGCCGACGCCGCCGCGGGCCTGGCCGCCCGCTTCGGAATCACCGCCGCCCCCAGCGCCATCGCCGAGCACGACCAGGTCCGCGACCTCGTCTCCACCGCCGTCCGCGACGGCAACGCCCGCCTCTCCCGCATCGAACAGATCAAGCGCTTCCACATCCTCAGCGCCACCTGGGAACCCGGCGGCGACGAACTCACCCCCACGCTGAAACTCCGCCGCAAGCCCATCGCCCGCAAGTACGCCCACGAGATCGACGACCTCTACGCCGAGTCCCCCAGCCCAGCCACCATCAACCTCTGACCCCCCCGGTGGCGATCGCGGTTGAGCGATCGCCACCGGAGGCGTCGATTTGGCGCACGACCGCACCACTACGTGCCTTGGGGCCGCTGAGGGAATGTTCCTGCACTGGCTGAGAGGACAAAGTCGGACGGCTGTTGCCGTGCAGTCAGATCGCGTCCAGCAATGACAGGCGTGCCCGACCGTCCGGCTGACAAGTGGCGCGTGTCAGGCCGCTAGGGGGCGACGGTGTCGGTTCACGCCGCGGCGGAGTAGGTGGTTCGCCGCGATCTCCGAGGTCGTCACGACGTCCACGGGGCAGCCGAGGAGTGCGGCCAGGGCCTCGTCGAGTCCGAGGATGTCGACCACGGTCGCTCCGGGTTTGAGTTCGACGAGCAGATCCACGTCGGAGCCCGCGTGGTCGTCGCCGCGGGCGATCGAGCCGAAAACCCAGACATCGGCCACCGGGTACTCAGCGATCGTCGCCTTGACCCGCTCGCGGTGCCGCGCCAAGAGAACCGACGGCGCCACCGCGTTGACCAGACGGGTGTTGAGCGTGAAACCCGCGGCTGCGAGCAGGCGTTCGAGCATGGCGACCGAGGGCTGCTGCTTCCCCGACTCGATCATCGACACCGTCGACTGCGGCACCCCTGCGGCGCGCGCCAGCTCACGCTGGGACAGGTCTCGCCGCTCCCGCGCCGACGCCACGAGGTTGGCGGCCGTCTCGCTGCCGTTGGCACCCATGCCACCATGATAGGGAATTCACTATCGCCCCGCTAGCGGGGCTCGGTTCTGGCTGGGAACTTCACCACCCCGTACCCGGTGGCGATCGCGGCGAGGGCGAACAGGGCCACGCCGGGGATTGCCAGCGGGAGGGGGGCCTTGAGGAGGACGGCGGCCACCGCGACGGTCTGGCCCGCGGCGGCGGCCTGGATGGCGCGCAGCCGGACCAGGCTGGTCCAGCGGGTGTGGTTCAGCAGCCAGGCCAGGACCGGGAGGACGGGCAGTGCCCAGGGGAGCAGGGGTGGGGAGACCAGGGCGGTCGCCGCCGGCAGTGCCGCGGCGACGATGAGCGCGAGCAACGTGTGCGGCCGCATGTCCACCAGCATGCCCTCCTCAACACCACTATTCACGCGCAGGCAGGTCGCGGACCGCGCTGACCCTGGTGGCGATCAGCCACAGCGAGGCGAGGGCCGCCCCGATCCCGCCGACGAGGAGGGCGGCGCGCATGCCGACGAGGTCGCCCACCGCGCCGCCCGCCAAGGCGCCGATCGGGGCCGTTCCCCACACCGTTGTGCGGATGGTGGCGTTGACCCGGCCGTGCATGGACTCCTCGGTGAGGGCGTAGCGGACCGGCACCTGGTGCACGTTGTAGACCTGCAAGGCGAACCACAGCAGGATCTGCGAGCCCACGACGAGGGCGATGGAGCGGCCCGACGCGTCGTCGGCGAGGACGATCGGCAGCGAGCCCAGCCCGGCGAGGGTGATGGCCGCGGTCATCGTCGGGCCCAGCCCGAAGCGGCGGCCGATCCGGCTGGCCAGCACCGAGCCGAGGAGGCCGCCGACGGCCCCGGCGGACAGGGTCAGGCCGAGGAGCCCTGGCGACAGGCCGAGGTCGCGGGCCAGGTACAGCACCAGCACGGCCAGGAAGGCGTTGAAGAAGAAGATGTGCGTGGCCGTGCACAGCGTGACGTAGCGCAGGATCGGCGGACCGAACACCGCCCGCCCGCCCGCGGCGATCTGGCGGAGCATCGACGGCGCGGCCCCCGTGTCCCGGGGGCGCTCCTCGACCCGGATGCCGGACAGGGTCACCGCCGAGACCAGGAAGCTCAGCGCGTCGGCCAGGATCGCCACCGGGGCGGTCAGCGCCTGCACCAGCCAGCCCGACAGCGCCGGGCCCGCGATCTGCGAGCCCGACGCGCTGGCCTCCAGCGCCCCCTGGCCGTTGGTGAGCTGCGCGCGCGGCACCACCATCGGCACCAGGGCCAGCGAGGCGATGTCGGCGAAGACCGCCAGCGCGCCCGCGGCGAAGGCGACCCCGAACAGCAGCGGCAGCGTCAGCACGTCCAGCCCGGCCGCCGCGGGCACCAGGCCCAGCACGGCGGCCTGGCCGAGCACGCACGTCATGAGCACCCGCCGCCGCGGCAGCCGGTCGACCCAGACCCCGGCGGGCAGGCCGAAGACCAGGTACGGCGCCCGGCTGCACGCGGCCAGCACCCCCATCTCCCACGCGCCCGCCCCCAGGGAGAGCGCGGCGACCAGCGGCAGGGCGACCACGGTCACCTGCGAGCCGACCAGCGACACGCTCTGCCCCGACCACAGCAGCACGAAGGAGCGGTTGCGGCGCAGCGGGAGCAGGAACTCCGCCTGGGTCACCTCGGCCTGCCGACCGGGTAGCCGACCCGGGCCAGCTCGGCCCCGGCGATGCGCTCGAACTCGGCGATCTGCGTCTCGCTCAGGTCGCGGCGGTAGCGGCTGATCCGGTTGTCGTACAGCGGGTTGCGGGCCGCCTCCGCCGCCGGGTGGCCCCACGGCTTGTGGAACAGCGAGTGGGTGAGCGAGGCGTGGTCGAGCACCTCCGGGCGCCACGGCAGGCCGAGGAACTCCACCACCCGGCGCAGCGTCGGCTCCGGGGCGCTGACCAGGTCCTCGTAGCGGAACTCCAGGTAGCGCCCCGCCGGGGCGATCCGGTGTGGACGGCCGACGACCTCCAGCCACCCGGTGGCCGCCTCCGCCACCTGACGGTAGCCCCAGGTCACCGTGGTCAGGTGGGACGCGGCGACGTCGCGGCCGTCGCGGATGATGTGGACGAACCGCGCCCGCGGCCAGATCGCGGCGAACTCGTCCACCCTGGCGATCTTGCGCTGGAGCTTGATCCCCCAGCGCTTCGCCCCGGTGGCCGCGCGCCGGTGCTCGCCGATGACCTCGACCAGCCTGCACCGGTCCGCGAGCGTGACCAGCTCGGAGCCGCACTCGGCGGCCACCTTCGCCACCAGGGACCGCAACTCCTCCGGCCCGACGCCGAAGCGCTCGCACTGCTTGACGAAGTGCGCGCCGTGGTACCAGAACGGGTCGGCGGTGTCGGTGCCCGGACCGAGCACGCGCTCGTCGCCCGCCAGCAGCAGCCCGCACGCCTCGATGATGTGCGGGCCCAGGTCCGGCGGTTCGACGAAGTCCAGCTCGGGCCCGACGACCAGGTCCGGGTGGGAGTCCAGGACCACGCTGAACAGGGTGGTCCCCGAGCGGTTCTCCCCGCCGAGCAGCACGGGATCGGAAGTCAACATGGGTGTCCTCTCAGGCGGAGACCGTCGCGTCCAGCGCGCTCAGCAGCCGGGCCACGCTGTGGTCGAGGGGTTCGGTGCTGGTGTCCACCCGCAGTTCCGGGGCCAGCGGCGGCTCGTAGGGGTCGTCGTGCCCGGTCAGGCCGGTGATCTCGCCGCGGTCGGCGCGGGCGTAGAGGCCCTTGACGTCGCGCTCGCGGCACACCCGCAGCGGGGTGGACACGTGCACCTCGACGAAGCGGATTCCCGCGACGCCGTGGTAGTCGCGCACGGCGTCGCGGGCCGCGCGGTACGGGGCGATCACCGCGGCGATGGCCAGCACGCCGTTGGCCGCCAGCAGCCGCGCCACCCAGCCGACCCTGCGCACGTTGGCGTCGCGGTCGGCGCGGGTGTAGCCCAGGTCCTGGGCCAGGTGCTGGCGCAGGACGTCGCCGTCGAGGACCTCGCACGGCCTGCCCGCCGCGCGCAGGCCCGCGGCCAGCGCGCCCGCCAGGGTGCTCTTGCCCGCGCTGGGCAGCCCGGTCAGCCACAGCGTCGCGGTCACCGCGCACCCCCAACCGAGCGGGCAGACGAGCGAGTGGACCACCGGGCGACCGTCGCGGCGGTCGCGGCGAAGTTCTCCCCGGCGAACCCGGCCAGCCCCGACGGCGCCTCGGGCCTGCCCTCGCCCGGGCGCAGGCACTCCCGGGCGGCGGCCAGGGCCTCGCGGACGTCGTCCGCGGAGTTGGCCGCCGACGGCAGGAACCGGCCGCCGTACTGCATGAGGTAGCCGCGCTGCCACATCTCGGCACAGAACCGGGTGCCCTCGGCGGGGTCGGCGAAAACCATGTCGAACATGGCGGGCACGGCGAAGCACCACGCGGGCACGCCCAGCTCGGCGAACAGCTCGTTGAGCCCGGCCATCAGCGCGGCGCCGACCTGGTCGACGCGCTGGGCCGGGGACTCGTCGCGGTAGGCGTCGAGGGTGGCCAGGGCGGCGGCGAACGGGGTCACCTCGCGCTGGTAGGTGTTGCCGACGTAGGTCGCCTCCTGGGCGCGCATGACCTCGTCGCGGCCCAGGACCGCGGACAGGGCGGTGCCGTTGGCCAGGCCCTTGCTGACGGTGATGAGGTCCGGGTGCGTGCCCGCCGCCGCGGCGTACCCGCCGGGGGCGTAGCGGAAGCCGGTCATCACCTCGTCGACGATCAGCAGCGCGCCGTGGGCGCGGGCGGTCCTCTCGACCTCGCGGGCGTACTCGTGGGGGAAGAAGTTGACCTCCGGGGTGATGATCACCGCGGCGACGTCGCCCGCGCGGGCGGCACCGGCCAGCAGGTCGAGGTCGTAGCCGAAGTCGGCGGTGTCCGGGTCGCGGTCGGGCAGGGCCAGGTGCGGGCGGTACTGCAGGTGCCAGTCGTGCCAGCCGTGGAAACCGCTGGTGAGGACCCGGCGGCGGCCGGAGTGCACCCGGGCGAGGCGGACCGCGGCGGTGGTGGCGCAGGAGCCGGTGCGGAAGAACAGGGCGCGGTCGGCGTCGGGGAAGATCTCGCACAGCCGCTCGGCCAGCTCGACGCGGGCGGTCGACAGCGGGCCCGCGACGATTCCGCCGGTCTCGTGGAGCGCGGTCACCGTGCGGTCGAGCACCCCTTTGTGGCCCGCGCCGAGCGGGGCGGCGCCGCTGCACGACGTGAAATCGATATAGCGCTTTCCGTCAGCGTCCCACATGTGCGCCCCATCGGCGCGGTGGAGGACAAAGGGGAATCGGGGATGAACCTCCGAATTGTGAGTCGTGGTCACTTTTCGGGCGCGTTCGAGCATGGTCGGTGCCATTGCCGTCCTTTGTTTGCCTAGATCAGTGTGCGGGAAATCCGCAGCGCGTTCGCCTGAATTGTGAGGGTCGGATTCACTCCGCCCGCGAAAGGGAAGTACGAGCCGTCGACGACGTGGACGTTGGCCAGGTCGTGCACCCGCCCGTCGCGGTCGACCACGGACTCGCGCGGGTCGTCCCCAGCGCGGGCGCCGCCCTGCAGGTGGCGGCTTCCCCGCTCGTAGAACGACTTCTCGGCCGCCACCGCCTCCGCCCCCGCGGCGACGAGCACTTCTGTCGAGCGCTTCTCCAGGTAGTGCAGGCGTTCCGCGTCCAGCGGGTGGGTGGTGTAGTCGATGGCCACCCGGGGGACGCCGAACTCGTCGAGGCTGCCTGCCAGGAGGACCCGGTTGCCGCGCATCGGCTGGTCGCCCGCGACGAAGTGCAAGCGCACCGGCAGCCGTCCGTCGACGACCGCGCGGGACTCCGGGCTGTTCTCGTAGATCTGCCCACCGAGGCCGCCGGGACTGTCGGGGGCGAGGTAGTAGTCCGACAGCGCGACCGTCGAGTGTGGACCGGTCAGGGGGCTGACCTGGTTGCGCGGCACCGGGAGCCGGGCCTGAACCGAGCCGCTGACCTTGAACGACAGGCCCCTGCCGACCATGTCGTGCCGGTTTCCCAGCCCGCGCGGCGCCCACTGCTGCGCCGATCGCAGCAGCAGCGCGGAGGACTGCACCGCGTTGGCCGCGAGGACCACCCGCCCGACGCGGGTGCGGTGCCGGGTCCTGGTTCGCAGGTCGAGCCACTGCACCCAGCCCGCGCGGTCCGGGCCCGCCAGCTCGACCCGCAGGGCCCGGCTGTTCAGCGCGATGGTGAGGTTCTCGCCCAGGCCGGTGAGGAACACCGTCGCGGCGTCGGCGCGGGCGCCGATGGGACAGCGGTACTCGTTGCAGGGGGTCATGTGCGCGCACCGCGGTCTGCCCGCGTACGGGCGGGAGTTGACCGCCAGCGGGGTGGGGAAGGGGCGCAGGCCCAGGGTGTGCCCCGCGTCGGCGATCAGCCCGCCCGCCAGGCTGTACGGGTGCCGCGGCATGACCGGCGGCGGGCTCGGCGGGGCGAGCGGGTCGCCGCCGTCGCAGCGGGCGATCCCGACGCGACGCTCCACTTCGTCGTAGAACGGGCGCAGGTCGTCGTAGCCGATGGGCCAGCGGGGGTCGAGCGCGTCGTCCGCGACGTGCTCGCGGGCGTCGAAGTCGACGAGGCGGTAGCGGAAGGCTATTCCGGCGTAGAACGCGGTGCCCCCGCCGAACGCCCGCCCGGACCACGGTCTGCCGGTGGCGCCGTCGGCCAGCACCGCTCTCGGCCAATTCGGTTCGACGTCGTCCATTCGCCGGGGGCGGTCCCCGGACGCTTCTTCGAGCAGCAGCACACGTGATCCGGCTTTGACGAATTCGGCCGCCGCGACGGCACCGCTCGCGCCGCTCCCCACCACGCAGATATCGAAGTAATCCACTAATCGTCGACCCCCCCAATTTGGTCGTCGAATTTCATGTTATGAGCCCTTGATGACACTGTCCAATCGAATCAAGAGGACCACACGTATTGCCCAAGGAGTGACTGCGCAGGGAGAGGCATTGGTGCCGTGGGATGGACGGCGCGTGAACAATGTCGCCCGATCGGCGCAGCGGCCTATACCGTCGGTGTCCAGTCGGAGTTCGCCCCGCACAGCACGACGCACGCGAGGCCGTCGGCGCGGCCCGCCAGCCAGGCGGCGAAGGGGACGGCGGCGGCGGGCTCCACCGCCAGCCGGAACTCCTCCCACAGCCGGTCGCGGGCGGCGAGGGTGGCCGCGTCGGTGACCAGCTCCGAGCGGACGCCTGCCATGACCCGGAACGGCAGCGCGCCGACGCGGGTGGCGCCCAGCGCCGAGGCCGAGACCGACTCGACCGGGGAGTCCACCGGGGCACCGGCCTTCACCGCGTGGTGGAAGGCGCAGCAGCCCTCCGGCTCCACCGCGACCACCGGGCGCTGACCGCCGAGCACCGTGCCCGCGCCCAGCCCGCCCCCGCCGACGGCGACCAGGAAGACGTCGATGTCCGGGGCGTCGGCGACGGCCTCGGCCGCGCAGGTGCCCTGGCCCGCGATGACCAGGGGGTCGTCGTAGGCGGAGACGTAGCGGGCGCCGGACCCGGCGGCCTCGGCGCGCGCGGCGACGTTCGCCTCGGCGTAGGCCCGGCCCACCCGCACCAGCTTCGCCCCGGCCGCCTCGATCCGGCGCGCCTTGGCGGCGGGCGCCGTCTCCGGGAGGTAGACGGTGGCGGGCAGCCCCAGCAGCCGGGCGGCCGTGGCCACGGCGACCCCGTGGTTGCCCCCGGACGCGGTCACCACATGCTCGGCCCTCGGGCCGGAGCTGAGCGCGTTGAGCGCGCCCCGGAGCTTGAACGAGCCGGTGCGCTGGAGGTGCTCGAGCTTGAACACGACCGGCCTGCCGTCCACTTCGGCCCGCAGGAGCGGGGTCCTGCGGATGTGCGGCGCGATCCGCTCCGCCGCTTCGGTGACGTCGGCCAGGTCCATGACCGCCATGCTAATGACGAGACCCCCGACCCGGCCCGCACCGCGTGATCGGCCACACTGCGGCCATGAGCACCGCACCCTGGGCGCCCGGGGCCGCGACCGGTATCGGGTCGCTGCCTGGGCACGAGTCGGTTGAGGCCGCGGCCGTCGTCTTCGGCGAGCTGCCGGAGTTCCCGCACCTGCCGGAGCTGCCCGCGCGGGGCCTCGGCGCCGACGTGCTGGGGCGGACCGCGGGGCTGCTGGTCGACATCGCCGTGGAGCTGGTGCCCTCGGGGTACCGGATCGTGCCCCGGCCCGGCGGCGACCACCGGCGCGCGGTGGACCTGCTGCGCCGCGACCTCGACGCGATCGAGGAGGTCGTGGGGCGCACGGGGGCCGAGCCGCCGGTGGTCAAGGTCCAGGTGACCGGGCCGTGGACGCTGTCGTCGGGGATCGAGCTGCCCCGCGGGCACAAGGTGCTCACCGACAAGGGCGCGCTGCGGGACATGACCGCCTCGCTCGTGGAGGGCATCGCGCTGCACGTCGCCGAGGTGCGGCGGCGGATCGGGGCGCCGGTGGTGGTCCAGCTCGACGAGCCGGGGCTGCCCACCGTCCTCGCCGGGGCCGTGCCGAC
The DNA here is from genome assembly GCF_053813445.1 of Actinokineospora lacus. NCBI lineage: Bacteria > Bacillati > Actinomycetota > Actinomycetes > Pseudonocardiales > Pseudonocardiaceae > Actinokineospora > Actinokineospora lacus. The sequence continues at coordinate 537,849 of NZ_JBQERA010000002.1, forward strand.
GCCCTCGGGTTTCGGCACCGTGTCCGCCGTCGCCGAGCCGGAGGCCCGCGACGTGCTGTCCACGGTGATCGATGCCGCCCGCGCGGCCAGCGGGCAGCCGGTGCTCGTGCACTGCTGCGCCGACCGCCCCCCGGTGGCGTTCCTGCGCTCCGCGGGCGCCGACGCCATCGCCTTCGACGCCGACATCCCCTTCAACGCCTCGCTGTACGACGAGATCGGCGAGGCGTGGGAGTCCGGCGCGGTGCTGTTCCTCGGCGTCCTGCCCGGCACCGACCCCGCCCGCCTGCCGACCCTGCGCGAGGCCGCCGCCCCCGCGCTCACGCTGACCGACCACCTCGGCTTCCCGCGGGCGACGCTCGCCGAGCGCGCGGTGCCCACCCCGTCCTGTGGCCTGGCGGGGGCCAGCACGGGCTGGGCGCGCCGGGCCATGACCCTGGTCCGCGAGGTCGGCAAGGCGTTCGTGGAGCCACCCGAGTCCTGGTAGCCCTGCCACATCGGGCCGGGGTACCAACGGCACAGGAGTGCGCTCGCGTGAACCTCTTTGGCGACCCCGTCGCGGCCAAGGCGCTGAAGGGGCTCGACGCCCTGGGCAAGGTGGTCACGGACTCGCCGCCGCCCGCCGCGACGCCGGAGCTGGTGAAGATCCAGGTGTGGGGCGCGGGCTAAGCGAGGGTGACCCCCGGCGGGAGGGCGGCGGTGGCGACGAGGTGGTCCAGGTGGGCGTGCAGGACCGAGCGGAACGCGCGGGCGGCCGTCGTCGGCGGGGCGTCGCTGCGGTGGGCGAGGGCGACGGTGCGCCGCAGGGCGGGGGAGACCAGCGGGGCGGAGTGCAGGCGGGGCCGGTCGGCCAGCACCAGGCTGGGCACGACGGCCACGCCGAGGCCCGCCTCCACGAACCGCAGCACCGCGTCCATCTCCCCGCCCTCCACCGCCAGCCGGGGCTCGAACCCGGCCGCCCGGCACGCCTGCAGGGTGGTCTCGCGCAGGTCGTAGCCCTGCCGGTACATCACCACGGGGTGCTCGCGCAGGTCGGCGAGGCGGACCCGGGCGGGCAGCGGCGTCGCGGCGGCGACCACCAGGTCCTCGTGCAGCACCGGGGTCGCGCGCAGCGTCGGGTCCACGCCCTGCGGCGGCACGATGACCAGGGCCAGGTCGAGGTCACCGGCGACCAGCGCGGCGGTCAGGTCCCGCGACCCGCTCTCCTCCACCAGCAGCCGCACGCCGGGGTGCGCGTCGTGGAAGCGGCGCAGCACGTCGGCCAGCACGCCGACGCACACGCTCGGGGTGGCGCCGAGGCGGATGCGCCCGCGCCGCAGCCCGGCCAGCTCGGCCACCTCCAGCCGCGCGGAGTCCACGTCGGAGGAGATGCGCTTGGCGATCGGCAGCAGCGCCTCGCCCGCCGGGGTCAGGGTGACCCCGGACCGGCCGCGGGTGAACAGCGGCGAGCCCAGCTCCGACTCCAGCGCCTGGATCTGCTTGCTCAGTGAGGGCTGCGCCACGTGCGACCGCCGCGCCGCCCGGGTGAAGTTGCGGGTCTCGGCCACGGCCAGGAAGTACGCGAGCTGTTGCAGCGTCATAGTCCCACGCTATCGACTCGAACCGATTCATGTATTGGACGACTCGTCACCGATCGGCTTAGCGTGGTGGTATGCCCGTCACCGCGGCGCCGGAAACCCCGGTGCGCCAACGGATTCCGCTTGTCCGGCTGTGGTCCACCACGGTCGGCAAGAAAGCTGTGATGGCTGTCACCGGGATCGTGTTGCTGCTCTACGTCGTCGCCCACATGCTGTCCAACCTCAAGGCGTTCGTCGGCCCCGAGTCCCTTGACGGCTACGGCCGGTTCCTGCGGGAGTTCCTGGACCCGGTCCTCGGCCACGGCGGCTTCCTCTGGGTGGCGCGGACCGTCCTGCTGGCCGCCGTCGTGCTGCACATGACCGCCGCGGTCCAGCTCGCCCGCCGGGCCCGCCGCGCCCGCCCGGTCGGCTACGCCCACCGCCCGCGCGTGCAGGGCGGGTACGCCGCCCGCACGCTGCGCTGGGGCGGGGTGATCATCGCGCTGTTCGTCGTCTACCACATCCTCGACCTGACCGTCGGCGTGCTGAACCCGCACGGCGTCCCCGGCGAGATCCACGCCAGCGTCGTGGCCGGGTTCGGCCGCTGGTACGTCGTGGCCGCCTACACCCTCGCCGTCGTGGCGCTCGGCTTCCACATCCGCCACGGCATGTGGAGCGCGCTGCGCAGCCTCGGCGCGCGCCGCACGGCCCTGGCCCACACCGCCGCGCTGGGCGTCGCCGCGGCCGTCACCGTCGGGTTCCTGTCGGTGCCCTACGCCGTCCTCCTGGGAGTGATCCACTGATGTACACCGAGGGCACGCCGCTGCGGGACACCCGCGCCCCGGACGGCCCGCTGGAGACCCGCTGGGAGCGCAGGCGCCTGAGCGCCCGCCTGGTCAGTCCCGCCAACCGCCGCCGCATGACCGTCGCCGTGGTCGGCACCGGGCTGGCGGGCGCCTCCGCCGCGGCGACGCTGGCGGAGCTGGGCTACCGCGTCCTGTCCTTCTGCTACCAGGACAGCCCGCGGCGCGCGCACAGCGTCGCCGCCCAAGGCGGGATCAACGCGGCGAAGAACTACGCGGGCGACGGTGACAGCGTCCAGCGCCTGTTCCACGACACCATCAAGGGTGGCGACTTCCGCGCGCGGGAGTCCAATGTGTACCGGCTCGCCGAGGTCAGCGGCGCCATCATCGACCACTGCGTGGCCCAAGGCGTCCCATTCGCCCGCGAGTACGGCGGGCTCCTGGACACGCGCTCCTTCGGCGGCGCCCAGGTCTCGCGCACCTTCTACGCCCGTGGCCAGACCGGCCAGCAGCTTCTTTTGGGCGCCTATCAAGCGCTTGCGCGGCAGATCCACGCGGGCACCGTCCACAGCCACCCGCGCACGGAGATGCTGGACCTGGTCGTCTCGGACGGACGGGCGCGCGGCGTCGTCGTCCGCGACCTGGTCACCGGGGAGATCACCACCCACACCGCCGACGCGGTCGTGCTCGCCACCGGCGGCTACGGCAACGTCTTCCACCTCTCCACCAACGCCAAGGGCTGCAACACCACCGCCATCTGGCGCGCGCACCGGCGCGGCGCCTGGCTCGCCAACCCGTGCTTCACCCAGATCCACCCGACGTGCATCCCGGTCGGCGGCGAGCACCAGTCCAAGCTGACCCTGATGTCGGAGTCCCTGCGCAACGACGGCCGCGTCTGGGTGCCCGCCACCCTGGGCGACCCGCGCGCGCCGGGTGAGATCCCCGAGGCCGAGCGCGACTACTTCCTCGAACGCCGCTACCCGCGCTTCGGCAACCTCGTCCCCCGCGACATCGCCTCCCGCGCGACCAAGGCCGTCTGCGACGCGGGCGGCGGCGTCGGACCGGGCGGGCGGGGCGTGTACCTCGACTTCGCCGACGCCATCGACCGCCTTGGCCGCGACGCCGTCTCCGCGCGCTACGGGAACCTGTTCGAGATGTACCAGCGGATCACCGCCGAGGACCCCTACCAGGTCCCCATGCGCATCTACCCCGCCGTGCACTACACGATGGGCGGCCTGTGGGTGGACTACGACCTCCGCGCGACCATCCCCGGCCTGTTCGTCATCGGGGAGGCCAACTTCTCCGACCACGGCGCCAACCGCCTCGGCGCCAGCGCGCTCATGCAGGGCCTGGCCGACGGCTACTTCGTCCTCCCGGCCGTCATCGGCGACTACCTGGCCGACGGTCCCTTCGGTGCGGTCGACCGCGACGCCGTGGAGGAGGCCGAGGACAACGTCCACGCGGGCATCGCCGCGCTGCTGGCCGTGGACGGCGACCGCACCCCGGAGTCCTTCCACCGCGAACTCGGCAGGCTCATGTGGGACCACTGCGGCATGGAACGCTCGGCGGAGGGCCTGCGCGACGCCCTCAAGCGCATCCCCGACCTGCGCGCCCAGTTCTGGCGGCGGGTCAAGGTGACCGGCTCCGGCGGCGCGCTCAACCAGGCCCTCGAACACGCGGGCCGCGTCGCGGACTTCCTCGAACTGGCCGAGCTGATGTGCCGCGACGCCCTGCACCGCACCGAGTCCTGCGGCGGCCACTTCCGCACCGAGAGCCAGACCCCCGACGGCGAGGCCCGCCGCGACGACGACGCCTTCGCCTACGTCGCCGCCTGGGAGCACACCGACGGCGAACCGGTCCTGCACCGCGAGCACCTGGAGTTCACCGCCGCCCGCCCCACTGAAAGGAGCTACCGGTGAAGTACACCGTCCGCGTGTGGCGGCAGTCCGGCCCGGACACCCGGGGACGGCTCGTGGAGTACACCGTCGACGGCGTCACCCCGGACATGTCGTTCCTGGAGATGCTCGACGTCCTCAACGAGCGCCTGACCCTCGACGGGGACGAACCCGTCGCCTTCGACCACGACTGCCGTGAAGGCATCTGTGGCATGTGCGGCGTGATGATCGACGGCGTGGCGCACGGACCCCAGAAGGCCACGACCACCTGTCAGCTCCACATGCGCGAGTTCGACCCCAAACACCCGATCACCGTCGAACCCTGGCGCGCCCGCCCCTTCCCGGTCATCCGGGACCTCGTCGTGGACCGCTCCGCGCTCGACCGGGTCATCGAGGCGGGCGGGCACGTCGGCGTCCACGCCGGAGCCGCCCCCGACGCCCACGCCGTCCCGGTCGCCAAACCCGACGCCGACGCCGCCTTCACCGCCGCCGCCTGCATCGGCTGCGGGGCGTGCGTCGCGGCCTGTCCCAACGGATCGGCGATGCTGTTCACCGCAGCCAAGACCGCCCACCTCGCCGCGCTCCCACCTGGACGGACCGAGCGCCACACCCGCGCCCTCGACATGCTCGAGACCCACGACGACCTCGGCTTCGGCGGCTGCACCCAGGCGGGGGAGTGCACGGCGGTGTGCCCCAAGGAAATCCCGCTCGACGTCATCGCCGCCCTCAACCGCGACGTGCTGGTCGCGGCGATGAACCCCGACTCTGTCGGTGGCCGGGCGTAGCGTGTCGGCCATCACGGCCGAGGAGGGGCAATGGCACAAGAAGTGCTGGTGGCGATCGGAACCCGCAAGGGTTTGTTCCTGGCGTCGAGCGCGGGGTGGACGGTGACCGGACCACACCACGCGATGACCGACGTGTACGCCGTCGCCATCGATACGCGCAGGGAGACGCCGCGAATCCTGGCGGCGGTGACCTCCGAGCACTGGGGGCCGAGCGTGGCCGTCAGCGACGATCTCGGCGCCACCTGGGACGAGCCCGACCACGCGCCGATCGCCTTCCCCGCCGACACCGAGACCGCGCTGAACCGGGTGTGGCAGCTCGCGCCCGGCCCCAAGGGCGAGCCCGACGTCGTCTACGCGGGCACCGAGCCCTCGGCGCTGTTCCGCTCCGACAACGGCGGCCGCGACTTCGAGCTGGTGCGCGGCCTGTGGGACCACCCGCACCGCGAGCACTGGTTCCCCGGTTTCGGCGGCCAGGCCGTGCACTCGGTGATCCCGCACCCCGCCGACCCGGCGCACGTCACCGTCGCCATGTCCACCGGCGGCGTCTACCGCACCACCGACGGCGGCGCGACCTTCGCCCCCAGCAACGCGGGCATCAAGGCGTACTTCCTGCCCGACCCGTTCCCCGAGTACGGCCAGTGCGTGCACAAGATCGCCCAGCACCCGGCCCGCCCCGAGCGCTTCTACGCCCAGAACCACCACGGCGTCTACCGCAGCGACGACGGCGGCGACACCTGGAAGTCCATCGCCGACGGCCTGCCCTCGGACTTCGGCTTCCCGATCGTGGTCCACCCGCACGACCCGGACACCGTCTTCACCTTCCCGCTGGTCGCCGACGGCCACCGGTTCCCGCCCGAGGGCCGCTGCCGCGTCTACCGCAGCACCGACGCGGGCGAGACCTGGACGGCCCTGGACGACGGCCTCCCACGCGAGCCCTACTGGACCACGGTCCTGCGCGACGCCATGTGCGTGGACGACGCCGACCCCGCCGGGGTCTACTTCGGCTCCCGCTCCGGCGACGTCTACGGCAGCCGCGACGGCGGCGACACCTGGCTGCGCATCGCGAGCAGCCTGCCCGACGTGCTGTGCATCAGGGCTGCGGTGGTCTAGATGACAGTCACCGTGCGCCTGCCCGGCGCGCTGCGCCCCCGCGCGGGCGGCAGCGCGGCCGTCGAGGTGGACGCCCCGCCCACGGCCACCCTCGCCGACATCCTCACCACCCTCGCCCAGTCCCACCCGGGCCTGGAACGCCGCCTCCGCGACGAACAGGGCGCCTTACGCCGCTACGTCAACTTCTTCATCGACGGCGAGGAGTGCCGCCACCTGCACGGCAAGGACACCCCCGTGCCACCGGGCACCGAAATCCAGGTGATCCCGTCCGTGGCGGGCGGCTGATTGGGCAGGATGGGCGGGTGACTCCCACCGACCGCGCCCAGGCGTTCTGGGCGGCCTGGCACCGCCACCTGCCCACCGTCGCCGCCGCGCTGGGCGAGGGGGAGCCGCAGCGGGTCGAGACCCTGCTCTGCGACCTCGTGGGGGAGCTGCACCCGGACCTGCACTTCGCGCTGGAACGCGGTGGGCGGGCGATCTACGCGCTGGTCGTCTCCAGCCAGGAGGACCCGGAGCTGCGCGCGCTGACCGACGCCTGGAAAGCCGCCGCGCCCCCGGACGACGCCATCTGGGAGTTCCACGACTCGGTGCCCCCGGTCCCGGACCCGACCCTGGTCACGGTCAACCTCGGCGCCCACCGCGTCGCCCTGGCCGACGTCCGCGTGCACGCCCAGGTCGACGGCGGGGTGGTCGACGTCGCCGTGCACCACCCGCTGCTGTCGGAGCTGGACCCGGCGGCCCGTCAGGCCATGACGTTCCTGCCCCTGGACGCCACGCTCGGTGAGCGCCTGGCGGGTGAGCGGCTGGGGCGGGTGGAGGCCGCCGACCAGGAACCGGCGGACAGCATCGGGCTCCTCGAACTGCGCGACCTCGTGCGCGGACTCGCCACGGACGGATAACGGTTTCGTCGGTGCCCCTGGCTACTCTGACCCGGTGACCAGTGAGAACACGGAGTCGACCGACATCCCGGCCGACGCGCGCGACCGCCATGCCGTGCTGTCCGAGGAGTTGCGGGACCACCAGTTCCGGTACTACGTCCGCGACGCGCCCACCATCTCCGACGGCGAGTTCGACGCCCTGTTGCGCGAGCTGCAGGAGCTGGAGGAGCGGCACCCGATCCTGGTCACCCCGGACTCGCCCACGCAGCGTGTCGGCGGCACCTTCTCCACCGAGTTCGTCGCGCACGACCACCTGGAGCGGATGCTCAGCCTCGACAACGCCTTCGACCTCGACGGGCTGGGTGCCTGGGTCGACCGCGTGCGCAAGGAGGCCGCCGACGCGGAGTACCTGTGCGAGCTGAAGATCGATGGGCTCGCCATCAACCTGCTCTACGAGGACGGCCGCCTCACCCGCGCCCTGACCAGGGGTGACGGCCGCACCGGCGAGGACGTGACCCTCAACGTTCGCACGATGAAAGGCGTCCCGGAGCGGCTGGCCGCCACCGAGGAGTTCCCGGTGCCGCGCCTGGTGGAGGTGCGCGGCGAGGTGTTCTTCGCCGTCGAGGACTTCCTGGCGCTCAACGCCCGGCTGGTCGAGTCCGGCAAGCCGCCCTTCGCCAACCCGCGCAACACCGCCGCCGGGTCGCTGCGGCAGAAGGACCCCCGGGTCACCGCCTCGCGCAACCTGCGCCTGATCTGCCACGGCCTCGGCAAGCGCGACGGGTTCGAGCCCACCTCGCAGTCCGAGGCATACCGGGCCTTGGCGGCCTGGGGCCTGCCGGTCTCTGAGCACACGGTCGTCCTGGACGACCCGGAGAAGCTCGCCGAGCACGTCAAGCACTGGGGCGAGCACCGCCACGACAACGCCTACGAGATCGACGGCGTCGTGATCAAGGTCGACCAGGTCTCCCTCCAGCGCCGCCTGGGCACCACCTCCCGCGCCCCGCGCTGGGCGGTCGCCTACAAGTACCCGCCCGAGGAGGCCACGACCACGCTGCTCAACATCGAGGTCAACGTCGGCCGCACCGGCCGGGTGACCCCGTTCGCGGTGATGGAGCCGGTGAAGATCGCCGGGTCGACGGTGTCGATGGCGACCCTGCACAACGCCTCGGAGGTCAGGCGCAAGGGCGTGCAGCTCCTCGACCGGGTCGTCATGCGCAAGGCCGGTGACGTCATTCCCGAGGTGTTGGGCCCGGTCATGGAGGCGCGGCCCGAGAACGCCCGTGAGTTCGTGATGTCCAACGTCTGCCCCAAATGTGCGATGACGCTGCGGTACGAGAAGGAGGGCGACGCCGACATCCGGTGCCCCAACGCCCAGTCGTGCCCGGCGCAGCTGCGGGAGCGGCTGTTCCACCTGTCCAGCCGGGCGGCGTTCGACATCGAGGGGCTGGGCTTCGAGGCGGCGGCGGCGCTGCTGTCCTCGGGCGTGGTGGTCGACGAGGGCGACGTGTTCGACCTCGACGAGGACAGCCTCATCCGGGTCGACCTGTTCAGGACGAAGGCGGGCAACCTCTCCGCCAACGGCCACAAGCTGCTGGACAACCTGGACGTGGCCAAGGACCGCCCGCTGTGGAAGGTCCTGGTGGCGCTCTCGATCCGCCACGTCGGCCCGACCGCCGCCCAGGCCCTGGCCCGCGAGTTCGGCTCGATCGACGCCATCAGGGACGCCGACGAGGAGCAGCTGGCCGCCAGCGAGGGCGTAGGCCCGACCATCGCCACGGCCGTGAAGGACTGGTTCGCCATCGACTGGCACGTGGCCGTCGTGGAGAAATGGCGCGCGGCAGGCGTCCGCATGGCCGAAGAACGCGACGACTCGATCCCCAGGACCCTGGAGGGCATGTCCATCGTCGTGACCGGCAGCATGAGCACCTACTCCCGGGACGAGGCCAAGGAAGCCATCATGGTCCGAGGCGGCAAAGCCTCCGGCGCGGTCTCAAAGAAGACGGCATTCGTCGTGGTGGGAGACGCGCCAGGATCAAAGTACGACAAGGCGGTACAGCTCAAGGTCCCGGTCCTGGACGAAGACGGCTTCACCATCCTGCTGACCAAGGGCCCCGACGCGGCCCGGGAGATCGCCACAATCGGCGACGACGCGACCGAGCCCACCCCGGAGGCCGAGGAAGCGGTTTAGAAGCCCCTGACCTGCCGAAGGAAGCGACCAAAGGCGGCGGCGCCAAACCAAAGCGCCCCCGCCACAGGCCGCTTCGAGTCACGCACCCCAGCGCTGTCCCCACCCACGGCCAGCTCGACGCACGCGTTGTTCGGGGCGCTGAAGCTGCTCTTACGCCATGACGCTGTGTAGTTCATTCCTGGTCCTTGGCCTTGTCCAGCAGTGTTCGGATGACTAGTGCCGACTCGTCCGGAGAGCAAGCCAGCTTGCGTACATCATCGAACATACCCACGAACGAGGACACCTCCTCCTGGCTATCGATGGTCTCCCCGCCTGCCGGATGTTCGAGGTAAACGGTGTGAGGCGTGTCGGGGTCGTCCTCGAAGCAGAGGATGGTCACCGGTCCGTTGGTCGACCCGTACGCGCCCCGGTGGAACGGGACAACCTGGATCGTGATGTTCTCCTGCTGGGCCACGGCCAACAGGTGCTCCAACTGCTCCATCCACACCTCGCGGCCCCCGACGACATAGCGGAGGACGGATTCGCTGAGGATCGCGTGCAGATGCAGAGGAGCTTCGCCGGTAAGTAGTTGCTGCCGGGCACGCCGCTCATCTGCTGAGCGTTCTTCCCAACCAGGAGAGGCTTTCGGGACAAGCCAGTGGGTCGCCTCCACCAGAGCTTGGTGGTAGGCGGCCGTCTGGAGTAGGCCGGGAAGAGCGACGTAGTTGATTGTCAGCTCGGAGACCGCCTCGGATTCGTCACGCCGGAAGGCAAGGTACTTCGGCGGCAGGTCTGTTGCGTGCTCGACTGACGCGGTGCGCACTCCTGCCCGGCGCCAGAGTGCGAATGCTTCCTGCCGCTCGGTCTCGTTGACCCTGAGCGCACCGAGGATCGCGGCGAACAGGTGCTTGTTGGGCAACTGGAGGCCGCCTTCCATCCGACTGATCGTCGTCCGGGACGTCTCGGCGAGGGTGGCGACTTCGTCCGCCGTCAGCGTGCGGTCCGGTCGCTTGCGCAGTGCCTCCATGTATCGACCGAGACTGCGCTTGCGACGGGTCAGCTCAGCGGGCATGCGCCACACCTTAGCGACAGACAGTGACGACCAAATATCGCCCGTTCGTGCGTTGCGCGGCGCACCGTGCGCGGCTTACCGTGTGTCAGGCCACAGTCGATTGGGGAGTGCGATGAGTGATCACATGACGGTATTCACGGGCATGGTCGTCAACAACAGCTGTCCGATGCGGTACTACCCCTGCGACAACGGCGAGGTGACTTTCGTTCTGGGACAGGGCGGCGACGACTTCGAGCTGACCATGGGCCTCGAGAGCGTGTCGCGCTTCATCCGGATCGCCGGTGAAGCTCTCGCCGCCGAAGATCAGCGGCGGGGTTAGCGCGGTCGCTTCAGTCCAGCAGGACGACCGAGACGATGCCTGCCAGGTGGGCCAGTCGGGCCACCTCGGCGGCTCGGAACATCGGGCCGCCGGGGCGGCCGACGAGGAGTACCCGTTCGGGTTTGCCCACCGGGGTCGCGGTCAGCTCGGTGCCTAGCTCCCGCCAAGTTTCGGGGACCCAGTTCTCCTCGCCGTCGAGCACTGTCGCGCGGGCGAGGGGCATCCACGGCAGGTCGAGTTCCTGGAGTTCCGGGGCGGCCGTCGAGGCCGCCAGCCTGCCGGACGGGCCCAGCATCAGGGCCCACCCCGCTCGGATGATCTTCGGGACGCCCTCGGTGAACACCGTCAGGCCGTGCGCGGGGTCGGCGGCGATCTCCTCCACCAGCTCCAGCTCCCGGTGGGTGTCCAGCACCCCGGCGTACGGGCGCACGGCGTCGACCTCGACCCCCTCGACCGACTCGGCGGCGGTGATCAGCACGTCCGGCAGCCGCCCGCCCGGCAGCTCCACCACCAGGTCATCGATCGCGATCCCACCGACGCGCTCCACCACGTCCACACTGAGGATGTCGGCCCCGATGGCGCCGAGCGCGGTCGCGACCGCGCCCAGCGTGCCAGGGCTGTCCGGGAGCTGGACCCGGATCAGGAAGGACACGTCGAACGCCTCCCGCATTATCGGTTGGTCGGCGCCCGGACTCCCGGCCAGTCGCCATGCCGATCGCTGATTGTCGCAGACCACCGAATACGCGCGGGCAGGCGTCCACCCGGGACCGCATACCGGGATCGCCGGTTGACGACAACCCGTTCGAGCCCACCGGCCCTGGGGAAATAGACTCCACCGGGACCGGACAACACCGCGAGACCCCGGGGGTTCGCTTCAGTGCCCACCATTTCCCGCGACGAGGTGGCTCACCTCGCGCGACTGGCCAGGTTGGCCGTGACCGACGCCGAGCTCGACCTGTTCGCAGCCCAGCTCGACCAGATCGTGTCGGCGGTGGCCGCTGTCGGCTCCGTCGCCGACCAGGACATCCCGCCGACCTCGCACGCCGTGCCGCTGACGAACGTGTTCAGGGCCGACGAGGTCCGCCCCGGTCTGACCCAGCAGCAGGCACTGGCGGGCGCCCCCGCCGCCGAGGACGGCCGCTTCCGCGTGCCGCGAATCCTGGGGGAGGAAGCATGAGCGAGCTGATCCGGCGCACCGCCGCCGAGCTGGCCGAGCTGGTCCGCACCCGCGAGGTCTCCGCCGTCGAGGTCGCCCAGGCGCACCTCGACCGCATCAGCGCGGTCGACCCGGCCGTGCACGCCTTCCAGCACGTCGACGGCGAGCGCGCCCTCGACGCGGCGCGAGCGGTCGACGAGCGCGTCGCCGCCGGTCAGGAGCCCGGGTCCCCGCTGGCCGGCGTGCCGGTCGTCGTCAAGGACGTGCTGACCATGCAGGGCGCGCCGACGACGTGCGGCTCCAAGATCCTGGAGGGCTGGCACCCGCCCTACGACTCCACGGTCGTGCGCAGGCTCCTCGACGCGGGCCTGGTGATCCTTGGCAAGACCAACATGGACGAGTTCGCGATGGGCTCCTCCACCGAGAACTCCGCCTACGGGCCCACCCACAACCCGTGGGACCTCGACCGCATCCCCGGCGGCTCCGGCGGCGGGTCGGCGGCCGCGCTGGCCGCCTTCGAGTCGCCGCTGGCCATCGGCACCGACACCGGCGGCTCGATCCGCCAGCCCGGCTCGGTCACCGGCACCGTCGGGGTCAAGCCGACCTACGGCACGGTCTCCCGCTACGGCCTGGTCGCCTTCTCCTCCTCGCTGGACCAGGCGGGGCCGTGCGCGCGCACCGTGCTCGACGCGGCGCTGCTGCACGAGGTCATCGCCGGGCACGACCCGATGGACTCCACCTCGATCGACGCGCCGGTCCCGCCGGTGGTCGCCGCGGCCCGCGAGGGCGCGACCGGCGACCTGTCCGGCGTGCGGGTCGGGATCGTGACCGAGCTGTCGGGGGAGGGGTACCAGCCGGGCGTGCTGGCCTCCTTCAACGCCGCCGTCGAGCAGCTGCGCGCCTTGGGCGCGGAGGTGGTCGAGGTGTCGTGCCCGAGCTTCGACCTGGCGCTCCCGGCGTACTACCTGATCGCGCCGAGTGAAGCGTCGTCCAACCTCGCCCGCTTCGACGCGATGCGCTACGGCCTGCGCACCGGCGACGACCGCGCCCGCAGCGCCGAGGAGGTCATGTCGCTGACCCGGGAGGCCGGGTTCGGCGCGGAGGTCAAGCGGCGCATCATGCTCGGCACGTACGCGCTGTCGGCGGGCTACTACGACGCCTACTACGGCTCGGCGCAGAAGGTCCGCACGCTCATCACCCGCGACTTCGCCGCCGCGTTCGAGCAGGTCGACGTGCTGGTGTCGCCGACGACGCCGACCACGGCGTTCCGCATCGGCGAGCGGGTCGACGACCCGATGGCGATGTACCGGGCCGACCTGTGCACCATCCCGGCCAACATGGCGGGCAACGCCGCGATCAGCGTCCCGTCCGGACTGTCCGAGGACGACGGCCTGCCGGTCGGCCTGCAGATCATGTCCCCGGCGCTGCACGACCACCGCGGCTACCGGGTGGCCGCGGCCTACGAGGTCGCCCGCGACGCCGCGCAGGGCGGCGCGCTCATCCACCGCGTTCCCGAACTGGAGGTCGCACACTGATGGCAGATCAGCGGAAGATCAAGGGCGCGTTCCGCCTCGCGGGCGCGATGGCCTCGACGACGAGCGCGGTCGCCACGATCAAGACGGCCCGGCTGGACAAGGACCACCTCTCGCTGGTCAACGCCCTGGCCAGCATCCTGGTCGCGGTCACCGGCGTGATGCTCGCCGTACGGGCCCTGCGGAGCGGCAAGTGACCACAGTGGACACTGTCGAGCTGATGGACTACGACGACGTCATCGCGCGTTTCGACCCGGTGCTGGGTCTTGAGGTGCACGTCGAGCTGTCCACGAACACGAAGATGTTCTGCGGCTGCCCGACCGGGTTCGGCGCCGAGCCCAACACCCAGGTCTGCCCGGTCTGCCTCGGCCTGCCCGGCGCGCTGCCCGCGCTGAACGGGGCCGCGGTGGCCTCGGCGATCCGCATCGGCCTCGCGCTGCACTGCGAGATCGCCGAGTGGTGCCGCTTCGCCAGGAAGAACTACTTCTACCCGGACATGCCGAAGAACTTCCAGACCTCGCAGTACGACGAGCCGATCGCCTTCGGCGGTCACCTCGACGTCACGCTCTCCGACGGCGAGGTCGTGCGGGTGGGCATCGAGCGCGCCCACATGGAGGAGGACACCGGCAAGTCCCTGCACGTGGGCGGGGCGACCGGGCGCATCCACGGCGCGGACTACTCGCTGCTGGACTACAACCGGGCGGGCGTGCCGCTGATCGAGATCGTCACCAAGCCGATCACCGGAACGGGTGCGCGCGCGCCCGAGGTGGCCCGCGCGTACGTGACCGCGCTGCGGGAGATCCTGAAGGGGCTGGACGTCTCCGACGTGCGCATGGACCAGGGGTCCCTGCGCTGCGACGCCAACGTCTCGCTGATGGCCAAGGACGCCACCGAGTTCGGCACCCGCACGGAGACGAAGAACGTCAACTCCCTGCGGAGCGTGGAGCGCGCGGTCCGCCACGAGATGACCCGCCAGGCGGCGATCCTGGCCGACGGCGGGACGATCCTGCAGGAGACCCGGCACTTCGAGGAGGGGTCCGGCTCGACGCGGGCGGGGCGGCGCAAGGAGACCTCGGAGGACTACCGGTACTTCCCGGAGCCCGACCTGGTGCCGATCGCGCCGTCGCGGGAGTGGGTCGAGGAGCTGCGGGGCACCCTGCCGGAGATGCCGTGGGAGCGCCGCAAGCGCGCCCAGGCCGACTGGGGCCTGTCCGACGCCGAACTGCGCGACCTGGTGAACGTCGGTGCGATCGACCTGATCGCCGCCACCGTGGACGTCGGCGCGCCCCCGGCCGAGGCCCGGTCGTGGTGGGTGTCGTACCTGGCGCAGCAGGCGAACAACCGCGGGGTCGAGCTGGCGGAGCTGCCGATCACCCCGACCCAGGTGGCCGCGGTGATCGCCCTGGTCGCCAACGGCACCCTGACGAAGGGCCTGGCCCGCGAGGTCATCGACGGCGTGCTGGCGGGCGAGGGCGACCCCGCTGAGGTCATCGAGCAGCGCGGCCTGAAGGTCGTCTCGGACGACTCGGCCCTCTACGCCGCCGTGGACGAGGCACTGGCCGCCCAGCCCGACGTCGCGGCGAAGATCCGCGACGGCAAGCTCGCCGCGGCGGGCGCGATCGTCGGCGCGGTCATGAAGGCGACCAAGGGCCAGGCCGACGCCAAGCGCGTCCGCGAACTGGTCCTCGAGCGCTGCGGCTGAGGTCGCGCGCTGGCGGGTCCGGCGGTTGCCGGGCCCGCCATGCTCGTCGTCAAGGTTCCTCCCACGACCACTCGGTTGGGTGGCATTCCGTGACGGGCGGGAACTGGTCCGCCTGATCGGGTGGCGGAGTCGTCCGATCGCGGGATGCCGCGTCGGGTTCTGATTCTTCGAGGTGGGGCCGGGTATTCGGGCCGCTCGACCCCACTTCGAGGAGGACCCATGGCTCCTGTGTCGTTGTCGCTGTTGGGGCGTTGAGGGTGGTCAGCGTCAGTGGTTTGTTCGGCCGGTTCGGTGGTTTGGTCCGTGTCGTCGCTGGGCGCTGGGGACGGTCAGCGTCAGCGGTTGGCTCGGCGGTCTAGTCCGCGCCGTTGCCGCCGCCCGCGTCGCTGAGGACGATCACGACCGCGCGGTCGTCGCTGGAGACGGGGGTGCCGCCGCGCTTGTTGAGGGTGCCCGCCACCGCGACGCGGTCGTTCATCAGGTCCAGGCCGGAGACGCGACCGAAGCCCTTGTCGTCCTCCAGGGTGACCTGGGGTTTTCCGGTGAAGGTGCCGTCCGGGGCCTGGGGCAGGTTCTGCAGGTGGGCGGCCTTGGACATCGCCACCCACAGCGTCTGGGTGGTCGATGCGCAGCCCGCGACGCCGGGCTTGTCGCGCCAGACCCAGGCCGGGTTGCCCAGCGGCTTGCCGAACTCGACGCGGTAGACGACGTCGGCCTTGGCGGTCTGGTCGGTGACCCAGGTGCGGGCGCCGTCCAGCGAGCTGCACACGCCGCCGGGCGCGGTCAGGCCGCCCGCCACGATCGCGGAGCCGGGGGTCGGGTTGTCCTCGGCGGCCTTGCCCGCGGAGTTCAGCCGCAGGAGTTTGCCCGCCAGGGACTTCGGGTCGGCGGGCCTGCCCGCGCCGCCGGTGGCCAGCAGGAGCGCGCCGCGGTGGTCCAGGGCGAGGGCGCCGCGGTTGGCGGTGGTCCCGCGGGGGATGCCGGTGAGGACGGGCTTGGGCACGTCGCCGGGGGCGATGCGGACGAGGCGGTTGTCGGTGGGGGTGGTGATGTAGGCGAAGAGGAGCTGGTCCTCGGCGTAGCTGGGGGACAGCGCCAGCCCCGTGAGCCCGCCACCGGCGCTCGCGTCGACCGGGATGGTGGCGACCACCTTGGGCTCCTCGTCCCTGCGGACCAGCAGGATGCGCCCGGTGGTGCGCTCGCCGACCAGGGCGGTGGGGTTGCTGCCGTCCCCCGGGAGGGCCGCGACCGCCGTCAGTGAGTCCATGCAGGTGCCGAGGACGGCGGGGTGGAAGTCGGTGCAGCCGTCGGGCGGGGGCACCGACTGCGGCACCTCCTGCTCACCCGCGCCGCCGTCCCCGCCCTCGGGCCCAGGCCGAGGCTCCGGCGCGGCCTGCGCCGTGAGCGGCACCTGCACCTGCCAACTGGCCGACGGCGGCTGCTCGGTGAACGTCGCACACCCGGACACAACAAGAACCGTGGCCGC
Source organism: Actinokineospora lacus (assembly GCF_053813445.1). Classification (NCBI taxonomy): domain Bacteria; kingdom Bacillati; phylum Actinomycetota; class Actinomycetes; order Pseudonocardiales; family Pseudonocardiaceae; genus Actinokineospora; species Actinokineospora lacus. The sequence continues at coordinate 554,310 of NZ_JBQERA010000002.1, forward strand.
CAACGCCACAAGGCTCCGGTGTCCTGACATGCGACAAGGCTAGGTGCCCACCCGTGAACCACCGGTTAGGCCCGACCTCGCCGCGGGGGCCCGTCCCTCGGCAGGCGGTCCGACTTCTGGCCTGTCCGTTACGTCCGGCCTCCCGCCGACGATGATCATTTAGGTAGGACGTCAGACGGAGGAGCAGGACATGGCCCACGCGCAGTCGCTCGAGGATCAGATCGCCACGCGGATTCAGGCGTCGTCGCTGGGGGTGGCGGTGGCCCACCCGGTGAACGGGCCTGACCAGGGCGTCTACATCGACAACCCGTACAACGCGATCAACGCGAACGCGCTGACCAGGTTCGGCAAGGACCCGAGGAAGCGGCCCGTGCAGGTCGCGCCCGGGACGGACACTCTGCTGCCCGTCCTCTCTCAGCTCAAGTCACGGGCCATCGGCTACGGCGACGCCCCGCCCTCCCACGCCGAACGCGTCACGTCCTACCTCGACTGGGGCGCCGACCGGGCCGTCAAGCACCCCTTCGTCGGCGTCTGCGAGAGCTTCAACGCCGTCGCCATCGCCATCCTGGCCGCCAAGAACAGTCCCCTGGCCAACGGCACCGTGATCGAGTACATCGGCGTCAAGCAGGGCAGCCTCGGACACGCCATCGCCGTCATCAACCGCGCCAACCAGGTCGAGGCCGTCGGCCAGACCGTCCCGACCCCGGCCCTGTGGGGCGCGAACTGCATCGTGGTCGACCAGTGGTACGCCCTCCAGGCAGCCACCGCCCCGGTCTTCCACGTCGCGGGCCCGCACGCCGACAACAACTACCTCACCTTCCTCACCACCGGCACCACCCGCACCGCCCTCTACGGCACCTTCACCAAAGACGGCACCCGCGCCAACATCAACCTCCGCGCCTGACCTCAGCCGGTCATCACAACGAGAAAGCCTTGACTGAACGGCGGTCGCTCAGACGAGCAGAAATCATCCAAGTGACCGCCAACATCACCCGACCTCGGAAGTGGGCACACGGCATATCTGACGTCGTCGAAGTTGAGGGCGATGTACAGGACCTAAGCAGGGGACTGTTCGACTTGAACCCCTCGATGGCGCGTTCCACGGCCATCTTGTGCTCGCTACCCCGTGGTGCGCTGCGTGCGGACGGAATGGGCGGAGTACGGGATCGGGCGACTGAATTCAGTGAACCGCTCTTTGAGCGCCGACACCCGCTGGGGTGCCTGCTCTAGCGTGGACCGGATCCTCCACAGGTGGCTGCGGTGGCCGAGCTCCACCGCGCCGCTGTAGCGCCGCCGCGCACCCAAACAGCCACCACAGGGCCGATTTGAGATCCGGCCCGATGGTCGACCAGTGCAGGACCAATGCGGCGGAGAACACGAAGACCGTGCTCGCGGCCAGACCGGCGTGAGCGGCGGCGTCATCACCATGGCCCACCCGGACGGGCGCCCCGCGAACCGCTGACCCGGCCGGGCCGCAGTCGCGGCTGGACACATACCGGTCACGTGGCGCGGACGCGGCCTCGGGTGCGGATGGAGCGCGGCGCTTAGTGTGGCGGGGTGACGGTTACGGTGCTGGTTCCTGATGATCATGGTGTGCGGGCGCTCGGAGGGATCGATGGGGTCCGCGTGGTTCGGTATGGGTCCTTTGACGACCTGCCGCCCGAGGCTGATGGCGCTCAGGTGCTGGTGCCCGGGATCGGGGTGCCTGCGGACGCTGGGGTGTTGGGGCGGTTGCCTCGGTTGCGGTTGATCCAGCTGCTCACCGCGGGGGCTGAGGCGTGGGTGGGGCGGGTGCCGGAGGGGGTGGAGATCTCCATTTGTCGGGGGGCGCACGGGGGGAGTACCGCGGAGTGGGTTGTTGCCGCGCTGCTGACGATTTATCGCGAGTTCAGGGAGTTGGAGGTGGCGCGCGGCGAGCAGCGGTGGGCTGGTCGGGTCACCGAGACCCTGCAGGGCAAGCGGGTGCTGGTCGTGGGGGCGGGGGATCTGGGGCAGCAGACTCGGCGCAGGCTGGATGCCTTTGACGCGCACTGCACGCTCGTGGGGACCCGGGCTCGGGATGGGGTGCGGGGGCTTGATGAGTTGCCCGAGTTGCTGCCGGAGTACGACGTGGTGGTGCTCGTTGTTCCGCTGACCCCGGCCACCCGGGGGATGGTGGACGCCGGGTTCCTCGCGCGCATGGCTGACGGCGCCATTCTCGTCAACGCCGCCCGGGGTGCGGTGGTCGACACCGACGCGCTGCTGGGTGAACTCGGCAGGCTGCGGGCCGCGCTGGATGTCACCGATCCCGAGCCGTTGCCCGCGGGGCATCCGCTGTGGACGGCGCCCAATCTGCTGCTCACCCCGCACGTCGCCGGGAGCTGCGTGGGGCACCGTGAGCGTGCCTACCGGGTCGTCGCTGAGCAGGTCGCGTTGTTCGCCTCGGGGGAGGAGCCGACGACCCTGGTGAGGGGCGACTACTGAGCGAACCGACTACTCTGCCCGCGTGAGCGACTACTTCCGGCCTTCGGAGTCGCAGGGCACCGCGGCCTTCGACAGCCCGTATGACACCAAAGACACCACGGTCCTGAACAAAGCGCAGGAACAGCAGCCGGTGGACACCCACCGATGGCACGTCGGCGCCGACCTGGGCCTGTTCGCGCTCCGCGTGACACTCGGCGCGCTCGTGCTGGCCCACGGGCTGCAGAAGGTGTTCGGGCTGATGCAGGGCCCCGGCATCGACGGGTTCGCCCAGGTCCTCACCCAGCTCGGCTTCCAGCAGGCGACGCTGCTGTCCTGGGTCACCGGCGTCACCGAGCTGGTGGCGGGGCTGCTGCTCATCCTGGGCCTGTTCACCCCGGCGGCGGCCGCCGCCGTCTTCGGCGTGATGCTGAACGCGATCTGGGTCCGGCTGGACATCAACCTCTTCGTCGGCGACGTCGAGCTGGAGGTGATCTACGCCGCGGCCGCGTTCGCCCTGCTGTTCACCGGCGCGGGCCACTTCTCCCTCGACCGCAGGTCGCCGTGGTTCCGGCGGGCGCCCGCGTTCGGGTTCATCTTCCTGGTCCTGGCGCTGGGCCTGTCCGCGGTCACCCTGTTCGTGCTGCGCTGAGCCGCGGCGGGGAGGGGGCGGACACCCTCCCCGCCGCGTCGCTCACGCGGTTTCGGTGATCGGGCGCTGCACCCAGGACATGAGGCCGCGCAGCTTCGCGCCGGTCTCCTCGATCGGGTGCTTGGCGCCTTCCTGCTGCAGGCGGTGGTAGTTCCCCCGGCCGTTCTCGTCCTCGGCCACCCACTCGCGGGCGAAGGTGCCGTCCTGGATCTCGCCCAGGATCTTCTGCATCTCCGCCTTGACCGCCGAGGTGATGACGCGCGGGCCGCGGGTCAGGTCGCCGTACTCGGCGGTGTCGGAGACCGAGTAGCGCTGGCCCGCGATGCCGCCCTCGTACATCAGGTCGACGATGAGCTTGAGCTCGTGCAGGACCTCGAAGTAGGCGATCTCCGGGGCGTACCCGGCCTCGGTCAGCACCTCGAACCCGGTCTGCACCAGCGCCGACGCGCCGCCGCAGAGCACGGCCTGCTCACCGAAGAGGTCGGTCTCGGTCTCCTCGGTGAACGTCGTCTTGATGACGCCCGCGCGCGCCCCGCCGATGGCCGCGGCGTAGGACAGGGCCAGCGCCTGGGCGCCGCCGGTCGCGTCCTGCTCCACGGCGATCAGGCACGGCACGCCCTTGCCGTCGACGAACTGGCGGCGCACCAGGTGCCCCGGGCCCTTCGGCGCGACCATCGCCACGTCCACGTTGGCCGGGGGCTTGATGAGGTCGTAGCGGATGTTGAAGCCGTGGCCGAAGAACAGCGCGTCGCCGTCCTTGAGGTTGGGCTCGATGTCCTCGGCGTAGATGAAGCGCTGCTTGGTGTCCGGCGCCAGCACCATGATCAGGTCGGCCTCGGCGGACGCCTCGGCCGGGGTCAGGACCCGCAGCCCCTGCTCCTCGGCCTTGGGGCGGCTCTTGGAGCCCTCGGGCAGTCCGATGCGGACGTCCACACCGGAATCGCGCAGGCTCAGCGCGTGCGCGTGGCCCTGGCTGCCGTAGCCGATGACGGCGACCTTGCGCCCCTGGATGATGCTCAGGTCGGCGTCGGCGTCGTAGAAGATCTCGACGGACATGGGGTCGGGCACTTCCCTTCGATGAAATGAACTAGCGGACCGCGGTCGCGGTGATGGACCGCGGGCCGCGGCCGATGGCGACCATGCCGGATTGGACCATTTCGCGCACCCCGTAGGGCTCCAGCATGCGCAGCAGCGCCTCCAGCTTGTCCGCGGTGCCGGTGGCCTCCACGGTCAGGGCTTCCGGGGAGACGTCGACGACCTTGGCGCGGAAGAGCTGCACCGTCTCCAGCACCTGGCTGCGGACGGTGGCGTCGGCGCGCACCTTGACCAGCAGCAACTCCCGCTGCACGGCCACGGCGGGTTCCAGCTCGACGATCTTGATCACGTTGATCAGCTTGTTGAGCTGCTTGGTGACCTGCTCGAGCGGCAGGTCGTCCACGGCGACCACGATCGTCATCCGGGACACGTCGGGGTGCTCGGTCGGGCCGACGGCGAGGGACTCGATGTTGAAGCCGCGCCGGGAGAACAGGCCCGCGACCCGGGCCAGCACGCCGGGCTTGTTCTCCACGAGCACGCTCAGGGTATGGGTGGTCATGTGCTCAGTCCTCGTCGAACAGCGGTCGGATGCCGCGCGCGGCCATGATCTCGTCGTTGCCCGTGCCCGCGGCCACCATCGGCCACACCTGGGCGTCCTTGCCGACCACGAAGTCGACCACGACCGGTCGGTCGTTGATCTCCATGGCCCGGTTGATGATCGAGTCCACGTCATCGCGGGTCTCGCAGCGCAGGCCCGCGCAGCCCAGGGCCTCGGCCAGCAGGGTGAAGTCCGGGATGCGGTGCTTGTGCGTGCCCAGGTCGGTCTGGGAGTAGCGCTGGCCGTAGAACAGGTTCTGCCACTGGCGGACCATGCCCAGGTTGCCGTTGTTGATGACCGCGACCTTGATCGGCGCGCCCTCGATGGCGCAGGTGGCCAGCTCCTGGTTGGTCATCTGGAAGCAGCCGTCGCCGTCGATGGCCCAGACCACCTTGTCCGGGCGGCCGAACTTGGCGCCCATCGCGGCGGGCACCGCGTAGCCCATGGTGCCCAGGCCGCCGGAGTTGAGCCAGGTGCCCGGCTTCTCGTAGCGGATGAACTGCGCGGCCCACATCTGGTGCTGGCCGACGCCCGCGGTGTAGATGGCGTCCGGCCCGGCGATCGCGCCGATGCGCTCGATGACGTACTGCGGGGACAGGGTGCCGTCGGAGGGCCACTCGTAGCCCAGCGGGAACGCCTCGCGCCAGGAGTCCAGCGTCCGCCACCACGGGGCCAGGTCGGCCGAGGGCGCCTGCACGCGCTCGGCGCGCACCGCGGCGATCAGCTCGACCAGGATCTCCTTGCAGTCGCCGACGATGGGCACGTCGGCGCGGCGGTTCTTGGAGATCTCCGCCGGGTCGATGTCGGCGTGCACGACGGCCGCGTCCGGGGCGAAGGAGGAGAGCTGGCCGGTGACCCGGTCGTCGAAGCGCGCGCCCAGGGCGACCAGCAGGTCCGCGCGCTGCAGCGCGCCGACGGCGGGGACGGTGCCGTGCATCCCGGGCATGCCGAGGTGCTGCTTGTGGGAGTCGGGGAACGCGCCCCGGGCCATCAGCGTGGTGACCACCGGGATGCCGGTCAGCTCGGCCAGCTCCAGCAGCTCGGCGGAGGCATGGGCCTTGATCACGCCGCCGCCGACGTAGAGCACCGGGCGCTTGGCGGAGTTGATCAGCCGGGCGGCCTCGCGGACCTGCTTGCCGTGCGGGCGCGTGGTCGGCCGGTAGCCGGGCAGGCGCAGCTCGGGGGGCCAGGCGAAGGACGTGGTCTCCTGCAGGACGTCCTTGGGGATGTCGACCAGGACCGGGCCGGGTCGGCCGGTCTTCGCCAGGTGGAACGCCTCGGCGATCGTCCGCGGGATCTCCGCGGGGTCGGTGACGAGGAAGTTGTGCTTGGTGATCGGCAGGGTGATGCCGCAGATGTCGGCTTCCTGGAAGGCGTCGGTGCCGATGAGCGCGCGGGACTGCTGCCCGGTGATGGCCACCAGGGGCACCGAGTCCATGTTGGCGTCGGCCAGCGGGGTGACCAGGTTGGTCGCGCCGGGTCCCGAGGTGGCCATGCACACACCGACCTCGCCGGTGGCCTGGGCATACCCGGTGGCCGCGTGGCCCGCGCCCTGCTCGTGGCGGACCAGCACGTGGCGCACCTTGGTGGAGTCCAGCAGCGGGTCGTAGGCGGGCAGGATGGTCCCGCCGGGAATGCCGAAGACCACCTCGACGCCCATCGCCTCGAGCGAGCGGACCAGCGACTGCGCGCCGGTCACCCGGATGGGCGCCCCCGCGGGCGGGGCCGGCTTGGGACGCGCAGGCGTGGCGCCAGGATTGCCTGCGGCCGGGGTGGGCCGCGAAGTTGCGCTGGTCATCTCTGCCTCGTGGGTAGAAGGGAGTCTGGGCGAGGGGCGGACACGAAAAAACCCCCGCCGACCGCCAGTGGGTCGTACGAGGGTCCGCGCGTTCGACGCAGGTGAGGGCTTCCGTCAGCGTCGAACGCGCGGCGGAAGTACGAGAATGATCTGTGTCGGCACGGTCGTGACGTTAGTTCGTCCGGTCTAGAGGCGTCAACTCTGCGGGACGGAGGTTCCGGATGCTGGACACCATCGGGGGACCCGGGGGCGGGGCCGCCGCGCCGTGAGTGCACCATCTAAGGGTGTCCGAGCTGCAGATACCGTCCCGGCTGGTGTTCCGCGTCCCGCAGATCTCGATTCTCGCGGCCCTGCTGGTCGCGATCTGCGCCACACCGATGGCCGCCGCCCAGCCGGCCTTCCTCGCGCTGTACGCGATCCCGATCTCGATCATCGTATGGGTCGTGCGCGTGCGCACGACCGCCGACGCCGACGGCCTGGTGGTGCGGTCCGTGGTCGGGCGCAGGTCGCTGGCCTGGGACGACCTCAAGGGGCTGCTGCTGAGCCGCAAGGGCGGGGTGGCCGCGGTGCTGGCCGACGAGAGCCGCGTCGAGCTGCCCTCGGTGCGGGTGCGCCACCTGCCCGCGCTGTCGCTGATCAGCGGCGGGCGCATCACCGACCCCACCGAACCTGTCCCCGGCGAACCCGTCCCCGCTGAGCCCGTCCCCGCTGAGCCCGCCCCCACGGAGCCCGCCCCCACCGAGGCCGCGCCTTCGGAGACCGCCTCCGCGAAGGCCACCTCCGCGAAGGCCGTGCCCAAGGAGGCCGCGCCCGTCAAGGACGGGCCCGCGCCGTCGGAGCCCGGTCCGGCGGCGGAGTAGCCTGGGCGGCACCGCTCCCCGCCATCGGCCCGCGCACCCCCAGGGCCGCATCTGAGTCCGAGAACCGCGAGATCTGGAGGAGCCGTGCCAGCGCTGCGCTCCCGCACGACCACCCACGGCCGCAACGCCGCGGGCGCCCGCTCGCTGTGGCGCGCCACCGGCATGACCGACGACGACTTCGGCAAGCCGATCGTGGCCATCGCCAACTCCTACACCCAGTTCGTGCCCGGCCACGTGCACCTGCGCGACCTCGGCGACATCGTGGCCGAGGCGATCGCCGGGGCGGGCGGGGTGGCGCGGGAGTTCCACACCATCGCCGTCGACGACGGCATCGCCATGGGCCACGGCGGGATGCTGTACTCGCTGCCCTCGCGCGAGCTGATCGCCGACGCCGTGGAGTACATGGTCAACGCCCACCAGGCCGACGCGCTGGTGTGCATCTCCAACTGCGACAAGATCACCCCCGGGATGCTCAACGCGGCGATGCGGCTCAACGTGCCGACCGTGTTCGTCTCCGGCGGTCCGATGGAGGCGGGCAAGGCGGTCGTCGTCGGCGGCGTCGCGCACCCGTCCAGCGACCTGATCACCACCATCGCCGCGTCGGCGAACTCCGCGGTGGACGACGCCGCGCTCTCGGAGGTCGAGCGCTCCGCGTGCCCGACCTGCGGCTCGTGCTCGGGCATGTTCACCGCGAACTCCATGAACTGCCTCACCGAGGCGCTGGGCCTGTCCCTGCCCGGCAACGGCTCCACCCTGGCCACCCACGCCGCCCGCCGCGACCTGTTCGCCCGCGCGGGCACCACGGTCATGGACCTGTGCAGGCGCTGGTACGGCTCGGACGACGAGACGGCCCTGCCCCGCTCGATCGCCACCCGCGCGGCCTTCGAGAACGCGATGGCCCTCGACGTGGCCATGGGCGGCTCGACCAACACCGTCCTGCACATCCTGGCCGCGGCGCAGGAGGGCGAGATCGGCTTCACCCTCGCCGACATCGACGCGGTCTCGCGGCGGGTGCCGTGCCTGAGCAAGGTGTCGCCGAACTCCGACTACCACATGGAAGACGTCCACCGGGCGGGCGGCATCCCGGCGATCCTCGGGGAGCTGTACCGGGGCGGGCTGCTGCGGACGGACGTGACCTCGGTGCACAGCCCCACGCTGGAGCAGTGGCTGTCCACTTGGGACATCCGCGCCGGGTCGCCGTCGCCGGAGGCCGTCGAGCTGTTCCACGCCGCTCCCGGCGGGGTCCGCACGACCAAGGCGTTCTCGACCTCGAACCGGTGGTCGAGCCTGGACGTCGACGCGGCGGGTGGCTGCATCCGGTCGGTCGAGCACGCGTACACCGTCGAGGGCGGCCTGGCCGTGCTGTTCGGCAACCTCGCGGAGTCCGGCGCGATCATCAAGTCGGCGGGGATCGACGAGGACCTGTTCCGCTTCCAGGGCCCCGCGCGGGTGGTGGAGAGCCAGGAGGAGGCGGTGTCGGTCATCCTCGGCAAGAAGATCCAGCCCGGCGACGTCCTGGTCGTGCGGTACGAGGGCCCGGCGGGCGGGCCGGGGATGCAGGAGATGCTGCACCCGACGGCGTTCCTGAAGGGGTCCGGGCTGGGGAAGAAGTGCGCCCTGATCACCGACGGCCGCTTCTCGGGCGGCTCGTCGGGGCTGTCCATCGGGCACGTCTCCCCTGAGGCGGCGGGCGGCGGCACCATCGCGCTGGTGGAGGACGGCGACCAGATCCTGATCGACGTGCACACCCGTCAGCTGGACCTGCTGGTCGACGCCGACGTGCTGGCGGAGCGCCGCGCCAAGATGGTGGCCCGCGAGCGCCCCTGGCAGCCCAAGGACCGCGTCCGCCCCGTCACGGCCGCCCTGCGCGCCTACGCCCGCCTGACCACCGACGCCTCGACCGGCGCGGTCCGCGACCCGTCCCGCTGACGCTCATGGTGGCGGCGGCGACGCCGCCACCTCGGCGACGCCGTCGATGAACGCCGGGTCCGGGTCACCGCTTGACGGGCTCGGCCCCGGCGATCACGACGTAGGGATGTGGAGCGGCGCGCGAGCCGTAGTGGCGACCGGTGAACTCGGTGCCGCGACGGTGCCGCCCAAGGCCGCGACGAGCACCACCACGCGGCCTCGGCGTCGCCACTTCCCATCGAGGTCGCGTGGTTGGTCAGGTTTGCCCACCATGTCCCTCCGTTGCTGGGGGACTGAGCATGGTGGGATGGGTTATTCGGCCGCAGCGGAGTCGTGGCGATACGCCAAATGGAGCGGTGGTCAGAAGTCCGGGTGGGCTCGCAGGGTGATGAGGGCGTGCGGGGCCAGGTCGGGGTGCAGGGACCAGCCCGCGAAGCCGCCCCAGGTGATGGACTCGCGGAGGTACTCGACCAGGGTGGTGTCGGGTTTGCCCGCGACGCCGCGCAGGGGTGGGTCGGCCAGGTCGCTGGGGAGGGCGATGGTGTGGTCGCCGCCGTCCAGGTTGGCCTTGCCGAGCTCGTCCGGGGCCAGCGGGAAGGCGAAGCCGCCGGGGCCGTCGTGGTGCTCCCACTCGTAGGCCAGGGAGTAGGCGTTGCCCAGGCACAGGGGGTCGGGGAACTCGGGGCTGGGCGGACGGGTGCGCGGGGCCGGTTGGCGGTGGTAGGTGAGGTCGAGGACCGCGCAGTCGCCCGCGAGCCAGACCTCGCCCACGCGGCGCAGGCAGGCGTCCAGGGACAGGGGGAGGGGGCCGATCTTCTGGGTGAGGGTGTCGACCAGGGCGTCGTCGGCCGACGTCGGGGGCTCGTGCGGGGAGACGAGGCGGTCGGCGGAGACCCAGCCCAGCTCGGGGAGGGCGGCGGCGATGCGGGCGACGTGCTGGGCGACGCGGATCATCGTCTCGTCGGCGACCGCGGCGGCGTCCTCCACGAGGGCGTCCGGCACCGGGCCGAGCGCGCGGAGTTCCGCCCACACCGCCTCGCGGTCGCCGCGCAGGTAGCGCCGGTAGTACGAGGTCACCCCGCTACGCTACTGAGCGCGACCGGTCCGCCGCGGGATCGACATGCGCCCGTCTGCGGTATACCTGGACCGGCCGGACGAACTACCCGCGAGGAGATCACGTCGATGGACAGCGCCCCCATCTACGACGACAAGGCCGAGGTCCGCGGCAACCTCGACCTCACCGAGGCCGACTGGCAGCGGGCCGCCGAGCCCGACGCCGACCCCGACGGCGAGTACGTCGAGATCGCCTTCGTCCCGCACACCGACGGCAACCAGTACGTGGCCATGCGCAACAGCAAGCACACCGGCCCCGACGACACCGTCCTCGTGTTCACCATGTCCGAGTGGGACGCCTTCGTCGAAGGCGCCAAGGCAGGCGAATTCGACGAACCGTGGTGACCCCGTGACCGAGGACCGCCCGGTCTGGACACCCCCCGAGCAGGTCCCCCACCCCGACCCGCCCTGGACCGACGAGTCCGCGCCCACCCGCGCCCTGCACCCCTCCCCACCCGGTCCGGCACGCCCGCCCCAGCCCACTCCCCAGCAACCCGCCGCCGCGCAACCGGCACGCCCCCAGCCGACCGGTCCCGCGCACCCCGCACCGGCGACCCAGCGCCCGAACCCGCCGCAGCCGACGGCGACCCAGCGCCCCCAGCCCGCGCACCCACAGCAGGCGGGACCTCAGCGTCCGCAGCCTGGGGCGGTGGCGCAGCCGCGGCAGGCGGGACCTCAGGGTTCACAGGCCGGGCCACCGGTGCGACCGCAGTCGACCGGGCCTGCGGGGTCGCAGTTCTCGGGAATGTTGGAGTCGCCGCAGGCGGGACCTCGGCGCCCGCGGGTCGCGGGACCGGCGCAGCAGCCGACAGGGCCTCATCCCGCCCAGCCGGGGCGGCAGCCAGCGGGGCCTCAGCGTCAGCAGCCTGTGCAGCAGTCGACGGGGCCTCATCCCGCCCAGCCGGTGCAGCGGCAGCCGACAGGGGCTCAGCGTTCGCAGGCGGTGTCGCCGCAGCCTGGGGGAGGGCCGCAGCCCGTGGGGCCTCAGGCGAATCAGCCGGCCCGTCCGCCTGGCCCGCCAGTCGGTCCACCACGACCGCAGGTGAACACCGGGGCCGTCCAGCCGCCGGGGCAGGCGCGTCAAGCGCAGCCCCCGCCGTGGCAGCCGAGCGGGCCCGGGGGGCGTCCCCAGCCCGCGCCGTCGGCGGACTTCGGGCCGGTGTCGGGGGGCCGGGGCGGGAGCCTGCCGCCGATCCCGGCCGCGCCCGCCCCGCGACCGCAGCGCGCGCGGCCGGTGCTTCCCGTGCTCGACGGGTTCGGGCCTGCCGGTTCCGGCAGCGCGGTGACGGGGCAGACGCCCGTCCCGATCCGTCACCAAGACCCCGAGCCCGCCGCCCCGCCCGCCCCGGCCCCGGAGCGCAAACGGCCTTCCTACCTGGTGGAAGGGGACGGCGACGAGATGTTCGGCAACGAGGAGTTCACCGCGCCTCCCGTTATCGGAGAATGACCATGACCGGAAGCTGACATGTCACAAGTCTCACCCTCCGGGTGGAACGGTTCAGGTCCGGTTCTAGACTTCGGTCGCCCGGTTACAGCGCGGTAACCACCCCCTCAACATCTCTTCCGGGAGTCGTAGCGTGACAACGAACCGTCCCGTCGTCCTGATCGCCGAGAAGCTCGCGCCGTCCGTGCTCGACGTGTTCGGTTCCGAAGTGGAGATCCGCCACGTCGACGGGACCGACCGACCCGCGCTGCTGCAGGCCGTGGCCGACGCCGACGCCCTGTTGGTGCGCAGCGCCACGCAGGTCGACGCCGAGGTGCTCAAGGCGAGCGACACCCTCAAGGTCGTCGCGCGCGCGGGCGTCGGGCTCGACAACGTCGAGGTGCCCGCCGCCACCGAGCGCGGGGTGCTGGTGGTGAACGCGCCGACGTCGAACATCGTCAGCGCCGCCGAGCACGCCGTCGCCCTGCTGCTGGCCGTGGCCCGCCAGGTCCCCGACGCGCACGCCACCCTGCAGAACAAGGAGTGGAAGCGCGGCTCGTTCTCCGGCGTCGAGCTGCGCGGCAAGACCGTCGGCGTCGTCGGCCTCGGCAAGATCGGGCAGCTCTTCGCCCAGCGCCTGGCCGCCTTCGAGACCGAGCTGATTGCCTACGACCCCTACGCCTCCCCGGCGCGCGCCGCGCAGCTGGGCACCGAGCTGGTCACCCTGGACGAGCTGCTCGCCCGCGCCGACGTCATCTCGGTGCACCTGCCCAAGACCAAGGAGACCGCGGGCCTGCTCAACGCCGAGGCGCTGGCGAAGACCAAGAAGGGCGTGATCATCGTCAACGCCGCCCGCGGCGGTCTGATCGATGAGCAGGCCCTGGCCGACGCCGTGCGCAGCGGCCACGTGCGCGGCGCGGGCGTCGACGTGTTCTCCAAGGAGCCCACGACCGACAACCCGCTGTTCGGCGTGCCCGGCGTCATCGTGACCCCGCACCTGGGCGCCTCGACCGCCGAGGCGCAGGACGCCGCGGGCACCGACGTGGCGCGCTCGGTGCTGCTGGCGCTGCGCGGGGACTTCGTGCCCGACGCGGTGAACGTCGCCGCCGGGGGCGTCGTCGGCGAGGAGGTGCGCCCGTACCTGCCGCTGACGCAGAAGCTGGGCGTGGTCCTGTCCGCCCTGGACAGCAAGGCCCCCAGCGTCCTCAAGGTGATCGTCCGCGGTGAACTGTCCACTGAGGACGTCTCGATCCTGCCGCTCGCCGCGCTGCGCGGGGTGTTCTCCGGCATCGTCGCCGACCAGGTGACCTTCGTGAACGCGCCCCGGCTGGCCGAGGACCTCGGGGTGGCCGTCGAGGTCGCCACCGAGTCCGAGAGCGCCAACCACCGCAGCCTGGTCACGCTGCGCGCGGTCTACCCCGACGGCTCCGTCGTCACCGTCTCCGGCACGCTCTCGGGCCTGGCGCAGGTGGAGAAGCTCGTCGAGGTCAACGGCCGCCACTTCGACCTGCGCGCCGAGGGCAGCGTGCTGCTGCTGGAGTACCCCGAGCGCACCGGCGTGATGGGCACCGTGGGCACGCTGCTGGGCGAGTCCGGGGTCAACGTCGACGCCGCGCAGATCAGCCAGACCACCGACGGCACCGACGCGGTCATGCTGCTGCGCGTCGACCGGGCCGTCGACGCCGCGGTGCTCGACTCGATCGGCGCCTCCGTCGGCGCGCGGGTCGTGCGCTCGATCGCGTTCAACTAAGACCACGCCAGCGGTGCCCGGAGCGGTTTCCGGGCACCGTTCGTGTGTAGGCACACGCCCAAAACCACCCGGGGGGGTGGCGAGGTGCGGCTGCCGGACGGCAAACCGGTAGCCTTCGTTCGTCTACCAGGCCCTGCGCTCTTCGGGCCGATATACCTTCGGAGGTGTGTGCATGCGGCTCGCGGTGATCCCAGGAGACGGGATCGGGCCGGAAGTGATCGCCGAGGCCCTCAAGGTCCTCGAGGAGGTCGTCCCGTCGGCGGAGACCACTCGTTACGACCTCGGCGCGGCGCGCTGGCACGCCACGGGCGAGCTGCTTCCGGAGTCGGTGCTCGGAGAGCTGCGCGAGCACGACGCGATCCTGCTCGGCGCCGTCGGCGACCCGTCGGTGCCCAGCGGCATCCTGGAGCGTGGCCTGCTGCTGCGCCTGCGGTTCGAGCTCGACCACCACGTCAACCTGCGCCCTGCCCGGCTGTACCCGGGGGTGAAGAGCCCGATCGCCGACCCGGGCGAGATCGACATGATCGTCGTGCGGGAGGGCACCGAGGGCCTCTACGCGGGCAACGGCGGACTGTTGCGTAAGGACACTCCGCACGAGATCGCCACCGAGGTCAGCGTCAACACCTCCTTCGGCGTCGAGCGGGTCGTGCGCGACGCGTTCACCCGCGCGGCCGCCCGGCCGCGCAGGCACCTGACGCTGGTGCACAAGACCAACGTCCTCACCCACGCGGGCTCGCTGTGGTCGCGGGTGGTGGAGGAGGTCTCGCTGCAGCACCCGGACGTGACCGTGGCGTACCAGCATGTGGACGCCACGACGATCCACATGGTCACCGACCCCGGCCGCTTCGACGTGATCGTCACCGACAACCTCTTCGGCGACATCCTCACCGACCTCGCCGCCGCGGTGACCGGCGGCATCGGGCTGGCCGCCAGCGGCAACCTCGACATCACCCGCCGCAACCCGAGCATGTTCGAGCCGGTGCACGGCAGCGCGCCGGACATCGCCGGGCAGGGCATCGCCGACCCGACCGCGGCGGTCCTGTCGGTGGCCCTGATGCTCGACCACCTCGGCGAGAACGAGGCGGCGCGGCGCATCGAGGCATCGGTCGCCTTCGACCTGGCCACCCGCGACCACGCATCGCCCGGCGGCACCCACGCCATCGGCGACCGCCTGGCCGCGCTGGTCTCGTCCAACGCCAAGGCGTTCTGACCCCAGTTCGAGACACGGGCCGCCCTCCGCACCGGAGGGCGGCTCGTGTCCATTGTGGACCGTTCTTCCTGGCGCGGAACGCCGCAGTTCCCGGGGAGTGGGACGCGGTGGTCTCCAGCACCGCGCTGCACTGGCTGGAACCCGCGCGGCTGGCCCAGGTCATCACCACCGCCGCAACCCGCCCGCGCCCCGGCGGCGTCCTGGTCAACGCCGACCACATGGTCCTGGCCAACCCCTTGCAGACCTACGCGCGCCTGGTCCGCGAGGCCCGCGCGCGCCGAGTGGGCGTCGAGGACAACGAGGACTGGCGCGCCTGGTGGGAGGCGATCCTGGCAGACGTCGACTCCGAGACCGCCCGCGAGCACTCCGCCCTGACCATCTCCCACGACTCCTCCAGCACGCTCACCGTGGGCGAGTACACCGCCGTGCTGACCGCCGCGGGCCGGTCTGGCAGTTCGGCCACGACCACGTGCTGGTCGTCGTCCGCTGAACAGGCAACCCGGTTCGGTAACGCGCCCCCTCGCCCCCTCGATGCGGATCATGAGGGGCGAGGGGGTGGGCCGTGTCAGCGGCTTTCGGTGAACCGGCCGACGATCCGGGCGGCCAGCTCCGCGGCGATCTCCTCGCCGTGGGTGCCCAGCCGCGCGGACGGCACGGTGTCGGTCGGCTCCCAGCGGACAAGCGGGGCGCGCACGCTCGGGAATTCGGCGGACGATCGCCTGCCTACGTCGGCGGCACTTCCCAGGACAAGGAAATCGGCGGGCTCGACCCCGACGGCGATGGCGATCTCGGCGGGCAGGGGGTCGACGGCGGCCAAGGTGGTCAGCAGCCCGACGAGCCGGATCGCCACATCGGCCTCGTCCAGCACCGCGCCGAAGGTGTCACCTGGCAGCGGCGCCCACCCGCCGCGCTGGCCGGTGCGGGTCGCCAGCAGCCCGGGACCGATCCGGGTGCTGCCGACGAAGGCGGTCACGTGGCCGGTCCCGCTCTTGATCGACACCGCCTGCGCCTGGCTGAACAGCCCCATCGCGCGACCGGTGGAGACCAGCCGGTCGCCGAGCGCGGACAGCTCGCGCACCGGCATCGATGTCGCGGGGACCGGCAGCAGGTGCGCCTCCAGCAGCGGGCCGCCCGCCCGGTCGGCGCCGGTCGCGTCCACCCGCCAGGTGACCTTCGGCGGGGTGTCCAGCGGGGTCCAGGTGGTGGTGGATGTGGTCCTGGGCGGCTCGGGCTCGGCCTCCGGGGTCACGGCCCCGGGGAAGGACGGCACGGTCAGGGGTTTGGTGCGGCCCGCGGCCAGCCCGCCGAGCAGCCGCGACCCCGCCGCGGTCTGCTCCAGCCCCACCAGCGAGATGTGGATGATCGTGCTCAGCAGCCCCTGCGGAGCGCACTCGCGGACCATCACCGGCACCAGCCTGCCCCGCGCCCCGGTCGGGTCGTCGCCGAAGGCGCTCGCCCACTCGGCGAAGGCGAACTCGCCGCGGAAGTAGTCCGGGCTGAGCACCGCGATCACCCGGTCCGAGCGGGTCAGCGCGTTCTGCATCTCCACGGCGAAGTTCTGGCCGGGGCGGAAGTCCCACGCCTCCAGCACCGTCGTGTAGCCGGCGTTCTCCAGCGTGTGGGCGATCCACACCGCCCAGTCGTGGTCGGCCTTGTTGTAGCTGATGAAGAAGTCCCGCTGTTCACCGCGCACGGCCGGAAGGTAGCACCGTGATCAACGCCGCACCGTTCGTCGGCGCTGAACGCCACCGCGAGGTCGAGCGCCTGACCGAGGCGTTCGCCATGGTGGCCTCCTCCGGCGAGGCCCGCATGGTCGCCTACGTCGGGCCGCCCGGCTGGGGCAAGACCCGCATCGTCCAGGAGTTCTACGCCGAGCTGGCCGCTGGGCAGCGCTACTGGCCCGCCTCGCTGACGCCGGTGGTCGGCCCCGGGGCAGGCGCGCTGGCTGAGTTGACCGCCACCCGCAAAGCCGTGCGGCACCAGGCTTTCACCCCGCCGCCGGAGGCGGAGATCCCCTGGCTGTGGCTGGCCCCCGCCACCGGCCGGATCAGCGACGGCACCCCGGCCCCCGCGCTGGCCGACGTCGCCACCCAGCTCACCCGCGCAGTCCCCGCGCTGCTCGCCCGCCGCGCCGCCGCCGGGCTGCCCACCGACGACGTGCTCGCCGAGATCGTCCGCACCCTGCCGCTGGCGGACGTGATCGGCATGGCGGGCGTGCTCGGCGGCCGGGTCGTGGAACTGGCCTTCGGCCAGCACCAGACCCTGCCCGAGGGGTCCATGGCGGGCAGGCTCAGCGCCCTGCTGGGCACGCTCACCGCGGGCCTGCCCATCGTGCTGGTCCTGGACGACGCCCACGACCTCGACCAGGCCACCGTGGACTTCCTCGGCGAGACCCTGGCCTCGGACCTGCCGGTCCTCGTCCTGGCCACCACCTGGCCGGAGCACCTCGTCGTCGACGACGCCCGCTCCCCGTTCGCCGACTACCTCGCCTCGGCGGGCCACGGCGACCGCTACTCCCGGATCTCCCTGGGCAGGCTCAACGACGACGACCTGGTCGAGTGCATCGCGGGGGAGTACCCGGCCACCGACCCGCAGATCCTCACCGGCCTGGCCCGCCGCGCCGACGGCAACCCGTACTCCCTGCGGCTGCTGCTCAACACCCCGCGCGTGGTGTCCTCGGCCGCCGACGGCAGGCTGGGGCTCACCGCCGCCGAGGTCGACTCGCTGAGCAGCGGCCTGGAACGGCTGATCAGCGAGCTGTGGGCGCAGCTGCCGGTGGGGGTCCGGCAGATCCTCGTCGCCGCGTCGATGCTCGGGTCGTCCTTCCACGAACAGGTTCTGGAAGAGGCCCTGCGCCCCATCACCCCGAGCGCCGGGCTGGACCAGGCGCGGAGCTCGGCCTGGATTCAGCCCGCCGGGGCGATCGGGCTGATGGAGTTCATCGAGCGCATCCGCTGGGAAGTGGCCAAAGTGGACGGTCCGAACGTGCTGTCCGCGACCGACCAGGCCGAGGTCCGCCGGGGCGCTCTGCGGGCCACCCGGATGCTGCTGGCGGGCGACCTGCCCGATAGCGCGCGCCTGGTCCTGCTGACCCTGCGCGTCGACCTGGCCGACGCCGCCGTCGCCGAGGACCTGGCAGGCGCCGCCGACAGCGCTGTCGAACTCGCCGACCGGGCGATCGAGGAATCCCGCCGCTCGGACGCGATCCGCTACCTCCGCAAGGCGATCGGCTGGTACGACTCGGTGACCCCGCTGCCGTCCGCCCGGCTCGGGTCGGCGCTGAGCACGGTCTCCGGGCTCCTGCGCGCCGAGTACGGCCGCGAGACCGCCGAGCCGATCGCCCGCCGCGCGGTGGCGGTCCTCGGCCCGCTCGGCGACCGGGACCTGCTGGCCCAGGCGCGCGCCGAACTGGTGCTCACGCTGCTGCGCCGGGGTCAGGCCGCCGCCGAGGAGGCCACCACGCTCCTCGCGGAGACCCGGCGGAGCGTGGACGAGACGGCGCTCTCCCCGCTGGCCCAGGTCAAACTCGCCGAGGCGACGATGGTCCGGCACGCGGGCCTGGGTGACCGGCTGCGCGCGCTGGAATGCGCGCGTGAACGCGCCGCGCTCAGCGAGGAGCACTTCGGCGCCCACCACCGCCACACCCTCAGCGCGCTGGCCGACGTCGCCTTCAACGCCATGCGCATCGGCGATGTGCCGCAGTCCGTCGCCATCCGCCGGGACCTGCTGGTTCGCCGCCAGGCGCTCGCGGGCGTCCTCGGCGTGCTGCAGACCTCCAGCGGGAGCCACAACCTGGTGGCCAGCCTGCTGGAGCTGGACGACGACTCGGTCGTCGACGAGGCGCTCGACCTGGCCGAAGAGGCCGTCCTGCTGCGCTCGCGCGCGTTCGGATTGGACGGACGCCTGACCCTGTCCAGCAGGCTCAACCGCTCGCGCGCGTACTACCGGCGCGGGCTGGCCAGGGAGCGGGCGGGCGATGACGCCTCGGCGCGGGCCGACTTCTCGACCGCGTGCGCGGAATCGGCGCGGGTGGTCGAGCTGCGCGCGGGAGCGGAACCCGCGTCGCGGGCCATCGCGTTGCAGCGCAACGGGATCGCGCGGGCGTGCCTGCGGGACATGAGCGGGCTGTCGGTCATCGGCGAGGCCCTGTCGATCCGGCAGCTGGAACTGCGCCAGGACCGGACGTTCTGGGAGGTGCGCCGGGTCGCGGTCGCGCTGCGATGGGCGTACCTGCGGTTCGGGCGCGGCGCGGAGGCCGCCTCCATCGCCGAGCGGTACGGGTTGGACGATCCCGACACCGTCGTGCCCACCGCCGTGTAGTCCACCATCTGGAATCGCTCGTCCGTGGGTTGGTATCCGGCGGACGGCTGTGGCACCATCGTGCCGTGGCCGCCTTCGTCGTGATCATTATTGACGAGCGCGCTGGATAGCCGATCTCCACCGGCACCGGCGCGCAGACCTCTCGCATCCACAGCGGGGGGTCTTTTGCTTTTTCCGCGGCGAATCCCCCCGACTAGGAGCCTTCCGTGACCCGCACGACGCCCGCAGGCACCCCGCTCGGCGACGCTTTCCACGTCTACGACACCACGCTGCGCGACGGGGCCCAGCGCGAGGGGATCTCCTACTCCGTGGCCGACAAGCTGCACGTGGCGCGGCTGCTCGACGGGCTCGGCGTCGGGTTCATCGAGGGCGGCTGGCCGGGCGCCATGCCCAAGGACACCGAGTTCTTCGCCAGGGCCGCCGGGGAGCTCGACCTCAAGCACGCCGCCCTCGTCGCCTTCGGCTCGACCCGGCGGGCGAACACGAAGGCGCACGAGGACCCGCAGGTCAAGGCGCTGCTGGACAGCCAGGCGCCGGTGATCACCCTGGTCGCCAAGGCCGACCGCCGCCACATCGAGCTGGCGCTGCGCACCGACGTCGACGAGGCGGTGGACATGGTGCGCGACACCGTCGGCTTCCTGCGCGGCGAGGGGCGCCGGGTCTTCCTCGACGCCGAGCACTTCTTCGACGGGTACGCCTTCGACCCCGACACCGCGCTGCGCGTCCTCGACGCGGCGATGGCCGCCGGGGCCGACGTCGCCGTGCTGTGCGACACCAACGGCGGGCAGCTCCCGCTCGGCCTCGCCGAGACCGTCGGCGAGGTGATCGCCCGCACCGGCTTCCGGGTGGGCATCCACTGCCAGGACGACACCTCCTGCGCGGTGGCCAACAGCATCGCGGCGGTACAGGCGGGGGCGACCCACGTCCAGTGCACCGCGAACGGTTACGGCGAGCGGGCGGGCAACGCCGACCTGTTCGCCGTGATCGGCAACCTCGGGACCAAGCTCGGCAAGGACGTGCTCCCGACCGGGGCCATGGCCGAGCTGACCCGGGTCTCCCATGCCCTTGCCGAGATCGCCAACATCGCCCCCGACTCCCACCAGGCCTACGTCGGGTCGTCGGCCTTCGCCCACAAGGCGGGCCTGCACGCGAGTGCGATCAAAGTGGACCCGGAGCTGTACAACCACATCGATCCGGGCGTGGTCGGCAATGACATGCGGGTCCTGGTCACCGAGATGGCGGGCCGGGCGAGCATCGAACTCAAGGGACACGAGTTCGGCCTCGACCTGGCCGCCAGGCCCGAAGCCGTGGGCAGCGCCCTGCGCAGGGTCAAGGAGCTGGAGGCGCGCGGCTGGTCGTTCGAGGCCGCCGACGCCTCCCTGGAACTGCTGCTGCGCACCGAACTGGACGAGGCCGCGATCGTCCCGTTCGCGCTGGAGTCCTACCGGGTGATCCTCGACCACGGCACCGACGGCACGGTGGTCTCCGAGGCCACGGTCAAGGTGCTCGTCGACGACCACCGCGTCATCGCCACCGCCGAGGGCAACGGCCCCGTCCACGCCCTCGACGCCGCGCTGCGCAAGGCCCTCGCGCCGCACCTGCCGTGGCTCGACGACGTCGAGCTGACCGACTACAAGGTGCGCATCCTCACCACCGGCCCGCGCGGCGCCGAGCACGGCACCGACGCGGTGACCAGGGTGCTGGTGCGCTCCTCGGACCACTCCGACGAGTGGACCACCGTCGGCGTGCACGGCAACATCGTCGAGGCCAGCTGGCTGGCCCTGTGCGACGCCCTGGCCCACAAGGCGATGCGTGTGGGGGCCACCGTCTAGGGTTGGCGCGTGCGTATCGCCCGTATTGCCCACCCAGCAGGTGTCGCGTTCGTTGCCGTCGAAGGCGCCGGGGACGACCTCGTCGCCGCCGAGATCGCCGACCAGCACCCGTTCGGCCCGCACACGTTCACCGGCAGGCGCTGGCCGCTGGCCGACGTGCGGCTGCTGGCCCCGATGCTGCCCCCGAAGATCGTGTGCGTCGGCAAGAACTACGCCGACCACGCCGCGGAGATGGGGTCCGAGGCCCCGGCGAACCCGGTGATCTTCATGAAGCCCTCCACGGCGGTCGTCGGCCCCTCGGCCACGGTCAAGCTCCCGGCCGACTCCGCGCGCGTGGACTTCGAGGGCGAGCTGGCCGTCGTCATGGGCCCCCGCCCCGTCCGCGACGTCCCCGCCTCGCGCGCGGCGGAGTTCATCCTGGGCTACACCATCGCCAACGACGTCACCGCCCGCGACCAGCAGCAGGCCGACGGCCAGTGGACCCGCGCCAAGGGCCACGACACCTTCTGCCCGCTGGGCCCCTGGATCGAGACCGAGATCGACCCGTCCGACCTGGCCATCCGCACGGTGCTCGACGGCAAGACCAAGCAGGAGTCCCGAACCTCCCTGCTGATCCACGACATCCCGAAACTGATCGAGTGGATCACCCGCGTCATGACCCTGCTCCCGGGCGACGTCATCCTCACCGGCACCCCGGCGGGCGTCGGCCCCATGCGCTCGGGCCAGACCGTCTCGGTCACCGTCGACGGCATCGGCACCCTGACCAACACCGTCGCCAACCGCTGACCCGTCACCGACCGGGCCCCGGCGGCAGCGCCGGCGTGTGGTCGAGCCGCCGGGTCCTGGTGTCCACCGACACCCGTGCCGACCTGGCGCGATTGTGCGCTGTGCTCGCCGAGGTCCAGGCGGCACCTGCTGGGTGTGGGGGCGGGCCGGTTCCAGCGGTTGGGAAACTGTCGACGTTTTGTCCTTGTCCGCCCGCGCCCATTGGATAGCGTGACGCGAGAGCGTCCGCCCAGGGTGAGGGAGCGGGATGGCTTCAGGAGCGGTTGCGCCGCAAGGCGGCGCGGAGCAGGGCGTAGGCGCTGGCGGCGTGCGGGACCTGGTCCTTCTCCACCAGCGCTATGGCCTCCTCGAAGGGGAGGCGGACCACGTCGAGGTCGACCTCGCCCGGTTGCAGGGACGCGGGGCCCTCGGTGAGGTCGGTGGCCATGAAGACGTGGTCGACGTGGTTGCTCAGGCTGTCGGCGCCGTGGACCTGGCCGAGGGGCTCCCACGTCGCGGCCGAGAGGCCGGTCTCCTCGGCCAGCTCGCGGCGGGCGGCGGCCAGCGGGTCGCTGTCGCCGGTGTCGACGCCGCCGCCGGGCAGGCGCCACTGGCGGGTGCCCCACGTGTAGATGTACTGCCTGGTCAGCACGACGCGGTCCTCGGCGTCGATGGCCAGCACGGTGGCCGCGCCCGGGGCGACGACGTGGTCGTAGGTGTCCTGCTCCCCATCCGGCCGGACGACGGAGTCCCGGTGCACCGCGAAGTACGGCGTGCGCACCAGTTCCCGGCTGTCCAGGAGCCGCCACGGTCGTTCGGCGGCGTTCTCACGGGTGGTTGCCATTCCACAATCGAACCAGCCGTGCGACCGTGAGGATAGATGCGGGGGAGGGATTGACGTTGACTGAACCCGGGGAAATTCTGCGCCAACTGCGCGAGCGAAAAGGTTATTCCTTGACCAGGCTCGCCAAGGAGGCCAACTACAACAAGGGATACCTCAGCAAGATCGAGAACGGCGAGCGTCCCCTGTCGCCGGACAAGGCGATGGTCTTCGACCGCATCCTGGCCACCGACGGCGTGCTCACCCGGGCGCTGGCGCCCCCGCCCGCGCGACCCGACCCGCCACCCGACGACGAGGACCTGTGGAGCCTGGTGGTCGACCCGGGCGGCGGCACGCACTTCGTGCCCGACCCGTACGCGGGCGCGGTCGGCGCCGGCTTGCTGGACCCGGCGGCGATGGCGCCCAACTGCTACGTCGTCGACGAGCGGACCGTGGCGCTGTTCGGGGCGCAGTTCGAGGGCTGGCGGATGATGGGCCACGGCATGAGCCCGGCGCACGTGCTGCCCGGCCTGCTCGCCCAGTGCGTGGCGATCCGCCAGCTGGTCACCGACCGCCCCATGCCCGAGCTGGTGCGCATGGCCTCCCGCTACGCCGAGTACGCGGGCTGGATGTACCAGGAGATCGGCGACGCGGACCGGGCGCTGCTCTGGACCCGCACGGCCGTGCGCATCGCCGCGTCGGTGGGGGACACCGGCCTGGGCAGCTACGCGCTCGTCCGCGCCGCCGAGATCGCCCTCTACCGCGAGGACGGCTACACCATGGTCGACCTCGCCCGGCGGGCGGCGGGCGCGCCCGGGGCGACCGCGGCCATCCGATCCCTTGCCGCGCAACGGGAAGCGCAGGGCCACGCCCTCCTCGGCGACCTGACCGCCTGCCTGTCCGCGCTGGACGAGGCGGAGCGGTGGCAGGAGCAGGCCATGGCCGAGAGCGGGCCGCACTACGGCACCACCAGCCTGTCGAACCCGCTCGCCTTCGTCCGCGGGTGGGCCATGGTCAACCTCGCCCGCAGCGAGCAGTCCGTGGCGCTGCTCGCCGCCGAACTCGACGGCATCCCCTCGCTGTCGGTCCGCTCCCGGGCGCGCTTCGGTGTCCGCCTGGCCCGCGCCCAGGCCGACGCCGGGGACATCGACAGCGCCTGCGCGGGGATCACCGGCCTGCTCGGCGACCTCCGCCGCATCGACAGCGCCACGGTGCGCGTCGACGTGCGGCACCTGGCGGTCTCGCTGACCCGCCACTCCAGCGACCCGCTCGTCCGCGAGCTGCGCCCGGAACTCGGGGACCTGCTGCGGGGGCGGCGCTAGGGAGTGTCCTCCAACCCTGGTCGGTGGATCGGTTGTTGGCGGCGCAGGCGCAGGACCCTCGTACCGGGGTTGTACTCGGGTTCTGCGGCGGTGCCGCCAGCGGCCGATTCGGCCCGGCTGTCGCGAGCGGGGTTTGAGGACAGGCGCTAGGTCGTGTTCAGGTTCGGGAGAGTCGTGATCAGCCTGGTCACTGGCGGTGCGGCGGGATCGCCCTGATACCGGTGTGTATCCGGCCCGTGCCGTCAGCGCCCGGATTGGCGCGGCCATGCCGTTGAACCACGGCCTAACGCCAGCGTCGCCGGTGCGCGGTGTTCTCCTGCGCCGCGTAGGCGATCGCGTCGGGGTGGACCGGTTCGGCCGACCACGCCAACAGGGTGCGCGCGGCGCCGTCGACCAGGCGCCCGCCCCGCGCGGTCAGCTCGCCGCCCGCCATCAGCGCGCACGCGGCCGACAGCGCCGCCGAGCGCCAGCGGGCGAACTCGCGCTCGGCCCGGAGCCCGCCGCCGAGCCCGCGCCTGCGCCGCCAGAAGCCCGCGACGCCGAGGAAGGCGTAGACGCCGTGCAGCAAACCGGCCGCGGGCCGCGGGTCTGTCCGCCACGGCGCGTAGTAGCGGGCCTGGCCCGTGCCCGTGGTCAGCGGGTGGATGTCCATGACGGCGGCGAGCTTGGCGTGCTGGAGCTCGTGCACCAGCGTGGCCGCCAGCGTTTCCGCGTCGGTGTTGAACGTCAGGAACACGCACCCCAGCGCGTCGGTGACGGTCAGGCTGTTGGCCTGCCCGCCCCGCGCGGCCATGGGCGCCAGCGTGGTGATCACCGCGGCGAACTCCGCCGCCGCAGTCGGGTCGGTGCCGACGAGCACGTGCCACGCCTCGCGGAGCAGCGCCGTGCACGCGGCGATGTCGACGGTGTGGGCCTGGTCCAGCCCGGGGGGCAGCAGGTGCGCGGGGAGCCCGGTGACGGCGAACGCGATCCCGTCGCCGACCCGCACGACGGGCGCGGGTTCCCAGCGCAGCCGGTCGGTCCTGGTCAGGCCCCCGACGGGCGAGGTGAGCGGCCCGAGCGAGGGCAGGAACCCGGCCGTGGCCGGGGGGAAGTCCAACTCGACCCCGACGCCCGCGCGGATGGCCACCGCGGCGGCGACGAACGCGAGACCGCCGGGGTCGCGGGCCGCCGCCCACGCCCCGACCGCCGGGTCGTCGAGCACCCGGGCGAACGCCGCGGGGGCCTGGCGGGCCAGCGCGGCGAGCGTCCGCCAGGCCGGCGCGTCGCGGTCCGCCACGCTCGCGATGAACAACAGGGTGGTGCTGCGCCGGGCCCGCACCAGCAGCCGGGCCAGGTCCGGGCCCCCGCCGCCGCCCGCGAGCGCGTCGATCTCGCCGGGGCCGAGCGAGATCACCGGGAGCGCGCCGGTCACCGCGTTCCGGTCAGCCGCCGCACATCGGCGGCGAGCCGCGCGCGGACGTGGGTGGTGAAGCGGAACAGGTCCGGGCAGTAGACCGAGGGGTTGTCGAACCCGCTGCCCGGCGCGAACCGGTGGGCGGGATGCCCCCCGCCGCAGACCGAGAAGACCGCGCAGGCGCGACAGGTCGCCGACGGCGGGTCCGGCAGCAGGGGCAGGACGGCGTCGATCCGGTCCTCCCGCACGGTGAACCCGGTCGCCCCCGCCCCCTGGTACGCGACCGCGAGGATGTCCGAGCGCTCCATGCCGCCGTCGGTCTCGATCACCACCTGCGGCGACGGCTCGGTGCCCAGCCCCTCGACGAGCGAGCGGCCGCCCAGCCACAGCGCCGTCACCGCGTCGAAGAACCGGACGGCGACCGGGTCGGGGGCGGCGTAGCAGTGGTCGAAGACCGCGATCAGCCAGTCCGCGTAGGGGGTTCGCGCCTGTCGGGCGCCGAGCCCCGGCGGCGGCGCGGCCCAGGTCCCGTGCGGCAGCAGGAAATCGATGACGGGCGGGGCGAACCCGGCCAGCGCGGTGTAGGTGTCGACCGGGTCGTTGGCGAGGTCGACGACACACAGCAGGCCCGCGAACAGGTCGCGGTACTCCGGGCTGGACAGCAGGTCCACGGCCGCGCGCACCCGGTGGTGGCTGCGCCTGCCGTCGTGGGTCCTGCGGTGCCGGTCGTGCGCGGCGGCGTCGCCGTCGAGGCTGACCCCGACCCGGATGTCGTGCGCGCGGAACAGGTCCAGGAACTCCCGGTCCAGTCGCACGCCGTTGGTCTGGACCGTGATCCGCGTCGCCGCCGGTATCCGCGCGCGGGCGTCGCGCGCCACGGAGTCGATGAACGCCCGCCCGGCCAACAGCGGTTCCCCGCCGTGCAGCACGATCTCCACCTCGGCCAGCCCGTGCGCCAGGACGTGTTCGGCGATCCGGGTCACCGCCAGCGCGGCGGTTTCCGGCGCCATGGCGGGGATTCGCCCCCGCCACCGCTGATCAGCGGAGGTGAAGACGTAGCAGTAGTCGCAGGCCAGGTCGCAGCGGCCGTGCACTTTCAGGACGAACTGCCGCACCGCGCGTGTCACGGTCCCCCTCCGCGAGTGTGGGCCGGGCAATTCCGAGCCCTGCTTCCATGAAACAGTGCGCGCACCCCGGCCGCAGTCGACCGAATGGGGTATTTGGCGATAGGCTCCGACAAAAGGGGTATCGTAGGATTCCGCGGCAAGTGCGTCTCGGGTTGTTCAAACTATTGGACAAAAAGAGGACAGATGACGTCCAAGGACACGACAACGGCTCCCGATCCCGGCGATGACGGCGGCCTGCTCGACGTGAGCGGCATCGACTTGGCCGTTCTCACCGGGCTCCCGGGTTCGGTGCTGGGCAACGCCCTGCGTCGCGTCCTCGCCGAGAGGGCCGCCGTGCCGGACCGGTTCGCCGCATTCGAGAGCGCGCTCTAGTTCGATTGCGCCGATCGAGTGATTGGTCCGTCCACACGCGAACGATTCACCGGTGGGTCCGATAGAAAGAAGGAGGCACGTCGGTTGAGCGGGAGCGAGATGGGCAGTCCGCCGATGGCGATCGGTCAGACGAGAGTGTGTGTCGCGTTTCCCGCGTCCCCCCGATGCGACCACGTCGACCTCACCGCGAATCTCGCCGCCGTCCTGGCCTGCGGCGGCAGGCGGGTGCTGGTCCTGGACTTCGCGAACGCCTACCGCGCCGTGCACGACTACCTCGACGTGTTCCCCGGCCAGATCACCACGTGCCCGGACCGGCTGCGCGAGCGGGTGCGCGCGCTCTGCGTGGAACCGACCGCCGCGGTGGGCGAGGTGCGCCGCTTCGACCTCCCGGGCGACCTCGGCGGCAGCGTCTCGACGCTGGTCATCGGCGAACCGGCCGCGCCGCCGACGCTCGACCTCGATCGCGCCGACCCCGAGGCGGTCGCCGCGCTGCGGGGCCGCCTGCTCGAGAGCGGGTACGACGACGTCCTGGTGGTGCTGCCCGAGTCCGACGCCGCCGACGCGCGGGCCGAGACCGTGGCGGGCATCCTCGCCGACACGGTCCTGGTCGTCTTCGGCCCCAGCACGCGGGCGGTGGCGGCCGCGGTCGACGTGGCCAGGGGCATCCGCAAGGCCGCTCCGCTCAACGTGGCCGTGCTGCCCGCGCTGACCAGGGTCCCCGCTGTCGACCGGCCGTCGCCGCTGATCGCCAGGGTGCGCTCGGAGGCCAACGGCATGTTCGCCGTGCTGTTCGCCGAGCAGGCCGAGCGGGTGCCGAAGCAGCGCTGCGCCGAACTGGCCCTCACGCCCTACTCGGAGTCATCGCCGATCCTCGCCGTGGTCGCCGAGGACCCGGGAACGGCACTGTGGCAGGAACACGTCCGGCTGGCGACCTGGCTCACCGACGACGGCGACTGGTCCGCCGTCCCCGCGCACATCCGCGCCGGGTACCGGTGGTCCCGCGGGCTCGACAGCGACCCGGGGACGCGGCCGGTCGTGATCGCGGGCCTGCCGGACACCCGCGAGTGGGTGCCGTGGGTGCGCACCCAGGTCATCCGCGCGGGCGGCACGGTGGTCGCGGCGGCCGACGCGGCGCCGGGCACCCCGGTGCTGCTGCTGCACCGCGCCGACGAGGACGAGGTCGCCGTGCCCGCCGAGGTCAGGGGCGCGGAGACCCTGGTCTCGTTCGCCGTGCCCGCCCCCGACGACGTCGCGGGGCCCGAGGCGTTCGCGGGCGGGGCGAGCCAGGCCGACGTCTTCCGCACGCGGCTGCTGTCCGCGCTGGGGTTCGTCGGCCCGAGCCGCTCGGCCGAGCGCGCCGCCACCCGCTTCCCCTGGTCGGTTCCCGCGAACCTCGGCCTGCCCGTGACCGCGGACCTGCCGGGGGTCGACGACCCCGACCTGGCGGCGCTGCGCGAGAAGCTGGTGCTGCCGACCGGAAGCCGGACCACCGTGCTCGTGCACGGCGGGTCGGGCACGGGCAAGAGCACGCTCGCGCGCGCCTACGCCGAGCACTACGCCTGGGACTACCAGGGCGTCTGGTGGCTGTCCTCACGGGACCGGCGCTCCCTGCTGCGGGCGGTCGCCGACCTGTCCAGTGCGGTCCTGCCCGGGGACCGGGTGGCCGCGCAGTACGGCAGCACCCGCGCCCTGGAGGCGGTGACCGCGCCCGGCAACAGCCGCTACCTGCTCGTCTACGACGGCTGCGACGACCTCGACATGCTCGCCGACGGGCTGCTCCCGGCCGCCGACGGCGACGTCCACGTGCTGGTGACCTCCCGCTCGCCCGCGAGCGGCGTGCCCGTCGACCACCGCGTCGAACTCGCCGAGCTGCGGCCCGAGCAGGCCGTCGCCCGGCTCACCGCGCGGGTCGCCGACCTGACGCCCCGCGCGGCGGCCGAGGTCGCCGAGGTGCTGGAGCACATCCCGCTCGCCGTGCGGCTGGCCGGGAGCTGGCTGCTGGAGACCGCGGCCCGCCACCGCAGGACGGGCCACGACGCGGTGGGCGCGGCCGGTGCCGCGCGGGCCGACCTGCTCGCCGCGCTCGCCGACCGGGCGCCGGGCGACCCGGTCGCGGCCATGGTGTCGGTCGTCAGCGACACCCTGCTCACCCGCGAGGGCTGGCTCGGCCAGGCGACGGTGCTGCTGTCGCGGTGCTTCGCCACGCTCGCGTCCAACGGCGTCGGCCTGGAGTTCGTCCAGTCGCGGGAGCTGACCCGCGCGCTGGCCGACAAGCTGGGACCCGCGGCGCGGAGCCTGCTCATCGACAGCGTCGAGATCGACCGCGCCCTGCGCCTCGGCGAGCGGTACGGCCTGCTGACGGTGGACTGGGGCCTGAGCGGGGTGGTCCGGCTGACCAGGGCGGTCACCGCGGCGCTCGCGGAGCTGGCCGACCCGGCTGAGGCGGCAGCGATCGCCGGGCTGGTCCTGTCCGCGCTGGCCGAGTTCGCGCCGACCGAGACCGCGACAGCGGTCAGCAGGCGCCGGTTCGAGCTCCTCGTCTGGCACGTCGAGCCCTCCGGCGCCCTGGACAGCACCGACGACCAGGTCCGCCGCTGGCTGCTCAACCAGGTGCGCTACCTCTACGAGCAGGACGTCAGGGCCATCTCCGAGGAGACCCTGGAGCACGGCGAGCGGCTGCTCGCGGCCTGGGACCGGGCGGGCATCCCGGCCGACGACCCGCTGCGGCTGCGGCTGATCGTGGCGCTGGCCAACCTGGCGCGGGCCCTCGGCGACCGCGACCGGGCCAAACGGCTCGACGTCGAGGTGCTCGACACGCGCGGCGAGGTCGCGCGGCCCACCTCGCTCGCCGCGTCCCGCGGGCTCGGCGGCGACGACCGCGGCCTCGGCCACTACCTCGACGCCCTGGCCACCGACCAGCTGGTGTGGCGCGGGTATGTCCGGGAACTGGGCGAGGACCACCCGCAGACCAGGATGGCGGCCAACAACCTCGCCACCTCGCTGTACCTCTCGGGCAACACCCAGCGCGCGCTCGCCGTGGAACGGCAGAACCACAGCCGCCGGGTCCGGCTCTTCGGTGAGCGCCACGAGCGCACCGAGTGGTCCGAGGTGCGCATCGCCACGTACCAGCGGGACCTCGGCCTGGGCGACTCGCGCTCGCGCCTGGCGAACCTGGCCAAGAAGCTGCACGGGCGACCCGGCCGCGAGCGCCTGTCGCTGATCGCGCGCTGGCAGTGGAGCATGGTGCTGCGCGACACCGGCGAGCTGAGCACCGCCACCACGATCAGCACCGAGACCCTGGAGGGGTTCCGGTCGCTGCTGCCGCCCCGCCACCCCGACATCACCGCGGCGATGCTGACCAACGCCTCCATCACCCGCCGGTCGGGGCACCTGCCGCGCCAAGCGCAGGAGATGGCCCACAACGCCACCGGCAGGCTCGACCACCACGACTTCGCCGAGGGGCACCCGTTCCGCGCCCTGGCCGCCATGGGCCTCGGACTGGCCACCGCGGCCGCGGGCGACCACGACGCGGGCACCGAGCTGGTGAAGGGCGCGTACGAGTCGCTGCTCGCCCGGTTCGACCGCGCGCACCCGTGGACGCTCGCCGCGGTTATCGACCTCGCCGTGCTCACCGCCTCCGCCGGGGACCTGGACACGGCCGAGTCCCTCACCGACGAGGCCCTGGAGGACCTGCTGGACATCGTCGGCCCCACCCACCCGTACGTCACCATCGCCGGGCACAACCTGGGGCTCGCCCGCGCGGGCGGTCAGCGGAACTGGAGGGAGATCGATGTCGACATCCCGCACACCTGACCGGAACGCCCAGGCGACCTGGGTCAGCCCCGGGATCGGCGCCGACGACGCCCAGCTGGTCTCGGTGCGCGAGGCGTGCGAGGCCACCCTCTCCCGGTCCCCGTCGATCTCCTACCTGGGCTACCTGCGCGACGGCGTGCCGCTGATCCGGTGCGGCAGGGGGGAGGCGGGCGACGTCGGCGGGGAGACCGGCATGGCGAGCGCGTTCACCGTGCTCGCCAGGCAGATGGCCTACCACGTGCAGGACCTTGACGAAGACCTCCAGCGGGCCCGCACCGGCAGGCTCATCCGCACTGTCCTGCGCACCGACCGGCACGCGCTGTTCTACGACATGATCCAGCCCGGTCACGAGATCCTGGGCGTGGTCGCGCTGTCCGACCCGGACACCGACGAGAGCACCGCGCTGGCCGGGGACAAGGTGGTCGCCGAGCTCGCGGGCCGCCTGCGGGCCGAGGCCCGGCTGATGCCCGTCAACCACGGGGCCTTCGAGTGCGCCCACGACGGACCGCCGCCGCGGGTGCCGACCGAGGGCAGCGTGCAGGACCGCCTCCGGGCCGTGGTCGGGCCCGACGGGCTGCACTTCGCCTCCTACTGGGTCAACGGCAGGCGCGAGGAGGTCGAGCACTGCTTCGACCACCCCGACCTCGTCTCGCCGGGCATCGTCGGCGCGGAGGCCGAGATCAGCCCGCAGCAGCGGCTCGACTTCCACCTCGCCTTCGCCCGCAGGCTCAGGACCCTGGCCACGGACCTGAAGCTCACCTGCGGCGGGGCGCTCAAGGGCAGGCTCAACCGGATCGTGCTCGACGTGGAGGCGGGCGCGGTGTTCTACGCCCGCCTGCCCACCCAGCGCTACCTCACCGCGGTCACCCTCTCGCAGCCGATGGTGGCCGCGGCCGACGAGACCGTCACGCGGTTGGCGCGCACGCTCAACGGCGGCACGCCGTGACCGCGATCCCCACCAGAGCCCGGTTTCGGGGCCGCCCGGCATGAACGGCGCCACCCGATCCGTGCTCATGCTCGCCACGGCGGGGACGGGCTGGCTGGTCGCCGACCAGCTGGGCCTGTC
Organism: Actinokineospora lacus; assembly: GCF_053813445.1. Classification (NCBI taxonomy): domain Bacteria; kingdom Bacillati; phylum Actinomycetota; class Actinomycetes; order Pseudonocardiales; family Pseudonocardiaceae; genus Actinokineospora; species Actinokineospora lacus. The sequence goes on from NZ_JBQERA010000002.1 coordinate 585,929, forward strand.
CGACGTCGAGGGCTCCACCGCGTACACGTGGGCGATCACCGCGCTGCTGGGAGTCGGGCTCTACGCCGCGGCGTACGGCATCGACCTGCGCGAGGCGCGCGCGCACCTGCGCACCGCCGTGCTGGCCGTCACCGTCGGCGTGCTGGCGAAGGTGGCCGTGGTCGCCACCATCATGGTGGTGTTCTTCGGCGACCCGCGCATGGTCCTGCTGGCGGTCGCGGTCGCCCAGATCGACCCGCTGTCGGTCGCCGCGGTGCGGCACCGCACCCGGCTCTCGCCCGCGGGCTCGTCGCTGCTGTCGGTGTGGGCGTCCTTCGACGACCCGGTCACCGTGCTGCTGACCGCGTACCTGGCGGCGTTCGTGCTCAGCGGCGAAGGCGACGCCGGGCTGGGCGCGCTCGACAGCGGTCTGCTGCCCCTGCTGACCAACCTGGCGCTCAACCTGCTGCTGGCCGCCGCGGCGTACGCCGTGTGGCGGGCCTACCAGTCCCGCGCGGGGCTGACTCGGTCGGCGAGCAGGCGGCGCTGGGGCCGGGTGGCCACCGTGGTCGTCGTGCTGGCCTTCGCGGTGGTGGCGGTCTGGTACGCGCTCCTGCTGTCCCTGGCGTTCATCGGGCTCTTCGTCCGCCCGCGGATGGACGCGCTCATCGACCGGGTCGCCACCGGCGCCCTGTTCGCCGCCACCTTCGCCATCGGCATGGTGCTCGTGGTCGACCGGGTGACCGCGCTGACCGGCGTGGTGCTGGGCACGGCGGCCTTCTTCGCCCAGTTCCTGGTCGCGCTGGTGCTGCCCGCGCGCGGGCTCTCGGCAAGCGACCGGATGGGTTTGGCGTTCGCGCAGCAGAACGGCCTGACCGCGATCGTGCTGGCGCTGCTGCTCGAACCGCTGTACCCGGGCGCGGCCGGAATCCTGGCCTTCGCCGTCGTGGTGGTGAACCTGCTGCACGGGGCCGCCAACGCGTTCCCGTCGCGCCGACCGCCACCGGGGCCCGATATCGAGCGGGAGCGCCCGCCGCCGCCGCCGACAACGCCGCCGCCGCCGAAGAATGATCCGCCGCGGGTCAGGCCCGTTCGCTGGACACGTCCAGCGCGACAGCCTTGATCCGGGCCGCGAACCCGGACAGCACGAAGACCGCCTGCTCGACGGGGTCGGTCGCGCCGATGCCGGTGGCGGGCGGGTCGGCGACCGCGGTGAGCGGCGCGAGGTCCGTCAGCGGCACCCAGTCCTCCATGGCCTGGTAGGTCTCGCAGATCGCCGCCAGCTCCCGCTCCGCCGAGTCCGTGCGGGCGGACTCGCGGAACCACTCGGCCATCCTGGCCCGGAACTGGCGGAGGAAGGACGCGACGATGACGGCCGCGCCGATGGCTTTGCGGGTCCCGGACTCGAAGAACTGGTCGCGGAACACCGCCGCCGCGTCGTAGCCGCCCCGGCTGAACGCGGCCTGCACGCGCGGGGCGAAGCCGAGCAGCCGGTCCACCCGCTCCTCCGCCACGGTGAACAGGTCGGCCACCGACGCGGGCAGCGGGTCCGGCTCCCGCCCGGCCTCGGCGGGCCGGGCCGCCATCAGCGGCGCCAGCTGCGCGGCGATCTCCCGGGCGATGAGCTTCGAGTTCGGCTCCGGGCGGTCGGCGACGGTGGTGACCATGGCCGAGATGTCGTCGAGCACGCGCGAGAGCCGCGACAGGGCGACCTTGTCGAGGGGCGCCGTCGCGGGGCCCGCGGTCAGCGCCGCGGTGAGGTCGGCCTCGAATGTCGTCCGGCGCACGATCGGGTCGGCGCGCAACTGAGCGCGGATGGTGACGAGCGCGGAGTTGCTCGGGACCCCGACGGTGACCACGACGAGCGGCCCGCGCGGATTCTGCCCGCGCACGGCCGTAACCCACTCGGTGAACCGCGCGATCTCCGCCTGGGAGAGCAGTGATCGCGCCACCAGGACCGCGCAGTCACCGTCGGGGTGACCGGACTCGACCCGGAACTCCGCCCACGAGTGGGCTTCCAGCGGCAGTGTGTGCTCTGGCGAGAGCGCCCAGTGGTTGCGCGCCGCGACCGCCCGGATCTCGTCCAGCACGGTGTCGAAGGTCGCGGGCGTGAGCAGGCGTGCCGCCTGGTACAGGATCTCATGGGTGATCTCCGGCAGGTCCTCGACCCACGCGGGCCGCTCGTCTTCTGCCGAGGGCTGCGCGGGACCGCCGTCGAGGCGCCCCTCGTTCGCCAGGGCGAACGCGCGGTGCAGCAGCCGCGCGACCTGGCGCGGGTTGCCCCGGGTGACGTCGCGGATGGTGTGCTGGGCGTTCTCGGTGAACGGCGGGAACTGGCGCCTGCGGAAGGTCCGCTCGTGCGAGCGCAGGATGAACTCGATGATGTCGTTCTCGGTGAAGCCGCCCAGTTCCACGTGCTCGGTGATGCGCTCGCGGACTTTCGGGGTGAGGTCGTCCACGAGGTCGGGCAGCCCGCAGAGGATGAAGCACGCGCCGGAGCGCTTGGCGGTCTCCAGCAGGACGCGGAACGCCTCCAGCAGCCGGTCGCGCGGGGTGTCGCTGCGGGCGAAGATGTCGCTCATCTCATCGATGGCCAGGACGAACTTCTGGTCGCGCCCGCCGAGGACCAGGGCCAGCACGCCGAGCGCGTCCAGCGCGGCGAGGTCGTCGTCGATGCGGTGCTCCACGCGCCGGTTGCGCAGCGCGATCCCCGGCTCGGCGCCGTTGAGCCACTCCCACACCGGGTCCGCCATGCGCTCGTCCCGCATCAGCAGCGACAGCGCGGTGGTGAAGTCGCCGTTGTCGGTGACCCGGGCGAGGTTCTCGTGCACCCGCCGGTTGACGACGCTGGACAGCACGTCGTACTCGCGTTCCACGTGGTGGGTTTCGCCCCGGCTCCAGAGGTGGGCGTGCGGCACGTCGTTGTCCCGCAGTTCGGCCTCGACCGCGTCGGCGTAGTACTGGCTGACCTGCCGGACCAGTTCGCCCTTGGTGACGGCCTTGAGGAAGTTCCGGTACAGCGCGAGGAACCCGTCCTCGCCCGCCACGACGTACAGCGCCCGGCCGGGGTCGCCGATCGTGCGCAGCGCCTCATCGACCATACGCACCAACAGGTGCGTCTTCCCGGTTCCGTAATCCCCGGAAAGCATGATCGTGATGCCGTTCCCGCGCCCGTCGGTCTCGGCGAGATAGGCGCGCAGTGGCGCGAAAGCGCGGTGGTGCGCGGCGGTGCCGACATTGGTCTCGGCACTGTCCGGGTCGTGCCCGATGAGCGCGGTGTCCGCGATCGCGGTCGAGCGGAACGGATTCCTGCGCAACGCGTGTCCGCCGGTGCTCATCTCATTGCCCTCGCCGTCGAGTCATGGGACCAGGGTCCTCGCGAAGTCGACATCGGTCACGACATCGTCCGTGGTGTAGTTCGTCTTCGTGCTCATGCGGGCCTGGTATGCCCTGAACAGCAACTCCTGCACCCGTCGGATGGAGTTGGTGTGCCTGGCGAGGTACGTGAGACCGGAGTTGTCCACGCCCGGGAAGATACCGCTTCCCTGGCACCGGGTCAGCCGATTCCGCACGAATTCCTGAATCTCGTCGGAGGTGATTGGACGCAGGGTGATAATCATCGGCGGCACCGAATGTGAGGGTCTCTTGTACCGTAAGTGGTCAAAATGCTCACTTTGGAGTGAACTGGTCTCGGTGACGAAGACCACGCGCTTGGCGCAACCGGAATAGGCGTAGTTGGTGATCTCGTCGACCAGGTCGTCCGGCGTCGGCAGGCAGACGACCAGGACGATGTTCGGCTTCAGGAGGTTGGACAGCCTGCGCAGCGCCAGGAGGTTGCCCTTCTCCCTGGCCTCCTTCGCCAACTCGTCCTGCGCGCCCTGGTAGATCAGGCCGTCGCTGTGCAGGACGTCGAAGAGCTCGTCGCACACGTGCCTGATCCGGTCGGGGATCGACAGCTGGTTGGCCGGGTCGAACGGCGCGGGCAGGACCCAGTCGAGGTTCTTGACCACCACGGTGGCGGAGCCCGCGAGTTCGCGGGTCATGTGGAAGACGCACCTGTTCACCAGGGCCGTCTTCCCGCAACCGGAATCGCCCGCGACCAGCAGGTAGCCGCCGCGCTCGACAACGGTCCCCGCGTTGAACTCCGCGTGGAACCTCGCGTAGGCGGCCTCGCTGCCGCACACGTCGACGTACAGCTCGTCGTGGCTGCCGTCTTCGTGCGGGCGCAGGACCCGCACGGAGTCGGCCTGGACCCCGGGCAGCGCGAAGGGGTTCAGCAGGTCCCCGCCGGCCGTCACGGCGCGTTCCCGGTGCTCGGGATCGCTGTCGGCGCCTTGTCGTCCTCATCCTTGTCGGGATTGCGCACCCGCGGCCTCGCCAAACCCGCCGCCACCCGTTGGAGCGCGGTCTGCAGGATGCTGACCTGGCGCCGGACCTCGCGCGCGCGGGCCTCCTTGTCGCCTTCCCAGCCCGCGGTGAGCGCGTCCATGCCGAGATCACCGCTGACCAGCCGCGTGTGGCAGGCCGCGGCGGTGGTCCAGCCCGGGTTTTCCGCGGCGGCCTCGGCCACCTTGCCCGCCAGCACGCCGTGGGCCAGGCGCAGCCGCTCGACCGGACGGTTGCCTGCCAGTTCGTGCGTGTAGTGCCGGGCCGCGGCGTCGAACTCGGTCAGGGCGGCCCGCAGGGCGGCTGCCTGCTGGCGGCGGCGGTTCCGGCGTTCGGTGGCCAGCGCGGCGAAGTAGGTCAGCAGCGCGGCGGCGACCGCGGTCAGGAAGGGCAGGAGGTCGGCGAAGACGCCCGGCTGTGGCTTGACCGACTCGTACAGCGCCTCGCACGTGTCCTCGAACGCGGTGGCGTCGCGCTTGCGCCACGCGGCGACATCGCCTATCGCGGACCGGTTCTCGGCCTTCCCGAGGGCGACGGCGGCCTCCTGGAGCGCGTCTCGCTGCTTGGGCGCGAGGCAGTAGACGACGTGCGCGTCGTCAATCGCGAGCGCGGTGGCGGGCGAGAGGAGGCAGAAGACCGCGACCATGGACCACACCGCGGCGCGGCGTGGCCACCCGGCTGTCGCACGGTCCACCCTCACCCCCGCGGCCCAAGTACCGATCAACTCTACCGAAATCACGGTCGCGCATTTGGGTTGTTCATTACGCACGCCACCCGATCGGCGTAGCGCGCGCGTCACCTTCTCGTCAGCGCGGGACGAATAGGCGAGAAATGCTCGGCATGGCTATAAGCGGCGCAGTGCGGCGCGAATGGCGTCCACGGTCTCGGCGCTGGTTGAGGCGTGTGGGGAGAACCGGATGTGGTCGGCGCGCACGGTGGCGGCGATTCCGTGGTCCCGGAGCACCGCTTTCGCCCGGTCGGGGTCGGGCGCGGCGACGGTCAGCATGGTGGGGCCGGTCGACACCACGCGCGCGCCCGCCGCGCGGATCGTGTCGGCGAGCAGGCCGACCCGCTCGGCGATCCGGGCCTCGATGGCGGGCACCCCGACGCCCTCGACGAGGTCCAGCGCGGTCGCCAGCGCGCCCGAGGTGACCGGGCTGAGGTTGGTGATGTTCCACCGGGCGGCGCCGTCGGCCGGGTCGTGGAGGCGGGCGTCGAAACGCGTCGGGTCCGCGACGCCCGTCCAGCTCGACACCAGCGGCTCCAGCCGGGCCATGGCGCGCTCGGACAGCGCCGCGAACCCGGTTCCCCACCCGGCGCGCAGCCACTTCTGCCCGCCGACGACGAGGACGTCGGCGGCCGCCCACGCCGAGCCGACGGCGCCGAACCCCTGGATGCCGTCGACCACCAGCACCCGGTCGCCCACGACGTCGCGCAGGGCGGCCAGGTCCACGCGGTGGCCGGTGCGGAAGTCGACCGCGCTGACCGCCACCGCCGCGGTGTCGCGGGTCAGCGCGGCGGCCACGGTCCCCGGCGTGGCGGGAGCGCGCAGCCACCGGACGGTGAGCAGCCCCGCCTGCTCGGCCCTGGCCCACGGGTAGGTGTTGGCCGGGAAGTCCGCCGCGGGGACCACGACCTCGCCCCGGCAGCCGAAGGCGGCCTGCACGAGGCCGAGGCTGGTGTTCGGGACGAGGAAGACCTGCTCGGGGGTCGTGCCGCAGAGGCGGGCCGCCACCGCCGTCGCCCGGGTCTCCTCGGCCATCAGCTCGTCCACGGTGTCGGCCCCGGCCCGCGCCGCGCGCCGCGTCAGGGTCTCGGTGGTGGTGATGACCGACCGGCCCGGCGGTCCGAAGCGGGCGAAGTCCGCGTAGCCGGTGGGCTCGTCGAACTCGGCCAGGTAGGAGCTGTCGATGGCGCCTGTCTCCGTGCTGGGCGTCGATCCCCTGTCAGGTCATGCGGTCAGGTCGTGCTGCCAGGTCATGATGGCGAGATCATGCTGTCAGGGTCATGCTGGCGGGGGGCATGGTGGACGACGGGACGCGTGCCCTGGTGGTGGGGTCAGCGGCGGGCGAAGGCCGGGGTCGGCTCCGTGCGCACGCCGCGGCCGATGATGGTCGCCGGGATGGCGCGCAGGCGGGGGACCCGGCTCAGCAGGCGCAGGGGCAGGGGCAGCGTGTCTGATCCGGCCACCTCGACCTCCCCGCGCACCACCGGCCCGATCGCCCGCCAGTGCACGAACCGCTGCAGCGTCTGCACCGCGACCGTCGGGAACAGCCTGCGCCGCCGGACCTTCGCCAGGTCCTTGCCCGTCAGCGTGCCCTGCCTGATCTTCCCCGCCAGCAGCCCGGCCGTGGCGATGGCGTCCTGGACGGCGAGGTTGATGCCGATACCGCCCACCGGGGACATCGCGTGGGCGGCGTCGCCGATGCACAGCAGGCCGTCCACATGCCACTGGCGCAGCCGGTCCAGCTTGACGTCGAGCACCTTCACGTCGTCCCACGAGGACAGGGCGCCCTCGCGGCCCGCCAGCCACGGGGCGCCCGCGGCCATCTGCCGGACGATGTCGCCGACCTCGCCGCGGCGCGCCGCCTGGTCGGTGCCCTTGCCGATGAGCACCGCGCTCTGCCAGTACTCGCCGCGGTCGATCATCACCGCGGCCCGCGCGGCGGTGATGGTGGCGACGATGCCGGAGGGGTCGTCGCCGTGCCGCGGCAGGCGGAACCACCAGACGTCCATCGGGGTCGCGTAGGACTTGGGCGTCAGGCGCGCCGAGGAGCGCAGCAGCGATGAGCGGCCGTCGGCGGCGACGGTCAGGTCCGCGGTGATCTCGCCGCTGTCCCCGTCGCGGGTCATGTAGGTGACGCCGGTGACCTTGCCGCGGTCGCGGATGAGTCCGGTGGCTTCGGTGTCCATGCGCAGGGTGAACGTGGGCTCGGCCGAGGCCGCCTTCAGCAGCAGGTTGAGGAAGTCCCACTGCGGCACCATCGCGATGTAGGGGTGCCTGCCCTTCAGCCGCGACAGGTCCCCCACCTGCACGATCCGGCCCTTCACCGGCAGGCCGACCTGATCGATGCGCCGCTGCGGTATCGCGGCGAACTCCTCGCCGAGGCCGAGGTCGTCGAGCAGGTCGAGGGTGGGCGGGTGCACCGTGTCGCCGCGGAAGTCGCGCAGGAAGTCCGAGTGCTTCTCCAGCACGGTCACCTCGATGCCCGCGCGGGCCAGCAGCAGGCCCAGCACCATCCCGGCGGGCCCGCCGCCGACCACGCACACCGTCGTCCGGTCCATGATCCCCTCCATTATTTCAACAGCAGTTGAATAACTACAGGATGCACCGGGACGCAGGCGCGGTCAAGGCGGGCCACGGCGTTACGCTCACCACGCCATGACGACGCCACACGCAGACACCCCCGTCCGGGCCCGCTTCTGCCCGTCCCCCACGGGCACCCCGCACGTCGGGCTCATCCGGACCGCCCTGTTCAACTGGGCCTTCGCCCGCAACGCGGGCGGCAGGCTCGTCTTCCGCATCGAGGACACCGACGCCGCCCGCGACTCCGAGGAGAGCTACGCCGCCCTCCTCGACGCGCTGCGGTGGCTGGGCATCGACTGGGACGAGGGCCCCGAGGTCGGCGGCGACTTCGGGCCGTACCGGCAGAGCCAGCGCAAGGACCGCTACGCCGAGGTCATCGCCAAGCTGGTCGAGGGCGGCGAGCTCTACGAGTCCCACTCCACCCCCGACGAGGTCGAGGCCCGGCGCAGGGCCGCGGGCCAGGACCCCAAGCTCGGCTACGACAACGCCGACCGCGACACCACCGACGCCCAGCGCGCGGAGTTCGCCGCCGCGGGCCGCGAGCCGGTGCTGCGCCTGCGGATGCCCGAGCGCGACATCACCTTCACCGACCTGGTGCGCGGGGAGATCACCTTCCCGGCGGGCAGCGTCCCGGACCCCGTCCTGGTGCGCGCCAACGGCCAGCCGCTGTACACCCTGGTCAACCCGGTCGACGACGCCCTCATGCGGATCACCCACGTGCTGCGCGGCGAGGACCTGCTGCCCTCCACCCCGCGCCAGATCGCCCTCTACGAGGCGTTGTGTCGCGTCGGGGTCGCCGAGTTCACGCCGCACTTCGGACACATGCCGCTCGTGCGCGGCGAGGGCAACAAGAAACTGTCCAAGCGCGACCCCGAGTCGGACCTGTTCGCCTACCGCACCCGCGGGTTCATCCCCGAGGGGATGCTGAACTACCTGGCGCTGCTCGGCTGGTCCATCGCCGAGGACCGCGACATCTTCACCATGGCCGAGATGGTGTCCGCCTTCGACATCGGCCGCGTCAGCCCGAACCCGGCGCGGTTCGACCTCAAGAAGGCCGAAGCCATCAACGCCGAGCACCTGCGCGCGCTCCCGGCCGAGGAGTTCGTCCGCCGGGCGGTGCCGTACCTGGTCGAGGCCGGGCTGCTGCCCGCCGAGCCGTCGGCCGAGCAGCTGGCCACGCTGGACGCCGTGGCGCCGCTGGTGCAGGAGCGGGTGATCGTGCTCTCCGACACCGCGGGCATGGTCCGGTTCCTGTTCACCGACGAGGCCGATTTCGCCCCCGAGGCGGACTCCGCGGCCAAGGCCCTCGGGCCGGACGCCAAGCCCGTTGTGGACGCGAGCATCGAAGCCCTTGCCGCACTGGGGGAGTGGACGACCCCGGCCATCGAGGCCGCGCTCAAGGCCGCGCTCATCGACGGGCTGGGCCTCAAACCGCGCAAGGCGTTCGCCCCCGTGCGGGTCGCGACGACCGGACGTACGGTTTCCCCGCCGCTGTACGAGTCGCTGGAGCTGCTCGGCCGGGAGCGCACGCTTGGGCGATTGCGCAAGGCACTTCCGTAACGACACGCCGACGGCCCGCGATATAGGCCCGTTTCGGGCCCTGTCGCGGGCACTGCGCGCTTGACCGAATAAGTTCTCGAAACATCACCTGAGCAGACGAATCGGCCCACGGCGACCGCGATCTAACCTGCCGTAATGACTTCCGCGCGGGCGCCTTTCCTGTCGATCACACAGCCACCGCCCGCCGCGCTCCCGCCAACGATTCACGCGATCTGCCTGGATGTCGACGACACGGTGATCGATTTCACCGGCTCGGCCAGAATGGCGCTCTCGGAATTGACCGGCCGCGACGACCTGTGGTCGGAGTGGCAGGCGATCACCGAGCACCACAGCGCCCGCGCCATCGCCGGGGAGTTCGACCACGACACCATGCGCCGCACGCGCACCAAGGCGTTCCTGGTCGCCCAGGGCGCCGACTTCGACGACGACGTCGTCGCCGTCCTGGAAGACCGCCGCCGCGACCGGATGGCCCACCTGTGGCGCGCCTTCCCCGACGCCGCGCCCGCCCTCGACTGGCTCCGCGCCGCGGGCCTGCGCACCGCCGCTGTGACCAATGCCTCACACCCCGACCAGCGGGCCCGCCTCGCCCGGGTGGGCCTCTCGCGGTTCTTCGACGTCGTGATCAGCGCCGGAGCCCTCGGCGTCGCCAAACCCGACCCGGCGATCTTCCACGCCGCCTGCGCCGAACTGGGCACCGCGCCCGAGGAGACCCTGCACGTCGGCGACCGGCTCGACCTCGACGCCTGCGCCGCCGCCGAGGCGGGCCTGCACGGCGTCTGGCTGGACCGCGACGACTGCCCCGAGCCCGTCGGGGCGGGCGTGCACGTCATCGACACCCTCGCCGACCTGCCCACACTCCTGGTGACGGAGTTCCGCACCCCCAGCCTGTCGACCGGCGGCGGGGTGCCCGCGCCGCGTGGGTAACCCCCCGATTTCCGGTGTCCGATCGGTGTGGGCTAAGGTATCTTCTGTCAACGCGACGACGGGACCCGCGTGAAGCGAGCCCCGTCAGAGCGATGTCATTGGGGTATGGTGTAATTGGCAGCACGACTGATTCTGGTTCAGTTAGTCTAGGTTCGAGTCCTGGTACCCCAGCGAAAGTCCACCAGAAGCCATCTGGTAAACTTTCCGCCAGGCAAGACAGTAAGAACAACTAAAAAAGTTCCTGGCCCCGTCGTCTAGCGGCCTAGGACGCCGCCCTCTCAAGGCGGTAGCGCGGGTTCAAATCCCGTCGGGGCTACGAAAGATCTGGGAGATCCCTGTGACCGGAAAGCGGTCACGGGGATCTTTCGTCATTGCACGTGGGGGCCGAGCCCCCACACCCCCACGGTGCGGTACGTCTCGACCCGGCGCCAGGGCACGTAAGCATCGGGTGGGTCGCCCACGGTGCGGTATCTCGCGATCCGGCGTGCGGGCCGGGAACGTAAGCATCGGTCGGATCGCCCACGGTGCGATCGGTGGCCGATCCAGCGTGGTCACGTATGGGTGGGCTCGCCGCTTCGCGGCATCGGGTGGTGATTGTGGGCGGGTTGCCTCTTTGGGCTTTGTTGTTGACCGTCTACTTGGGACTTGGGCGTTGCTGGGTGGTTAGAGGCGGTTTTGCAGGGCGTCGGCGGCGGCTAGGAGGTCGGCGGCCCAGCGGGCGCCGGGGCGGCGGCCCATGCGGTCGATGGGGCCGCTGACGGAGACGGCGGCGACTACCTGGCCCGCGGTGTCGCGGACGGGGGCGGAGACGCTGGCGACGCCCGGTTCGCGCTCGGCGACGCTCTGGGCCCAGCCGCGGCGGCGGACCTCCAGGAGGGCGCGCTCGCCGAAGACGGCTTCCTGGAGAAGGCTTCGTTGGGTTGCCGGGTCGGCCCACGCGGCGAGGACCTTCGCCCCCGAGCCCGCGGTCATCGGCAGGCGGGCGCCGACGGGAACGGTGTCGCGCAAACCACTCGGCGGTTCCGCCGAGCTGATGCACACGCGGTACAGGCCATCGCGGCGGTAGAGCTGGACGCTCTCGCCCGTGCGGTCGCGCAGCCGCGGCAGGACCGCGTCCGCCGCGTCGAGCAGCGGGTCGGTCGCGCCGCCCGCCAGCTCCGCGAGGGCCGCCCCCGGGCGCCAGCGGCCGTCAGAACCGCGGCGCAGCAGGCGGTGCACCTCAAGGCCGACCGCGAGCCGGTGCGCCGTCGCCCGGGGGAGGCCGGTCTTGGCGCACAACTCCGCCAGGCCACAGGGTTCCTTCGCCACGGCCTGCAGAACCGCCATCGCCTTGTCCAGAACTCCGATGCCGCTATGCTGTCCCACGTCTCGATACTACGTTCCCGTTATATGGGATGTCCAGTCTGTGGGAAGCTGATGGTGATGAGCGATGGGTAAGACGCTCGCCGAGAAAGTCTGGGACCAGCACGTCGTCCGCCGCGGTGACGGCGCCGAGCCGGACCTGCTCTACATCGACCTGCACCTCATCCACGAGGTGACCAGCCCGCAGGCCTTCGACGGCCTGCGGCTGGCGGGCCGCCCGGTGCGCAGGCCCGACCTCACCATCGCCACGGAGGACCACAACGTCCCGACGATCGGGATCGACCTCCCGATCGCGGACCCGGTCTCGCGCACGCAGGTCGAGACCCTGCGCCGCAACTGCGCCGAGTTCGGGGTGCGGCTGCACCCCATGGGCGACGTCGAGCAGGGCATCGTGCACGTGGTCGGACCGCAGCTCGGCCTGACCCAGCCGGGGATGACCGTGGTCTGCGGCGACAGCCACACCTCCACCCACGGCGCGTTCGGCGCGCTGGCGTTCGGCATCGGCACCTCCGAGGTCGAGCACGTGCTGGCCACCCAGACGCTGCCGCTGCGTCCTTTCAAGACCATGGCCATCACCGTCGAGGGCGACCTGCCGCCGGGTGTCACGGCCAAGGACCTCATCCTCGCCGTCATCGCCCGCATCGGCACCGGCGGCGGCCAGGGCTACGTCCTGGAGTACCGCGGCAGCGCGATCGAGGCGCTGTCGATGGAAGCCCGGATGACGGTCTGCAACATGTCCATCGAGGCGGGCGCGCGCGCCGGGATGATCGCCCCGGACGAGACCACCTTCGCCTACCTCAAGGACCGCCCGCACGCGCCCAGGGGCGACGGCTGGGACGCCGCGGTGGCCGACTGGCGCGAACTGCGCACGGACGAAGACGCCGGGTTCGACGCCGAGGTCGTCATCGACGCCGCCGCGCTCGCGCCGTTCGTGACGTGGGGCACCAACCCGGGCCAGGGCCTGCCGCTGACGGCGGCCGTGCCCGACCCCGGGGCCATCGCCGATGAGAACGAGCGGGTGGCCGCGGAGAAGGCGCTGGCCTACATGGGCTTGACCCCGGGCACCCCGCTGCGCGAGGTCGGGGTGGACACCGTCTTCCTCGGCTCGTGCACCAACGGCCGCATCGAGGACCTGCGCGCCGCCGCCGACGTCCTGCGCGGGCACCAGGTCGCCGCGGGCGTGCGGATGCTGGTCGTGCCCGGTTCCATGCGGGTCAGGGCGCAGGCGGAGGCCGAGGGGTTGCACCAGGTGTTCCTCGACGCGGGAGCCGAATGGCGGCAGGCGGGATGCTCCATGTGTCTTGGCATGAACCCCGACCAGCTCGCCCCCGGGGAGCGCAGCGCGTCCACATCGAACCGCAATTTCGAGGGCAGGCAGGGCAAGGGCGGGCGCACCCACCTGGTGTCCCCGCTGGTGGCCGCCGCGACCGCGGTCCGCGGCACCCTGTCGTCCCCGGCCGACCTCGACTCGTAAGGAGCCCGCCATGAAGCCGTTCACCAGCCACACCGGCGTCGGCGTGCCGCTGCGCCGGTCCAACGTGGACACCGACCAGATCATCCCGGCGGTCTACCTCAAGCGGGTCACCCGGACGGGCTTCGAGGACGGCCTGTTCGCCGCCTGGCGCGGCGACGAGGACTTCGTGCTCAACGCCGAGCCCTACCGCGCGGGCAGCGTGCTCGTCGCCGGGCCGGACTTCGGCACCGGGTCCTCCCGCGAGCACGCCGTCTGGGCGCTGTCGGACTACGGCTTCCGGGTGGTCCTCTCCGCCCGGTTCGCCGACATCTTCCGCGGGAACGCGGGCAAGGCGGGGCTCGTCGCGGGCGAGTGCGACCAAGCCGACATCGAACTGTTGTGGAAGCTGCTGGAGGCCGAGCCGGGCACGGAGGTCACCGTGGACCTCCGCGAGAAGACCGTCACGGCCAAGGACTTCACCGCCCGTTTCGGCGTCGACGACTACACCCGTTGGCGGCTCTTGGAAGGGCTCGACGACATCGCCCTGACCCTGCGCCACGAGGCGGCCGTCACCGCGTTTGAGCAGGCCAGGCCCAAGTGGAAGCCCGTGACGACCCCGCTGACGGGCGGCTGAGGCACCTCTGGCGAACGGGGGCGGGGAACCCCTTCCAGCGCCGGAGTTTCCCGCCCCTCCGCCCCTCTCGAATAGGTCACCACACCGCCCACGCGACCCCCTGATCCCCCCTCGGCACCCACCCCGGTTGACGAACCTCCGGGCCGCCAAGGAAAAATTAGGGCGCGTCGCGTGGAAATTGCGCGTCCATAGGAATACGGTGGCCTGAAGTCGGCCTCATGGGCCGTGAACGGCAATGTGGTCTCTTACGGAGGACTGAAGCGTGAACAAGGCCCAACTCATCGAGGCGCTTACGGAGCGACTGGGCGACAAGAAGGCCGCAGGCGCTGCGGTCGACGGTCTCGTCGACGTGATCGTTCGCACGGTTCACAAGGGCGAGAAGGTCAACATCACCGGGTTCGGCGTCTTCGAGAAGCGCGCCCGCGCCGCTCGCACCGCCCGCAACCCGCGCACGGGTGAGACCGTGAAGGTGAAGAAGACCAACGTTCCGGCGTTCCGCGCGGGCACGATGTTCAAGGAGGTCGTGAGCGGGTCGAAGAAGCTGCCGAAGGTCGCCGCGACCAAGGCGGCCGCGGGCACCCGCGCCACCACGACCCGCACGGCCGCGGGCACGACGGCCAAGGCCGCCACCACCCGCTCCACCACCACGCGGACCCGCGCGGCGGCGGCGAAGCCCGCCACCACGGCGAAGGCGACGACGGCGAAGGCGACCACGGCGAAGACCGCGGCGAAGGCGCCGGCGGCGGCGACGAAGACCGCGGCCGCCAAGGCCCCGGCGAAGACGGCGGCGGCCAAGACCACCACCACGCGGGCGAAGGCCGCCACCCCGGCCAAGACGACGACCCCGCGCGCGAAGGCGACCGCCGCCCCCGCCAAGAAGGCCACCTCCGCGGCGGCCAAGAGCACCGCCAAGGCGCCCGCCAAGCGCGCGTCGGCGGCCAAGAAGTAGCCCGGATGTGGTTGGCCCGGTAGTCATCGGGCGATGACCGCGAGAGCCCCGCACGCAGGCCACGTGCGGGGCTCTCGGGCGTCTGAAGAATCAGTGTGCGCCGGGCCGGGTCACGCCGGGCGGGCCAGGTACCGCGCCCCCACGAGCTTGTCCCCGTCGAAGGTGAGCACCCACACACTTCCCTTCCGGCTGCGCACCGGGGCCCCCTCCACACCGGACTCCACCCCGAGCGCGGCCAGCAGCTCGGGGATGACCCCACCTTGGCTGCACACCGCCGCCGGGCGGCCCTCCGCCGCGATCTCCAGCAGCCGCGCCAGGCCCCGGTCGGGGTCGGCGGCGTAACCGTCCTCCCCCAGCGACGGTTCGACCGCCACCGGGCAGCCCAGCCGCTCCGCCAGCGGGCGCACGGTGCCCACGCAGCGCACGTTCCCCACCGAGTGCACCCGCTCCGGCCCGAACAGGGACAGGAACCTGGTGAGCCCCGAGACCTGCGTGAGCCCCCGCTTCGACAGCGGGCGCTCCTCGTCGGGCCCGTCCCACTCCGACCTGCTGCCCGCGTGGGCGTGGCGCACCAGCAGCAGGGTCACCGCGCGCGGCGAGACCGCGTATGCGGCCAGGACATCGCGGTCCCGGTTGTGGGTCAGCCGCCGCGCGGCGCGCTCCACGGGCAGCCACACCAGCTCGTCGACCTCGTCATTGACGGTGAACTCCCCGGACACCGCGCGGGCGGAGAAGTAGTCCACCGTCTTGGCCGAACCGCCCACCCGGTAGGAGACCTGGCCGAGGTGGCGGCCCAGAACCGCGTGGTGGCCGGTCTCCTCGGCGATCTCCCGCACGGCGGCGGTGTGCACCGACTCGCCGGGCTCCAACTTCCCCTTGGGCAGGCTCCAGTCGTCGTAGCGGGGGCGGTGCACCAGGGCCACCTCGATGCCCTTGTCGCCCGCCCGCCAGAGGACCGCGCCCGCGGCGGCGATCACCACCGGAGTCACTCCTTGGACCAGTGGCGGGCGAGCATCTCGGTCTGGTGGTCGCGCACCGTCTCGCTGTCGGCGGGGGAGGCGGTCCAGTCGCCGGTGCCGTTGAGGACCCAGCAGCGGGTGGCCGGGTCCATCGCCGACTCGAAGATGGCCGCCAGCTGGGCGGTCTGCCGGGGATCGGTGACCCGCACCATGACCTCGACCCTGCGGTCGAGGTTGCGGTGCATCATGTCCGCGCTGCCGATCCAGTGCTCGTCCGCGCCGACGAACCACACCGTGCGCGAGTGCTCGAGGAACCGGCCCAGGATCGAGCGCACGTTGATGTTCTCCGAGAGCCCGGCGATGCCCGGCTTGAGCGCGCAGATCCCCCGCACCAGGACCTCGACCGGCACCCCTTGCTGCGAGGCCCGGTAGAGGGCGTCGATGACCTGTTCGTCCACCAGCGAGTTCACCTTCATGCGCACCCCGGCGGGCCGCCCGGCGCGGGCGTGCTCGATCTCGGCGTCGATGCGCTCCACGATGCCGCGGCGCACGCCCATCGGGGCGACGAGCAGGCGGCGGTAGTGGTCCTGCCGGGCGTATCCGGTGAGGACGTTGAACAGGTCGGTCAGGTCGGCGCCGAGGGCGGGCTCGGCGGTCAGCAGGCCGATGTCCTCGTAGAGCCGGGCGGTCTTGGGGTTGTAGTTGCCCGTGCCGATGTGGCAGTAGCGCCGGATGGTGGAGCCCTCCTGCCGCACCACGAGCGAGGTCTTGCAGTGCGTCTTGAGCCCGACGAGGCCGTAGACCACGTGCACGCCCGCCTTCTCCAGCGTCCGCGCCCACTTGATGTTGGCCTGCTCGTCGAAGCGGGCCTTCAGCTCCACCAGGGCCACGACCTGCTTGCCCGCCTCGGCCGCGTCGATGAGCGCGTCGACGATGGGGGAGTCGCCGGAGGTCCGGTAGAGGGTCTGCTTGATGGCCAGCACGTGCGGGTCGTTGGCCGCCTGCTCGATGAAGCGCTGCACGCTGGTGGAGAACGAGTGGTACGGGTGGTGCACCAGCACGTCGCCCTCGCGCAGCCGGGCGAAGACGCTCTTGGGGGTCTCGCCCTCGGCGAAGGCCGGGTGCGTCGCGGGGACGAACGGCGGGTCCTTGAGCTCCTTGCGGTCTACTCCGTAAATGCCCCACAGGCACGAGAGGTCGAGCAGGTCGCGCACGACGACGACGTCGTTCTCGTGCACGTCCATCTCGCGCAGCAGCAGCTCCAGCATGTGGTCGGTCATGTCGTCGGCGACTTCAAGGCGCACGGGAGGGCCGAACCGGCGCTGCGCCAGTTCCCGCTCCAGCGCCTTGAGCAGGTCCTCGTCGCGGTCCTCCTCCACCTCCAGGTCCGCGTTGCGGGTGATCCGGAAGGCGTGCACCTCGATGATGTCCATGCCGGTGAACAGCATCTGCAGGTGCGCGGCGATGAGCTCCTCCAGCGGCATGAACACCGCGGTGCGCTCGTCGGGGCTGCGGTCGACCGGCACCAGCCGGGGCACGTTGTCCGGCACCTTCACGCGGGCGAAGCGCGGGGTGCCCTCCTCCGGGTTGAGCACGGTCACCGCGAGGTTGAGCGAGAGCCCGGAGATGTAGGGGAACGGGTGCGCCGGGTCGAAGGCCAGCGGGGTGAGCACCGGGAAGACCTGGTCGCGGAAGTAGGCCGACATCTTCTCGGCCTGCTCGGAGGTGATCTCCGACCACCTGGCGATCCGGATGCCCAGGCGGTCCAGCTCGGGGCGGATGTTCTCGGCGAAGGCCCGCGAGTGCTGCTCGACGAGCTCCTGGTTGCGCTTGGCGATCCAGGCCAGCTGCTCGCGCGGGGTCATCCCGTCGGCGCTGCGCACCGAGAGCCCGGTCTCCATCCTGCGCTTGAGCCCCGCCACCCTGACCATGTAGAACTCGTCGAGGTTCGAGGCGAAGATGGCCAGGAACTTGGCCCGCTCGAGAAGCGGCTGGGAGGCGTCCTCGGCCAGGGCGAGCACCCGGGCGTTGAAGTCCAACCAGGACAGTTCCCGGTTGAGGTACCGGTCGTCGGGAAGGTCGGTGGCCGCCTGCGCGCGGGTCGCCGCTGGCGGCGCGGTCGGCAGCCCGCGGGGTTCTGCCGCCGGTGGTGCCTCCGGGAAAGTGCTGTCCGTGCTCACGGTTGGCATTCTCCGACACAACGGCCCGGAAAGCCCGTCACGCGTCGAACGGCGTGGTGAATTCTCTGCTCAGCAGCAGGTCGCGGGTGTGCGGGCCGAGCCCGAGCAGCGCGGCGTCGGCCAGGTCGGCCGGGGTGTCGACGTCCTGGCGCAGCGAGGCCAGCCCGGTCCCGACGGCGACGGCGGACCCCGCGTGCGCCGCGGCCGACCCCGGGCCGAACCGGGGGGCCAGCGGGCCGCCGGGGGCCGAGACCAGCAGCACCGTGCCGGTGCCGACGTGGTCGGGCACGTAGGCGCGCCTGCCCGCGGCCTCGGCCAGGGCACCGTCCAACTCGGCGGGGACCAGCGCGGGCAGGTCCGCCTGCAGCGCCGCGATCGCGGAACCGGCGTCGCGCGAGCGCAGGAGCCGGGCGCCGTGGCGCAGCGCGGCGTTGAGACCGGGCAGGCCGCGCTCGTCGACGCACTCCGCGCCGGTGCCCGCCAGCCCGTCGACCACCCGCTGGTCCTCGCACACCACGAGCACCGCGCGCACGCCCGCGGCGGCCAGCGCCGCGGTGACGGTGTCGCGCACCACCGCCAGCACCAGGTCGCGGTGGCGGGGCGATGCGCCCCGCAGCCGCGACTTGGCCCGGTCGAGGTGCTTCACCGGCACCACCACGTCCACCACCGGCACGTCCGCCACCGGGCCGATACTGCCGGCCACCCCGTCTGGACCTCGCGCGCGGGCGCAGGTCAGACTCTGACCCCACGGCCACGGGCGATGAGGAGGACGAGGGTGGGCAAGCGCGAGAAGGGCGGATTCTGGGTGGGCGCGGCCGCTTCGCTCTTCTACCCGCTGAGCTGGCTGGGCAAGCGGTCCTACCGGGGCGTCGAGAAGATCCCCGCCACCGGCGGCGCGCTGCTGGTGATGAACCACGTCTCCCACCTGGACGCGCCCAACGACGCGGTCTTCGTGCACCGCAACAAGCGGGTGCCGCGCTTCATGGCCAAGGACAGCCTGTTCGCGGTGCCGGTGTTCGGCAAGATCCTGGCCGGGTCCGGCGGCATCCCGGTGTACCGGGGCAGCTCGACGGCCGCGGCGAGCCTGCGGGCCGCGCACGCCGCCCTGCGCGAGGGCAAGCTCGTGCTGATCTACCCGGAAGGCACCATCACCAAGGACCCGACCGGCTGGCCGATGCGGGCGCGCACCGGGGTCGCCCGGCTGGCACTGGAGAACGACGTGCCGATCCTGCCCGTGGCCCGCTG
This sequence comes from Actinokineospora lacus, assembly GCF_053813445.1. NCBI lineage: Bacteria > Bacillati > Actinomycetota > Actinomycetes > Pseudonocardiales > Pseudonocardiaceae > Actinokineospora > Actinokineospora lacus. The sequence continues at coordinate 604,867 of NZ_JBQERA010000002.1, forward strand.
GGGCACGAACAGCATCTGGGACGGGTACACCAAGAAGTTCCGGCCGTTCCCGCGCAAGCGGGTGTGGACCGTCGTCGGCGCCCCGGTCGACCTCTCGGCCTACCGGGGGCAGCCGGTGACCAACCAGTTGCTGCGCGAGGTCACCGACCTGCTGATGGCGCACGTGCGCGACCTGCTCGCCGACATCCGCGACGAGCCCGCCCCCTCGGTGTTCTTCACCCCGGCCGGGCGGCGCGAGGCGGAGCGGTGAGCGTCGCCGTGCTCGGCGCGGGGTCGTGGGGGACCGCCTTCGCCAAGGTCATGGCCGACTCCGGGCAGGACGTGACGCTGTGGGCGCGCCGCCGCGACGTCGCCGACGCGATCGAGGCCGACCGGGAGAACGCCGAGTACCTGCCCGGCGTGCGGCTGCCGGGCTCGCTGCACTCCACATCGGACCCGCGCGCGGCCCTGGACGGCGCGACCACGGTGGTGCTGGCGGTGCCCAGCCAGTCGCTGCGGCACAACCTGACCGCGTGGCGCGGCCTGCTGCCCCCGGACTCGACGCTGGTCAGCCTGGCCAAGGGGATCGAGCTGGGCACGCTGAAGCGGATGAGCGAGGTCATCGCCGACGTCGCCGGGGTGGGCGCCGACCGGATCGCGGTGGTGTCCGGGCCGAACCTGGCCAAGGAGATCGCCGCCGAGCAGCCGACGGCCACGGTGATCGCCTGCCAGGACCACGACCGGGCGGTGGAGCTGCAGCGCATGTGCACCACCGGGTACTTCCGGCCGTACACCATCACCGACGTGGTGGGGTGCGAGATCGGCGGCGCGTGCAAGAACGTCATCGCGCTGTCCTGCGGGATGGCCTCCGGACTGGGGTTCGGGGCGAACACGCTGGCCACGCTGATCACCCGGGGGCTGGCCGAGACCGCGCGGCTCGGCGCGGCGCTGGGCGCCGACCCGATCACGCTCAGCGGGCTGGCGGGCCTGGGCGACTTGGTGGCCACCTGCTCGTCGCCGCTCTCGCGCAACCGGACCTTCGGCGAGCGGCTGGGCCGCGGCGAGTCCGTGGCCCGCGCGCAGGCCGCCGCGCAGGGGCAGGTCGCCGAGGGCGTGAAGTCCTGCTCGTCGATCAGGGCCCTGGCGCACGCGCACGGCGTGGAGATGCCCATCACCGAGGTGGTGCACCGGGTCTGCCACGACGGGTTCGACCCGAGGGAGATGGCCGGTGAGCTGATCGGCCGCAAGACGAGGCCGGAGCGGTGATGCCCTCTCTCGGGGACGGCACGCGGTGCGTGCACGCCGGACTGCCGCCCGTCGCCGTGGGGGACCCGGTGCCCGCGCAGCCGGTGCTGGCCGCCCAGTTCCACCTGGGGGACGATCCGGGCACGGACTTCTACGGCCGCGCCGGGAACCCGACCTGGCGGGCACTGGAGTCGGCGATCGGCGGGCTCGACGGGGGAACGTGCCTGGTGTACCCCTCGGGGATGGCGGCGGTCTCCTCGCTGCTGCGGACCGCGGTGTCCGCCGGGGACACCGTCGTGGTGCCCTCGGACGGGTACTACCTGGCGCGGGAGTACGTGCGGCGGTTCATGTCCGGGCTGACCGTCCGGGAGGTGCCGACGACGTCGGCGTCGTGGGACTTCACCGGGGTTCGACTGGTGCTGGTGGAGACGCCGTCCAATCCCGGGCTCGATGTCTGCGACCTGGCCGCCGTCATCGCCGCGGCGCGGGCCGCGGGCGCCTTGGTGGCGGTGGACAACACGACCGCGACACCGCTGGGGCAGCGTCCCCTGGCGCTGGGGGCGGACTTCGTGGTGGCCTCGGACACCAAGGCCGTCGCCGGGCACAGCGATGTCGTGCTGGGACACGTGAGCACGGCGTCGGCGGAGTGGGCGGCGCGGCTGCTGGCGGAGCGGACGACCTCGGGCAGCGTGCCGGGGCCGTTCGAGTCGTGGCTGGCGCTGCGCGGGCTGGGGACGCTGGACCTGCGGCTGGCGCGGCAGGCGGAGAACGCCGCGGCGCTGTACGGCGCACTGCGCGGGCATCCCCGGGTTCGAAGCCTGCGGTGGCCCGGCGCGGCCGACGACCCGGCGCACGCGGTGGCGTCGCGGCAGATGCGCCGGTTCGGGGGTGTGATCGCGGTGGAGCTGGGCTCGGCGGAGGAGGCCGAGGAGTTCGTCGGCAAGGCCGCCCTCGTCACCTCGGCCACCAGCTTCGGCGGGCTGCACACGAGCGCGGACCGGCGGGCCCGCTGGGGTGACGCGGTGCCCGCCGGTCTGCTGCGCATCTCCTGTGGCTGCGAGGACCCCGACGACTTGGTCGCCGACGTCCTGGCAGCCCTCGGCCAGACCTAGGCCAAGTCCATCGCCATGATCGGCTCCGCGGTGGGGGCCCGCGAGCCGCCCGCCGGTTCGACGGTGATGCCGACCTGCGTGGCGGTCGCGAGCTCGCCGGTGGCGTCGAGGATCGCGGCGCGGCCGTTGGCGTCCGGGACGACCAGGCCGACGGAGTGCGGCGCCGTGGTGTCGCCCATGAGCCACACCTGGTACGCCTTGCCTTCCGGCGGGGTCGGAACGCCGTTCGCCATCAGCAGGACCTCGCCGCGCTCGCGGGAGTAGAGCACCGTGCCGGACAGGCCGTTCACGCCGCCACTGACCACTTCGGCGTCGCCCGCGGACAGGATGCCCGTCATCGCCGAGGTCTGCTGTCGGGTGTCGTCGAGGTCCGCCCGGGTCTGCTGGAGCACGACGCCCAGGGACACCGACACCACCAGCAGCACCGCCGCGGCCAGGCCCATGATCCGCACCGGCCACGGCGAGCGCGTCGCGGCGAGCGCGCGCGCCCCGTCACCGCCGATCGGCGGGAGCTGGCGGATCTGCCCGATCCTGGACATCACCGCGGCCTTTAACGCCGGTGGCGGTGATTCGGCGGCGGCCTCGCCCAGGCGGGCCGCGGTGGCCCGCAGCTCGGCGACCTCCTCCACGCAGGAGCCGCACTCGGTGAGGTGGTTCTCGAAGGCGGCGCGCTCGGTCTCCGAGATCGCGTTGAGGGCGTAGGCCCCGGTCAGGACGTGGATGTCTGCGTTCGTCATCGGGCCACCCCCAGGCAGTCGCGCATCCGGATGAGGCCGTCGCGCAGTCGGGTTTTGATCGTGCCGAGCGGAGTGCTGAGCAGTTCGGACACTTCGCGGTAGGTCAGTCCGCGGTAGTACGCCAGTTCCACCGACTGGCGCTGGAGATCGGTGAGTGAGCCCAGACATCGGCGCACCTGTTCGTACTCCAGGCGGGTGTGCACTTGCTCGGCGACCTCGTCGAACGGCCTGCCGCCGTCTTGGCGGTGGGCCCGGTCCTCGCGGTCGGTGGCCGACTGCGCCGAGCGGACCCGGTCGACGGCGCGGCGGTGGGCCAGGGTCATCACCCAGGTCATGACCGAGCCGCGGTCGGGGGAGTAGCGCGCGGCGGTGCGCCACAGCTCCAGCATCACCTCCTGCGTCACCTCCTCCGACTGCGCGGGGTCGCGCAGGATTCGCCGGATGAGGCCGAAGACCGGCGCGGAGACCGCGTCGTAGAGTTGCTCGAAGGCGGATTCATCGCCGCGGGCGACCCGCTGCAGGAGCTCACTGGTGTCCGGGGGGCCGCCCGCCCGGGTCTCCGCAACGCTGGACAGCCGCCGCGCGCGTTCGACCATGGTGTTGCTCCCGTTCCCCGCACTTCGCTCCGCGCGGTCTCGATGTGGTCGCACCACTCATTCGAGGGTCATGGGTGCCCGGATTGGTGTCTCACCCCCTGGGCCGCGTTGCGGCGGCCCTGGGTGTCTGCTTTCCTTCTGGCGTGTTCACACGCGCCACGACCGGACGGCGGGGTCCCATCGACCTCGGCCGGACCGCGAGCGCGCTCTGTCTCTGTCAGTGAACGACCCCGTCGTTGTTGCCCGCTGACACCCAGAGAGTCCCTCAATCATGTTCGCAGTGCCGCCCAACACTGTCGCCTTGGCGGGCACGCCCGCCTCCGCCCACCCCGCGCTGATCGCCCAGCAGGTCGCCGCCGACCGGCACCGCTGGGGCGCGCTGCTGCGCTACGACCCCGACGAGCGCTTCGCCACCCTGGTCGAGGCTACCGCTGACCAGGAGATCTGGCTGCTGAGCTGGCTGCCGGGCCAGTCAACCGACCTGCACGACCACGGCTGGGCGAGCGGCGCGTTCACCGTCGTCAGCGGCGGTCTGACCGAGCGGGTCGCGCGGCGGAATCGGGTGGAAGCGCACCCGTTGGTGGCGGGGCAGTCGCGGGTGTTCGGCCCCGGCTACGTCCACCAGGTGCGCAACGACACGGTCGACCCCGCGATCACCATCCACGTCTACCGGGGCGAGCGGCCCCCGCGCGGCGGGTTCACCGTCGGGTCCTGACGTGCTCGGGGACCTCCCACCGGTCGCCGAGGTTCTGTGCGGGCCGGGGGTCGCCCCAGACCTGGGTGAGGGGCAGCACCCCGGCCCAGGCGCGGTCGGCGGCGATGTCGTCGTCCTCGTCGGCCGGGTCGCCCGCGCGGATCTTCACCGCCGCCTCGGTGAGGTCGAGGGCGAGCACGGCGGTGGCGGCCAGCTCCTTCGCCGACGGCGTGCGGGCGTGGTCCCAGGAGCCCGGCGCCAGGTGCTCGGTGAGCACGCGCAGGGCGTGGGTCTTCGCCGCCGGGTCGGTGACGGGGACGGCCGCGCCGTGGATGACCGCGGAGCGGTAGTTCATGGAGTGGTCGAACACCGAGCGGGCGTAGACGACGCCGTCGAGCAGGGTGACCGCGACGCAGACCTGCTGGGCCTGGGCTTCCCGCAGGCTGCGCGCGCCGGTCGAGCCGTGCAGGTAGAGGGTGTCGCCGTCGCGCCCGTAGCCGGTGGGCAGGACCAGCGGGGCGCCGTCGACCACCGTCGCCAGGTGGCACACCAGGCCCGCGTCGAGGACCGCGCGCAGGGCCGCCCGGTCGGTGACCGCGCGGGCCTTGCCGCGGCGGACCGTGCTGCGCTCGGTGGGGGAGAGATCGCTCACGAGGTCGACTCTAGGGGCGTCGAGTGGCATCCTTGTAGGGCCATGTCTGCGTTGTTTGAGGAGGCCACTTGTGACGGAGAGCCCGGCCCTGCCGGTCAGCGTCGACCGGTCGTCGTCCACCCCGCTGGCCGTCCAGCTCGCCGACGCCCTGCGCGCGGCGGCGGCCGACGGGCGGCTGCGCGCGGGCGACCGGCTGCCGTCCACCCGGGCGCTGGCCGCGCAGCTCGACGTCAGCCGCACGGTGACGGCGGCGGCCTACGAGCAGCTGCACGCGGAGGGGTGGATCGCCGGGCGGCACGGGTCCGGCACTTACGTCACCACCGCGCCGCCGGGGTCGCTGCGCACCCGGCCGCGCCGCCCGCGGGCCGGGGCGCTGGAGGTCCCGTCGGTGGACCTGACGCCCGGGTCGCCGTGGGCGGGCGGGATCGACCGGGCGGCGTGGCGGCGGGCGTGGCGGGGGGCGGCGGAGGCCGCGCCGCTGCCGAGCCCGCGGCGGGCCGGGCTGCCCGCGTACCGGGAGGTGGTGGCCGAGCACCTGCTGCGGCACCGGGGGCTGCGGGTCGGCGGCGAGGCGGAATCGGTGCTGGCCACCGGCGGGACCACCGCGGCGGTGGCCGAGCTGGCCGCGGCGGTGCTGCGCCGGGGGGACACCGTGGCGGTGGAGGAGCCCGGGTACCAGCGGGCGGTGGCCACGATGCGGGCCTCCGGCCTGCGGGTGGTGCCCGCGCCGGTGGACGGCGACGGGGTGCTGGTCGACGCCCTGCCCGCGACCGTGCGGGCGGTGTACTGCTCGCCCGCGCACCAGTACCCGCTCGGGCGGCGCATGTCGGCGTCGCGGCGGGTCGAGCTGGTCGAACGCGCCCGGCGCGCGGGGTGGCTGGTCATCGAGGACGACTACGACGGCGAGTTGCGCTACGACGTGGCCCCGCTGCCGCTGCTGGCCGCCCTGGCGCCCGATGTCGTGGTGCACCTGGGGACGACGAGCAAGATCCTCACCCCGACCCTGGGCGCGGGCTGGATGGTCGCGCCGCCGTCGGTGGTGTCCGCGGTGCTGGAACACCGGGACGTGACCGGCGTCGGACCGTCCCCCGCGGGACAGCTCGTGGTCGTGGAACTGGCCCGCAACGGCGATCTGGGCAGGCACCTGCGCAAGGTCCGCCGGGAGATGTCCGAGCGGCGGGGCCTGCTGGTCACCGCCCTGGCCGCAGGCGGCGTGCCGTTCCTGGGCGACGACGCGGGCGCGCACCTGGTGATCCCGCTGCCCTCGGCCGCGGCCGAGACCGAGCTGTTGGCGGCGGCGGCGCGCCGCGGCCTGCGCCTGGACGGGCTGGCCCGCCACCACAGCGGCCGCGCGGCCCGCTTCGGCGTCGCACTCGGCTATGCGGCGTGTTCGCGCGAGCAGCTGCGCGCCGCCCTGCCGGTGCTGGTCGAACTCTTCACGGGTTAGGGTCGTTTCATGTCTAAGACCAGGGTCGCCGTGGTGTTCGGCGGACGCAGCACGGAACACGCGGTCTCCTGTGTGTCGGCGGCGAGTGTGCTCACCCACCTGGACCCGGAGCGGTTCGAGGCGGTGCCGGTGGGCATCACGGCGTCGGGGGCGTGGGTGCTCGGCCCGGCCGACCCGTCGGTTCTGCGCATCGCGGGTCGCGAGCTTCCCTCGGTGTCTTCGGGCACGGCGCTGACGCTGCCCGCCTCCGGTTCCGGGCTGGTGGTCTTGGAACCGGGCCGCGAGGGTGAGCTCCTGTCCACTGTGGATGTCGTGTTTCCCGTGCTGCACGGCGCTTACGGGGAGGACGGGACCATCCAGGGGCTGCTGGAGATGGTCGGGCTGCCCTACGTCGGGCCGGGGGTGCTGGCGAGCGCGGCGGCGATGGACAAGGGGTTCACGAAGAAGGTGCTCGCGGCGGACTCCCTGCCGATCGGGCGCTACGTCGACCTGCCGCGCGGGCGCGGGGACCTGACCGACGCCGAGCGCGAGCACCTGGGACTGCCGGTGTTCGTGAAGCCGTCGCGGGCCGGGTCGTCGACCGGCATCACGAAGGTGTCGTCATGGGACGCCCTGGCCGACGCCGTCGCCGTGGCGCGCGCCATCGATCCCAAGGTGTTGGTGGAGGCGGCCGTGGTGGGCCGCGAGGTCGAGTGCGGGGTCCTGGAATTCCCCGACGGCCGGGTCGAGGCGTCCCAGCCCGCGGAGATCCGCCTGGACGACGGGATCGACTGGTACGACTTCGACGCGAAGTACATCGACGGCGGCGACCTCGACATCCCGGCCAAACTGGACGACGACGTCACCGACCGCCTCCGCGCCGCCGCCGTCGCGGCCTTCCGGGCGCTGGACTGCCAGGGCCTGGCCCGGGTGGACTTCTTCGTGGGCGAGGGCGGCGAGCTGACCATCAACGAGGTCAACACGATGCCCGGCTTCACCCCCACCTCGGCGTACCCGAAGATGTGGGCGGTGACCGGCGTCGACTACCCGACCCTGGTGTCCACTTTGATCGACACCGCGCTGGCGAGGGGAACCGGCCTGCGCTGAGCGCGGCTACTCCAACCCCAGCACCAGCACCGCGTCGGTCTGGCCGCCGCGGTGCACGGCCAGGTCGGCTTCCGGGTGGGTGCGGCGCAGGTGGCCGGTGACGGCGTCGGCCACGGTGTCCGGGGCCGCGTCGCCGAGCAGGGCGGTGACGAGTTCGCCGCCGTTGGCCAGCATCCGGTCGATGACCGCGGTGGCGGTGCGGGAGACCGCCTCCGGGGTGGCCGGGCCGGGCTCGATCATGACGACCTCGCCGTCGGCGAAGCCGAGCACGTCGCCCGCCGCGCAGGGGCCGATCCAGGTGATGGCGTCTTCTGCGGCCACCACCACCTCCCCCCGGCGCGTGGCCGCCGCGGCCTCGGCCATGGCGACGACGTCGTCGCCCGCGCGGCGGCGGGGGTCGTGGACAGCCAAGGCGGCCAGAGCCTGCACCGGCGACGCGCAGGGGATCACCACGACGTCTTGGCCCGCGGCGACGGCGCGGATGGCGGCCTCGTCGGCGATGGCGGTCAGGTCGGGGTGGCCGGGCAGGACCGTCACATGGGCGGCGCCCGTGCCGGTGATCACCTGGAGCAGCTCGTACGGGGTGGGCGGCAGCCCGTCATCCACCCGCAGCACCGCGACGCCCTCGGACAGGAACAGGTCGGCCAGGTCGTCGCCGCGGACGGGGGCCACCACCGCGCGCTCGCGCACGTACCGGGCCGGGCCGTCGGGGAGGGCGTCAGCGAAGCGGGCCACCCGGATGGCGCGGGGACGGCCCGCGTCGACGCCCGCCTCGATGGCGCCGCCGATGTCGTTGCAGTGGACGTGGACGGTCCAGAGGGAATCGCCGTCCCCGGCGACGGACACCGAGTCGCCCAGGCCCTCCAGGGTCCGCCGCAGCCGGTCCGCGGCCGCGGTGTCGGCGTGCTCCAAGAGGTACATCACCTCGTACCCGTAGAGCTCCGAGCCGATCTCCCTGGCCGCCACCACCGCGGTGTCCGGCGGCCGGAGCACGCCGTCGACCCGGGCGGCCGCGGTGTTGACCGGCGTTCCGGCGATGACCGAGACCAGGGCGTCGAGGAGAACGACCACGCCGCGCCCGCCCGCGTCGACCACCCCGGCCTCGGCCAGGACCGCCAGCTGCGCCGGGGTCTTGTCCAGCGCCGAGGCCGCCGCCCGCGCGGCGTTCAGGGCCACCTCGCGCAGCCCGCTCCCGTGCGCGCCCGCCGCGGCGGCCGAGAGCACGGTCAGCATCGTCCCCGGCACCGGCGCGGACACCGCCGCCTCCGCGCGCGACGAGCCATAGGCCAGTGCCGCCGCCAGCGACCGCCCGTCCAGCGCGGCCGCCGAGTCCACCGCCTCGGCCATGCCCCGCAGCATCTGCGAGGCGATCACCCCGGAGTTGCCGCGCGCCCCGGTGACCGCGCCCTTGGCGAGCACCGCCAGCGCCGAGCCCGCGTCCGAGCGGGCCGACGCGGGGGCGCGCAGCAGGGACTCCAGGGCGGCGCGCAGGGTGTGCAGGAGGTTCGAGCCGGTGTCGCCATCGGCCACCGGGTAGACGTTGATCCGGTCGATCGAGGCCCGGTGGGCGTCCAGCGACTCCACACAGGCCGCCGCCCAGCGCCGCACCCCGGCCGCGTCCAGCGCCTCCACCACCGGCCCGGCTCCTCTCCCTCGGTTCGGGGCAGAGTAGCCCCGGTTTGGAGCCGCGGACACGCACCCGTTACCCTGGGACAACCGCTCGGGCCCCGGCTCGCGCCTTTGTACTGCAACCTGAAGGAGTGTCTGACGTGGCTGCCGTGTGCGACGTCTGTGGCAAGGGGCCAGGCTTCGGCAAGTCGGTCTCGCACTCCCACCGGCGCACCAACCGCAGGTGGAACCCGAACATCCAGACCGTGCACGCCAAGCTGGGCATCTCCCAGCGGAAGCGGATGAACGTCTGCACCTCGTGCATCAAGGCGGGCAAGGTCGTTCGGGGCTGATCCCCAGACTTTCAAACGACGGCGGCGCCGGTGACTCAGGTCACCGGCGCCGCTCTCGTCGTGTCCACCGCCCGCAGTGCCATCAGGGCGGCGACGCCCGCGGCGAAGGTGACCAGCCCGGCGATGGTGAACGTCTGCCGCGGCCCGAGCAGCGCGACGACGGCCCCGCCGAGCACCGTGCCCAGGATGTTCGACCCCACCAGCACCGCTCCCGCCGCCGCGAACGCCCGCCCGCGCAGGTGTGACGGCGTCCGCGCCCGCACGATGCCCTGGTTGGTCACGCTCTGCGCGCCGTTGGCCGCCCCGCCCACGACGTAGCCCACGGCGACCGGGGTGGTGTAGGGCAGCAGGGCGGGGATCAGCATGCCGACGCCCATCACCGTGCACGCCGAGCCCAGGCCGAGCAGCAGCGCGCGCTGGGTGAGCAGCCGCGCGGCGACCCGCGCGCCGAGGAGGACGCCGAGCATCCAGCAGGCGTGCAGCAGGCCCAGGGTGGCCGCGCCGCCGTCCAGCACCTCGGTGACGTAGAAGACGTTCGCCACGTCGGCGAGCATCACCCCCATGCACGCCACGGCCAGGCACACCGTGGCGACGCGCAGGACCGGGTCGCTCCACAGGTGCCGCAGGCCCGCTGTGGCCCCGCTGTCCTTGTCCCGCCCTCCCTGGCCGCGCGGGTCGCGCTCGACGCGGACGAGGGACAGCAGCGCCGCTTGGGCGAGGTAGGTGCCCGCGTCGACCAGCAGCGCGTCGCGGGTGCCCAGCGCGGCCACGAGCAGCCCGCCCGCCGCCGACCCGGCGAGCATCCCCCCGCCGCGCCCGACCGCCAGCCAGGAGTACCCGCGCCCCGAGTGCGCCTCCCCGCAGATGGCGGGGATCAGCGCCGAGGCGGCCGGGTTGACCACCGCGGTGCCGCAGCCGAGGACGACCAGCATGAGCAGGATCAGCGGGAAGCTGTGCAGCACGGTGGTCACCGCGAGCACGGCGGCGGCCTGCAGCAGCTGGCCAATGATCATCAGCCTGCGGTTGGGCAGCCGGTCGACCAGCAGCCCGGCCAGCGGCGCGGCCAGCGTCACCGGCACGAACTCGGCGACCAGCACGCCGACCACCGCGTAGGAGCCGTAGTCCTTGACGTGCAGGAGAAGCACGATCAGGGTGACCGCGGTGCCGAACAGCGACACCGCAGCCCCGCTCGCCACCAGCGCCAGATCCCGTGTGCCCCGCACATGGCGAACCTAACGCGGATCGCGGGCCGGGTGATCAAGATTCACCTGCACAGCCCTCACCGCACAGGTCAGGGGAGTTTCCAATCCACCGGGTCGGCGCCCTGCTCCACCAGCAGCGCGTTGGCGCGGCTGAAGGGCCGGGAGCCGAAGAAGCCCGCGTGCGCCGACAGCGGGCTGGGGTGGGCGGACTCGATCGCCGGGACCGGGTCCAGCAGCGGCCGCAGGTTGCGCGCGTTGCGCCCCCACAGGATCGCCACCAGCGGACCGCCGCGCGCTGCCAGGGCCCTGATGGCCTGCTCGGTGACCTCCTCCCAGCCCTTGCCCTGGTGGGAGTTCGACTTGCCCGGCTCGACGGTCAGCGCCCGGTTGAGCAGCAGCACCCCGTTGGCGGCCCACGGCGTCAGGTCGCCGTTGGAGGGCAGCGGGTGCCCGAGGTCCTCGCAGTACTCCTTGTAGATGTTCACCAGGCTCTTGGGAATCGGCCGCACGTCGGGGGCCACCGAGAACGACAGCCCCACCGCGTGGCCGGGTGTCGGATAGGGGTCCTGGCCGACGATCAGCACCCGCACGGCGTCGAAAGGTTGCTGGAACGCCCGCAGCACGTGCTCGCCCGCGGGCAGGTACCGCCGCCCCGCGGCGATCTCCTCGCGCAGGAACTGGCCCATCGCGGCGACTCGTTCGGCGACGGGCTCCAGTGCCCGCGCCCAGCCCGCCTCGACGATCTCGCTCAACGGCTTCGTCACGCCGGGGAACCCTACTCAGTCCAGCAGACGCAGCCCCGCCCGGTAGACCCCAATGCTGCGCACGTACCGCGCCACGATCCCGGAGGTCATGTCAGCGGGCACGACGTGACCCTCCCTCGTCTTCGCGGGCACGCCCAGCGCCATCGACCGCGCCGGGAGGTGGCCGTTGAACGACATCACCGCGCCCGCCCCGAGCACCGCCCCGTCCTCGACCACGGACCCGTTCAGCAGCACCGAACCGGAGGCGATCAGGCACCGGTCGCCGATGGTGGCGCCCTCGATGTGGACGTTGTGCCCGATGACGCAGTCCGCGCCGACGCGCACCGGGTGGAACTCGGTGACGTGGATGACCGTCCCGTCCTGCACGCTCGTGCGCGGGCCGATGTCGATGACCCCGTCGTCGCCGCGCAGCACGGCCTGGGGCCAGACCGAGGCCTCCGCGCGCAGGACGACGTTGCCGATCACCGTGGCGTCCGGGTGGACGTAGGCGTCGGGGTGGATCTCGGGCGTCAGGTCGCCGAGGGCGTAGACGGGCACGCGGGCTCCTTCGTGAACACCTTGCCGAGGTGGACCGACAGCTCTGCCTCGGCATAGTGCCCGAACGCGGGGACGTCCTCGTACCCGGCGCTGCGGTACAGCGCGACCGCCTCGGGCTGGCGCAGGCCGGTCTCCAGGATCACCCTGCCGTGCCCGGCCCGCAGCGCGGTCGACTCCAGCTCCGCCAGCATGGCCCGCGCGTATCCCTTGCCGCGGGCCGCCGGGGTGACGTACATCCGCTTGATCTCGGCGTCGGCGCCGTGGCTGCGCCAGCCGCCGGAGGCCACCGCCCGCTCGCCGTCGCCGACATCGGCGTACCCGACCATGAACAGCCCCTGCGGGGGCGCGAACTCGGCCGGGTCGACCGGGCTCTCGTCCGGTCCGCCATACCGCACCACGTACTCCTGCTGCACCTCGGCGATCAGCGTCACGGAGTCGGCGTGGTCGTAGCCCCTGATTTCGATGCGCACGCCGACATTGTCCCTCAGCGCCAGTGCTGCCAGCCCTGTTCGCCGGTGTAGGGCTTGCCGTCGAGCGTGACGCCCCCGGCCCGGGTCACCGCGCCGATGACGCGGAACTCCGGGGGCACGGTGGCGGAGGGGAAGGTGGCGACGAGGGCGTGGTCCTCCCCGCCGGTGAGGGCCCAGTGCCGGGCGTCGGCGCCCAGTGCCGACGCGACCTCGATGAGCCGCTGGTCCACCGGGATCAGCTCGCCGCTGAGGTCGATGCCGACGTTGGCGGCCTCGGCGATGTGGGCGAGGTCGGCGAGCAGGCCGTCGGAGGTGTCGATCATCGAGGTGGCCCCGGCCAGCGCCGCGGCCGGGCCCGCCGCGTACGGCGGCTGCGGCACGCGGTGGGCGCCGACGACGGTCACCGGGGAGCGGAACCCGCGCCCGAGGACGGCCAGTCCCGCGGCGCTCCAGCCGAGTTTGCCCGCCACCGCGACGATGTCCCCGGGGAGGGCGCCGCCCCGGGTGACCGGGGCCCTGCCCTCCAGTGATCCCAACGCGGTGACCGAGATCACAAGGCTTTCCGCGCGGGCCATGTCCCCGCCCACGACGCCGATCCGGGCGCGGGCCGCCTCGGCCGCCAGCCCCGAGGACAGCCCGTCGATCACCGAGGCCGGAGTCCGGGATGGACAGGCGATCCCGACCAGCAGCGCGGTGGGCACCGCGCCCATCGCGGCGATGTCGGCGAGGTTGACCGCGGCGGCCTTGCGACCCACCTGATCGGGCGGGGACCAGTCGAAGCGGAAGTGCACGCCCTCCACCAGCACGTCCGTGCACGCCACCACCCGGCCGTCCGGCGCGGCGACCACGGCGGCGTCATCCCCTGGGCCGAGCAGGGTGGCCTGGCCCTTGGCCCGGCCGTCGGTGATCCGCCGGATGAGGGCGAACTCACCGACGTCGGCCACCGTCTCCGCGTCGTCGGGAGCATCGCGCACGAGGTCCTCCGATTGTTGGAACCCCACCAAACCCGCGAAGTGGGGTACGTTTCACGACACGTTCCTACCCGTTGTCGACTTCGAGCCGCGAAGGGGCGCGCCGTGGTTCACGCATACATCCTGATTCAGACCGAGGTGGGCAAGGCTGCCGCCGTGGCCACCGAGATCTCCACCGTGCCCGGGGTGACCACCGCGGAGGACGTCACCGGCCCCTACGACGTCATCGTGCGCGCCCAGGCCGACAACGTCGACCTGCTCGGGCAGCTCGTCGTGGCCCGCATCCAGAGTGTGGAGGGCATCACCCGCACCCTCACCTGCCCGGTGGTGCACCTCTAGAGCGTGGTTCAGTAAGCGGGTGACCGAGCCCCGCCCCACCTCGTCGCGCCCCGCGCCGCCGCGCGCCGCGGTCGTCGTGGCCGCCGTCCTGGTCGGCCTGCTGGCCGTCGGCGTGATCGTGGCCAGCCGGTTCGCGCCGGAAGCCGAGCAGCCGCCGGTCAGCGCCGGGCCGCTGGGCCTGGTGCCGGTCGAGGCCCCGGACGCCGCGTCGCGGCACTGCGCCGACCTGCTCGCCGCGCTGCCCGACGCCCTGCCCAGCAGCGGCGCCGAGCTGCCCGCGCTGCCCATCGCCGACCCCGCCCCGGCGGGCTCGACGGCGTGGGGGGACCGGATGGCCCCGGTCGTCCTGCGCTGCGGTCTGCGCCAGCCGCCGGAGCTGGAGCCCACCTCGTCGCTGACCCAGGTCTCCGGCGCGCAGTGGCTCCCGGTCACCGGCATGGGCTCGACCACGTGGTTCCTCGTCGACCGGCCCGTCTACGTCGCCCTCACCACCCCGGACACGGTGGGCACCGGTCCACTCCAGACGGTCTCGGAGACGGTGACCGCGACGCTCGCCGCCCAGGCCGTGAAGCCGGGCTAGTCACCCACTCGCGCCGCCTTGAGGGTGATCGCGGGTGCTTGCCCACGCTGTCGGGGTCGCTCGACATAATCGGGCACGGGTCTGTGGAAAGGGGCGTGATGGTCGCGCTGGGCGAGCGCCTGGACAAGGTGGTGGGCAAGAAGTCGGCCGACGCGCTGGCCGCGGCCTTCGAGCTGCACACGGCGGGCGACCTGCTGCGCCACTACCCGCGCCGCTACGCCGAGCGCGGCGAGCTGACCGACATCGCCGGGCTGGAGGTCGGCGAGCACGTCACGGTCATGGCGCAGGTCGTCTCGGTCAACAAGCGGCAGATGCGGACCAAGCGCGGCTCGCTGGTCGAGGTGGTGATCACCGACGGCAAGCGGTCGCTGGAGTGCGCGTTCTTCAACCAGCCGTGGCACGTCGACCGGCTGCGGCCGGGGATGATGGCGCTCTTCGCGGGCAAGGTCACCGCCTTCCGCGCGAAACTGCAGCTCGCCAACCCCGACTACCAGCTGATGGAGCCCGCCGACGACGGCGGCGACATCCCGTCGGCCCAGGTGGTCGAGGAGTTCGCGGGCGGCATGATCCCGGTCTACCCGGCCACCGCGCGCATCCAGTCCTGGCAGATCGCCAAGTGCGTCGGGCAGACGCTGGACATGCTCACCGAGATCGAGGACCCCGTCCCGGAGAAGCTGCGCGAGCGCCTCGGGCTCTCGGAGTACGAGAGCGCCGTGCGCGCCATCCACCGGCCCGCCGACCAGGCCGCGCTGGCGGTGGCCCAGCACCGGCTCAAGTGGGACGAGGCGCTGGCCGTGCAGCTCGCGCTGGCCCTGCGGCGCAATTCGGCGGGTGCGCGCCCCGCGCCGGAGTGCCCGGTCAAGTCCGGCGGCATCCTCGACGCCTTCGACGCGCGCCTGCCGTTCCAGCTGACGGCGGGCCAGGCCGAGGTGGGCGCGGCGATCGCCGAGGACCTCGCGGTCGCGCACCCGATGAACCGCCTGCTGCAGGGCGAGGTCGGCTCCGGCAAGACGGTCGTGGCGCTGCGGGCGATGCTGCAGGTGGTCGACTCCGGCCGCCAGAGCGCCCTGCTCGCGCCGACGGAGGTGCTGGCCGCCCAGCACGCCCGCTCGCTGGCCGAGTCGCTGGGCGAGCTGGCCCAGGGCGGGCAGCTCGGCGGCGCCGACAACGCCACCAGGGTCGTGCTGCTGACCGGCTCGATGCCCGCGGCGCAGCGCAAGCAGGCCCTGCTCGACGTCGTCTCAGGGGTGGCCGGGATCGTCGTCGGCACGCACGCGATCATCCAGGACAAGGTCACCTTCGCCGAGCTGGGCCTGCTCGTCGTCGACGAACAGCACCGCTTCGGCGTGGAGCAGCGCGACGCGCTGCGCGGGCGGGCGGGGGAGACCAGCCCGCACGTGCTGGTCATGACCGCCACGCCGATCCCGCGCACGGTCGCCATGACCGTCTACGGCGACCTGGAGACCTCCGCCCTGCGGGAACTCCCCGCGGGCCGCTCGCCGATCTCCACCAGCGTCGTGCCGGTCTCGGAGAAGCCCGCGTGGCTGGACCGGGCCTGGGAGCGCATCCGCGAGGAGGTCGGCAAGGGGCACCAGGCGTACGTGGTCTGCCCGCGGATCGGGGAGGACGCCGCCGCCGAGGACGTCACCCCGGACGGCCCCGACGAGGGCCCCGATGAGGGCGCCGACGGCAGGCGCCCGCCGCTCGCGGTCGCCGACGTGGCCCCGATGCTGGCGGCGGGACCGCTGGCCGGGCTGTCCGTCGGCGTGCTGCACGGCCGCCTGCCCGGCGACGAGAAGGACGCGGTGATGCGCGCCTTCGCCGCGGGGGAGATCGACGTGCTGGTGGCCACCACGGTGGTCGAGGTCGGCGTCAACGTGCCCAACGCGACGGTCATGGCGATCATGGACGCCGACCGCTTCGGCATCAGCCAGCTGCACCAGCTGCGCGGGCGCGTGGGCCGCGGTTCCGCGCCGGGCCTGTGCCTGCTGGTCACCGACATGCCCGGCGGCACGGCGACCCGCGACCGCCTCGCCGCCGTCGCGTCCACTCTGGACGGTTTCGAGCTGGCCCAGCTGGACCTGGAGATGCGCCGCGAGGGCGACATCCTCGGGGCGAGCCAGTCCGGGGCCAAGTCCGGCCTGAAGATGCTGTCCCTGCTGAGCGACGCGGGCATCATCGAGGACGCCCGCGCGGTGGCCCAGGCCCTGGTGACCGAGGACCCCGAGCTGACCGAGTTCCCCGGGCTGGCCGCGATGGCCGAGCAGCTGGTCGCGGGCGATCGCGCGGAGTACCTGGAGAAGTCCTAGGGCCTGTCCTCGAACTCCGGCCGATCCGGCTCGGCTGTCGCGATCGGGGTTTGGGGACAGGCCCTAGCCGTCCCGGATGGGCGACATCGCGGTCCCGGCGGGTGAATCGCCTTGGCCGGGCCCGCCGCGCCGCCCCACGGTGAGGGGACGGCGGCGGGAGGGAGAGCGGTCATGAGGTGGCGGGCAACGGCACTGGCGGTGCTGCTGGCGGGTGCGCTGGTGACCCCGGCGGCGGCCGACCAGCGCATCGTGGGCGGCGAGGAGATCGAGGTTGAGCGGGTCCCGTGGACCCTGAGCCTGCAGTACGGCGACAGCCACTTCTGCGGCGCGGTCATCGTCTCCGCCGAGGTCGCGCTGACCGCGGCGCACTGCACCGACGGCGTCCCCGCGCACGAGATGTCCGTGCGCGCCGGGAGTTCGCGGCACGCCGAGGGCGGGCACCGGCGGGCCGTGGCGGCCGTCGTCCAGCACCCGCGCTACGACGCCGCCACGGTCGACAACGACGTCTCGGTGCTGCTCTTGGCCGACCCGCTGCCGCTGGGCGCCCCGGGAGTGCGGGCGGCGCACGTCGGCACCTCGGTGCCCCGCGTCGGGCAGCCGCTGGTGGTGACCGGGTGGGGGAGCACGGTGGAATCCGGCCCCGCGTCACCTCGGCTGCGCGCGGTCGTCGTCCCGATGGTCAGCCGCACCGCCTGCCGGGAGTCCTATGAGGACGCCGCCATTACCGCGCGGATGCTGTGCGCGGGCTACCCGGACGGCGGCAGGGACTCCTGCCAGGGCGACTCGGGCGGGCCGCTGACGGCGGGCGCGACCCTCGTCGGCCTGGTCTCGTGGGGCAACGGCTGCGCCCGGCCGCGGTACTACGGCGTCTACACCAACCTCGCCAACCCCGCCCTGCGCCGGTGGATCGAGGACAACGCGGGCGTGTGACCCCCAGAAGGAGTCGTCTCAGAATGAGTCGTCTCAGGAGAACTCGTCGAGGAGCCGGTACCAGTAGAGGCGGTCGGGGTCGGGGACGAGGCCGTAGGCGGCGGTGAACGCCTCGACCGCCTCGCCGCCGGCCTCGCCCAGGTCGCGGACGGCCAGGGCCAGGTCGCGGTGGCGGTCGGCGACCCCGAGCTGGGCGAGGTCGATGAGGACCGGGGTGCGGTCGGGCCGCAGCAGCACGTTGGCCGGGGTGAAGTCCCCGTGGGCGACGACGAGGTCCTCGGTGGCGGGCAGGCGCTCGACCAGGGTGGCGAACAGCTGCTCCGGCGTCGAGCCGTGGTGGTCGTCGTCGAGGTCGTCGGCGTCGACCAGGCCGTTGTCGACGTTGGCGCGGGCCCGCCCGACCGTCACCGGCAGGCGGGAGTCGAACGGGCACTCCTCGACCGGCAGGCCGTGCAGGCGGCGCAGCAGCGTGCCCATGACGGTCCCGATGTCCGGCGGCGGGGCGCTCAGCAGGGACGGCGCCTGGACGTCGGCCAGCACGAGGAACCCCGCCTCCCAGGCGCGGACCTCCGGCACCGGGACGCGGCCGGTGAGCCACGAGAGCCGCTGGTGCTCCAGGGCGGCCGAGGGCCCGTGCTTGACGAAGAACGTGCCCGCGGCGCCGCTGGTCCGCCAGACCCCGTCGCCGCCGCGGCCTTCGTGGTCGGTCGACCAGGTCGCGTCGGGGCCGACGGTGGTGAGCACGGCGTCGGGGATCTCCACGACGTCGATCCTGCCAGGAGCACCCCCAGAACGAGTGGGCCCCGGCAGGCGAGGCCCACTCGTACCTACCTGGCCCCAGCCCTCGCGTGGGTCCCGTTGCGGTTCTGGTCGCCGTTGCGCGCCGCGGGCTTCGCCCCGGTGGGGTCGGCCCCAGCGGGCTTGACCTCGGTGGACCCGCCCGCGGGCGACTCGGCCTCGGCGGGCTCGCCCGTGGTGAGCTTCGCCTCCGCCTTGGCCGCCGCCTCGGCGAAGTGGCGCTTGGCTTCCTCAAGCAGAGTGAACGCGCTGCCGACCTGGTCGGCAACCCGGGAGTGGAAGTCGGTGGCCGCGGTGTGCCGGTCGGTCGCCTCGGCGAGCAGTGCCTCCGCCTTCGCGGTGACCGTGCCCGCGTAGGTGTCGGCTTCGGCGCGCTTTGCCGCGATTTCCGCTTCCGCCTCCGCGCGGGTCGCGGTCACCGCATTCTCGGTGTCGGACTTCCGCTTTTCGGCATCGGCGACCAAGGCCGCCGCCTTCCGGTCGGCATCGGAGATCTGGGCCGCGATCTGCTCGTCGGTCGTCTTTCGCAGATTAGTGAGCATTTCTTCGGTTTCCGACTTCCGCTTTCGCGCGTCGGCGACCAATGCGGCGGCCTTCTGGTCGGCGTCGGCCAGTTGGGCGGTGATACGGGCGTCGGCGTCGGCCTGGCGTGCGGCGATGTCGGCGTCGGTCTCGGCCAGGCGCGCGGCCAGGCTTTCCTCGGAAGCGCTCTGGGCTGCGGTGATCGCGGCGGCGGAGGCGGCCTCGGCCTCGGCGCGGCGCCGGTCGGACTCGGCCTCCAGGGCGGTGCGCAGGTCCTTGGCCTCGGCGTCGAGCCGGTTGCGCAGCTCGGTGGCCTGGGTGTCGAGCCGGTCGCGCTCGGCGGCGGCGTCGGCGTCGAGCTGGGCGATGCGCGCCTCGGTGGCCTTGGTGTTGGCCTCGACCTCGGCGCGGGAGTCGGCCATGAGCTTGGTGTGCTCGGCGGCCAGGGTCGTGCGCATCTGCTCGTACTCGGCGTCGAGCTGCTGGTGGGTGCGGGTGTAGTCGGCCTCGAGCTGGGCCCGGCGCGCCTCCAGCTCGGCCAGGCCGCGCTCGTGGCGGGCGCGCAGCTCGGCGGCGTCGGCCTCCGCCGCCGCCCGCAGCCCCACGGCCTGCTCGTCGGCCTTCTTCAGGGTGTTGGTCGCGTACGCCTCGGCGCTGCGGCCGGTCTGCGCGGCCTGCTCGTCGGCCTTGGCCCTGATCCGCCCGGCCGCGGCCTCCGCCTCGGCCCGGTGCTTGGCGCCCCACGCCTCGGCCTCGGCGCGGGCGCCCTGGCCGTACTCGTCGGCCTGGCGCTTGAACTCGGCGATCTCCTCCTCGGCCAGCTGCATCATCAGCCGGACCCGCTCGGTCATGCCCTCCGTGCTGTTGGGGTTGGCCGTGATCCGGTTGAGCCGAGTGGTCGTCTCCAGCAACTGCTGCTGAAGCGAGCCGAGCGATTTGGTCAGTTCCGCGACCTTTGCCTTGGTCTCGTCGCGATCATTCGTCGCGTGGCGAAGGTCGTAGGTCAAACGAGTGACCCGCTCGTTCACCTGACGGGGGTTATACCCCCGAAGAACGGTGTCGAAGTGGGGAAGTCGATCAGCGGATTCGGCGTCACCAGAGGGCATCGTCCTACCATAGTTGGTCACCTGGAGTAGTGAATGCGACGTCGCGGTCAATTCTGCGTGCACGGATGCCCGCGCGAGCGCCGGACGGGTGGCAACTGGGGATGATTGCCCCGCGCGGACCGCGCTTCTAGACAGGAATCATGGCCACCACCCCGCGCCCGGCCCGATTGACCACCCTGGCAGCCGGAATCGTCTGTTTGTCGGCCGTGCTCACCGCGCCCGGCCACGCCACCCCGACCGGCGACTACATCGTCGTGCTCAAGGCGGGCACGGTCGCCGCCACGGCCGAGCGCCACGGCGGCGTCGTCGGCCACCGCTACGACTCGGCGCTCACCGGCTTCTCCGCGGCCCTCACCGCCCGCCAAGTGCGCGGATACGCCGCCGACCCGGCGGTGGCCTACGTCGTGCCCGACACCCCGGTGCGCGCCCACGGCGAGCAGCTGAACCCGCCGTGGGGCCTGGACCGCATCGACCAGCGCAGGCCCCCGCTCGACATGCGCTACCGCTGGGGCACCGACGGGCGCGGGGCCACGGCCTACATCCTCGACACCGGTGTGCGCGCCACGCACGCCGAGTTCGGCGGCCGGGTCGTCGGCGGCCACGACTTCGTCGACAACGACAGCGACGCCAGTGACGGCAACGGCCACGGCACCTTCATGGCCGGGCTCGTCGGCGGCCGCACCTACGGCGTGGCCAAGGGCGTGAAGATGGTCCCGGTCCGGGTGCTCAACAACGCAGGCTCCGGGACCATGTCCGGGGTGATCGCGGGCATCGACTGGATCACCCGCACCGCGGCCAAGCCCGCCGTGGTCAACGTCAGCCTCGGCGGCGCCGCCAACCAGGCGCTGGACGACGCCGTGCGCCGGTCCATCGCCGCGGGCATCACCTACTCGGTGACCTCGGGGTCCTCCCGCCAGCCCGCGAGCAACTTCTCCCCGGCCCGGGTCACCGAGGCGATCACCACCGCGGCCATCGGGCGCGACGACTGCGCCGCGCCGCAGGGCAACTACGGCCCCGCCATCGACCTCTACGCCCCCGGCCTGGTCATCCCCGGCCCGTGGCACACCTCCGACACCGCGACGAACACGATCTCCGGCTCGTCGCTGGCCACCGCGCACACCACCGGCGGCGCGGCGCTGCACCTGGCCCTCAACCCGGCGGCGACGCCCGCGCAGGTGCAGGCGGCGCTGGTCCGCGACGCGAGCCCCGGCGTCTGCAACCTGCCCACCGGCTCGCCGAACAAGATCCTCTACACCGGACCCGTCCTGGGGTAGCCCGACAGAACCGCGTCCCGCGTGTCCAGGCTCACAACCCGCTGGTAGGGGCGGGCGGTGCGGCACAATGGCCAACGTGCCGAGGCTCACCGGCGTTGCGCCCGTCACGTGAGATTGAGCTCCCGACTGGCGGGACAAACACGGTAATCTCCTGCGACCGACCCCTAGGTAGCAGGAGGTATCCGGGCATGTTCCGCAAGGTGCTCGTCGCCAACCGGGGTGAGATCGCCATTCGGGCGTTCCGAGCCGGCTACGAACTCGGAGCGGGCACCGTCGCGGTCTTCCCCCAGGAGGACCGCAACTCCCCGCACCGGATGAAGGCCGACGAGGCGTATCTGATCGGCGAGCCAGGCCACCCCGTCCGCGCCTACCTCTCGGTCGAGGCCATCGTCGAGGCCGCCCGCAAGGCGGGCGCCGACGCCGTCTACCCGGGCTACGGCTTCCTCTCCGAGAACCCCGAGCTCGCCCGCGCGTGCGCGGCGGCGGGCATCACCTTCGTCGGCCCCGACGCCGACGTGCTGGAGCTGACCGGCAACAAGGCCCGCGCCATCGCCGCCGCCCGGGAGGCCGGGCTGCCGGTGCTGCGCTCCAGCGAGCCGTCGACCGACGTCGACGGGCTGCTGACCGCGGGGGAGGAGATCGGCTTCCCGCTGTTCGTCAAGGCGGTCGCGGGCGGCGGCGGGCGCGGTATGCGCCGGGTCGCCGAGCGCAAGGTGCTGCGCGAGTCGCTGGAAGCGGCGATGCGCGAGGCCGAGTCGGCCTTCGGCGACGCCACGGTGTTCCTGGAGCAGGCCGTGGTGGAGCCGCGCCACATCGAGGTGCAGATCCTCGCCGACGGCGAGGGCAACGTGATCCACCTCTACGAGCGCGACTGCTCCATGCAGCGCCGCCACCAGAAGGTCATCGAGATCGCCCCGGCGCCCAACCTCGACCCGGCGCTGCGCGAGCAGATCTGCGCCGACGCGGTGAAGTTCGCCCGGCACATCGGCTACCGCAACGCGGGCACCGTCGAGTTCCTGCTCGACCGGCGCGGCGAGCACGTCTTCATCGAGATGAACCCGCGCATCCAGGTCGAGCACACGGTGACCGAGGAGGTCACCGACATCGACCTGGTCCAGTCCCAGCTGCGCATCGCCGCCGGGCAGACCCTGGCCGACCTCGGGCTGACCCAGGACGACGTGTACCTGCGCGGCGCGGCCCTGCAGTGCCGGATCACCACCGAGGACCCGGCCAACGGCTTCCGCCCGGACACCGGCAAGATCTCCGCCTACCGCTCCCCGGGCGGCGGCGGCATCCGCCTCGACGGCGGCACCGCGGTCGGCGCCGAGGTCAGCGCCCACTTCGACTCGATGCTGGTCAAGCTGACCTGCCGGGGCCGCGACTTCGACGCCGCCGTGCGCAGGGCCAAGCGGGCGATCGCCGAGTTCCGCATCCGCGGCGTGGCCACCAACATCCCGTTCCTGCAGGCCGTGCTCGACGACGAGGACTTCCGCGCGGGCCGGGTGACCACGGCCTTCATCGAGGAGCGCCCGCACCTGCTGACCGCCCGGCACTCCGCCGACCGCGGCACCCGGATGCTCACCTACCTCGCCGACGTCACCGTCAACAAGCCGCACGGCGAGCGCCCGCAGGTCATCGACCCCCGGGAGAAGCTGCCCGCCGCCGACCTCGCCGCCGAGCCCGCGCCCGGCTCCAAGCAGCGCCTGACCGAGCTGGGTCCGGAGGGCTTCGCCCGCTGGCTGCGCGAGTCCCGCGCGGTCGGGGTCACCGACACCACCTTCCGCGACGCGCACCAGTCGCTGCTGGCCACCCGGGTGCGCACCCGCGACCTGCTGGCCGTGGCCCCGCAGGTGGCGCGGACCATGCCCGAGCTGCTGTCGCTGGAGTGCTGGGGCGGGGCCACCTACGACGTGGCGCTGCGCTTCCTGGCCGAGGACCCCTGGGAGCGGCTGGCCGCCCTGCGCGAGGCCGTGCCGAACCTGTGCCTGCAGATGCTGCTGCGCGGGCGCAACACCGTCGGGTACACGCCCTACCCGGTCGAGGTGACCAGCGCCTTCGTCCACGAGGCCACGGCCACCGGCATCGACATCTTCCGCGTCTTCGACGCGCTCAACGACGTCGAGCAGATGCGCCCGGCCATCGAGGCCGTGCGCGAGACCGGGACCGCGGTGGCCGAGGTCGCCCTCTGCTACACCGCCGACCTGTCCGACCCGGCCGAGCAGCTCTACACCCTGGACTACTACCTCAAGCTGGCCGAGCAGATCGTCGGCGCGGGCGCGCACGTGCTCGCGATCAAGGACATGGCGGGCCTGCTGCGCCCGCCCGCGGCGGCCCGGCTGGTGACCGCGCTGCGCAAGGAGTTCGACCTGCCGGTGCACCTGCACACCCACGACACCGCGGGCGGGCAGCTGGCCACCTACCTGGCCGCGATCCAGTCCGGGGTGGACGCCGTCGACGGCGCGGTGGCCTCGATGTCGGGCACCACGTCGCAGCCGTCGCTGTCGGCGATCGTGGCCGCGACCGACCACAGCGACCGGGAGACCGGGCTGTCGCTGCAGGCGGTCTCGGACATGGAGCCCTACTGGGAGATCGTGCGCAAGGTGTACAAGCCGTTCGAGGCGGGGCTGCCCTCGCCGACCGGGCGCGTGTACCACCACGAGATCCCGGGCGGCCAGCTGTCGAACCTGCGCACCCAGGCGGTCGCGCTGGGGCTGGGCGACCGGTTCGAGGAGATCGAGACCATGTACGCCGCCGCCGACCGGATGCTCGGTCGACTGGTGAAGGTCACCCCGTCGTCGAAGGTCGTCGGCGACCTGGCGCTGCACCTGGTCGGCGCGGGCGTCGACCCCAAGGACTTCGAGGCCGAGCCGGGCCGCTTCGACATCCCGGACTCGGTGATCGGCTTCCTGCACGGCGAGTTGGGCGACCCGGCGGGCGGCTGGCCGGAGCCCTTCCGCAGCAAGGCGCTGGCCGGGCGGCCCAAGCCCAAGGGCATGGTCGAGCTGTCCGACGACGACCGCGTCGGGCTGGCCGGGCAGACCCGCGCGACGCTGAACCGGCTGCTGTTCGCGGGCCCGACCAAGGAGTTCCTGGCCCACCGCGAGCAGTTCGGCGACACCAGCGTGCTGGCGAGCAAGGACTTCTTCTACGGCCTGCAGCAGGGCAAGGAATACGCCGTCAGCCTGGAGCGCGGCGTCACCCTGCTCATCGAGATCGAGGCGGTCTCCGATCCCGACGAGCGCGGGATGCGCACGGTCATGGCCAAGCTGAACGGCCAGCTGCGGCCGGTGCAGGTCCGCGACCGCTCGGTGGCCGCCAAGGCGCCCGCGGCGGAGAAGGCCGACCGGGGCGACGCCAACCACATCGCGGCCCCGTTCGCGGGCGTGGTGACCCTGGCCGTCGCCAAGGGCGACGAGGTCGAGGCGGGCGCCACGGTGGCGACCATCGAGGCGATGAAGATGGAGGCGGCGATCACCTCCCCGCGCGCGGGGACGGTGGGCAGGGTGGCCATCGGCGGCGTGCAGCAGGTGGAAGGCGGCGACCTGCTCGTGGAGCTGCTGCCGTAGGAATAGGCGGGGCCGGGCGGCAGTATTTCGATTCCGACCACGGTCGACGGGCGAGTCGATAAAATTCGGGTGCCCGTGTTCGCCACCTTGGTGGGGAGATATGACCGATCAGCCGCCCGGTTTCCGCCAGCCAGACCCCCGCACCCCGCCCACCGGTTTCCCGACCGCCGGGTACCCCTCGAACCCGGGCGCGTACTCCGCGCAGACCCCGTCGGGTCCGATCCCCGCCCAGCCCGGCGCGTACCCGTCCTCGGGCCAGTTCCCGTCTTCGGGCCAGTTCCCGACCCAGTCGGGCCCGTTCCCGGCGCAGACCCCGTCCGGGTCGTTCGCGGCCCAGGGCGGCCCCGCCGGTCCCCGGGCCAAGCGCGGCGCGGCCGTGCCGGTGCTCGCCGCGGTGGTGGTCGTCTTCCTCGCCGCCGCCGGGCTGATGTTCTACCTCTACCTCGGCGCCAAGGACGACGTCGCCACCGAGTCCGGCAGCCTCGACCGGACGACGAGCTCGCTCGCCGACGTCACGGCCAAGACCGACGCGGCGACCAAGACCGCCGAGGACACCAAGGCCGAGGTCAGCGGTGTCACCGAGGACATCGCCTCGCTGGAGAGCAGCATCGCCAAAGAGCGCAAGTGCGCCGACCCGGTCAAGGACTCCCTGGACGCGGTCGCCGCCAACGACGACGCGAAGCTGCGCTCGTCGGTCCGCGCCATGATCCAGAACTGCTGAGCGGAGCCCGCCATGAGCTATCCCGGTCCCGAGCAGGTCGCCGGGTGGGGCGCCGCCCAGCAGCCCCCGCCCGCCCCGCCCGCCAAGAAGAGCAAGACCCCCGTCATCGGCCTGGCCGCCGTGGCCGTGCTGCTGGCCGTCGCCGCGGGCGTCTTCACCGCCCTGTACTTCGGCCAGCAGTCCGAGGCCGACCGCTTCGCCACCGAGCGCGTGGAGAAGCAGAAAGAGGTCGACGCGGCCAACGGCGACCTCGCGAAGGCCGAGGACGCGGCGAAGTCGGCCACCGACGAGCTGGAGGGCCACCAGAGTCGCCTGTCCTCGCTGCGGTCGGAGGAGCGGCAGATCAAGACCTGCACCGAGGCCGCCCGCGGCTACCTCCGCGCCGACCGGGACACCCCGGAGTCCGACAAGTGGTTCGACAAGATGTACGACAGCTGCCGCTGAGCCAGTCCGGCTTCGGGGCCAGTCCGGCAGTGGGTCAGTCCGGCAGCAGGGGCACCGAGGTCCCGGGGTCGTGACCCAGCAGCGTCGCCCGGGTCACGGCCGCGGCGCCGAAGCGGTCGCGGACGCTGTCCATGGTGGAGTCCAGGGCAGGGCCGCCGCAGTCGAAGGGGATGGCCAGCTGCACGGCGTCGGAGCTGTCCAGGTTGGACATGGACAGGCCGATGAGGGTCAGGCCGTCCGCGGCGATCCTCGGCCAGGCGGCGGCGAGCAGGCCGCGCGCGGTGCGGAGGACGACGGCGGTGTCGGTGGTCGCCTCGGCCACGGTGTGCGAGCGGGTCGCGGTTGTGGGCCAGGGCCCGCGATCGACACGAACGCATGTTCGCGTCCGGTGACCGCATTGACACGTGACTATTTGGTCACCTATTCTCGGTCGCGTGGACGAGGTGTTCAAGGCACTGGCCGACCCAACCCGCCGCGGCCTGCTCGACGAGCTGTTCCGAGAGGACGGTCAGACGCTGAGCGCGTTGGAGGCGCGCCTGCCGATGACCCGCTTCGGGGTGATGAAACACCTGAAGCTGCTGGAGGAAGCCGGTCTCGTCGTCAGCAGGCGGCGCGGCCGGGAGAAGGTCCACCACCTGAACCCGGTCCCCATCCGGCTCGTCCACGACCGCTGGGTGAGCAAGTACGCCGAACCGTGGGCCGCGGGCCTGAGCGGTCTCAAATCGACACTGGAGAGCACCATGGAGAAGGTCTTCGAGATCTACATCCGCACCACCCCGGAGCGCCTGTGGGAGGCCATCACCGACCCGGAGATCCGCGCCAAGTACAACTTCGGTGTCTCCGTCGGCTCCGACTGGTCGCCCGGCGCGCGGCTGGAGATGAGCCACCCCAACGGCGGCCTGCTCGGCAAGGGCGAGGTCGTCTCCGCCGACCCGCCGCACAAGCTCGTGCACACGATGACGGCGCTGTGGAGCGACGAGGTCAAGTCCGAGGGCGTCTCGCGGGTCACCTGGGACATCGAGGCCGTGCGGGACTCCTGCAGGCTGACCGTCACCCACGACGAGCTGCGCGAGGGCGCCAACAACGAGCTCTACGGCGGCTGGCCGATGATCCTCTCCGGACTCAAGACCTGGCTGGAGACCGGCGAGACCCTGACCACTCCGGGCTCACTGATGTACAACAGCTAGGCCGTGTTTCAGGTATTGGGCCAGTCCGGGTCGCTGGTGACGACGGTGAGCAGCTGGGTGGCCCGCGTCAGCGCGACGTAGAGCGTGCGCGGGCCGGTCAGCGACTCGCTGACCAGCTCGCCGGGCTCGGCCAGGACCACCGCGTCGTACTCCAGGCCCTTGGACTCCAGGCCGTCGACGACCTTGACGCGCTCGGGGTCCAGCCCGGCCAGCGCGGCGCGCGCGCCCGCCACCCGCGAGGCCGAGGTGATCACGCCGACGGTGCCCGCGACGCCGTCCAGCAGCTCCCGCGCGGCCGTGACGACCGCGTCGGTCACCGAGCCCTTGCCGACCACCCGGATCAGCGGCTCCTGGCCGGTGCCGCGCACCGCGTGCGGCAGCTCGTCCTCGGCGGCGATGTCGGTGACCACCCGCTGGGCCAAGGCGAAGATCTCCGCGGAGTTGCGGTAGTTCGTCCGCAGCGCGAAGCGCCGGTGCTCGGTGCCGGGGCCGCCCAGCGCGGCGATGCGGGCCCGCCTGGCCTCCTCCGGGTCCGGCCACGAGCTCTGCACCGGGTCTCCGACGACGGTCCAGCTGGCGTAGCGGCCGCGGCGGCCGACCATGCGCCACTGCATGGGGGAGAGGTCCTGGGCCTCGTCGACGACGATGTGGGCGTACTCGTCGTAGTGCGTCGCGCGGCCCGCGTCCGGGCTCGCCCTGCGCCTGCGGCGGGGCACCTTGCCCAAGAGCACGCGCAGCTCGTCGAGCAGGGCGACATCGGCCGCTGAAGGGCCCTCGGCGGCCCAGGAGGCGGCCAGCAGGTCGATCTCCCGCCTGCTCAGCACCTTGCCCGCGGCGGCGGCCAGCCTGCGCCGGTCGGCCAGCGAGGCCAGCACCTCCATCGGGGTCAGCAGCTGCCACCAGACGACCACGAACCGGTGGAAGTCCAGCCGCTCGCCCAGGTCGGTCAACAGCTCGGCCCGGGAGGCGGGGAAGTCACCGAAGGCGTCCGCCTTGCGCCACAACGCTTCCAACAGCGCCTCGGCGGCGTCCACCCGGGACTGGTTCGGCGGGCGCCGTCCGTTGTGGACAGCGCGGCGAACCTGGGCGAGGTCGCGCTCGACCAGCTTGAGCACCTGTCCCTTGTAGACGATGCGCAGCTCGTTCGGCGCGTCGGCGGGGGCTTCGCGGATGGCCCGCTTGAGCACCCGGCGCATCCGAAGCGATCCCTTGACCGCGGCGGTCTCGGCGTCGTCGGTGCGCACGGCCTTGACCCCGTCGAGCACCTCGCCCAGGGAGCGCAGCTCGACGCTGTCCTCGCCCATGGACGGCAGCACGCGGGAGATGTAGGAGGTGAACGCCGGGGAAGGACCGACCACCAGCACGCCCGTGCCGCCCATGCGGCGGCGGTCGCGGTAGAGCAGGTACGCCACCCGGTGCAGCGCGACGGCGGTCTTGCCGGTGCCCGGCCCGCCGGTGATCTCGGTGATCCCGCGCCAGGGCGCGCGGATCGCCACGTCCTGCTCCTTCTGGATCGTGGCGATGATGTCGCGCATGTTGTCCCCGCGCGCGCGGGTCAGGCTGGCCATCAGCGCGCCCTCGCCGACCACGGCCATGCTGTCGGTGCGCGCGTCGGGCATCAGCAGGTCGTCATCGATGTCCACGACCTGCTTGCCGGTGGAGCGGATCACCCTGCGCCGCACGACCTCCATCGGGTGCTCGGCGGTGGCCTGGTAGAACGGCGCCGCGGCGGGCGCGCGCCAGTCGGTGACCAGGTTGTCGAAGTTGCCGTCGCGGACCCCCAGGCGCCCGACGTACATCGTCTCGCCCTCGGTGGTGTCCAGGCGCCCGAAGACCAGCCCCTCGTGCTCGGCGTCGAGCGTCCGCAGGATCTGCGTGGCGTGGCGCACCATGACGTCGCGCTCGAAGAGCATCGCCGCCTGCTCGAACACCGCTTCGTTGCGGGCGCCGTGGGCCAGCTGGTCGCCCCGGGTGCGCATGTCGACAGCGTCCTCGCGCATCTCATCGACCCGGGCGTAGACGATGTCGATGTGCTTCTGCTCGACGGCGATCTCTGCCTCTCTGACAGAGGTATCCGACACCCCGCTGTCCCCCCTGCTCAAACCGACCGGACAAGCGAGACTACGCGGTTTGCGCCCGCCGTGAATCGGCCGCGTGGCGGATGTGCCCCGGCTCACCCCACCCGGGCGGACCACGCCGGGTGTCGGGCAGGATGGGCCGGTGACCAGGATCGTCGCCGGGGTGGCGGGCGGGCGGCGGCTGGCCGTGCCGCCGAAGGGGACCAGGCCGACAGCCGACCGGGTGCGGGAAGCCTTGTTCAGCGCCGTGGAGGCCGCCATCGACATCGACGGCGCCCGCGTCCTGGACCTCTACGCGGGTTCCGGCGCCCTCGGCCTGGAAGCCCTCTCCCGCGGCGCCGCGCTGGCGACCCTCGTGGAGTCGGACCGGACCGCGGTCAAGGTGCTGCGGGACAACGCCGCCACCGTCGGCCTCCCCGGCGCCGACATCCGCCCCGGCAAGGTCGCCACCGTCCTTTCCGACGCGCCGGACGCCCCCTACGACTTGGTCTTCGCCGACCCCCCGTACGCCATCCCCGACCACGAGCTCGCCGCCGTCCTCACCGCCCTCGTGGCGAACAACTGGACCGCGGAGGGCAGCACCGTCGTCGTCGAGCGGTCCCGCAGCGCGGGCGCCCCCGCCTGGCCGCCCGCCATGGCCGCGGGCCGCAGCCGCCGCTACGGCGACACCGAGCTGCACTGGGCGAACCAGGTGCTCGCCGCCACCGGGTGAGGGCCCTGCCCTGCTACCGTCCGCGCATGACCCGCGCTGTCTGCCCCGGCTCATACGACCCGCCCACCAACGGGCACCTGGACATCATCGAGCGCGCCGCGGGGCTGTTCGACGAGGTCGTGGTCGCGGTGATGATCAACAAGAGCAAGCGCGGCCTGTTCACCGTCGACGAGCGCATGGGCCTGCTGACCGAGATCAGCGCCCACCTGGGCAACGTCCGCGTCGACTCCTGGCACGGCCTGCTGGTCGACTACTGCGCCACCCACGACGTCCAGGCCATCGTGAAGGGCCTGCGCGCGGTCAGCGACTTCGACTACGAGCTGCAGATGGCGCAGATGAACAAGGGCCTCACCGGCGTGGAGACTATGTTCATGCCCACCAGCCCGGCCAACAGCTTCCTGTCCAGCTCGCTGGTCAAGGAGGTCGCGACCTACGGCGGCGAGGTCACCCACCTGCTCCCCGAACAGGTCCACAAGCGACTCCTGCGCAGGCTCGCCGAGAACAAGGGCTGACAACCCCAGCCCTCCCCAAACGTCGATCTAGTGGTGTGACCTAGGGCGTTGGCCGTGTATCGGCGTGTTCACGGCGTGGCTGGCAAGGCGCCGGGGCGGTCTCGTACCGGGGTTGTACGGGGCCGTTCCGGCAACGCGGCCAGGCGCGTCGTGGGCGGGTCGAGACATGGTGAACGCCCTGGGTCACACCACTAGGTACACCGACGCAAGGGGACTCAATGCGCTTGATCACGGCAGCGGTCATGGCACTGGCGGCGACCGCCCTCACCGGGGGAGTCGCCACCGCGGACCCCGTGCGCGGCGCGGGCCAGGTCTGGGCGAGCAACCCGGCCTCCGCCTCCTACACCCCGCCGACGAACTACCAGATGAACAGCACCGGGCCCGGCGTCACCAACACGATCACCAGATCGGGCACCGGCGTCTACGCCGTGCGCTTCACCGGGCTCGGCGTGACCGGCGGCGTCGCCCACGCCACCGCGTACGGCGCGGGCACCGGCCAGTGCAAGGTGGGCAGCTGGCACCCCTCGGCAGGCGACCAGCTCGTCACCGTCCGGTGCTTCACCCTCGCGGGCGTCCCGGTGGACTCGATGTTCACCGCCAGCTACACCAACCGCACCACGTGGCG
The DNA here is from genome assembly GCF_053813445.1 of Actinokineospora lacus. Lineage (NCBI taxonomy): Bacteria > Bacillati > Actinomycetota > Actinomycetes > Pseudonocardiales > Pseudonocardiaceae > Actinokineospora > Actinokineospora lacus. The sequence continues at coordinate 636,023 of NZ_JBQERA010000002.1, forward strand.
CGGGTTCGACGGCGCCGCCGTCCCGGGCGCCTACCTCTGGGCGGGTGAGCCGACCTCCGCCAACTACACCCCCAGCGCCGTCTACCAGTACAACTCCTCGGGCGCGGTCAACACCGTCAGCCGCACCGGCACCGGCACCTACCGGGTCTACCTGCCCGGGATCGGCCACTCCGTCACCGGCGGGCACCCGCTGGTGACCGCGTACGGCTCCGGCTCCGAGCGCTGCAAGGTGGTCAGCCACGGCTGGACCACCCCGTCGAGCACCATCCAGGTCAACGTCCGCTGCTTCACCACCGCGGGCGCCCCCACCGACGCCCGGTTCACCCTGACCTTCACCGACCGCACCAACGTCCTGGGCCTGGAGGGCCGCCAGTCCGCCTACGCCCTCGCCCACGACGAGACCGCGGCGTCGTACACCCCGGCCGCCTCCTACCTGCACGTCACCCAGGGCGGCACCGCCACCGCGACCCGCGTGGGCGTCGGCGTCTACGTCCTCAACCCCACCGGCGTCAACCTGGGCGCAGGCTCCGTCCACACGAGCGCCTCAGGCTGGGACGGCGAGTTCTGCAAGGTCATCGGCTGGGGAACCGGCGGCGTCACCGTCCGCTGCTACGACAACGCGGGCGCCCTGACCGACACCCCGTACACGCTGAGCTTCACCGGCCCGTGATCTCCCGCTTCATCCCCAGGTGGCTGGGCGTGAACCCCAGCCGCTCGTAGAACCGGTGCGCGTCGACCCGCGCGCGGTCGGTGGTCAGCTGGACGAGGTCGGCGCCGCGCGCCGCCGCCTCGGCCACGGCCCACTCGACCAGCTCCTGGCCGAGGCCGGAGCCGCGCTGGTCGGGGCGCACCCGCACCCCCTCGATGGTCGCCCTGGTGGCGGCCAGCCGGGACAGCCCCGGGGTGGGGGTGAGCTGCAGGGTGCCGACCACCTCGCCGCCGACCTCCGCGACCACGAGCACCTGGTCGGGGTCGGCGGCGATGGCGTCGAAGGCGGCGGCGTAGCGCGGGTCGCCGGGGCGCTCGCGGGAGGCGCCCAGGGCGTCGTCGGCGAGCATGGCCACGATGGCCGGGACGTCGTCGGCGCGGGCGGATCGGATCGTCACCCTGGCAGTGTAGGAACACGCCCGCCGATCTCCCCGCCCCGACCGCGCCCACGCGGCAGAATCGGGATCGGGAGCCTGGTCGAGGAGGAGTCGTGTACAAGGTCTTCGAGGCCATCGACGAGCTGGTCACCATCCTGGAGGAGGCCCGCGGCGTGCCGATGACCTCCGGCTGCGTCGTGCCGCGCGGCGACGTGCTCGAACTGCTCGACGAGGTGCGCGACGCGCTGCCCGCCGAGCTGGACGACGCCCAGGACGTGCTCGACCGCAAGGACGAGATCGTCGGCGGGGCCGAGCACGAGGCCGAGCAGAAGCTCAGCAAGGCCACAATGGACGCGGGCCGGGCCGTGACCGACGCCCGCGCCGAGGCCGACCGGCTCGTCGCCGAGGCCGCCGCGCACGCCGAGCGGCTCGTCGCCGAGGCCCAGGCCGAGGCCGACCGGGTGGTCGCCGCCGGGCGCGCGGAGTACGAGAACCTGGTCGGGCGCTCGCAGGTCGAGGCCGACCGGATGATCCAGGCGGGCCGGGAGTCCTACGAGCGCGCCGTCGAGGAGGGCCGCTTCGAGCAGCACCGCCTGGTCTCGCAGACCGAGGTCGTGCAGGCCGCCCAGGCCGAGGGCGCGCGCACCGTCGACGCCGCCGCCGACGAGGCCGCCCGCCAGCGCGCCGAGTGCGACGAGTACGTCGACACCAAGCTCGCCGAGTTCGAGGACCTGCTCACCCACACGCTGCGCACGGTCAGCAAGGGCCGCACCCACCTGCGCGGGTCGCTGCGCGGGGCCCCCGCGGGCGCGGTCCCCTACGACTACAACGGCTGATTTCGCCGAACCGACCCCGTCGCGTACCCTGGACTGGCCGTGTCCGGCACTGACCTCGTCTGAAAGCACCCACCAGAACAGCCATGTCCGAGTCCCGCAAGAGCCGCACCCGTCCCGCGGTGTCCAGTCCCTGGGTGATCGATACCCGCGACCTGGGCCGCAGGCCGGGCTCCAGCCGCCGCCTCGAACGCACCGCGCCCGCGGCGCACGAGGTCGGCCTCGAAGGCGTCATCGCCATCCCGACCGGGGCCGAGGTGGAGCTGGACCTGCTGCTGGAGTCGGTCGTGGAGGGCGTGCTGGTCTCGGTGACCGCCACCGGCCCGCTGGCCGGGGAGTGCTCGCGCTGCCTCGACCCGATCACCGACGAGGTGGCGGTGCAGGTGACCGAGCTGTTCGCCTACCCGCACAGCGTGACCGAGAAGACCACCGACGAGGACGAGGTCGCCCGCCTGGTCGACGACCTGATCGACCTGGAGCCGGTGGTCCGCGACGCCGTGGTGCTCGCCGTGCCGTCGGCGCCGCTGTGCACACCGGACTGCGCGGGCCTGTGCCCGGGCTGCGGCGGCAAGTGGGCCGATCTCGGCCCGGATCACGAGCATGAGACCATTGACCCTCGGTGGGCCGCGCTCCAGGAGCGGTTCCCTCGGGACCTGGGTCACTGAGCCCACCCCAGCTTCGCTTAGCACGTCAGAGGAGATGCAGTCGTGGCTGTCCCCAAGCGGAAGATGTCGCGTTCCAACACCCGCTCCCGCCGCTCGCAGTGGAAGGCCACGGCAGTGCACCTGGTGCCCTGCTCGAACCGTGCGTGCAAGGCCCCCAAGCCGCAGCACATCGCCTGCCCGACGTGCGGTCAGTACGACGGTCGTCAGGTCACCCAGCCCGCGTGACCTCGCGTCATGGGGACTAAGGGGTCCCGTGGTCCCACGTCGGACCCGCAAGCGCTGATCGCCGCGCTCGGCGTCGAACTCGACGCCGAGCTGCTGCAGCTCGCACTGACCCACCGCTCGTACGCGTACGAGAACGGTGGCCTGCCGCCGAACGAGCGGCTGGAGTTCCTCGGTGACGCGGTGCTGGGCCTGGTCGTGACCGACCACCTGTACCGCACGCACCCGGACCTGCCCGAGGGCCAGCTGGCCAAGCTCCGCGCGAGCGTGGTCAACATGCACGCCCTCGCAGGCGTGGCCCGCGGCCTCGGTGACGGCGGCCTCGGCTCACACCTGCTGCTGGGCAAGGGCGAGGAGCTGACCGGGGGCCGGGACAAGGCATCGATCCTCGCCGACGGCATGGAGGCGATCATCGGCGCGGTCTACCTCAGCCACGGCATCGAGGTGGCCCGCGAGGTCGTCCACAAGCACTTCGACCCGCTGCTGGCCGAGGCGCCCCTGCGCGGCGCCGGGCTGGACTGGAAGACGAGCCTGCAGGAGCTGACCGCCTCGGCGGGCCTCGGCGTGCCGGAGTACAAGGTGCGCGAGGAAGGCCCCGACCACCGCAAGGAGTTCACCGCGATGGTCATCGTCAACGGCCAGGGCTACGGCAACGGCGACGGCAAGACGAAGAAGGAAGCCGAGCAGAAGGCCGCCGAGGCCGCCTGGCGCGAGATCACCGAGATGCTGAACTCGGGGAAGTAGTGCCGGAGCTTCCTGAGGTCGAGGTGGTCCGGCGCGGCCTGGCCGACCACGTCGAGGGCCGGGTGGTCAGCGAGGTCTCGGTGTTCCACCCGCGCGCGGTCCGCCGCCACGTGCCCGGCGCGGCCGACTTCGCCGCCCGCCTGGTGGGGACCACCCTCGTGGCCGCGCGGCGGCGGGGGAAGTACCTGTGGGTCGAGCTGGGGTCCGGCGAGGCCGTGCTCGCGCACCTGGGGATGAGCGGGCAGATGCTGGTCACCCCGGTCGGCGCCGCCCCCGAGAAGCACCTGCGGGTGCGCTTCGCGTTCGCCGACGGCGGCCCGGAGCTGCGCTTCGTCGACCAGCGCACGTTCGGCGGCCTGTCGGTGGAGGAGATGACCGCCGTCGACGGCGCGGCGCTGCCCGTCCCGGTGGCCCACATCGCCCGCGACCCCATGGACCCGGCGTTCTCGCTGCCCGCGGCGGTCGAGGCCGTGCGGCGCAGGCGGACGGAGATCAAGCGGGCCCTGCTCGACCAGACCCTGGTCTCCGGCATCGGCAACATCTACGCCGACGAGGCCCTGTGGCGCTGCTCGCTGCACTGGGCCCGGCCCACCGACCGGCTCTCCCGCCCGGCCATCGGCAGGCTCATCTCGGCCGCGACCGACGTGATGGCCTCGGCCCTGGAGGTCGGCGGCACGTCCTTCGACGCGCTGTACGTCAACGTCAACGGCCAGTCCGGCTACTTCGACCGCTCGCTGGCCGCCTACGGCCAGGAGGGCAGGCCCTGCCCGCGCTGCGGCGCGCCGATCAGGCGCGAGCCGTTCATGAACCGGTCCTCCTTCTCCTGTCCCCGGTGTCAGCCCAGGCCGCGCACGGCATAGTGGTCGTCGTGACCAAGGTGCTGGTGGTGGACGACGAGCCGCAGATCGTCCGGGCGCTGCGCATCAACCTCAGCGCCCGCGGCTACGAGGTGGTGACCGCCTTCGACGGGGCGGGCGCCCTGCGCGCCGCCGCCGACACCCATCCGGACGTGGTCGTCCTGGACCTCGGCCTGCCGGACATGGACGGCAACGACGTCATCGCCGGTCTGCGCGGCTGGTCGACGGTCCCGATCCTGGTGCTCTCCGCGCGCGTGGACAGCCAGGACAAGGTCACGGCGCTGGACGCGGGCGCCGACGACTACGTCACCAAGCCGTTCGGGATGGACGAGTTCCTGGCCCGGCTGCGCGCCGCGGTCCGCAGGTCGGCGGTGTCCACTCCGGACGAGTCGCCGATCGTGGCCACCGAGGCGTTCACCGTCGACTTGGCGGCCAAGAAGGTGCACCGGGACGGGGTGGAGGTCCACCTCACGCCGACGGAGTGGGGAATCCTGGAGATCCTGGTCCGCAACCGGGGGCGGCTGGTCGCGCAGAAGCAGGTGCTGCGGGAGGTCTGGGGCCCCGCCTACGCCTCGGAGACCCACTACCTGCGGGTGTACCTGGCCCAGCTGCGCCGGAAACTGGAGCGCCTGCCCTCCCAGCCCCGCCACCTCATCACCGAGGCCGGGATGGGCTACCGGTTCGAGGTCTAGGCCGTGTTTCAGATGTGGGGCACGGTCTAGTAGCCGAAGACCTGGGTCCAGTAGTAGCCGTCGGTCTCCAGGCCCAGGCCCATCTTCTTCAGGTCGCAGTTGAGGATGTTGTCGCGGTGGCCGGGGGAGTCCATCCACGCCTGCATGACCTGGTCGGGGGTGCGCTGGCCGCGGGCGATGTTCTCCGCGCCGGGGGAGCGGTAGCCCGCCGCCTTCGCCCGGTCCACGAAGGAGCGGCCGTCGAGGCTGGTGTGCGAGAAGTAGTCCCGGGCCGACATGTCCTCGCTGTGGTCCTGGCCCGCCGTGCTCAGGCGGTCGTCGAGGGCGACGGGGCCGCAGCCCGCGTCGTCGCGCGCGGTGTTCACCAGGGCCAGGACCGCGGCGTCGGCGTCGGCGTCGGGTGCCTCGGTCGTGGGGTCCGGCGTGGTGGTCTTCGTGGTGCGGGTGGTGGTGGTCGTGGTCGTTGTGGTGGTTGTCGTCGGTGTGGCCGAGGTGGTGGTGCCGGGCTCGGCGGACGACGTGGCCTGGGTGGGGGCCGCGGGGGAGGGCGGGGAAGTGGTGGTGACCTCGGGCCGGACGAGGTTCAGGGCCACCGGGTTCGGCGCCGCGTCCTGGACCGGGGGCGCGGCGAGGAGGGTGGTCACACCCGCGGTCCCGGCGCCCGCTGCGAGGGCGACCAGGACAGCGGGGACCAAGCGGCCGCGTCGTCGTCGGGTCACGGTTCGGCAACATACCACCGTCGGGTGTAACGCCCACGAGTGGGTGAGTCGCGCGTCACCGTGTGCTGATTAGGGCCCTGTCGGCGGGGGGTTCGTCACGGTCGGCTCCGTCGTCGTGGGCGGCGGAGGCGGCGATGACGACGGAACAGTCGTCTTGGTGGTCGTGGAAGACGGCGGCGGCTTCGGCGGGTTGGGGGGCTTCGGCCCGCCCGGCCTCGGGTCCGGCGGTGGGGGCGGTGGGTTGTCGCCACCACCGGGCGGCGGGTCCTGCGGGGGCGGGGCGGCGTCACCCGGCGCCGATGTGGTCGTGGTCGTGGCGGTCGCGGGCGGGGCCGACGACGTCGTCACCGAGGTGGTCACCGAGGTGGTCTCGAAGGTGACCGAGGTGGTCACCTGCACCCCTCCGGGGTTGATCTGGGGGACCTCGGGCGCGCCACTGTCCTCGGAGCCGCTGGTGGCGAAGGCGGCCACGGCGGCGAAGACGGTGGAGACGACCACGCCGGAGACGCCCAAGATGGCGTAGGGGGCGTGGCGGAGGCGTCCGGTGGCGGGCGGGGCGTGGTCGTCCCGGGCGTCAGGGGCGGACATGCAGGCGCACTCCCATCCTGGGCCGGGGTGCGGCCCGTCTCGGCGCCGGACCGTATCACCCGGCCTCGGATACCCCGTTCGGGTGTCACCCGCGCTCACTCTCGGCTTCCCCGGCCCCTCGACCGCCGAGTGAGGCACGATGTGCCCGTGCCGACCGACCACACCCGCTTGACCGCCTTCGTCCGCGGCCAGGTGCAGGGGGTCGGGTTCCGCTGGTGGACCCGCGCCCGCGCCCTGGAACTGGGCCTGGTCGGGTGGGCCCGCAACGCCAGGGACGGCCGGGTCGAGGTGGTCGCCGAGGGCCCGCGCGAGGCGTGCGAGCGACTCCTGGCCGCCCTCACCTCCGGGCAGACGCCGGGGACGGTCGCGGGCGTGGTCGAGCAGTGGAGCGCCGCCAAGGGCGACCTCAGCGGATTTCCCGAGCGGTGAGCTTTTTCGGCAGGCTGCTGAACCGCAGGAGCGGCCGGGACGTAGAACCGCGTGTGGGACCGCCGGCGCGCGACGAGGACTTGGTGCGCGAGCTGTACCGCCGGTACCGGCGGCCTCTGCTCGCGTACGCCATGCGCGCGGTCGGTGGTGACCACCAGCGCGCGGAGGACATCGTGCAGGAGACCTTGCTGCGGGCGTGGCGCAACGCCGACACGCTGCACCCCGACCACGCCGGGCCCTGGCTCTACACCGTCGCCAAGAACCTGGTGATCTCCGGCTACCGCAGGCAGAGCGCCCGCGCCCCGGAGATCCCGATGGACGCCGACGCGCTGCGGGTCGAGCACCCCGACGAGTTCGACCGGGTGCTGCAGGGCTGGCAGATCGCCGAGGCGATGCGCAGCCTCTCCCGCGACCACCGCGCCGTCATCGTCGAGCTGTTCTACCGGCGGCGCACCGTCTCCGAGGCCGCCGACGTGCTCGGCGTGCCCGCGGGCACCGTCAAGTCCAGATCCTTCTACGCCCTGCGCGCCCTGCGTGACGCGCTGGAGGAACGGGGGGTGACCGAGCCGTGAGCTGCCCGATGATCACATCCGTTGGCGCCTACCTGCTCGGCGCCCTCGACCCCGCCGACCGGGCCGTCTTCCAGGCCCACCTGGCGGGCTGCCCCGTCTGCGAGGCCGAACTGCTGCGCATGGCGCCGCTGCCGGGGCTGTTGCAGCGCATCGATGAGGCCGAGTTCGCCGAACCGGCGCCGCGGGCGGAACCCGGGCGCGCCGTCGCGCCGAGGGGCGACCCCCTGCCGATCCCGACGCGGCCGCGCCTGAGCCTCGTCGCCGTGGCCGTCGCCGTGGTGGTCGCCCTCGGCGGGCTCGCGGCCTACCAGGCGCTGCGCCCCCCCGACGCGCCGACGGTCACCTGGTCGGCGACCAACCCCGACAGCGGCATCGGCGCCGACATCGACCTGACGTCGCGGCCGTGGGGCACCGAGGTCCGCATCCGGATGCGGGACGTGCCGCCGGGCAAGCCGTGCAAGCTGGTCGTGCGGGCCCGCGACGGCAGCCGCGAGGTCGCGGGCTGGTGGGCGGCGGGCACCACCGCCGAGGAGGAGATCCCCGGCAGCACCTCCTTCGACATCGCGGCCATCGACCGGGTCGAGGTGATCAGCGGCGAGACCGTGGTGATCGACCTGACCCCGCCGGACTAGGCCGGCACGCCCCGACGGCCCGCCTCCCCAGGGCCGGGGGACCACGCGGGTACGCTCGCTCGAACGTCCCCGCACGACAGGATCGCGACCGGTGCATCTGAAGAGCCTGACGCTGAAGGGCTTCAAGTCCTTCGCCTCGGCGACGACGCTGCGCTTCGAGCCCGGCATCACCTGCGTGGTCGGGCCCAACGGCTCCGGCAAGTCCAACGTCCTCGACGGCCTGCGCTGGGTGATGGGCGAGGGCAGCGCCAAGGGCCTGCGCGGCGGCAAGATGGAGGACGTCATCTTCGCGGGCACCTCCGGGCGCGCCCCGCTCGGCCGCGCCGAGGTCACCCTGACCATCGACAACTCCGACGGCGCCCTGCCGATCGACTACTCCGAGGTCTCGATCACCCGGCGGATGTTCCGCGACGGCGCCAGCGAGTACGAGATCAACGGCAACACCTGCCGCCTGCTCGATGTCCAGGAGCTGCTCTCCGACTCCGGCATCGGCCGGGAGATGCACGTCATCGTCGGGCAGGGCCAGCTCGCCGCGATCCTGGAGTCCAAGCCCGACGAGCGCCGCGCCTTCATCGAGGAGGCCGCGGGGGTGCTCAAGCACCGCAAGCGCAAAGAGAAGGCGCTGCGCAAGCTCGACGCGATGCAGGCCAACCTGACCCGGCTCACCGACCTCACCGCCGAGCTGCGCCGCCAGCTCAAGCCGCTGGGCAAGCAGGCCGAGATCGCCCGCCGCGCCCAGGCCGTGCAGGCCGAGCTGCGCGACGCCCGGCTGCGCCTGCACGCCGACGACCTGGTCACCCAGCGCACCGACATCGCCCGCGAGGAGGCCGACGAGGCCACCGCCCGTCGCAAGCGCGCCGAGGTCGAGCAGGCGCTGGAGATCTGCCAGGCCCGGCAGAACGAGCTGGAGGAGGACCTCGCCACCGACGCGCCGCTGCTGGCCGAGGCGCAGGAGACCTGGTACCGGCTCTCCGCCCTGGAGGAGCGCCTGCGCGGCACCGTCCGCCTGGCCGTCGAGCGGGCCCGGCACCTGTCGGCGTCGGTGGAGGCCCCGCGCGGCGGGCGCGACCCCGACGAGATGGACGCCGAGGCCGAGCACACCGCGCTGCGCGAGGCCGAGCTGGCCGAGGCGGTCACCGAGGCCCGCTACGCGCTGGCGGAGTCCACCGAGAAGCGCGCCGAGCTGGAGCGCATGGTGCAGGCCGCGGAGAAGGCGCACATCGCCGCCGTCCGCGCGATCGCCGACCGCCGCGAGGGCCTGGCCAGGCTGGCCGGGCAGGTCGAGGCGCTGCGCAGCAAGACCAACGCCACCGCCGAGGAGATCGAGCGGCTCTCGGTCGCCCTGGGTGAGGCCCGCGAGCGCGCCGAGGTCGTCGCGGGGGAGCTGGCCGAGGCACAGGACGAGACCGGCGTCGAGGAAGGCGGCGACGCCGACCTCGGCGAGCGGCTGCGCCAGGTCACCGAGGCCAACGACGCGGCCAAGGCCCGCGTCGAGGAGCTGGTGCGCGCCGAGCGCACCGCGGAGAAGGACATCGCCTCGTGGCGGGCGCGCGTCGACGCGCTCTCCCTCGGGCTGGCGCGCAAGGATGGGGCGGGCGCGCTGCTCGCCGCCGCCGACCGGCTGCCCGGCCTGCTGGGCTCGGTGGCCGCGGTGCTGACCGTCGAGCCGGGCGCCGAGGCCGCGCTGGCCGCCGCGCTGGGCCCCATCGCCGACGCTGTCGCCGTGACCGACCCCTACGGCGCGGTCGCCGCGCTGGAGGTGCTGCGCGCGGGCGACGCCGGGCGCGCGGGCCTGCTGGTCGGCGGACCCGACGCCGGGCTGGACCGCTCCGCGTGGCCCCCGCTGCCCGGCGGCGCGCGCTGGGCCGTCGACCTGGTCGGCGCGCCGGACGCGCTGCGGCCCGCCGTGCACCGGGCGCTGGACCGCATGGCCGTGGTCGCCTCCATCGACGCCGCGCAGGAGCTGGTCCTCGCCCACCCCGACGTGCGCGCGGTGACCCCCGACGGCGACCTGCTCGGCGCGTACTGGGCGGTCGGCGGGTCGGAGCGGGCGCGCAGCGTCATCGAGGTGCAGGCCGCCGTGGACGAGGCCAACGCGAAGCTGGGCGCGGCCGAGCGGGCGCTGGAGGCGGCCTCGGCCGCGCTGGCCGGGGCCCGCGCCGAGCAGCAGGCCCGCCGCGCCGAGGTGGGCGCGGTCAAGGACGAGATGGGCGAGGCCAAGGTCCGCGCGGCCCGCTCCGCCGAGAGGCTCAACCGGCTGCGCCAGGCCCTGCGCTCGGCGGAGGCCGAGGTCGAGCGGGCCGTCACCCAGCGCGGCAGGGTCGAGCAGGCCCGCGAGGAGGCCCTGCGCAAGCTGGGCGACCTTGAGGAGCGCCTGGCCGCCGTCCAAGAGCAGCCGGTCGACGACGAGCCCGATTCCAGCGAGCGCGACGAGTTCACCGCCGCCCTGGCCTCGGCCCGGCAGGAGGAGATGGAGGCGCGGCTGTCGCTGCGCACCGCCGAGGAGCGCCACCGGGCCCTGCACGGCAAGGCCGACCAGCTGCGCCGGGCCGCGCGCGCCGAGCGGGAGGCCCGCGAGCGCGCCGCCCGCGCGATGGCCGCCCGCAAGCGCGGCGCCACCGTCGCCCAGGCCGTGGTCAACGGCGGTGGGCTGGCGCTGGAGCGCATCGCGCTGTCGCTGGCCCGCGCGGCCGAGGAGCGCGACGTCGTGCAGGCGCGGCGGGTCGACCGGGAGCGGCTGCTGGCCGAGGTGCGCGGCAAGGTGCGCGAGCTGTCGGTGGAGCTGGAGAAGCTGACCGACGCGGTGCACCGCGACGAGGTGCTGCGGGCCGAGCAGCGGCTGCGCCTGGAGCAGCTGGAGACCCGCATCGCCGAGTCCTTCGGCATCGGGCTGGACGACCTGGTCGCCGAGTACGGGCCCGACCAGCCGGTGCCGCCGAGCCCGGCGGAGCTGGCCGAGTACGAGGCCGCCCGCGAGCGCGGCGAGGACGTCAAGGCGCCGCCGCCGCTGCGCTACGACCGGGAGACGCAGGCCCGCCGCGCCAAGCGCGCCGAGCGGGACATGGCGACCCTGGGCAAGGTGAACCCGCTGGCCCTGGAGGAGTTCGCCGCGCTGGAGGAGCGCTACAAGTTCCTCTCGACGCAGCTCGAGGACCTCAAGGACACCCGGCGCGACCTGCTGACCGTGATCAAGGAGGTGGACGAGAAGATCCTGGAGGTCTTCGCCGCCGCCTACGAGGACGTGGCGCGCGAGTTCGAGGTCGTCTTCGACGTGCTGTTCCCCGGCGGCGAGGGCCGGATGATCCTCACCGAGCCCGACGACATGCTGACCACCGGCGTCGACGTCGAGGCCCGCCCGCCCGGCAAGAAGGTCAAGCGGCTCTCACTGCTCTCCGGCGGGGAGAAGTCCCTGGTCGCGGTGGCGATGCTGGTGGCCATCTTCCGCGCCCGCCCGTCGCCGTTCTACGTGATGGACGAGGTCGAGGCCGCGCTGGACGACACCAACATGCGCCGCCTGATCGGCCTGCTCGAGCAGCTGCGGACCAGCTCCCAGCTCATCATCATCACCCACCAGAAGCCGACCATGGAGATCGCCGACGCCCTCTACGGCGTCAGCATGCGCGGCGACGGCATCACCCAGGTCATCTCCCAGCGCCTGCAACAGCGCCGGGAGAACCCCGCCCCCGCCTAGGTCGTGCTTCAGGTGTGGGGCACGGCATCCGCGCCAGTCCGGTCGTTGGCGGCACGGCCGGATACGCCCGAATACAACACCGGTATGAGGACGATCCGTCAGCGGCCGGACTGATCATGACTCTTTCGCACACCACACCTGAACACGACCTAAGCCCTGGCGTGCTTGCTGCCCTGGAACACCATGAACGCGGCAGCGGAATGGGAATGGGGTAATCCGCTCGCGCCGCGGGCTCTCGGCGCGCACGATTCACCCCATGTACGCGATCCGCTCCGCATCGGCAGAAGACCGCGACGCGGTCATCGACCTTGTCGTGCGTCTGCAGGGCGACCCCGCCCACCACATCGGCTACCACGGCGTCACCGCTGACGAGGTGGCCGACGAGCTCGACGGCCTGCGCCCGGACTGGGCGGGCGGCGCCTTCGTCGGAGTGGACGACACCGGCCGCGTCGGCGCGGTGCTGAGCACCGACACCAACCCCGACGTCGGGCGGGCGTGGCTGTTCGGCCCGTTCGTCTCGGTGCCGGACGACCACCCGGTCGCCCGCCAGGTCTGGCACGAGACGGCGGACGAGCTGTTCGACCGCGCCATGCGCCTGCCCCGGCTGACCGGGCACCAGGACCTGGAGCTGTACGGGCACAGGAAGAACTGCCTGCTGGCCGATTTCGCCGCCCGGCACGGCTTCGTCCCCGGCGACATGAGCCGCGTGTTCACCCTGTCCGGCCCCGCCCTGCGCTCCGTCCTGGTCTCCGCCGCCGTCCCGGAAAACGTTCCCGGAGGCGGCCCGCACCGCCTCACCCCGGACGACCCGGTGCGCGCGGATGTCGCCGACCTGCACGAGCAGTGCTTCCCGAACCGGACCTCCACCGGGCGGCAGATCGTGGCGGGCGAGCGCGGCCACACCGTCGTCGTCCTCACCGGCGCGGACGGCCTGATCGCCTACGCGGCCGGGTACGCGCAGCCGGGGGAGTTCTATGTGGACTATGTGGGCGTGGTCCCCGGGATGCGCTCGGCGGGGGCGGGCCGCGCGGTGGTGCGGGCCCTCCTGCGCGAACTGGCCGCCGAACAGGGCCCGCAGCCCCAGGCCGCCGCCGTGATCATGCTCGGCAACGACGCCTCGGAGCGCATGTTCACGTCGATGGGTTTCGAGCTGTACCTGGAGCTGATCGGCTACCGCAGGCGCGACGCCGTCGGCTGACCGGTGAGCGGCGCCCCGGCTCGGGGCGCCGCTCACCTCACGCGGCCGGGGTGGGCGCTGGCCTGGTGTCCTCGGGCTCCGGCGCGGCCGGTTGCCGGTGGCGCAGGGACAGCAGGCCGCCGACGACGAGGGTGATCGCCACGCCGAGCGGGGTGAACCAGGGGAAGGCCAGGCCGACCGTGTCGCCGGAGGACTTGCTGAAGTCGACGCCGATGAAGCCGCCGGAGGACTTGCTGAACTTCAGGCCCAGGATGACGAAGGCCATCACCGCCACCGTCGTCACGAACGCGATGATCGCGTCGGTCTGGCGGGCCTTGCGGAACAGCAGGCCCAGCAGGAACGCGCCCAGCAGGGCGCCGTAGGTGTAGCCGGTGATGGCCAGGGCGGTCTCCACGATCGGGTTCTTCGTCGTGGTGAACATGGAGGCGAACAGCACCAGGAAGAACGCCCAGATGACCGTCCAGATCCGGCCCTGCTTCAGCAGTTCGGCGTCGGAGAGCTGGCGGCGCGTCACCCGCTGGTAGACGTCGGTGACCGTGGACGACGCGAGGGCGCCGAGGGAGGAACTCAGCGCGGCGGCGAGGATGCCCGCGATGACGAAGCCGGACAGGCCCGAGGGCAGCTCGGTGACGATGAAGGAGGCGAACAGCTCGTCGTTGGTGGTCAGCCCGAGGTCGTTCACCGGGTCGAGTCCCTTGTAGAACGACCACAGCATCGTGCCGATCAGCAGGAACAGCGCGAACTGCAGGAACACGACGAACCCGGAGGCGATCAGCGCCTTCTGGCTGGCCCGCACGTCGTTGCACGACATCAACCGCTGCACGATGAGCTGGTCGGCCCCGTGGGAGGCCATCGACAGGACCGCGCCGCCCAACACCGCCGTCACGAACGCGTACGGGTTGCTCAGCGGCCCGGAGGAGAAGTCCAGCAGCTGCGTCTTGCCCGCGTCGACCGCCGAGCCCAGCCAGCCGTCGGGGAGCTTCCCGGAGAGCACCAGGACGACGGCGAGCCCACCGACGACGTACCAGAGCATCTGGATCGCGTCGACCCAGACGACCGCGCGCACGCCGCCGAAGAACGTGTAGACCACCATCGCCACGCCGAGCACGGCCACGATCTGCCAGTACGCCGCGTCCACGCCGTACGCGTTGAGGACCACCTTGATCGGGATGGCCGTGGCGAACAGCCGCACGCCGTCGGCGAGCAGCCGGGTCACCAGGAACGTCACCGACGCCGTGCCCTGCAAGCCCGCGCCGAACCGCTTGCCCAGGAAGTTGTACGCCGTGGTCATGTTCCCCGCGACGTAGCGCGGCAGCAGGACGAAGGCCACCACGATCCGCCCGATGATGTACCCGATCGCCAGCTGCAGGTACGTGAACGCCCCGAGGTAGGCCACCGTCGGCACGCTCAGCACGGTCAGGGTGGAGGTCTCCGCCGAGACCACCGACAGGCAGGCCACCCACCACTTGATCTTGCCCTCGCCGACGAAGTAGTCGTTCGCCGAGCGTTGCCTGCCCGCGATGAGGATGCCCAGCAGCGGCATCCCGACCAGGAAAACACCGATGATCGCCAGGTCAATGGCACGCAACGCGGCCTCCAGCCGGAGAGGGGACGGTGATCCGCAGCGCGGTGGCGGCCGCGGTGACCGGCGGGGGCAGCCGCAGCGGGCCCGCGCCGGGAGTGATGCTGCCGTGCACCCGGGGACCGGCGGCGCCGGTGCCGGGGTCGACGGCCATGCCGTGCCAGGCCAGGTAGCCCAGCAGCGCCGTGAGGTAGGCCTCCTTGGCCGCCGCGGGCAGGCCCAGCTCATCGGTGGTGGTCAGCGTCGCCGGGGCGAGCGCGTCGGCGAGGGCGGCCATGAGCACCGGGTTGCGGACACCGCCGCCGGAGGCCAGCACCCGCCGCACGCCGAACTCGCGGCAGGCGTCGGCCACGGTGCTCGCGGTCAGCGCGACGAGGGTGGCCATCAGGTCGGCGTCGGCGACCACCGGCAGCCGCCCGAGGGTCGCGCCGAGGTAGCCCGCGTTGTAGTGCTCCTTGCCCGTCGACTTCGGCGGCGGGGCGCCGTAGTACGGGTCGGCGCGCAGCACGTCGAGCAGGTCGGCGCGGACGCGGCCCTGGGCGGCCAGCGCGCCGCCGGTGTCCTGGTCGGCGCCGACGGTGGCGCGGGCGGCGGCGTCGAGCAGGGCGTTGGCCGGGCCGGTGTCGAAGGCGACGGCGGGCCCGTGCGGGCGCAGGACGGTGATGTTGGCGATGCCGCCGAGGTTGAGCGCGGCGGTCGGGACCCGCGGGGTGCCGAGCAGCAGCCGGTCGAGGACGGGCGCCAGCGGGGCGCCGTGCCCGCCCGCGGCGACGTCGCGGACGCGCAGGCCCGAGACCACGGGCAGGCCGGTGGCCTCGGCGATCCAGGCGGGCTGGCCCAGTTGCAGCGTGCCGCGGCAGCGGGCGCCCTCGACCCAGTGGTAGACCGTCTGCCCGAGCGAGGCCACCACGTCGGCGCCGTCGAGCAGCTCCGCGGCCGCGGCCCCGAACGCCTGGCCGACCCCGGTGTCGAGCACGCACAGCTTCTCGGCGGTGCAGCCGTTGGGCGGGAGCACGTCCAGCAGCGCCGAGCGCAGCTCGGGCGGGTAGGCCACTTCCGTGTGGCCCACCGGGCGCAGTTCGATGACACCATCGGCACAGGCGAAGTCGGCGGCCGCGACATCGATGCCGTCCATCGACGTCCCGGAGATCAAGCCGACCACGCGCAGCCACATGGGTCTGTGGTCTATTCCACAGCCATGGGGAAGCGCAAGGGTTAAGTTGGAAATTGACCAAACTTCCACTCGAATCGTTCATTACTGACCTCGCCGCGCCCAGCCCGGTCCGGCGCGGCTCCGGATGCGAGGATGGCGGTCGTGTCGAGCACCCAGATCATCATTCTCGTCGCCGTGATCGTGCTGGTGGCCGCTGTGGCCACCGGCGTGTTGTTGGCCCGGCGCAGGCGCATCGACCTGGGCAAGAACACGCCACAGGTCACCGAGAAGCCCAAGGGCGGGGGCTACCGGGCAGGCGGGGGGATCAGCCTCGCGCCCGGCGGCCACCCGGCCGGTGAGCGCACCGAGGTCGACGGCCAGCCCGGCGTCGGCGACGACGCCGCCGTGCCGCGCGACT
Source organism: Actinokineospora lacus (assembly GCF_053813445.1). NCBI lineage: Bacteria > Bacillati > Actinomycetota > Actinomycetes > Pseudonocardiales > Pseudonocardiaceae > Actinokineospora > Actinokineospora lacus. The sequence goes on from NZ_JBQERA010000002.1 coordinate 652,103, forward strand.
CGGTCAAGCGCGGTCTCGTCGACGTCGACCTGCCCGAGCAGGCGGGCAGCATCCGCGGCACGGTCGAGGACGCCCCGCCGACCGACCGCATCCCGGTGCAGGCCGACCCGCCCACCGACGCCTTCCCGGTCCAGGCCGCCCCGGTCGTCATCCCCGAGGCACGCCCGGAGACCCGCCCCGAGACCCGTCCCGAGATTCGCCCGGAGATTCGCCCGGAGACCCGCCCGGAGACCCGCCCGGAGACCGACGAGATCGCCCCGACTGAGGGCAGGCTGGAGCGCCTGCGCGGTCGGCTGTCGCGCTCGCGCTCGGTGTTCGGCCAGGGCCTGCTCGGCCTGCTCGGCGCGGGCGACCTCGACGAGGACTCCTGGACCGACATCGAGGACACCCTGCTGCTGGCCGACCTCGGCGCGGCCACCACCCAGGAGATCGTCGACCGGCTGCGCGTGGAGCTGGTCAGGCGCGCCGTGCGCACCCCGGAGCAGGCGCGCGCGCTGCTGCGCGAGGTCCTCATCGACGCCCTGCGCCCGGAGATGGCCCGCGCGGTCCGCGCCCTCCCGCACGGCGACGGCGAGACCCGCACGCCCGCCGTCGTGCTCATCGCGGGCGTCAACGGCACCGGCAAGACCACCACCACCGGCAAGCTGGCCAGGGTCCTGGTCGCCGACGGCCGCACGGTCGTGCTCGGCGCGGCCGACACCTTCCGCGCCGCCGCCGCCGAGCAGCTGTCGACCTGGGCGCAGCGCGTCGGCGCCGAGGTCGTGCGCGGCCCGGAGGGCGCCGACCCGGCCGCGGTCGCCTTCGACGCGGTCAAGCGCGGGCGCGAGGCGGGCGTCGACGCCGTGCTGATCGACACCGCGGGGCGCCTGCACACCAAGACCGGGCTGATGGACGAGCTGGGCAAGGTCAAGCGGGTGGTGGAGAAGCAGGGGCCGGTGGACGAGGTGCTGCTGGTGCTCGACGCGACCACCGGGCAGAACGGGCTCACCCAGGCGCGGGTGTTCGGCGAGGTCGTGGACGTGACGGGGATCGTGCTGACGAAGCTCGACGGCACCGCCAAGGGCGGCATCGTGTTCCAGGTGCAGCGGGAGCTGGGGGTGCCGGTGAAGCTGGTCGGGCTGGGCGAGGGGGCCGACGACCTGGCCCCGTTCGACCCGGGGGCGTTCGTCGACGCGCTGCTCGGCTGAGGGAGTTGGGGCAGCCGGCCGCTACCCCAACCCGCCATCGGGGGCCACTATGTCTTCCATGGCCGACATCCAGGTGCTCGGCGAGCCCACCGCGCGGGGGGCGGAGATCCTGACCCCCGACGCGCTGGCCTTCGTCGCCGGGCTGCACAGGGAATTCGCGGGCAGGCGCGCGGAACTGCTGGCCGAACGGGCCCGCCGACGGCCACTGGGCTTCCGCGCCGAGACCGCCGGGGTCAGGTCCGCCGACTGGACGGTCGCGCCGACGCCCGCGCCCCTGCTCGACCGCCGGGTGGAGATCACCGGGCCCACGGACCCGAAGATGGCGGTCAACGCCCTCAACTCCGGGGCCCGGGTGTGGCTGGCCGACCTGGAGGACGCCAACACCCCGCACTGGGCCAACGTCGTCGGCGGCCAGGTCGTCCTGCGTGACGCCGCCCGCGGCGCCCTGGAGCACACCACGCCCGAGGGCAAGCACTACGCGGTCCGCCCCGGGCACGCGGTGATCGTCGTCCGCCCACGCGGGTGGCACCTCGACGACAAGCACGTCGAGGTCGACGGCTCCCGGGTGGTGGCCGCGCTGCTGGACTTCGGCCTGCACTTCTTCCACAACGCCGCGGTCTCCCTGGAGCGCGGTGCCGGGCCGTACTACTACCTGCCGAAGCTGGAGGGCCACCTCGAAGCCCGGCTGTGGAACGACGTGTTCACCCGCGCGCAGGCCGAGCTGGGCGTCCCGCACGGCAGCGTCCGGGCGACGGTGCTGATCGAGACCATCCCGGCCGCCTTCGAGATGGACGAGATCCTGTACGAGCTGCGTGACCACGCCGCCGGTCTGAACGCGGGCCGCTGGGACTACCTGTTCAGCATCATCAAGTACTTCCGCGACGCCGGTCCGGAGTACGTGCTGCCCGACCGCGACAGCGTCACCATGGCCGCCCCGCTCATGCGCGCCTACACCGACCTGCTCGTGCGCACCTGCCACCGCCGCGGCGCGCACGCGATCGGCGGCATGGCCGCGTTCATCCCCAACCGGCGCGACCCGGAGGTCACCGAGCGGGCGCTGGCCAAGGTCCGCTCGGACAAGGAGCGCGAGGCCGCCGCGGGCTTCGACGGCTCCTGGGTCGCCCACCCGGACCTGGTCCCGGTGTGCCGGGAGGTCTTCGACGGGGTCCTCGGCGCGGCGAGCGACCAGCGCGGCGTGCTGCGGGAGGATGTCGAGGTGACCGCCCGCGACCTGCTCGACGTGGCGTCGACCCCGGGCCGGGCGACCGCGGCGGGCCTGCGCTCCGCGGTCGACGTCGGGGTCCGGTACCTGATGTCCTGGCTCGGCGGGACCGGCGCGGCCGCCATCCACGACCTGATGGAGGACGCGGCCACCGCCGAGATCGCCCGATCGCAGGTGTGGCAGTGGCTGCGCAACGGCGTCGTGCTCGACAGCGGCCAGGCGGTCACCGCCGAGCTGGTGCGCGGCGTGCTCGCCGAGGTCGGCGCCGCGCTGCCCGGCAGCGAGGCCGCCGTCGCGCTCTTCGCCGAGGTCGCCCTCGCCGAGGGCTACCCGGACTTCCTCACCATCCCCGCGTACGAACGGATCTGACATGCGCACCACGCTGGACGGGGCGCTGCTCACCGGCATCGCCGCGCGACTGTCGGAATCGGACGCGGAGCGGGCGCTGCGGCTGCCGGGCGAGCGGGGCGGGCGCCAGCCGGTGCACACCTGCTACGTGCCCGTCGACCGCGCCGCCGCCGACCTGCCCGCGCGCTGGGGCGCAGCGGCCCTGGCCGCGATGGACCAGCACGCCCCCACCCCGGCCGTGCTCGCCGCGATCATCGGGCTGCCCCCGGAGCTGGCGCCGACGGTGTACGAGCGCGTCCGGGCCAAACTGGCCGCCGAGCCGGTGGAGGACCTGCGCGTCGACTTCGAGGACGGCTACGGAGTCCGCGACAACCAGGAGGAGGACGCGCACGCCGAGCACGCCGCCGACCTGCTCGCCCAGTGGGACCTGGCCTCGGCCGGACTGCGGGTGAAGTCCTTCGACACCACCGGGCTGCTGCTGCGCTCGGTGCGCACGCTCGACCTCGTGCTCACCCGGCTCGCCCGCCCGCCCGCCGGGTTCGTCGTGACCTTCCCGAAGGTGACCGACGCCGAGCAGGTCGGCGCCCTGGTCGAGGTGCTCGACGTGCTGGAGGAGCGGCTGGACCTGCGGCCCGGCGTGCTGCGCTTCGAGGTCCAGATCGAGACCCCGCAGGCCATCGTCGCCGCCGACGGGCGCATCGCCGTGCCGGGGCTGATCACCGCGGGCCAGGGCCGGGTGACCGGGCTGCACTTCGGCACCTACGACTACACCGCCGCGTGCGGGCTCGCCGCGGCCGACCAGCACCTCGCGCACCGGGCCTGCGACTTCGCCCGCAACGTCATGCAGGTCAGCGCGGCGGGCACCGGGGTGCGGCTGTCCGACGGGTCGACCAACGTGCTGCCGGTCGGCGACCAGGCCGCGGTCCGGCGCGGCTGGCAGACGCACTACCGCCTGGTCCGCCGCTCGCTGGCGCACGGCTTCTTCCAGGGCTGGGACCTGCACCCGGCGCAGCTGGTCACCCGCTACGCCGCCGTCTACACCCACCACCTGGAGTCCGCCGAGGCCGACGCGCGCCGCCTGGCCGCCTACCTCGCCCAGGCGGGCGGCGCGGTGCTGGACGAGCCCGCGACCGCCGCCGCGCTGGCCGGGTCGCTGCGCCGCGCGGTCGACTGCGGGGCGATGACCGCCGAGGAGGTGGCCGCGCACACCGGGCTGGCCGACGATGAGCTGACCGCGCTGTCGGAGCGGCGGGGGCTGGTGCGCCGGTGACCCTGTTCCGGGCGGCGCGCTGCGTGACCCCCTCGGGTGAGGGCCCGGCCGACGTGCGGGTGCGCGACGGCCGCATCGTCGAGGTCGGCAGGCTCTCCGCCGACGGCGACCCGGTGGTCGAGCTGGCCGAGGACGAGGTGCTGCTGCCCGGCCTGGTCGACACCCACGTCCACGTCAACGACCCCGGCCGCGCGGAGTGGGAGGGCTTCCCCACCGCGACCAGGGCGGCGGCGGCGGGCGGGGTCACGACCCTGGTGGACATGCCGCTCAACAGCCTTCCGCCGACCACCGACGCGCGGGCGCTGGAGGTCAAGCGGGCCGCCGCCCGCGGCCGCTGCCACGTCGACGTCGGCTTCTGGGGCGGGGCGGTGCCGGGCAACGCCGGTGAGCTGGCCGCGCTGCACCGCGCCGGGGTGTTCGGGTTCAAGTGCTTCCTGCTCGACTCCGGCGTCGAGGAGTTCGGCCACCTGGGCCCCGAGGAGCTGGTCGGGCACCTGGAGGTCACCGCGGGCCTGGACGCGCTGATGATCTGCCACGCCGAGGACGGCGGCGGCATCGGCGAGGCGGGGGGCCGGGAGTACGCCGGGTTCCTCGCCTCCCGCCCGCCGTCCTCCGAGCACACCGCCGTGCAACTGGTGATCGACGCGGCCAGGGCCACGGGCGCGCGGGCGCACATCGTGCACCTGTCGGCGGCGGGGGCGCTGCCGCTGCTGGCCGAGGCGCGGGCGTCGGGGGTCGCCGTCTCGGCCGAGACGTGCCCGCACTACCTGACCCTCGCCGCCGAGGACGTGCCGGACGGGGCGACGGAGTTCAAGTGCTGCCCGCCGATCCGCGAGGCCGCCAACCGCGACGCCCTCTGGGGCGGGCTGGCCGACGGGGTCGTCGGGTGCGTGGTCAGCGACCACTCGCCGTGCACCCCGGAGCTCAAGCGCCCGGACACCGGTGACTTCGGTGCCGCGTGGGGTGGGATCGCCGGGCTGCAGGTGGGGCTCTCCGCGGTGTGGACGGCGGCGCGCTCGCGGGGGTTCGGGCTCGCCGACGTCGTCCGGTGGATGGCCTCCGGGCCCGCCGACCTGGTGGGGCTGCGCCGCAAGGGCCGGATCGCGGTGGGGTGCGACGCCGACCTCGTCGTGTTCGCGCCCGCCGAGGAGTTCACTGTGGACGCTGGACTCCTGTTGCACCGCAACCCGATCAGCGCCTATCACGGCGCGCGTCTGCGCGGGGTCGTCCGCTCGGTCCGGCTGCGCGGCGGACCGGTCGACGAGCCGCGCGGCGAACTGCTGGAACGGGGAACCGCATGAGCGACTGGCTGACCCTGCCCGACCTGGCCGTGCGCCGCTTCGGCGGTTCGGTGGTCTGGGCGGACGACGAGACCTTCGCCGAGAAGGAGAACCTGATCACCGCGGCGCCGCCCGGCTTCCGCCCCGCCACCTTCGGCCACAAGGGCCAGGTCTACGACGGCTGGGAGACCCGCCGCCGCCGCACCCCCGGCGTCGACCACGCCATCGTCCGGCTCGGCCTGCCCGGCGCGATCCACGGCGTCGTGGTGGACACGGCGTTCTTCACCGGCAACTTCCCGCCCGCGTGCTCGGTCGCCGCGTGCGCCGCGCCCGGCTACCCCGCGCCCGCCGAGCTGACCTCGTGGACCCCGCTGCTGACCGAGGTCCCCCTCGCGGGCGACAGCCAGGCCCGTTTCGCGGTCGACTCCCGGGAGCGCTTCACCCACGTCCGCCTCACCATGCACCCCGACGGCGGCATCGCCCGCCTGCGGGTCCACGGCCACCCCGTCCCCGACCCCGCCCTGATCGACCCGACCGCCCTGGACCTGGCCGCCCTGGAGAACGGCGCGCGCGTGATCGACTGCAGCGACATGTTCTACTCATCGCCCAGCAACCTCATCGCCCCCGGCAGCCCCGCCACCATGGGCGAGGGCTGGGAGACCCGCCGCCGCCGCGACCAGGGCAACGACTGGGCGGTGGTCCGCCTGGCCGCCGAGGGCGCCATCCGCTTCGCCGAGCTGGACACCACCCACTTCAAGGGCAACGCCCCCGGCTGGGCCACCCTCTCGGCGGGCACGCCGGACGACTGGCGCCCCCTGCTGCCGTACACGCGCCTGCAACCGGACACCCGCCACCGCTTCCGCATCCCGGACGCCGCGCCCACCACCCACGTCCGCCTGGACATCCACCCCGACGGCGGCATGGCCCGCCTGCGCTTGCACGGCGCCCTGACGCCCCAGGGCCACACCACCCTCACCACCCGCTACGGCGCCTGACCCGCCAGCCGCCGCGCCCGCACCCCCGGTGACTGCCGGGGACAGCTGACGCACTTGTCCTCCCCGGGCACCTGGTAGATCAGGCAGCAGGACGCCCGCCGCACCACCAGCCGCCCGCCTGCCACCGCGAACCGCGGCACCGGCAGGTCCGGCCCGACCGCCGCCGCGACCCCCACCGCGTGCCCCGGCCCACCGCCCGCCCACAGCACCCGGTTCCCGACCGAGTCCGTGGCGACCGCCCACAGCGACCGCGGCGACGCCCCGCTGACCGACGCCACCGCGGCGATCCCCGAGGCCAGCACCGCGCGCAGCCGGGGCCCGGGGTCCGCGCAGACGGCCGACGCGCGCGCGTCCACCATCCGGTCCCCCTGCAGCGACAGGACCAACGACTGGCTGTCGGGCACCGCGGCCCCGGCGACCACCGCCTCCACGACCGGCCCCACCAGCACCGAGCTGGCCGAGTACCACCACAGCGTGCCCAGCGTCCGCCGGTCCGCGCCGACGTAGCGGCGCGCGGAGAGCCCGACCAGGCGGGAGACCCACGCCGGGTCGCCGACCGCCGCCACCTCGCTCATCGACGGTCACGTTACAGCCACGCCTGGGGTAGCCGACCGGACACGCGGCGTCGAGGACACCTGGACGTAACACGCCGGGACCGACAGTTCACCGGCCCGAAACGTGGCGCGTCATCCGGCGAAACAGGCCGATCGAATGATTCCCGCAATCGAGTGGTGATGGAGGACAGTGTGGACACAGGAGACACGGCCTGGGTGCTGATCAGCGCCGCCCTGGTCATGCTCATGACGCCAGGGCTCGCGTTCTTCTACGGCGGCATGGTGCGAGCCAAGAGCGTGCTCAACATGTTGATGATGAGCTTCATCTCGCTGGCCGTGGTCAGCGTGCTGTGGGTGCTCTACGGCTACTCGCTCGCGTTCGGCAACGACGTGGGCGGCGGCCTCCTGGGCGGCGGTGACTTCCTCGGGCTCGAGGGCGTCCTCGGCACCGAGACCGCGACCCTGCCGCACATGGTCTTCGTGGTGTTCCAGCTGATGTTCGCCATCATCACCGCGGCCCTGATCTCCGGCGCCATCGCCGACCGGGCCAAGTTCTGGACCTGGACGATCTTCATCGCGGTGTGGGCCACGGTCGTCTACTTCCCGGTCGCGCACTGGGTGTTCAACTTCGACGGCTTCACCGGCGCGGACTTCGTCGGCGGCTGGATCGCCAACCAGCTCGGCGCGCTGGACTTCGCGGGCGGCACCGCCGTCCACATCAACGCGGGCGCCGCCGCCCTGGCCCTGGCCCTGGTCCTCGGCAAGCGCAAGGGCTGGCCGCGCGAGCCCATGCGCCCGCACAACCTGCCGTTCGTGCTGCTGGGCGCCGGTCTGCTGTGGTTCGGCTGGTACGGCTTCAACGCCGGTTCCGCCGTGGCCGCCAACGAACTGGCGGGCGTCGCCTTCCTCACCACCACCGTCGCCACCGCGGCGGCGATCCTCGGCTGGCTGGTCGTCGAGCAGATCCGCGACGGCAAGCCCACCACCCTGGGCGCGGCCTCCGGCGCCATCGCCGGTCTGGTCGCCATCACCCCGGCCGCCGGGTTCGTCTCCCCGCTGGGCGCCATCGCCATCGGCCTCGTCGCCGGTGTGCTGTGCGCGCTGGCCGTGAGCCTGAAGTACAAGCTGGGCTACGACGACTCCCTCGACGTGGTCGGCGTGCACCTCGTCGGCGGTCTCGTCGGCACCCTGCTGATCGGCTTCCTCGCCACCACCGGGGTCAACGAGGCGGGCCAGGACGGGCTGTTCTACGGCGGCGGCGTGGCCCTGCTCGGCAAACAGGCACTGGCCGCGGTCGCGGTCATGGCCTACTCCTTCACGCTGACCTTCATCATCGCCTTCGTCCTCAACAAGACGATCGGCTTCCGCGTCTCCGCCGAGGCCGAGGCCACCGGGATCGATGAGTCCGAGCACGCCGAGAGCGGCTACGAGTTCTCCAGCCTGCGCGGCGGCGGGTCCTCGATCGGCAAGACGGCGGACGTGCTGGCCCAGAAGATCTCCGCAGGCTCTGGCAAGGAAGGCTGAGCGACCATGAAGCTCATTACCGCGATCATCAAGCCTTTCACCCTCGATGACGTGAAGGCGGCGCTGGAGCAGATCGGCGTGCTCGGCATGACCGTCAGCGAGGTCCAGGGCTACGGCAGGCAGAAGGGCCACACCGAGGTCTACCGCGGCGCCGAGTACTCGGTGGACTTCGTGCCCAAGATCCGCGTCGAGGTGCTCGTCGACGACATGATGGGTGACAAGGTCGTCGACGCGGTGATCGACTCCGCGCGCACCGGCAAGATCGGCGACGGCAAGGTCTGGGTCACCCCGGTCGAGACCGTCGTCCGGGTCAGGACCGGCGAACGCGGCACGGACGCGATCTAGCGGATGACGCAGAGCGGATGACACAGGGGGACAACACCCCGAACGCGGCGGACTTGGTGCTCGCCCGCGACCGGTTGCTCGGTCGCGGCACGGGCGCCAGGTCCGTCGGCGTGTCCGGGGGACACCGGCTCAGCCCGCCCGCGCTGCGCGAGGCCCTGGCCGACCTGCACGAGTTCTGGCTCACCGCGCACGCCGCGCAGGCCGGGGTCGGCGCCCGGGGCGGCGGCGTCGCGCTGCTGGCCGTCGGCGGCCTAGGGCGCCGCGAGCTGGTGCCGTACGCCGACCTGGACCTGGTCCTGGTGCACGACGGGCGCAAACCGGTCGAGCAGGTGGCCGAACGGCTCTGGTACCCCCTGTGGAACGCCGGGGTGGGCCTGGACCACTCGGTGCGCACCGTCGGCGAGGCACTGGACGTGGCCTCCTCGGACCTGCGGGTCGCCCTCGGGCTGCTCGACGCCCGGCACATGGCCGGGGACGCCGAGGTGAGCGTCCGGCTGGCCACCTCAGCGCGCGAGCAGTGGCGCTCCGGGGCCCGCAAGCGGCTGGGCGAGCTGCTGGAGTCGGTCCGCAAGCGCTGGGCGCGGGCGGGCGAGGTGGCGCACTGGGTGGAGCCGGACCTCAAGCACGGCCGCGGCGGGCTGCGCGACCTGGGCATCCTCGACGCGCTGGCGGCCGCGCAGCTGGTGGACCGCCCGGGTGAGGACGTCCTCGCGGCGCGGACGCTGCTGCTGGACACCAGGACCGAGTTGCGCCGGATCGTCGGGCGCTCGCGGGACGTGCTGCGCCCGCAGGACGGCGACGAGGTCGCGCACGCGCTCGGCCTGGCCGACCGGTTCGCCCTGGTGCGGGCGCTGTCCGGGGCGGGCCGGGCGGTCGCCTACGCCGTCGACGTGGCGCTGCGGGCCGTCTCCGCCGCCGCTCCGCCGCGCCGGGTGCTGGGGGTGCTGCGCCGCGGGCCGGAACGCCGCCCGCTGGCCGAGGGCGTCGTCCTGCACGGCGGCGAGGTCGCGCTGGCCAGGGACGCCGACCCGGGCAAGGACCCCGGCCTGCTGCTGCGCGTCGCCGCGGCCGCGGTGCGCACGGGCAACCCGATCGCCCCCGCCGCGCTGACGCGGCTGGCCGAGACCGCGCCCGAGCTGCGGACGCCGTGGCCCGCGGAGGTCCGCCAGGACCTGGTGGCGCTGCTGGGCGCGGGCGACGGCCTGACCGACGTGGTGGAGGCGCTGGACCGCACCGGCCTGTGGGCGCGGCTGTTCCCGGAGTGGGGCGCGGTGCGGGACCTGCCCCCGCGCGACGCCGCGCACGTGTGGACCGTCGACCGGCACCTGGTGCGCGCCACCGTCAACGCCGCGCGCCGGGTCACCTCGGTGTCCCGGCCGGACCTGTTGCTCCTGGGCGCCCTGCTGCACGACATCGGCAAGGGCCGCGACGCCGACCACTCGGTCGTCGGCGCCGCGCTGGCCGCCCAGGTCGGCCACCGGCTCGGCCTGCGCGGACCCGACGTCGACACGCTGGCCGCGATGGTCCGCCACCACCTGCTGCTGCCCGACACCGCCACCCGCCGCGACATCGAGGACCCGACGACGGTGGAGCGCGTCGCCGACGTCCTCGGCCGCGACCCGGTGCTCCTGGAACTGCTGCACGCCCTCGCCGAGGCCGACTCGCTGGCCACCGGCCCCGGCGTGTGGACGGACTGGAAGGCCGCCCTGATCGGCGACCTGGCCCGCCGCGTCCGGGCCGTCATGGCGGGCGAGCCGCTGGTCGCGGACGTGCCCCTGGACGCGGACAAGCGCGCGCTGGCGGAGTCCACCGCCGCCACCGGCAGGCCCGACGTGCTGGTCGAGGGCGGGGGCAGGCCCACCACCGTCACCATCGCCACCGCCGACCGCCCCGGCGTGCTGTCCCGGGCGGCGGGCGTGCTCGCGCTGAACTCCCTGGAGGTCCACGCGGCGACGATGGGCTCGCACTCCGGCGTCGCGGTCGGGGTGTTCACCGTGACCCCGCGCTTCGGGTCCATGCCCGACCCGGGCCTGCTGCGCGAGCAGTTCGCCCGCGCTGTGGCGGGCACCCTGCCGCTGGCCGAGAAGCTGGCCGCCAAGGAGCGCGACTACGGCGGCGTCCCCGACGACGCCCCCGAACCGCGCGTCCTGTGGTTCGACCACGAGGCGGGCGGTCCCGACTCCGGCGTCGTGGTGATGGAACTGCGCTGCGCCGACCGCATCGGCCTCCTGCACGGCGTCGCCGACGCCCTGGAGCACTGCGCCGTCGACGTCCGCTGGACCCGGGTGGCGACCATGGGCGGCTCGGTCGTCGACTCGTTCGGCATCCCGGTCGGCCCCGGCCCCGACTGGCGCGGCGCCATCGAGGCTGCGGTGTTGCGGGCGTGCCGGTGAGCGACCTGAGTAGGGCTACTCACCGGCATCCACGGGCGTCCACGCTGGGAAGCGGCTCGGAATAACGGCAAGCTGGAAGTTGTCCGAGCAAGTGCGGCGCGGGCCCGCGGGACCGGTTGGGGGACCGGGACGCGGGAGGGGGCGCCGCGGGCGGACAGCTGCCGGGAAGGGGCCCGTCGAGGGGTCGGGCCCCATCCCGGCCCTCAGCCCCCGAGCAGAGGCCCCGAGCCGTCCCGAGTGCCGCCGCTGTGCCGCCGCTGTGCCGTGTCGGTGCTGTGTCGGTGCTGTGTCGGTGCTGTGTGGGTGCCGCGCCGGGGCGGAACAGCGCGACGACGGCCGCACCCGCCGACCGGCCGCTATCCCGGTACGCTCGGGGTCACGTCCCCGCAACCGCATGGAGTGCCGCACCCGTGTTCGACACCCTCTCCGACCGGCTCGCATCGGTCCTGCAGAACCTGCGGGGCAAGGGCAGGCTCAGCGACACCGACATCGACACCACCGCGCGCGAGATCCGCATCGCGCTGTTGGAGGCCGATGTCGCGCTGTCGGTGGTGCGCGCGTTCATCGCCAAGGTCAAGGAGCGGGCCAAGGGCGTCGAGGTCTCCGCGGCGCTGAACCCGGCCCAGCAAGTCGTCAAGATCGTCAACGAGGAGCTCGTCAACATCCTCGGCGGCGAGACCCGCAGGCTGAACCTCGCCAAGACCGCGCCGAGCGTGATCATGCTCGCCGGCCTCCAGGGCGCGGGCAAGACGACGCTGGCGGGCAAGCTGGCCCGCTGGCTCAAGAACCAGGGCCACGCCCCCCTGCTCGTCGCCTGCGACCTCCAGCGGCCCAACGCGGTCACCCAGCTGCAGGTCGTCGGCGATCGCGCCGGGGTCGCCGTCTTCGCGCCCGAGCCGGGCAACGGCGTCGGCGACCCGGTCGAGGTCGCCCGCCGCAGCATCGAGGAAGCCAAGCGCTCCCACTACGACGTCGTCGTCGTCGACACCGCGGGCCGCCTCGGCGTCGACGAGGAGATGATGCGCCAGGCCGCGGACATCCGCGCCGCCACCAGCCCCGACGAGGTCCTGTTCGTCGTCGACGCCATGATCGGCCAGGACGCGGTCACCACCGCGGAGGCATTCCGCGACGGCGTCGGCTTCACCGGCGTGGTCCTCACCAAGCTCGACGGCGACGCCCGCGGCGGCGCCGCGCTGAGCGTCCGCGAGGTCACCGGCGTACCGATCCTCTTCGCCTCCAACGGCGAGAAGCTCGAGGACTTCGACACCTTCCACCCCGACCGGATGGCCTCGCGCATCCTGGGCATGGGCGACCTGCTGACCCTGATCGAGCAGGCCGAGCAGCACTTCGACCAGGCGCAGGCGGAGAAGGCCGCGGCCAAGATCGGCACCGGCGAGCTGACGCTCGAGGACTTCCTCGAGCAGATGCTCGCCGTGCGCAAGATGGGCCCGATCGCCAACCTGCTGGGCATGATCCCCGGCTCCGGCCAGATGAAGGACGCGCTCGCCCAGGTCGACGAGAAGCACATCGACCGGCTGCAGGCGATCATCCGCGGCATGACCCCGGCCGAGCGCGCCGACCCGAAGATGATCAACGCCTCCCGCCGGGTGCGCATCGCCAACGGCTCCGGCGTCCAGGTCCGCGACGTCAACGACCTGGTCAACCGGTTCTTCGAGGCGCGCAAGATGATGCAGCAGATGGCGGGCCGCTTCGGCATGCCCGGCGGCGGGCGCAGCGCCACCAAGAAGCAGCCCAAGGGCCGCAAGGGCAAGAAGGGCAAGGGCAAGGGGCCCACGCAGCCGCAGCGGCGCGCCGGGTTCCCCGACCTGTCCCAGCTGCCGCCGAGCCTGCAGCAGATGCCCCCCGGCTTCGGCATGGACCAGCTGCCCCCCGGGTTCGACCCGTCGAAGCTGAAGTTCCCCAAGCAGTGACGGCTCTGCACCTGCGCGGTGCCGTCCTCCCCGACGGCGCCGAGCGGGACCTGTGGATCGTCAACGGCCGCGTCCGCCTCACCGAGGTCCCGGACGCGCGCACCGTCTTCGACGGCGGCTACCTGCTGCCCGGCCTGGTCGACGCGCACTGCCACGTCGGCATCGGCCCGCAGGGCCCGGTCGACCTGGAGACGGCCGCGCGCCAGGCCGAGGCCGACCGCGACGCGGGCGCGCTGCTCCTGCGCGACTGCGGCTCGCCCATCGACACCACGCCCCTGCAGGCGCGCCTGGACCTGCCGCGCATCATCCGCGCGGGCAGGCACCTGGCCCGCCCCCGCCGCTACATCCGCCACCTCGGCATCGAGATCGACCCCGACGAGCTGCCGCGCAAGGTCGCCGAGCAGGCCGCAGAGGGCGACGGCTGGGTCAAGCTCGTCGGCGACTGGATCGACCGCGAGCGCGGCGACCTCGCCCCACTCTGGTCCGACGACGTGCTCAAGGAAGCCATCGCCGCCGCCCACGACGCGGGCGCGCGGGTCACCGCGCACGTCTTCGGCGAGGACGCCCTGCCCGGCCTCATCGCCGCGGGCATCGACTGCGTCGAGCACGGCACCGGCCTCACGCGGGAGACCATCGCGGAGATGGCCCGCCGCGGCACCGCCCTGGTCCCGACGCTGATCAACGTCGAGAACTTCCCCGGCATCGCCGCGGGCGCCGAGAAGTTCCCGACCTATGCCCGGCACATGCTCGACCTCCACGACAACGCCCGCGCCACCGTCGCCGCCGCCATCGAGGCGGGCGTGCCGGTCTACGCCGGGACGGACGCGGGCGGCGGCATCGCGCACGGCCGCGTCGTCGACGAGATCATCGCCCTGCACCAGGCGGGCATGAGCGCCGCGGACGCGCTCTCCGCGGGCTCCTGGGGCGCCCGTGCCTGGCTGGGGTACTCCGGGCTGACCGAAGGCGCCGCCGCCGACGTGCTCGCCTTCGCCGAGGACCCCCGCGACGACCTGTCCACACTGCGCAACCCCGCGCTCGTCGTGTTGCGGGGCAGGGTGGTCGGCCAAACCGTACGGTGATCCCGTTAACCTCGGGCATCTCGTGGTGATCCGGACCTGTCGGAGGTGTGATGGTGTCGACGCCTGACGCCGCGGCGGCGCCCCCGCCGTCGCCTGTCCGGGACCACCGCTGGGGCTTCGGGGCCTTCCTGCTGGTCTACGCGGTGTTCGTGCTCTCGGCCGTCGTCATCGGCGCCCTGCTCGGCAAGCCGCGGCCCGGGGCGATCGACCCCATCGCGGTCATCCTCATCGGCACGGTCGTGCCCACCGTCCTGGCGACCGGCACCGCCCTGCTGGTCACCGTGCTGCGCGGCAACGGCCCTCGCGTCGACCTGCGCTGGTCCTTCACCAGGGAGGACCTGCGCATCGGGTTCAAGTTCGGGCTCATCGGCCTGGTGGTGACCACCGCGGCGGCGGCGGTGTGGACCAGGGTCGTGGGGGAGGACAACGCCACGTCGTCGCTGGGCAGCCTGGTCGACGACCAGCGGATGCCGGTCATCGCGGCCGTCCTGCTGTTCCTCTACGTGTGGCTCGTCGGGCCGCTCTGCGAGGAGATCATCTACCGCGGGCTGCTGTGGGGCGCCCTGGAGCGGCTGCGCTGGGGGCGCTGGGGCCAGTGGCCGGTGTTCGGGCTCACCACCGTGATCTTCGCCATCAGCCACCTCGAACCGCTGCGCACGTCGCTGCTGCTGGTCATCGGCATCCCGATCGGCCTGGCCCGGCTGTTCAGCGGCAGGCTCGGCGCGAGCGTGATCGCCCACCAGGTCAACAACTTCCTGCCCGCGCTGGCGGTGCTGCTGATCTCCCTGGGGGTGATGACGCCGTGAGGATCGATCTCAACAGCGACCTCGGCGAGGGCTTCGGCGTCTGGCGCCTCGGCGACGACGACGCCCTGCTCGACGTCGTGACCTCGGCGAACGTGGCCTGCGGGTTCCACGCGGGGGACGCCTCGACCATGCGCGCCGTCTGCGCGGCGGCGGCCCGGCGCGGGGTGGCCGTCGGCGCGCAGGTGTCCTACCGCGACCTCGCCGGGTTCGGCCGCCGGTTCATCGATGTCGACCCCGTGGTCCTGGCCGACGAGGTGCTCTACCAAATCGGCGCCCTGGACGCGTTCGCCCGCGCGGCGGGCACCCACGTGAGCTACGTCAAGCCGCACGGCGCGCTCTACAACGCGACCGTGCACCACGAGGCGCAGGCGGGCGCGGTGTTGGCCGGGACGCGGGCGTACGGGGACCTGCCGGTGCTGGGGCTGCCCGGCTCCCGGCTGCTCGCCGCCGCAGGCTCCCGCGGCGTCCCCGAGGCGTTCGCCGACCGCGGCTACACCCCCGACGGGACCCTCGTGCCCAGGTCGGAGCCGGGTGCGCTGCTCACCGACACCGACGCCGTCGTGGCCAGGGCGCTGCGGCTCGCCGTCGACGGCGAGCTGGTCGCCGTCGACGGGACGGTGCTCACCGTGCGGGCCCGCTCGCTGTGCCTGCACGGCGACACACCCGGCGCCGTCGCCCACGCCAGGGCCGTCCGGGAGGCCCTGGACACCGCCGACGTGGAGGTAGTTCCGTTCGCCCGGTAAGCGTCTGGCACAATTGGCGGCTGTCCGCGGCAATCGGACCCTCTCACCGTGCCGTGGGCCCACAAACCCGCAGGATGTGGCGGCTCGACCCCACGGGGCCCACCCGCGTCCAACCCGACGTACACCGCTTCCAAGGAGCACCCAGACCCGTGGCTGTCAAGATCAAGCTGCAGCGCCTCGGCAAGATCCGCGCGCCGTTCTACCGCATCATCGTCGCCGACGCCCGTACGCGCCGCGACGGCAAGGCCATCGAGACCATCGGCCGCTACAACCCCAAGACCGAGCCCAGCCTGATCGAGGTCGACTCCGACCGCGCCCAGTACTGGCTGGGAGTCGGCGCCCAGCCGACCGACGCCGTCAAGCACCTGCTCGAGGTCACCGGCGACTGGCAGAAGTTCAAGGGCCTGCCGGGCACCGAGGGCACCCTGCGCTTCGCCGAGCCCAAGCCGAGCAAGCAGGAGCTGTTCGAGGCCGCGCTGAAGGCGGCGGGCGAGGAGCCCACCACCGAGGCCATCAGCCCCAAGCGCAAGTCCGCGCCGAAGAAGGCCGAGCCGAAGGCTGAGGCGAAGCCCGAGACGGCGGCTGAGCCCGAGGCCGCGGCCGAGTGAGCGCCCTCGCGGACGCCTTGGAGCACCTGGTGCGAGGCATCGTCGATCACCCCGACGACGTCCAGGTGGAGCTGGTCACGACCCGTCGTGGCCGCACCCTCGAAGTGCACGTCAACCCCGAGGACCTCGGCAAGGTCATCGGCCGGGGCGGCCGCACCGCGACCGCCCTGCGCACGGTGATGGCCGGCGTCGGCGGGCGCGGCATCCGTGTCGACGTGGTCGACACAGACCACTGACGCACATGGCTGAGGTGGTCGTCGGCCGGGTGGCCAAGGCGCACGGCATCCGCGGGGAACTGACCGTCGACGTGCGCACGGATTCGCCGGAGGAGCGCTTCGCCCTCGGCGCGTCCGTCGACGCCCGCTTCAAGGACGGCACTGTCCGCGTACTCACCATCGCGGCCGCCCGGTGGCACTCCGGGCGGCTGCTGGTGCGCTTCGAGCAGGTCCCCGACCGCGACGCCGCCGAGGCGGTCCGCGGGGCACTGCTGCTGGCCGACCAGGCGGCCCTGCCGCCGCCGTCGGACCCAGACGAGTACCACGACCACGAACTGGTCGGCCTGGCCGCCGTGCTGGGCGACGGGACGGTCGTGGGCACCATCCGCGACATCGAGCACACGGCCGGGACCGACCTGCTGGTCGTGGCCCGCGCCGAGGGCGCGGACGTGCTGGTGCCCTTCGTCTCGGCGATCGTGCCCGAGGTCGACGTCCCCGGCGGTCGGGTCGTGCTCGACCCGCCTGAGGGGCTGATCGAGTAGCCGTGCGCGTCGACATCGTCACGATCTTCCCGGAGTACCTCGAGCCGCTGAGGGCTGCGCTGCTGGGCCGCGCCATCGAGCGCGGCCTGTTCAGCCTCGACGTCCACGACCTGCGCAAGTGGACCCACGACGTGCACAAGGCCGTGGACGACAGCCCCTACGGCGGCGGCCCCGGCATGGTGATGAAGCCCCAGGTGTGGGGCGAGGCGCTCGACGAGGTCTGCGCGGGGGAGCCCGCCCGGCTCGTCGTGCCGACCCCGGCCGGGCGGCCGTTCACCCAGGCCATGGCCCAGGAGTACGCCACCGTGCCCCGCCTGGTGTTCGCCTGCGGGCGCTACGAGGGCATCGACCAGCGGGTCGTTGACGACGCCGCGCGGCGGATGCCGGTCGACGAGGTGTCCATCGGCGACTACGTGCTCGTCGGCGGCGAGGTCGCGGTCATGGTGATCGTCGAGGCGGTGGCCCGGCTGCTGCCCGGCGTGCTGGGCAACCCGGCCTCGGCCGCCCAGGACTCCTTCTCCGACGGCCTGCTCGAAGGCCCCAGCTACACCCGCCCCGAGGTCTGGCGCGACCTGGCGGTGCCCGACGTGCTGCGCTCGGGCAACCACGCCGCCATCGCCCGCTGGCGCCGCGACCGTGCCCTGGAGCGGACCCTGGACCGCAGGCCCGACCTGCTGGCCGCGCTTGCCGAAGACGCCCTCGACCTGCGCGATCGCGCCGTCATCGGGGACCTGACGGGGGTCGATTTCGGAAGTGCCCCCCCGGTCTGACATACTTTCCGGGTTGCCGCGCCCGGCACCTGCCGATGCGCGCCGCAGACCACCCACTGGCCGGCTGTTCGGTTGCACGCCGCCCGCGGTCGGCCTGTAAGACGACCAAGTTGCTCAGCACTGAGGACGGATTACCGATGAACACCCTGGATGCCCTGGACGCCAAGTCGCTGCGCTCCGACGTCCCGGCCTTCCGCCCGGGTGACACCCTCAAGGTCCACGTCCGAGTCATCGAGGGCTCGCGTGAGCGCGTCCAGGTGTTCCAGGGCGTGGTCATCCGCCGCCACGGCGGCGGCGTCCGCGAGACCTTCACGGTCCGCAAGATCTCCTTCGGTGTCGGCGTCGAGCGCACCTTCCCGGTGCACACCCCGAACATCGCCAAGATCGAGGTCGTCACCCGAGGCGACGTGCGCCGCGCGAAGCTGTACTACCTCCGCGAGCTGCGCGGCAAGGCCGCCAAGATCAAGGAGAAGCGCGAGCGCCAGCCCGCTTCCTGACGCGGGGAGCACATCGGCTCACGTACTCTGACGTGCGTGGTCGATCGCCCTTCCCGACGCGTGCCTCCGGGTGCTCGCGCACCCCAGGAGCAGCACCGGGACCCGCTCGACCGTCGGCCCGAGGTTCCACCCACCGCGCCCCGCAACGGGATGCCGGTGAACGGCGCCTCGGGCCTTCGCCGTCCCCAGGCAGGTCCGACGGACGCCCAGTTCTGGTTCGGCGCCCCGCTGTCGGAGGACGCGCTGCCCCCGCTGGAGCCACCCGCCAACGGCCACCCCGCCGGGCCCGCCCACCCGCCGCCCCGACCGGGTGACGCCACCCCCGCCGCGGGCCGGGAGCGCCGGGGTCCGGCCGAGACCGGCCCGCCGTCGATCTTCTTCACCCCCGCTCAGCCCGACCCGCGCTGGCCGACCCCCGCGGACTCGCCGTCGCTGCGCTTCCCCCCGGCCACGCCCGACCACGAGCACCGCACCGAGCCCCTGTCCCGCCGGGCCGTGCCCCCGCCGGACACCTCACAACACATCACCGAACCGGTCTCGCGGCGCGACCTGAAGCCCGGCCCCAGCCCCAGCCCCGGCCCTGACACCGGCGCCGACACCGAGACCACCGCCGTCATCCCGCAGGTCCCACCGCGGCCCAAGGCGCCCAATGGGCAGGCATCCGGTGCTCAGGCACCCGGTGGCCAGGCGACCAACGGGGAGGCGACCGCCTACACCCCCCGGCGCGCCCTGTTCGATGACGAGCCCCCCACCGCGGACGAGCCACGCAACGGCGAGGCGACCGCGTACACCCCACGCAGGGCCCTGCCCGACGACGCGCCCGCGCCCGCCATCCCCGGCGGCCGAGACAGCCGAGACGGCGATGCCACCGGGCACGTCCCACAGCGCGCCCCACTCGACGGACAAGCAGGCAGGGACGAGTCGCGGGCTGAGGAGCCGCGGCCCCACGAGCCGCGGCCCGACGGGTCCGGCGAGGTCGGTGGGTCCGGCGAGGCCGGTGAGTCCGGTGAGGCGGCGGAGTCCGGCGACGAGCCCAGGCACGGCAAGCACCGCCGCGAGCCCCGCAGGCAGCCGCTGTGGCGCGAACTGCTCACCCTCGTCGGTGTCGCGCTGGTGCTCACCTTCCTGATCCAGCACTTCGTCGGCCGCGTCTACTCCATCCCGTCCGGGTCGATGGAGCAGACGCTGCACGGCTGTCCCGGCTGCACCGGCGACCGCGTGTTCGTCGACAAGATGGTCTACGACTTCCACGACCCGCTGCCCGGCGACGTCGTCGTCTTCCAGGGGCCGAACTCCTGGACCGGCGAGGAGGTCAGCATCGACGGCAGCGGGGACAACCCGGTGCTGAAGGGCCTGCGGTACCTGGGCTCGCTCGTGGGCGTCGCCCCGCCGGACGAGCGGGACTTCGTCAAGCGGGTCATCGCCATCGGCGGGCAGACCGTGGAGTGCTGCGACGCCGAGCACCGGGTGATGGTCGACGGCAAGGCGCTCGACGAGCCCTACGTCCACTGGGAGACCGGCGGCCCCGACGAGCGCCAGCGGTTCGCACCCGTTACGGTGCCCGAGGGCACACTGTGGGTCATGGGGGACAACCGCGGCAACTCGGCCGACTCGCGCATCCAGGGTGGCGGCGGCATCCGCGGCGTCGTCCCGATCACCAAGGTCATCGGGAAGGTCCGGGCCATCGTCCTGCCGCCCTCGCGCTGGCAGGGCGTCGGCGACCACAACCCGCAGGCGCCCCCCGCGATCGCCGCGCCCGCCTGGCAGCAAGGGCTGCCCGCCGGGATCGGCCTCGCCGCGGCGTGGCCCGTGCTCTGGCTCGGCCGCCGCGTGAAGAAGTCCTTGATCAGCAGGAAGGCGGATTAGGTGTCGGAGCCAGACGGTGCCGGGGCGAAGGACGACCACGGCGCCGAGAACATCGACGTCGCCGAACCCCGTAAGAAGGACAAGAAGAAGCGACCCTTCTGGGTGGAGTTGCCCATCCTCATCGGCGTCGCGCTGGTCCTGACCATCCTGATCCAGTCGTTCATCGCGCGGGTGTTCGTGATCCCGTCGGAGTCGATGGAGCAGACCCTGCACGGCTGTCCCGGCTGCACCGGCGACCGCGTGCTCGTCGACAAGGTCACCTACTACTTCAACGACCCCGAGCCCGGCGACGTCGTGGTCTTCGAGCGGCCCGACACCTGGGACAGCTTCGGCGGCGCGACCCGCTCGTCCAACCCGGTGGTGTCCTGGTTCCAGGACTTCGGCGCCCAGTTCGGCCTCGCCGAGCCCAGCGAGGACGACGTGGTCAAGCGGGTGATCGCCGTGGGCGGTCAGACCGTGGAGTGCTGCGACGAGCAGAACCGGGTGAAGGTCGACGGCAAGTCCCTGACCGAGCCGTACCTGTACAAGGTCGACCCGTCCGCGGACCAGGCCCAGTTCTCCCCGATCACCGTCCCCGAGGGGATGCTGTTCGTGATGGGCGACAACCGCAACAACTCCCGCGACTCCCGGTCGCAGGGCGGCGGCGGCCCCAACGGGCTGGTGCCGGTCGACAAGGTCGTCGGCAAGGCCCGCACGATCATCCTGCCGCCCTCGCGCTGGCAGGGCGTGGGCGACCACGACCCGCAGGCGCTCTCCGCGCCCGCGTGGCAGGCGGGCATCCCGGCGGGGATCGGGCTCGCCGCCGCGTGGCCGGTGCTGGTGCTGAGCAGGCGGCTGCGCGCGGCCGTGCGCCGGTAGGGCCGGGCCCGTGTCGGACGAGGACAGGCCGGAGCAACCGGAACAGCCGGAACAGGCCGAACAGCCGGAACAAGCCGAACAGCCGGGCAAGCCCGGGAAGCCGCGCAAGAAGAAGCGGCCGTTCTGGGTGGAGCTGCCCCTGCTCATCGGCGTCGCGCTGGTCCTGACCATCGTGCTGCAGACGTTCTTCGCGCGGGTGTTCCTCATCCCCTCGGAGTCGATGGAGCGCACGCTGCACGGCTGCCCCGGCTGCTACGGCGACCGCATCCTGGTGGACAAGGTCGCCTACTGGTTCGGCGAGCCGACCCCGGGCGAGGTCGTCGTGTTCGAGCGGCCCGCCACCTGGACCCACGCCGAGATCGGCGGCACGCGCTCGGACAACGCCGTCGTCGGCTGGCTCCAGGACATGGGCTCGGCCTTCGGCCTGGCAGAGCCCAGCGCGGACGACGTGGTCAAGCGGGTGATCGCCGTGGGCGGTCAGACCGTGGAGTGCTGCGACGAGCAGAACCGGGTCAAGGTCGACGGCGAACCGCTGACCGAGCCGTACCTGCACTGGCAGTCCGGCCGCGGCGACGAGCGCCAGGCCGAGTTCGGCCCCGTGACGGTGCCGCCGGGCATGCTGTTCGTGATGGGCGACAACCGCAACAACTCCGGCGACTCCCGCACCCAGGGCGGCGGCGGGGCGAACGGGCTGGTGCCCGTCGACAACGTCATCGGCAAGGCCCGCACGATCATCCTGCCGCCCGCGCGCTGGGGCGGCGTCAGTGATGACAACCCGCAGGTCCTCTCCGCCCCGGCATGGCAGGCGGGCATCCCCGCGGGCATCGCGCTGGCCGCGGCCTGGCCGGTCCTCTGGCTCACCCGGCGGGTGCATAGGCTTCGATCGTCAGTGCCCTCCGGTAGTAATTGCCGGTAGTGATTGATCGCCCCATCGGACGGCGGCATCCTTGGCGGGTGCGCCGGGTGAAAGGAGCGCTTGGTTGACAACGGCTTTGCGCCCGCCCCGCGCCGTGCTGCGGCGCGACTCGGGCAACTGGGGCCTGCAGACCGCGCTGCACCGCCGCGGCCTCGGTCCGGTCGCGGGCGTCGACGAGGCGGGCCGCGGCGCGTGCGCCGGACCGCTGGTCGTCGCCTCCTGCGTGCTGCGCCCGGGCGACGCCGCCCGGCTGGACGGCCTCACCGACTCCAAGCTGATGACCGCGACCGCCCGCGACCGCATGTACGACCTGGTCCGCGCCCGCGCGGTCGACTACGCCGTCGTGGTCATCCCGCCCGCCGAGGTCGACGGCCGCGGCGTCCACGTCGCCAACATCGAGGGCATGCGCCGCGCGGTCGCCCGCCTGGACGTGCACCCCGGCTACGTCCTGGTCGACGGCTTCCGCGTGCCCGGCTTGACCGCCCCCCACCTGCCGGTGCTGAAGGGCGACCAGGCCGCCGCCTGCGTCGCCGCCGCCTCGGTGCTTGCCAAGGTGACCCGCGACCGCATCATGGCCGAGCTGCACGAGACCATGCCGCAGTACCACTTCGACGTGCACAAGGGCTACTGCACGCCGCTGCACAGCCGCGCGCTGGTCGAGCACGGGCCGACCCCGGAACACCGCTGGTCGTTCGTCAACGTGGCCGGCGCGGGCCGTCGGCATGGACTGCGCGCGCCACACCGGGTGGCGCTGAGTGTGGCGGCGGCGGCCGTGGTCCAGAATGGTGCGTCTCCGCAGTGAGCGGCAGGCTTGGAGCACGACCAGGAGGGGCGCGCGGCACATGAGCGCGGAGGATCTCGAGAAGTACGAGACCGAGATGGAGCTTCAGCTCTATCGGGAGTACCGCGACATCGTGGGCCAGTTCGCCTACGTCGTGGAGACCGAACGACGCTTCTACCTGGCCAATGGGGTGGACGTCCAGGTCCGAGACGCCGATGGCGAGGTGTATTTCGAAGTCCGCATGTCCGACGCCTGGGTGTGGGACATGTACCGGCCCGCCCGGTTCGTCAAGAACGTCCGCGTCATCACGTTCAAGGACGTCAACGTGGAGGAGCTCGACAAGCCCGACCTCCGCCTGCCCGAGGACGGTCCCTTCAACGGCTGAGCACGGCACGGCGCCACCCCCCGTCGCCCTCGGCGGCCAGGCCGGTCAGCTCCAGCTCGGTCAGCAGCGCCCGCACCCGCTCCAGCGGCACGCCCGCCTCCGCTGAGACCTCCCGGGCGGAGAGCCCCTTGCGGGGCCGCAGCGCCTCGTGCACGCGCAGCGCGTCCGCGCCCAGCCCGTCGGTGGGGCGGGTCGGCCCTGTCGCGGGCTCGGCCAGGTCGGCGCCGATCGCGCCCACCTGCTCCAGCACGTCGGCCACCGAGCACACGGCGGTGGCCGTGCCGGAGCGCAGCAGCTCGTGGCAGCCCGCCGACATCCCCGAGGTGATCGGCCCGGGGACGGCCAGGACCGCCTTGCCGAGGGCGCCCGCCGAGGACGCGGTGTTGCGGGCGCCGCTGCGCACCCCGGCCTCGACGACCACGGTGCCCGCCGTGAGGGCGGCGATCAGCCGGTTGCGCACGAGGAAGCGGTGCTTGGCAGGCCGGGTGCCCGGCGGGTACTCGCTCAGGACCAGCCCGGTCTCGGCGATCCGGTCGAGCAGCGTCGTGTGGGCGACGGGGTAGGGCTGGTCGACGCCGCACGCCAGCGCCGCGATCGTGCACCCCTCGGCGGCCAGCGCGCCGCGGTGCGCCGCGGCGTCGATCCCGAACGCCGCCCCGGAGACCACCGCCAGCCCGGCGGCGGCCAGCCCGTACCCGAACTCCGCGGCGACGTGCTCTCCGTACGGGCTCGCCGCGCGCGCTCCCACGACCGAGACCGACCGCTGGAGCGCCTCGTCGAGCCCGGGTCTGCCCCTCGCCCACAGGCCCAGCGGTGGCGCCGCCCACCGCAGGCCGCGCGCCCACGCGTTGGCCAGCGACAGCAGCGGCCAGCCGGGCCACTCCGGGTCTTCCGGCACGATCAGGCGTCCGCCGACCCGCTCGGCCTCGGCGAGGTCCGCGGCGGCCTGGTCGATCTCGCGCCGCGCCGAGGTCTCCTGGCGCACCGCGTCGGGCACGTCGTCGGCCCGCACCCGCGCGGCCGCCGTGACCGGCCCGACCCGGTCGACCAGCATCGCCAGCGCGGCCGCGGGCGGTTCGGCGACGCGGAGCAGGTAGGCGCGGGCCAGGCGGATCTCGTCAGTCATAACAGGTTCCCCTTCGGATGAGTGTCTACTGTGGATGTTCAGGCCGCTCTGCGGTCGCGGAACTGCAGGGCGGTGGCCACGTGGTCGGCGGTGGGTGTGGCGACGCCCGCCAGGTCGGCGAGCGTCCAGGCGACGCGCAGGCAGCGGTCGGCGCCGCGGGCGGTCACCACGCCGGTGGCCAGGCCGCGGTCGAGCAGGGCGGTCGCCTCGCGGGGGAGGCGGTGCTCCCGGCGCAGGGTCGGGCCGGACGCCTCGGCGTTGGTGCGCCAGCCGTGGGCCGACCAGCGGCGCAGCGTCCGCGCGCGGGCCTCCTCGACCCGGGTCCTGACCTCGGCGGTGCCCTCCGGCGCCGAGTCCTCGGTGCGGGACATGGTCGTGATGGGTTTGGTCCGCACCCGCAGGTCGACCCGGTCGAGCAGGGGGCCGGACAGCTTGCCCAGGTAGCGGCGCCTGGCCAGCGGCGAGCAGGTGCAGTCGGTTTCCCGGGGCGGCGCGCAGGGGCACGGGTTGGTGGCCATGACCAGTTGGAACCGGGCGGGATAGCGCAGGACGCCGTCGCGGCGCGCCAGCCTGATCTCGCCTTCCTCCAGCGCGGTGCGCAGCGCTTCGAGCCGGTCGCTGCCGAACTCGGCCACCTCGTCGAGGAAGAGGATTCCGGTGTGCGCCCGGCTGATCGCCCCGGGACGGGCCAGGCCCGCGCCGCCGCCGACGAGCGCGGGCACCGAGGTGGTGTGGTGCGGGGCGATGAACGGCGGGCTGATGATGAGCGGGGTCTCGGCGGTGAGCGCGCCCACGACGGAGTGGATCGCCGTCACCTCCAGCGCCTGGTCCCGGCTGAGGGCCGGGAGCAGGCCGGGCAGGCGGCGGGCCAGCATGGACTTGCCCGTCCCCGGTGGCCCGGTCAGCAGCATGTTGTGGCCGCCCGCCGCGGCGATCTCCAGGGCCCAGCGGGCCTCCGGCTGCCCGACGACGTCGGCGAGGTCGACGGTGGAGTCCACCGGCCTCGGCGGGACCGGCTCCGGTCGGCTGAGGCTGTCCTCCGCGCCGCGCACCCAGGCCAACACCTCGACCAGCGTGCTCGCGCCGAGGACCTCCATGTCCCCGACCAAGGACGCCTCGGCGAGCGCGTCGCGCGGGACCACGGCTCGGCGCAGACCGGCCCGCCGGGCGCCCAGCAGGGCGGGGAGCACCCCGCGGACCGACCGCAGCCTGCCGTCGAGGGCGAGCTCGCCGAGCAGGACGGTGTCCGCCAGCGCCCGCGCGGGCTGCTCGTCCTCGGCGACCAGCACCGACACGGCGAGGGCGAGGTCGTACCCCGCGCCGCCCTTGGGCAGCGCGGCGGGTGACAGGCCGAGGGTGACCATCTGGTCGGGCCAGCTCAGCCCGCTGTTGCGGGCCGCGGCCCGCACCCGGTTCCTGGCCTCGCTCAGCGCGGCGTCGGGCAGCCCGACGATGTGCGTGCCGGGCTTGCCCCCGCCGATGTCGGCCTCGATCTCGACCGGAATCCCGTCCACCCCGAACAGGGCGACGGACCAGGCGCGGGCGATGGCCATCACCGCACCCCCGCCGGACAGCGCGGGCCGAGTCGCCGGGACGACATCAGAACACCCCCACAAGGTGTCGCACGGTGGGTTGGCGCCCAGGCGGCCACAAAACGGCGACGATGTCGAATCTCATGGGGCCCGGTGGGATTCCGTTGTCCCGCCGCCAGCGCGTGGCCAGCCGCCGGATTCGGTCGGCCTTGGTGTCGTCCACCGCTTCCGCCGGGGTGCCGAAATCGGTCGAGCGGCGGGTCTTGACCTCGCAGAACACCAGCGCGCCGCGGTGTTCGGCGATGATGTCCAGCTCGCCGAGCGGACAGCGCCAGTTCCGCTCGACAATGCGCAGACCTGATTCGCGCAGGTAGCGGGCGGCCACGGCCTCGCCGCGGGCGCCGAGTGCGATGTGGTTGGGCATGGGGGCTCCTGCCGTCGGTGGTCTTCTCCCTTTCGACAGTGGCGGGGGCGCTTTGCCCGCGGCCACCCCGATTTCCCGCCTGTGGACAACTCGCCGGATTCCTGACGGAAACCTCAGTTCACGGCCGGTCCCGGCCCCCCGGAGATGATCGATCCGGCGTGGCGGTACTTGACCCGGGGCCGTTGGAGGCGCAGCGTCGGGGGATGGCGCGTTCGGGGTCGCGGGTGGACCTGGGTGAGGTGCGGGCCGGTCTGCGCGAGGCGGATCGGGGAATCGTCGACGAGTTCGAGCGCCACCTGGGGTTGGAGCGGGGGCTCTCGCCGCACACGGTGCGGGCCTACGTGGGGGACGTGGTGTCGATGTTGGGGTTCGCGGGGGAGGGTGGAGTGGCGGGCATCGAGCTGGCGACTCTGCGGGCGTGGTTGGCGTGGCTGAGGGCGGAGGGGGCCGAGCGGGCGACGTTGGGGCGGCGGGCGGCCGCGGTGCGGACGTTCACCGCCTGGGCGTGCAGGCGGGGCCATCTCACGGCGGATGTCGGCATGCGCCTGGTCGCGCCGAAGCGGGAGCGCCGGTTGCCAATCGTGCTGAGAGAGGATCAGGCCGCGGAGGTGATGGCGGCCTCGGCGTCGGGGGCGGAGCAGCTTGATCCGGTCGCGCTGCGTGACCACGCGATGGTCGAGATGCTCTACGCCACCGGTGTCCGGGTGTCTGAGCTGTGCGGTCTCGACATCGATGATGTGGACACCGGTAAACGGCTGGTCCGGGTGATGGGGAAAGGGAGCAAGGAACGGGTCGTCCCGTTCGGCGCTCCGGCGGCGGCGGCGGTGCGGGTCTGGCTCGATAAGGGCAGGCAAGCCCTTGCCCGGGACTACTCCCCGCCGGCAGTGTGGCTTGGTGCTCGCGGCGGCAGGTTGCAGCCTGCAAGCGTGCGGCGGATCGTGCGGGACGCCGTCGAGTCGGTGTCCGGGGTGCCCGGTGTCGGGCCCCACGGGCTACGCCATTCGGCCGCCACGCACCTGTTGGAGGGGGGAGCGGACCTTCGTAGCGTCCAGGAGTTACTTGGTCACGCTACGCTGTCAACGACCCAGCTTTACACTCACGTGACCGTCGAACGGCTGAAGGCGATCCATGACCGAACCCATCCCCGCTCCCGATGACACCGGGGAAGGTTCGCGGACACCGGTGCAGCGCTCGCCGGAGGCCGCGAGCCAGGTGAACGGCCACGGTCGCCCCGGTGGCGTTCTCCCCGGCGACCAGCGAACCGCCGATGACGTCGAGGCGGGCATCGTCGCCCTCTGGCGCCACTACGGCGACCAGCGCGCCCAGATGCTGCGCGACCGGCTCGTGCTGCACTACGCGCCACTGGTCAAGTACGTGGCCGGGCGGGTGGGCACCGGGCTGCCCGCGCACGTCGACGTCGGCGACCTCATCCAGTCCGGGATCTTCGGCCTGGTCGACGCGATCGAGAAGTTCGAGCCCGAGCGCGGCCTGAAGTTCGAGACCTACGCCATGCAGCGCATCCGCGGCGCCATCCTCGACGACCTGCGCGCGCAGGACTGGGTGCCGCGCACCGTCCGCGGCCGGGCCCGCGAGATCGAGCGCGCCATGGAACGCCTCGGCGGCAAGCTCCAGCGCACCCCGACCGACGCCGAACTCGCCCACGAGCTGGGCCTGTCGCTCTCCGAGCTGCGCGATGTCTACGCCCAGCTCCAGCTCACCAGCGTCATCGCCCTCGACGAGCTGGCCGCCGCGGGCCGCGGCACCACCTCCCTGGCCGACACCCTCGAGGACGAGACCGCCGACGACCCGGTCGCCACCCTCGTCGACCAGGACAACCGCAGGCTCCTCGCCGCCGCGATCGCCCGCCTCTCCGAGCGCGACCGCATCGTGGTGACCCTCTACTACTTCGAGAACCTCACCCTCGCCGAGATCGGCCGGGTCCTCGGCGTCACCGAGTCCCGGGTGTGCCAGCTGCACACCCGCGCGGTCCTGCGCCTGCGCGCCAAGCTGCTGGAGACGGTGGACGTCTAGGACGGGCCCAACCCGCTACAGCGGCAGCAGCCGGACCCGCAGGGGCCGCAAGGCCAACAGCGGGTCGAAGTACGTCTCCTCGCGGCGTAAGCCCCAGTGGAGGCAGGCGGGGGCCGGGCAGCCGCGGTGCCCGGCGACCAGCACCCCGATCGGCTCCCCAGCGCGCACGCGTGCCCCCACGCCGACCGACGGGGTGACCGGCTCGTACGTGCTCCGCAGACCGCCCGCGTGCGCCACGGACACCACGTCGCGGTCGACCACGCGCCCGGCGAACACCACCACGCCGTCCGCGGCGGCCAGCACGACCGCGCCCGGCGCCGAGACCAGGTCCACGCCCCGGTGCCCCGCCGCGTACGGACCGGGCGGCGGGGTGAACGGCCGGGCCACCGGGGGCGCCGGTTCCAGCGGCCAGACCCATCCCGGGCCGTCCCGCACCGACGGCCCGGCGGTGCTCTGGGGTGCCACGAGCGCGAGCACCACGGCCGCGACGAAGACGATGATCACGCGGAGCCGGAGTCCGAGCTGGTGAGAAGCCATGTGACCAGGATTCCCAACCCCGCCGCACCCCGGCCACCCCTACTCCCCGGCCTGTGGACAACTCCACCGCCGGGCGCGATTCACCTGCCCGGACCCGACCGGCGTACACTTCTCGACGCATCCCGACTTTCGTGGGATGACTTCGCGTGCCAGTGCATCCGCCGTGGTCGAAAGCCCACGGCGATCAGGTGCCCGGGCGGTCCCGGCGGTGGGAACACCACCGGGTCCGGGGACCCGCACAGCACCAGGGCGACGGTCCCACCGGGTCCGTCGCGGCAACCGAGTTCGCGCACCTGACCCACCCAGGTCCAGGTGCGCCCAAGCGAGATAGAGGTGCGATCCCGGCCATGGCCGTCGTCACCATGAAGCAGTTGCTGGATTCCGGCGTGCACTTCGGGCACCAGACCCGCCGCTGGAACCCGAAGATGAAGCGGTACATCCTTACCGACCGCAACGGCATCTACATCATCGATCTGCGCCAGACGCTGACCTACATCGACCGGGCCTTCGAGTTCGTGAAGGAGACGGTCGCGCACGGCGGCAGCATCATGTTCGTCGGCACGAAGAAGCAGGCGCAGGAGGCGATCGCCAACGAGGCGCGCCGCGTCGGGATGCCGTTCGTGAACCAGCGTTGGCTGGGCGGCATGCTCACCAACTTCTCCACCGTGCACAAGCGCCTCCAGCGCCTCAAGGAGCTGGAGTCGATGGAGCAGACCGGCGGCTTCCAGGGTCTCACCAAGAAAGAGATCCTGATGCTGACCCGCGAGAAGGACAAGCTCGACCGCACCCTCGGCGGTATCCGCGACATGGCGAAGGTCCCCTCCGCCGTCTGGATCGTGGACACCAAGAAGGAGCACATCGCGGTCGGCGAGGCGCGCAAGCTGCACATCCCGATCGTGGCGATCCTGGACACCAACTGCGACCCGGACGAGGTCGACTACCCGATCCCGGGCAACGACGACGCGATCCGGTCCGCCGCGCTGCTGACCAAGGTCGTGGCCGAGGCCGTCGCCGCCGGTCTGATGGCGCGCTCCGGCGCGCGCAACGGCGCCGAGAAGCCCGAGGTCGGCAACGAGCCGCTGCCGGAGTGGGAGAAGGAGCTGCTGGTGGGCTCCGAGACCCCCGCGGCTCCGGCCGCCCCCGCCGCTGAGGCTGAGGCCCCTGCCGCCGAGACCCCTGCCGCCGAGGCCCCCGAGGCCCCCGCCGCTGAGGTCCCTGCCCAGAGCTGAGCACCCGCCGCCCAGGCCCGCGGGTGTCACAGCGGGCCTGGGCGGCTCTTTTGACGCGGCGTCGTCTCACACAGACGCCGACCCTCATCAACGCGCGTAACCGAAGGAACGAACGCACGATGTCGAACTTCACCGCGGCCGACGTGAAGCGGCTCCGGGAAATGACCGGCGCAGGCATGATGGACTGCAAGAAGGCGCTGGAGGAGGCGGGCGGCGACTTCGAGAAGGCCGTCGAGATCCTGCGCATCAAGGGCGCCAAGGACGTGGGCAAGCGGGCCGAGCGCACCACCGCGCAGGGCCTGGTCGCCGCCGCCGACGGCGCCATGGTCGAGCTGAACTGCGAGACCGACTTCGTCGCCAAGAACGCCGAGTTCCAGCAGCTCGCCGACAGCATCCTGGCCGCGGCCAAGGGCGCCGCCGCGGGCGATGTCGATGTGCTCAAGGCCGTCGAGCTGAACGGGAGCACCGTCGGCGACGCCGTGCTGGCCCTCTCGGCCAAGATCGGCGAGAAGCTCGAGCTGCGCCGCGTCGCGCTGTTCGACGGCGAGGTCAGCACCTACCTGCACCGCCGCTCCTCCGACCTGCCGCCCGCCGTGGGCGTGCTGGTCGAGTACACCGGCGGCAACGCCGACGCCGCCCGCGCCGCGGCCATGCAGATCGCCGCGATGAAGCCGCGCTTCGTCACCCGCGACGAGGTCCCCGAGGAGCTCGTCGCCAGCGAGCGCCGCATCGCCGAGGAGACCGCGCGCGAGGAGGGCAAGCCGGAGGCGGCCCTGCCCAAGATCGTGGAAGGCCGCGTCAACGGCTTCTACAAGGACGTCGTGCTGATGGAGCAGTCCTCCGTGCAGGACTCCAAGAAGACCGTCAAGGCGATCCTGGAGGACGCGGGCGTGACCGTCACCCGCTTCGCCCGGTTCGAGGTCGGCCAGTCCTGACCGACGGCCTTCGCTGTCCACGGATTAGTGTTATGCCCCGCCCTCGGTGTCCCGAGGGCGGGGCATAGTCACGAGGAGGGGTCTTACGTGACACAAACCGGGTTCCGCCGGGTGCTGCTGAAGCTCGGCGGCGAGATGTTCGGTGGCGGCGAGGTCGGCGTCGACCCCGACGTGGTCTACACCGTGGCGCGCCAGATCGCCGACGTCGTGCGCGGCGGGGTGCAGACCTCGGTGGTGATCGGCGGCGGGAACTTCTTCCGCGGCGCCGAGCTGAGCCAGCGCGGCATGGACCGCGACCGCGCCGACTACATGGCCATGCTCGGCACGGTCATGAACTGCCTCGCGCTGCAGGACTTCCTGGAGAAGGAGGGCATCGACACGCGCGTGCAGACCGCCATCACCATGGGGCAGGTCGCCGAGCCCTACATCCCGCGCCGCGCCGAGCGGCACCTGGAGAAGGGCCGCGTGGTCATCTTCGGCTGCGGGGTCGGGATGCCGTACTTCTCCACCGACACCGCCGCCGCCCAGCGCGCGCTGGAGATCGGGTGCGACGTCGTGCTGATGGCCAAGGCCGTGGACGGCGTCTACGACGCCGATCCCCGGGTGTTCCCCGACGCCAAGATGTTCACCGAGATCACCCACCGCGAGGTCCTCGAGCGCGGCCTGAAGGTCGCCGACGCGACCGCGTTCAGCCTGTGCATGGACAACAACATGCCGATGATCGTGTTCAACCTCCTGACCGAGGGCAACATCGCCCGCGCGGTGCGTGGTGAGAGGATCGGCACGGTGGTGAGCACGCCCGCCGCGTGAGCCCGCCCACGCCCCTTCCGAGAACGACAAGGAGTCCCCCTTGATCGACGAGACCCTGTTCGACGCCGAGGAGAAGATGGAGAAGGCGGTGTCGGTGGCCAAGGAGGACCTGTCCACGGTCCGCACCGGGCGCGCCACGCCGTCCATGTTCTCCCGCATCTCGTTGGACTACTACGGGGCGCAGACCCCGCTCAACCAGATGGCCAGCATCGCCATTCCCGAGGCGCGCATGGCCGTCATCAAGCCCTACGACGCCGGTCAGCTGCAGGCGATCGAGCGCGCGATCCGCGACTCCGACCTCGGCGTGAACCCCGGCAACGACGGCACGATCATCCGGGTGGTGTTCCCGCAGCTGTCCGAGGAGCGCCGCAAGGAGATGGTGAAGTTCGCCAAGGCCAAGGGCGAGGACGCCAGGGTGTCGATCCGCAACGTCCGCCGCAAGGCCAAGGAGGAGCTGGACCGCCTGGTCAAGGACGGCGAGTCCGGCGAGGACGACGTCGTGCGCGCGGAGAAGGAACTGCAGAACCTGACCGACAAGTACGTCCACCAGGTCGACGAGCTGGTCAAGCACAAGGAAACCGAGCTGCTCGAGGTCTGAGCGGGGGAGCGCGAACGTGAGTATGTCCTCGGACGGCCCGGTGACCGCCGCGACGGCGGCTGCCGGGTCGCGCGCTGGGCGCAACCTGCCCGCGGCCATCGCGGTCGGGGTGGTGCTCGGCGGGGGCATCCTGCTGGCCCTGCTGACCGTGCGGCACGTGTTCGTCGGCATCGTGGCCGCGGCGGTCGCGGTGGCGACGTGGGAGCTGGCCGGGGCGCTGGAGCGGGCGGCGGGCATCAGGGTCGCCCGGTGGCCGGTGCTCGTCGGCGGGCAGGCCATGGTGTGGCTGTCGTGGCCGTTCGGCCGCAGCGGGTTGCTGGCGGCTTTCGTGGTCACCGTGCTGGCGGCCCTCGTGTGGCGGTTCCGCGGCGGCGTCCAGGGATACGTGCGGGACGTGGCCGCCTCGACGTTCACCGTCGCGTACGTTCCCCTGTTCGCCGCCTTCGCCGCGATGCTGGTGGTCCCGGAGGACGGCGCGGCCCGGGTGCTGTGCTTCATGATCCTGGTCGTGTCCTCGGACACCGGCGGCTACGCGGCGGGCGTGCTGTTCGGCAGGCACCCGATGTCGCCCACGATCAGCCCCAAGAAGTCCTGGGAGGGCTTCGCGGGCTCGCTGGCCGCCGGGGTCGCCGCGGGCGCGCTGAGCGTGCACTACCTGCTCGGCGGCGTCGTCTGGCACGGCATGGTGTTCGGCGTGGCGATCGTGGCCACGGCGACGCTGGGCGACCTGGTCGAGTCCGTGATCAAGCGCGACCTCGGCATCAAGGACATGGGGACGCTGCTGCCCGGCCACGGCGGGCTGATGGACCGCATGGACTCGCTGCTGCCCTCAGCCGTGGTGTCCTGGCTGCTGTTGCAGTTGTTCGTGCCTGTCTG
Source organism: Actinokineospora lacus (assembly GCF_053813445.1). Taxonomy (NCBI): domain Bacteria; kingdom Bacillati; phylum Actinomycetota; class Actinomycetes; order Pseudonocardiales; family Pseudonocardiaceae; genus Actinokineospora; species Actinokineospora lacus. The sequence goes on from NZ_JBQERA010000002.1 coordinate 685,316, forward strand.
AGTTGTCGCCGTCTGGTTGTCGCCGTCTAGTTGTCGTACGGGTCGTCGACCTCGGCGCCGATCTCGTCGTCGGGGACGATCGTCAGCGAGCGGTCCAGCACGCTGAACTCCGCGCCGCGCGGGTCGCGCAGGACGGCGGCGCGGCCGTAGGGGGAGTCGAAGGGTGGGACGGCCACCGTTCCGCCGTGCGTGCGGGCCCGGTCGGCGAGCGCGTCCACCCCGATCTCGGGCGCGGCCTCAAAGAAGACCATCCAGTACGGCGGGCGGTCGCGCGGGAACTCCTTGCCCATGCGCAGCCTGCCCAGGACGTCCTCGCCACGCATGGACCACGTCGTGTAGTCGTAGACGACGCCGTCGCCTATCTGGGTGATGTCGAAGTCGAACAGGGTGGCGTAGAACGTGTCCGCGGCCTCGCCGTCCCAGGTGTTGAGCTCGGCCCACGTGAACGCGCCGGGGAAGCCGGTGCCCAGGGTCCAGCCGCGGTCCTGGCGCCAGAAGCCGATCGGGCCGCCGCTGGGATCGGCGGCGATCAGCAGCCCGCCCTGCCCCGGGACCTCCCGCGGCTCGGTCAGGATCTCCCCGCCGAGCTGGAGCACCCGGTCCGCGGTGTTCCCCGTGTCGTGGACGGTGAGGTAGAGCGTCCACTGGCCGGGCTGATCCCCCTGCGGCGTGTAGAGACCCGCGACGGGGACGCCGTCGGCCATCGCCACCCGGTAGCCGTCCTCCCCGATGTGGAACTCCCAGCCGAACAGAGCGCTGTAGAAGGCCGCCGAGCCCGCGGGGTCCTTGCTGGCGACCTCGACCCAGCAGGGCTTTCCCGGGGTGCCTTCGGGTAAGTCGTCGGCGGCGCTGATCGCGTCGGTAACCATTCTGCGACATTAGCTAGAACGGGTGAATTTCGTCAGCAGTGATCCGGTTGTCTCTTTGTGCTTTGCTGTGGGGGTGGGGATGGTGTCGCGTGCTCGGGAGCTGGTGTCGGCGCTGCGCGCCCCGCAGATCGTGCCGAGCCCCAACATCTGGCACTGGCCCGAGGTGTACGAGGCCGAGAACCGCGCCCAGGACGTCGACGGCGCCGTCTGGCGGGTGCTGGACGAGGTGGCCGACTGGACCGGCGACGTGGTCGACGTGGGCTGCGGCAGCGGCTTCCACCTGCCGCGCTTCGCCGGGCGGGCGGCGTCGGTGGTGGGCGTCGAGCCGCACGCGCCGCTGGTGGAGCAGGCCCGTGCCCGGGCCCGCGGCGGGGTGCGCGTGCTGCCGGGCTCGGCGCAGGCGCTGCCGCTGGCCGACGCGAGCGCGGACGTGGTGCACGCCCGCACGGCGTACTTCTTCGGACCCGGGTGCGAGCCCGGCCTGCGCGAGGCCGACCGGGTGCTGCGCCCCGGCGGCGCGCTGGTGATCGTCGACCTCGACGCGGCCCGCCCGCCCTACGGGCGCTGGCTGCGCGCGGACATCCCCAGCTACGACAGCGCCGCGGTGGACGCGTTCTTCGAGCGCCAGGGCTTCCAGCGGCACCGGGTCTCGACCGTGTGGCGGTTCCCGGACCGCGCGACGCTGGTGTCGGTGCTGCGGATCGAGTTCTCCGCGGCGGTGGCCGCGCGCGCGGCGGCCGAGGTGACCGGCGTGGAGTTCACCGTCGGCTACCGCGTGCTGGTCCGGCGCAAGCCCGCCGGGCTGGTCTCCTAGCGTTCGCCGAGGATCGCGTACAGCTGGCGGCGGGTCTCGTCGAGCACCTCGACCGCCCGCGCCTTCTGCTCGGAGGAGGCCGCCTGCGCCACGCCCATCACCGCGACGCCGAGCTGGCCCATCGCCTCGCGCAGCGACCGGTCGGCCGGGTCGACGCCCGCGGCGGCGTGCTCCCACGGCGGGGTCTCCCCGAGTCGCCCGACCGCGGCTCGGCCGTCGTCGGTGAGCTCGAACAGGCGCTTGCCGCCCTCGCTGTCCATGCCGCGGACGAGTCCTTCGTCAGCGAGCAGCTGCAGGGTCGGGTAGACCGAGCCGGGAGAGGGCTTCCACGCCCCGCCGCTGCGGGCGTCGATCTCCTGGATCATCTCGTAGCCGTGCATCGGCCGTTCGCCGAGCAGGGCGAGGACCGCCGCGCGGACGTCCCCCCGCCGCTTGCGGCTGTGCGGGCCGCGGTGCCGCCCGAAGCCGCCGAAGGGCGGCGGCGGGCCGGGGGGAACCTGCGGGAACGGGGGAAACGGCGGTGTCATGTGCTCCTCCTGGTGGAAGTGGTGCTCAGGCCGGGACCAGGGGCCGCGGGGAAAGTGTCCGATTCGCATCCTGTCTCCTTCGGGTTCCACGAGCAACCGCTCGCGATAGCTCAACGATATATCGGAACCTATCGGCGATGCAACGGTGAACCGGGAACGTCCGCCATGGGACACTGGAAGGGCTATGACCTCGCTTCCTCTCGTCTTCGACGCGCCCAAGCGCGGCCTGCCGCCGCGCCACCTGGCCGACCTCTCCGCCGAACAGCGCCGCACCGCCGTCGCCGACCTCGGCGAGAAGCCCTTCCGCGCCGCGCAGCTGTCCACGCACTACTTCGGCAGGCTGACCGCCGACCCTGCGGCGATGACCGACATCCCGGCCGCCTCGCGCGAGCGCCTGGCGGAGGCGCTGCTCCCCCCTCTGCTGACCCCGGTCCGGCACGTGACCTGTGATGAGGGCGACACCCGCAAGACGCTGTGGCGCGCGCATGACGGGACGCTGCTGGAGAGCGTGCTGATGCGCTACCACGACCGGACCACGCTGTGCGTGTCCAGTCAGGCGGGCTGCGGGATGGCGTGCCCGTTCTGCGCCACCGGCCAGGGCGGCCTCGACCGCAACCTGTCCACGGCGGAGATCGTCGACCAGGTCCGCGCCGCCGCGGCCGCCGTGCGCGACGGCGAGCTGGGCGAGCCCGGCAGGCTGAGCAACATCGTGTTCATGGGGATGGGCGAGCCGCTGGCGAACTACCGCCGCGTGATCGACGCCGTGCACCGCATCTGCGACCCCTCACCGGACGGCTTGGGCATCTCCCAGCGCTCGGTGACGGTCTCGACGGTGGGCCTGGTGCCCGCGATCCGGAAGATGGCGGAGGAGGGGCTCAGCGTCCGCCTGGCGGTGTCGCTGCACACCCCGGACGACGAGCTGCGTGACACCCTGGTGCCGGTGAACACGCGCTGGAAGGTCGCGGAGGTCCTGGAGGCCGCCCGCCTCTACGCCGATCGCACCGGGCGCCGCGTGTCGATCGAGTACGCGCTGATCCGGGACGTCAACGACCACCCGTGGCGCGCGGACCTGCTGGGCAAGCTCCTGCGGAAGTACCTGGGCCCCTTGGCGCACGTGAACGTGATCCCGCTGAACCCGACGCCGGGCAGCGAGTGGGACGCCTCACCGAAGCCGGTGGAGCGCGAGTTCGTCCGCCGCGTCAACGCCGCCGGGGTGTCGTGCACGGTGCGGGACACCCGCGGTCAGGAGATCGCCGCCGCCTGCGGCCAGCTCGCCGCCGAGGGCTAGAGGCGCTGAGGGCTAGAGTCGCCGAAGACTGGAACCCGCGAAAGTCATGATTCGGCCTCCCGTCGGATCGGGAATGGGAACCCGAATCCGCGGAGGCCGACAAGTGTCCCGGGGCTCGAAACCTCGGGACTGGTATTACCGGCGCCAGGACGTGCGGCGCTTGTGGATCATCCAGGCGATGCCTGCCAGCAGGCCCGCGCCGACGGCGATCAGCCACAGGTTCTCGGTCCAGCCGGAGTGGTTGCCGATCAGCATGGCGAACATCGACAGGCCGACCAGGATGCCCGCCACGGGGGTGCCCACGCGGAAGTCGCCGTGCCAGCCCCACTCGGCCGAGGGCTCCTCGGCCGGGCTCACCGTGTGCCCGGAGACCGCGGTCTTCTTCCGCTTCTCCAGCCCAGTGCCTGCCACGGTGTCCTCCCACGAGTCGATCAGCGACTATCCGATCGCGGACATACTGACACACCGGGCACGGTGGGGTGTCCGTGCCCGGTGTGAGTCAGGTCGCGTCAGGTTCGGGCTCGGTTGCCCACGACGACGCGGTAGATGGCCAAGAGGATCAGGGCGCCACCGATTGCCAGCAACCAGGTGCCGATGTCGAAGAACTCCTGAACTCCACGCCCGAAGATCGCGCTGCCGAGGAATCCGCCGAGAACGGCTCCAACGATGCCCAGCAGGATCGTGATGATGATGCCACCGGGGTCCCTACCAGGCATGATGGCCTTGGCGATAAGGCCGGCCAAGAGGCCGAGAACGATCCAGCCGAGAATGCCCATCGGTACTCCTTCCAAATGCGCCACCGCACCGCGGCGGCGCGGTTGCTTCTGCCGGTCAAGTGCCACCCCCGTGCGCTGTTCAATCAGACAAATTCCTGATTAGGCCGAATGGCCCTATGGGCGACGCCACGCCCCGGCCTGCCCCGGGGGAGCGGGCATCGGGGACAATGGGTGTCGATGACTCCCCAGCGCTCCCTCCTCGTGCTCGGCTCCACCGGGTCGATCGGCACCCAGGCACTCGACGTCGTGGCCGCGAACCCCGACCGCTTCAGCGTCGCCGGGCTCGCCGCGGGCGGGGCCGACCCGGCGCTGCTGGCCGCCCAGGCCCGCCGCCACAACGTCAGAGCCATCGCCGTGACCAGGGAAAGCGCGGTCGCCGACGTGCGCGCCGCCATCCCGGACGCGCGGGTCTTCGCGGGCCCCGACGCCGTCGCCGACCTCATCGAGGCCACCCCCGCCGACGTCGTCCTCAACGGGATCACCGGCTCGATCGGCCTCCACGCCACCCTCAAGGCCCTGGCGACCGGGGCCACCCTCGCGCTGGCCAACAAGGAGTCGCTGATCGCGGGCGGCCCCCTGGTCCTGGCCGCGGCCAAGCCCGGTCAGCTCGTGCCGGTGGACTCCGAGCACTCGGCGATGGCGCAGGCGCTGCGCGGCGGCCGGGCCGAGGAGGTCGACCGGCTCATCCTCACCGCGTCCGGCGGCCCTTTCCGCGGCCGCACCCGCGCCGAGCTGGCCTCCGTCACCGCTGAGCAGGCCATGGCGCACCCGACCTGGGCGATGGGCCCGGTCATCACCATCAACTCCGCGACCCTGGTCAACAAGGCGCTGGAGCTGATGGAGGCGCACCTGCTCTTCGACGTCCCCTACGACCGCATCGACGTGGTCGTGCACCCGCAGTCGATAGTTCACTCGATGGTGTCGTTCTGCGACGGCTCCACGCTCGCCCAGGCCAGCCCGCCGGACATGCGCCTGCCCATCGCGCTCGCCCTGGCCTGGCCCGACCGGGTGCCCGGCGCGGCCAAGCCGTGCGACTGGAGCGCGGCGGCGACCTGGACTTTCGAGCCGGTCGACGAGGAGACCTTCCCGGCGATCAGCCTCGCCCGCGCCGCGGGCACGACCGGCGGCTGCCTGCCCGCGGTCTACAACGCCGCGAACGAGGAGGCCGTGGCCGCTTTCCGCGAAGGCCACACCACCTTCACAGCCATTGTGGACACTGTCGGCAGGGTGCTCGACGCCGCCGACGGCTGGTCCGGTCCGCCGCGCGACGTCGAGGACGTGCTCGCCGCGGAGGCCTGGGCACGCGCGCGGGCACGTGAGCTGCTCGCGGTGGAGACCCCGGCCGACCCGGCCGGGCAGGGAGGGAACCGACCGTGATCGTGTGGCTGTTCGGCCTCGTCCTGTTCGCGCTGGGCATCTGCGTGTCCATCGCCCTGCACGAGGCCGGGCACATGCTCACCGCCAAGGCCTTCGGCATGAAGGTCCGCCGGTACTTCGTCGGCTTCGGCCCGAAAATCTTCTCCTTCCGCCGCGGCGAGACCGAGTACGGCCTCAAGGCCATCCCCGCGGGCGGGTTCTGCGACATCGCGGGCATGACCGCCCTCGACCCGGTCACCCCGGAGGAGGCGCCGCGCGCGATGTGGCGCTACCCCGTGTGGAAGCGCGTCGTGGTGCTGTCCGCGGGCTCGATCACGCACTTCATCCTCGGGTTCCTGATCCTGTTCGCGATGGCCCTGTCCATGGGCCTGCCCAACTGGGAAGACCGCGCCATCGTCGGCACCACCGACTGCGCCGCCGCGAGCCAGGACGCCGACACGCTGCGGCTGACCCCGTGCGCGGCGGGCGACCCGGCCCCGGCGGCCGCCGCGGGCATCCAGGCGGGCGACGAGGTCCTCGCCGTCAACGGCGCCCCGGTGGCGGGCTGGCGCGACCTGGTCACGCGGGTCCGCGAGCTGAGCGGGCCCGCCCAGTTCCTCATCGAGCGCGGCGGCGAGCAGCGCACGCTCACCGTCGACGTGGCCACGGTCCAGCGCGTCGCCCTCGGCTCGGAGCCGGGCAAGGACAACCGGGTCGAGACCGTCGGCGCGGTCGGCGTCGCCCCGAGCGCCACGATCGAGTACGGGCTCGTCGGGGGCCTCGGCGCCACCATTGAGTTCACCGGCCAGATGTTCGCCCGCACGTGGGAAGGGCTGCTGGCCTTCCCGGAGAAGATCCCCGCGGTGGTGCGCGCGATCGGCGGTGAGGACGACATGGAGCGCCCGGTCAGCGTGGTCGGCGCCAGCGTCATCGGCGCGGACGCCGCTGAGCAGGGCATCTGGGAAGTGTTCGTGCTCATGCTGGCGGCGCTTAACTTCTTCGTGGGCGTCTTCAACCTCCTGCCGCTGCTCCCGCTCGACGGCGGGCACATCGCCATCACGCTCTACGAGAAGGTCCGCGACACAGTGCGCAGACTGCGCGGAATGGCGCCCGGCGGACCCGTGGATTACAACAAGTTGGCCGGCGTCACCATGGTGCTGGTCTTCATAGGTGGCGCGATCGTCCTGCTCACGGTCACCGCCGACATCGTCAACCCCATCCGGCTACCCGACCGCTGAGAGGCCCCGTGTCCAACGTGCTGCTAGGAATGCCCGCTCTCCCCCCGCCGGTGCTCGGTGAGCGGCGGAAGACCCGGCAGCTGCAGGTCGGGTCCGTGGGGGTGGGCAGCGACCACCCGGTCTCGGTGCAGTCGATGACGACCACGCTGACCGCCGACGTCAACGCCACGCTGCAGCAGATCGCGGAGCTGACCGCGGCGGGCTGCGACATCGTGCGGGTGGCGTGCCCGTCCCAGGACGACGCCGACGCGCTGAAGGACATCGCGCGCAAGTCGCAGATCCCGGTGATCGCCGACATCCACTTCCAGCCGCGCTACGTCTTCGCGGCGATCGAGGCAGGCTGCGCCGCGGTGCGGGTGAACCCCGGCAACATCAGGAAGTTCGACGACAAGGTCAAGGAGATCGCCAAGGCGGCCCGCGACCACGGCACGCCCATCCGGATCGGGGTCAACGCCGGGTCGCTGGACCCGCGCCTGATGGCCAAGCACGGCAAGGCCACCCCGGAGGCGCTGGTGGAGAGCGCGCTGTGGGAGGCGTCGCTGTTCGCCGAGCACGACTTCCACGACATCAAGATCTCGGTCAAGCACAACGACCCGGTGGTCATGGTCCGCGCCTACGAGCTGCTGGCCGAGCAGTGCGACTACCCGCTGCACCTGGGTGTGACCGAGGCGGGTCCGGCCTTCCAGGGCACGATCAAGTCCGCGGTGGCCTTCGGGGCCCTGCTGCGCCAGGGCATCGGCGACACGATCCGGGTGTCGCTGTCCGCCCCGCCGGTCGAGGAGGTCAAGGTCGGCACGCAGATCCTGCAGTCGCTGAACCTGCGCCCGCGCAAGCTGGAGATCGTCTCCTGCCCGTCGTGCGGGCGCGCGCAGGTCGACGTCTACAAGCTCGCCGACGAGGTCACCGCCGGGCTGGAGGGCATGGAGGTGCCGCTGCGGGTGGCGGTCATGGGCTGCGTCGTCAACGGGCCCGGCGAGGCCCGCGAGGCCGACCTCGGTGTCGCGTCGGGCAACGGCAAGGGCCAGATCTTCGTCCGGGGCGAGGTCATCAAGACCGTGCCGGAGCACCAGATCGTGGAGACCCTGATCGAGGAGGCCATGCGCCTGGCCGAGGAGATGGAGCCCGGCGAGGCCCCGGTCGTCACCGTCTCCTGATTTCTTGCTCTATTCGAGGTTGCCATCCCCCGCGCCCGGGGCGAATCTGGCACGCTTGAAGAATGTTGCGGCTCGCGGGGGCACGATTGCTCGACGAGCGGGACAGCCAGGCGGTGCGCGCTGTGCTCACCGCCGACCAGGTCGCGTCCTGCATGGTCGCCTCGCGGGTCGAGGCGGCGGGGGTCGATCCGTGGCGGCTCGGCGGTGAGCTGTGGGGCTGCGGAATCCGCGCGGGCGGCAAGCTCGACGCGCTGTGCTTCGCGGGCCCCAACCTGGTGCCCCTGCGGGGGCGTCCCTCGGCCATCCGGGCCTTCGCCGAGCGCGCGGTGCGCCGCCGCAGGCTGTGCTCGTCGCTGGTCGGGCCCGCCGAGCAGGTGCTGGGCATGTGGTCGGAACTGGCCCAAGACTGGGGCCCGGCCCGCGAGGTGCGCGACGACCAGCCGCTCATGGCCATCTCCGGACCGCCGCGGGTGTGTCCCGACCCGAAGGTGCGCGCGGTGCGGCCCGACGAGCTCGACCGCTACCTGCCCGCCGCGATCGCCATGTTCATCGAGGAGGTCGGCATCGACCCGCGCCTCGGTGACGGCGGCGCGGGCTACCGGGCCAGGGTGGCCGAGCTGATCGCCGCGGGCCGGGCGTTCGCCCGGTTCGACGGCGCCGAGGTCGTGTTCAAGGCCGAGATCGGGGCCATGTCCCGCGCGGTCGGGCAGATCCAGGGCGTCTGGGTGCACCCCGAGCGGCGCGGCGAGGGCCTGGGCGCCGCGGGCACTGCCGCGGTGGTGCGCAGGCTGGTCGAGGGCCTCGGCCGCACCGCCAGCCTGTACGTCAACTCCTACAACACGCCCGCGCGCGCGGTCTACGACCGGATCGGGTTCACCCAGGTGGGGCAGTACGCCACCGTGCTTTTCTGAGCGGCCCCAACCTGGTCGTCACCCCCGGTTCGGCATACTGCGGGCCGTGCGCTCACTCCGTCGTCCCGCCGCGCTGGCGGTCGCCCTGATCGCCGTGCTCCCGCTGACCGCGTGCGGCCTCTTCGGCGAGGATTCCGGGCCCCAGGACGTGGCCGACCAGTTCGTCGCGGCGTTCGCCGGTGGCGACGGCATCACCGCCGCCTCGCACACCGACAGCCCGGAGTCGGCCCAGGCGCTGATGGACCAGGCCCGCGACCAGCTCAAGCCCGCCACCATGCAGGCCCAGGTCGTCCGGGTGACCCAGCAGGGCGAGGCGGAGTCGACGACCGCGACCTACACCGTGACCTGGGACCTGGGCAAGGGCAGGCTGTGGTCCTACGACTCCGCCTTCGAGCTGCGGCGCGTCGAGGACAGCTGGAAGGTGCACTGGACCCCGACGGTGCTGCACCCGCGCCTGGCGGCCGGGCAGTCGCTGGCCGTGGAGAACCTGCAGCCCGCGACGGCCCCGGTGCTCGACCGCGACGGCACCCCCGTGCTGGCCCCGATCCGCGTCGTCTCGGTGCTGTTCGACAAGACCAAGGCGGACAACCCGGACGCGAGCATCGCCACGCTCGCGCAGGCGCTGTCCGGCATCGACAAGACCATCACCGCGCAGAGCATCCTCAAGGGCGTCGCCGAGGCGGCGGGCAAGCCGTACACCGTGGTGGTGCTGCGGGAGAACGACTACCAGGCCGTCAAGTCCGCGATCTACGACCTGCCCGGGGTGCGGTTCACCGACGAGTCGCGGCTGCTCCCCCCGGACAAGGCGTTCGCCCCGACCCTGGTGCCCGCGATCCGCAAGCAGGTCGAGGCCGCAGTCGAGGGCAAGTCGGGCTGGCGCGTGCACACCGTGGACAGCACCGGCGCCGAGGTGGAGGAGCTCTACGCCAAGCAGCCCGAGCCCGCCGACGCGGTGCGCACGGTGCTGAGCGTGCGCCTCCAGCAGGCCGGGCAGGCGGCGCTGGCGGGCATCGCCACGCCCGCCATGCTGGTGGCCATCCAGCCCTCCACCGGCGAGGTGCTGGCCGTGGCGCAGAACCCCGCGGCGGACAAGGAGGGCCAGCTGGCCCTCATGGGCCGCTACCCGCCAGGCTCGACGTTCAAGATCGTGACCGCCGCGGCCGCGCTGGACTCCGGCCTCGCCCAGGCGAACACCCCGCTGGGCTGCCCGCCCACCACGACCATCAACGGCCGCGTCGTCCCCAACAGCGGCCGCTTCGACAAGGGCACGGTGCCGCTGCGCACGGCGTTCGCGTTCTCCTGCAACACCACCTTCGCCGACCTCGCGGTGAAGATGGAGCCGAGGACCCTCACCGACATGGCGGTCCGGATGGGCCTCGGGGTGGACTTCGTCATCCCGGGGGTCACCACGATCACCGGGTCGGTGCCGCCCGCCGACGACATCGTCGAGCGGGCTGAGGACGGCTTCGGCCAGGGCAAGGTGGTGGCCAGCCCGTTCGGCATGGCGGTGGTCACCGCGGCCGTGGTCTCCGGCCGGGTCACCCCGCCGACGCTGATGGACGGCGTGACGACCGAGGCCAACCTGACCCCGGAGACCGTGCCCGCCGCGGTGCTCACCCCGGTCAGGGAGATGATGCGCGAGGTGGTGACCTCGGGCACCGCCACCGCGCTGAACCGGTTCCCCGACGTGCGCGGCAAGACCGGGACCGCGCAGTTCGGCGACGGCACGCGCTCGCACGGCTGGTTCGTCGGCTACCGCGGCGACCTCGCGATGGCCGTCCTGGTGACCGACGCGGGCGAGTCCGGCCCCGCGGTGGCGGCCACCGCCCGCTTCCTCGACGCCGCGGGCTGATCGGGCCGGGGGCTGATTAAGGTGGAGGGCATGTCCGTGCGTGCCCCGTTGATTCCCGGCGTCCAGTCGCCGCGCCGCCCCGTGCACCCCGCCATCGCGCGGCCGGAGTACGTGGACAAGCCCGCGCCCAAGCGCCCGACCGGCTCCTACGTGCAGACGGCGGAGACCATCGAGGCCATGCGGGTGGCGGGCCGGATCGCCGCGCAGGCGCTGGCCGTCGGCGGCGAGGCGGTCAAGCCGGGGGCGAGCACCGACGACATCGACGCCGTCATCCACGAGTTCCTGCTCGACCACGGCGCCTACCCCTCCACCCTGGGCTACCGGAACTTCCCCAAGTCGTGCTGTGTGTCCCTCAACGAGGTGATCTGCCACGGCATCCCCGACTCGACGCTGATCGAGGACGGCGACATCGTCAACATCGACGTCACCGCGTTCGTCGGCGGCGTGCACGGCGACACCAACGCCACCTTCCTCGCGGGCGAGGTCAGCGAGGAGGCGCGGCTGCTGGTCGAGCGCACGCACGAGGCCACGATGCGGGCCATCAAGGCCGTCCGGCCCGGCCGCGCGCTCAACGTCATCGGCCGGGTGATCGAGAGCTACGCCAAGCGCTTCGGCTACGGCGTGGTGCGCGACTTCACCGGGCACGGCATCGCCCACGCGTTCCACAGCGGGCTGGTGATCCTGCACTACGAGGAGCCGAGCGTCACCACGGAGATGCAGGTCGGGATGACCTTCACCATCGAGCCGATGATCACCCTCGGCGGCATCGACTACGACATCTGGCCCGACGACTGGACGGTCACCACCAAGGACAAGAGCTGGACCGCGCAGTTCGAGCACACCCTCGTGGTCACCGAGTCCGGCGCGGAGATCCTCACCCTGCCGTAGCCAGCACGACCGCCAGCACCGCGCCGGCCACCGGCCCGGGGTCGGTCGCGGCGGCCAGGTGGTGCAGGTCGAGGGCCTCGGCGGGCCAGCCGCGCCCGCGGGCGTCGGCCAGCTCGGCCTCGTAGGCGCCCGACAGGGCGACGTAGCCGCACGGGCCCGCCCAGTCCACGCTCGGGCGCGCCTCCTTGAGGAAGGCGATCGGCACCTCCGGCGCCTCCTCGGCGATCTCCGCCCACAGCGCCGGGTCGACGTCGGGGAACTCGCCGGGGAACCAGTCGGGCCAGCGGGGCAGCAGGCCGTCGGGGCTGGCCGAGCGGAACTTCGCGTACAGCTCGGCCGGGACCGTCTCGCGCCAGCTCATGCCCGGCGTCGGCAGGCCCGCGTCGAGGTACACCAGGCCGCGCACCGACCCGCCCGCGTCGTCGATCTCCTCGGCGAAGGCGGGCAGCAGCGGCCCGGCCCCGCTGTGCCCGACCAGCACGATCGGGCCCAGTGGCGGGGCGTCGGACATCACGTCGGCGAAGGCGCCGATGAGCCGCTGGTGGACCGGCGGGGTGACCACACTGGGCCGCAGGTCGGGCAGCACCGCCGGGTGCCCGAGGGCGGCCAGCGCGTCGGCCAGCGGGCGCAGGCTGGCCGGGCCGAGGTACGGGCTGTGCACCAGGACGGCGGTGACGGGTGCGGCGGGCATGACGGCGATGATGGCACCCCGATCCGACAGTGGGGGAGAGGACGGGCGGATGGCGGGCGCGCTGCTGGTCGCGGGAACGACCTCGGACGCGGGCAAGAGCGTGCTCGTGGCCGGGCTGTGCCGGTGGCTGGCCAGGTCCGGGGTGTCGGTGGCGCCGTTCAAGGCGCAGAACATGTCCAACAACTCGGTGGTGACCCCCGAGGGCGGTGAGATCGGGCGCGCCCAGGCGCTGCAGGCGTTCGCCGCGGGCCTGGAGCCGAGCGTGCGGTTCAACCCCGTGCTGCTCAAGCCGGGGTCGGAGCGCAGCTCGCAGGTCGTGGTGCTGGGCAAGCCGGTCGGCACCGCGACCGCGCTGTCCTACCGGTCCCGCAAGGCGGAGCTGATGTCGGTCGTCCTGGACACGCTGGCCGGGCTGCGCTCCTCCTACGACGTCGTGGTCTGCGAGGGCGCGGGCTCGCCCACCGAGATCAACCTGCGCTCGACCGACATCGCCAACATGGGCCTGGCCAGGGCGGCCGGGCTGCCGGTGCTCGTGGTGGGCGACATCGACCGGGGCGGGGTGTTCGCGCACCTGTTCGGGACGCTGGCCCTGCTCGACGCCGCCGACCAGGCGCTGGTTGCCGGGTTCGTGGTGAACAAGTTCCGGGGCGACCCGGCGCTGCTGGAGCCGGGGCTGCGGCAGCTGCGCGGGCTGACCGGGCGCGACGTGCTGGGTGTGCTGCCGTGGCGGGAGGACCTGTGGCTGGACGCGGAGGACTCGCTGTCCTACGCCGCCGACGGGGTGGTCGGGCGGCCGTCCCCGCCGGTGGGGGAGCAGTGGCTGCGGGTGGCGGCCGTGCGGCTGCCCCGGGTGTCCAACGCGACCGACGTGGAGGCGCTGGCGTGCGAGCCCGGCGTGGCGGTGCGCTTCGTGACCGACCCGGCCGGGTTGGCCGACGCCGACCTGGTGGTCATCCCCGGGTCGAAGTCGACCGTGGCGGACCTGGCCTGGCTGCGCGCGCAGGGGCTGGCGGAGGCGATCACCGCGCACGCCCGCCGGGGCAGGCCAGTGCTCGGGATCTGCGGCGGGTTCCAGATGCTCGCCGCGCGGATCGATGACCGGGTGGAGTCGGCGGCGGGCACGGTTCCCGGGCTCGGGCTGCTGGACGTCGATGTGGAGTTCGCCGAGGAGAAGACGCTGGCCCGTCCGGTGGGCACCGCCTTCGGGCACCCGGCCACCGGGTACGAGATCCACCACGGCGCCGTGCGCCGCAGCGGCGCCGCCGCGCTGGTCACCCTGCCCGACGGCAGGGGGGAGGGCGCGGTGTCCGGGCCGGTCCTGGGCACGCACTGGCACGGGCTGCTGGAGAACGACGGCGTGCGCCGGGAGCTGGTGACCTGGGCGGCGGGCCTGGCGGGCCGGGCGTTCACCGCGGGCCAGGTGTCCTTCGCGCAGGTGCGCTCGGCCCAGGTCGAGGTGCTCGGCGACTTGGTCGCCGAGCACCTCGACACCGCTGCGGTGTGGCGGCTGATCGAGGGCGGCGCGCCCTCCGGTCTCCCGTTCGTGCCGCCAGGAGCGCCTTAGGCCGTGGTTCAGGGCTTCGGGCGCCTGTCGAGATCAGGTTCCGGTTTTGGCCAGTTCGGCGAGCAGGTCGTCGAGGAAGCCCGCCGCTTCGGCCGCGGCCTGTTCGGCGTCCTGCTCGGCGATCGCGCGCAGCAGGCCGCGGTGGTCGGTGTTGGCCTTGTGCGGGGTGTCGCTGACCGTCGTCGCCACCGAGGCGCGCACCACCTCGGTGAGGCCCTGGTACAGCTCGGCCAGCAGGGTGTTGTGCGAGCAGCGCATGACCGCGAGGTGGAAGGCGGCGTCCTTGTCCACGCCGGTCTCGTAGTCGCGCAGCCCCATCGACTTCTCGCGCTCGGTCAGCAGTTCGGTGAGTTCGCGCAGCTCGTCCTCGGTGCGGTTGCGGGCCGCGAGCCGGGCGCCCTCGACCTCCAGGGTCCGCCGGACCTGGAGGACCTCGCGCAGCTCGCTGCCCACCAGCCTGCGCAGGGCGCCGGAGAACTCGCTGGTCGCGCGGACGAACGTGCCGTCGCCCTGGCGGACCTCCAGCAGCCCGGCGTGGGCGAGCGCGCGCACGGCCTCGCGGACGGTGTTGCGGCCGACGCCGAGGGCGGTGACCAGCTCGGGCTCGGTCGGGATGCGCTCGCCGACCTTCCACTCCGAGGTGGCGATGGCCGAGCGCATCTGCTCGATCACCTGGTCGACCAAGCCCGTCCGGCGGGTAGTGGCCAGCGGCACAGTGAGGTCCTTTCACTCAGACATTTGCCACACGGCAAACCACGTCCATCCGGCGCGGCCCCGGCGCCGCACGCCCGGAAGTGGTGGGGGTCCAGAGTGCCATGCCCGACCGCGTCCGCGGCGCGGAGTCGGCAAAGATCCAGCGCGACTCAAGCCAGGGGTAGGCTGAGCAGCGCGTTCTCGATGACCTCCGGCATTCCTGGGTGAATCCAGTACTGCCCGCGGGCCATCGACCGGGCGTCCAGGCCGAAGCTCATCGCCTGGATCACCGGCTGGATGACCGTGGCCGCCTGTGGACCAATCACGTGCCCGCCGATCAGCAGCCCGGTTTCCGGGTCGGCGATGAGCTTGGCGAAGCTGGTCGTGTCCTCCATCGCCCAGCCGTAGGCGATGCCGCCGTACGCCTGCGTGGCGACCACGTAGGGCACGCCGCGCCGCTCGGCCTCCTGCTCCGTCAGCCCGACCGAGGCGATCGTCGGGGAGGTGAACACCGCGTGCGGGACGAACCGGTGGTCGGACTCCACCGGGTTCCCCGGGTTGAGCAGGTTGTGCTTGATCACCCTGGCCTCGTGGTTGGCCACGTGCTTGAGCTGCCACGGGGAGCTGATGTCGCCCAGCGCCCACACGCCCTCGGCGCTGGTCCTCTGATGGGCGTCGACCAGCACGTAGCCCTCGGGGCCGAGCGTGACCCCGCCCGCGGGGGCGTCGAGCAGGTCGGAGTTCGGGGTGCGGCCCACGGCGACGAGCAGCAGGTCGGCCTCCACGGTCTCGCCGTTGTCCAGGTGCAGGCGCACGCCGTCGCCCTGCCGCTCGACCCGCTCGGTCTTGCGGCCCAGGCGCACGTCCCAGCGCTGCTTGGCCAGCTCGGTGAACTGGTGGCTGATGTCGCGGTCCTCGTGGCGCAGCAGCCCGTCGGAGCGGGCGATGACGCTGACCTCCACGCCGAAGGAGGAGAACACGTGCGCGAACTCCGCGGCGATGAACCCGCCGCCGAGGATCGCCAGGCGCCGGGGCAGCGCCTCCAGGCGCATGACCGTGTCGCTGGTGTGGAAGTCGACCTCGGCCAGCCCGGGGATGTCGGGCACGATCGGGCGACCGCCCGCGGCCAGCACGACCCGCTCGGCGGTGAGCGACTCGCCGTCGACGTCGAGTCGCCGCTCCCCGGTGAAGCGCGCCGTGCCCGCGTACACGGTCACGTTGGCGTTGTCCGGGTGCTCGCGCCGGTACTGCGCGCCGTTGTCGGCGATCGGGTCGATGCGGCCGAAGACCCGGTCGCGGATCTCCGCCCAGCGCACCCCGTCCAGCGTGGTGTCCACGCCGAGCCGCGCGGAGTGCGAGGGCACGGCGGCGAGGTCGGCGGCGTGGACGAACATCTTCGTCGGGATGCAGCCGACGTTCAGGCACGTCCCGCCGAAGCGGTCGCGCTCGACGATGGCGATCTCCCAGTCGTCGAAGCGTGAGTCGATGAGTGAGTTGCCGGAGCCGGTCCCGACGATCACCAGGTCATAGTGGGGCACGACCCCATCCAACCCTCCCGCCCGGCCCCGGCATTCCTCAGTGCCGGTAGACGGGGGTGAGGACGGCCCTGGCCAGGGTGTGGAAGGCCAGGTTGAAGCTGACCACGGCGGCGCTGGCGTTCTCGTCCACGTCGAGCTTGTCCACGTCGACGGCGTGCACGACGAAGTAGTAGCGGTGGTCCTGGTCGCCCTGCGGCGGGGCGGCGCCCGCGTAGTCGCGCGAGGACATGTCGTTGCGGACGTGGAAGGCGTCGCCGGGCAGCGAGTCGTCGTCCTTGCCCGCGCCCGCGGGCAACTCGGCGCAGTCGGCGGGCAGGTTGACCGCGATCCAATGCCAGAAGCCGCCGGGGATCGGGGCGTCGGGGTCGAAGCAGGTGACCACGTAGCCGCGGGTGCCGTCGGGAGCGCCGCTCCAGGCCAGCTGCGGGGAGGTGTTCTTCCCGCCCGCCGAGGGGTGCACCTGCGCTTTGTCCATCAGCGCGCCGTCGCTGACGTCGGTCGAGGTCACGGCGAACGAGCCGACCTCGGGCAGCAGGGCGTACGGGTCGGGCGCGACCGGGCGGTCGAGGCTCATGGTTCCTCCGAGACGGGCCGTCGATCTTCCGCGACCAGGCTAGTCCGGGCCCCCTGCCCCCGCGTGTCGACCACGCGCAGGCCCGACACCAGGCCGGAGAGGCCCCGGTGGTCGCGCGGGCGCCACGCCATGACCGCGCTGAGGAGCACGAGCAGCAGCGCGGGCAGGCCGAGACCGAGCGCGTTGAGGGTGAAGAAGCCTCCGGAACCGGCCGCGAACCGGACCAGCATCCGTATTGGAGCGGGTTTTTTCCCGTCCGGACCGACGGGATTGATCAGCACGACGCGTTGGCCGAACGTGCCGCCGTTGCCTGCCAGGGGGACGAGGAGGACGAGCAGGCCCACCGGGATGGCGTAGGCGAAAAGCCAGTCCAGGCCCTCGGGTCCGGTCTCGGCGCCGAGCCCGAAGATCCACACGACGTTCGCGACCACCGACAGCAGGCCGCCGAGCACCGTCACCGACACGACGTCGAGGACCATGCCGAGCAGCCGACGCGCGGTGGTGACCGGGCGCGGCTCGCCCGGCTCCGCGGAGACGCGCTGGCCGGGGACCAGGCGCAGCAACGGCGCCAGGCCGTAGCCCAGGGCGGCTCCCGCGGTGTTGGCCAGCAGATCGTCCACATCGAACAGCCGGTACGGGCAGGAGAACAGGCCCCAGACCGCGGTGAGCTGGGTGAACTCGATGAACAGCGAGGTCAGCGCGGCGGCGGCGACGACCGTCGGCAGGCCGCGGCGGAACATGTGCCTGCCGAACATGCCCATCGGCACGAACAGCGCGATGTTGAACACGACCTGCAGGAGCGCGGGGTTCTTCAGCACCGCCCGCAGTCCGGTGCCGACCTGGTCCTCGCGGAAATCCCTGATGAAGCGCAGCGGGTCGAGCTGCGGTGTGTCGACGGCGTTGCGGGCGCACCACTGCGCGGTGGTGTCCGGGACCGGCAGCAGCGTGTAGGTCCACAGGGCCAGGGCGTACACCAGCAGGCCGAAGGCGAGCACGGCGTGGCCGAGGCCGAGTTGGCCGCGCTTGCGGTAGCTCCACGCGATGTAGGGCACCACGAGCAGCCCGGCCAGCGCCATGCCGCCCGCGAACGCGATCAGCCCCGAGATCCCGGTATCACTCACCAGCTGAACCTAGAGACCTGTGGATGGCGCCCGCTCGCTGTGGACAAACAACCACCCGGTCCGGGGAATCGGCCTAGGGTGGGATCAGCAGGCCAGGAGGGAGCCGAAATGACCGAGGAAAACCACGGTGCCGACGAGGTGTCGCGTTCGACCAGGGTCCGCTTCACGCGGATCAGCCCGCGCGCGTACGAGCACCCCGCCGACCGGGGGGCCATGGCGGCGCTGCGGGCCGTGCCGGGCGTCTCCGACGTGCTCAGGGGTGTCGCGGGGCTGTTCCCCGAGCGCGGCGAGCGGCTGATGGCGCTGGCCTCGACGATCCGGGTGGGGAGAAGCAGTACCCGAAGCTCAACCAGCTGCGCCTGGAGTGCGCCGACACGCTGGACCTCGACGTCGTGCCGAACGTGTTCGTCGCGCGCGACCCGTCGGCCAACGCGATGGCCGTCGGCATCGACGAGCCGTTCATCGTGCTGACCACCGGCCTGGTGGAGGCGCTGGACACCGAGGCGCTGCGGTTCGTCATCGGGCACGAGATGGGGCACGTGCTCTCCGGGCACGCTGTCCTGCGCACGCTGCTGATCCGCCTGGTGAACCTGCAGGCGACGGTGGCGTTCATCCCGGCGGGCGCGCTGGGCCTGCGCGCGGTCATCGCCGCGCTGCGCGAGTGGTTCCGCAAGGCGGAGCTGACCTGCGACCGGGCCGGGCTGCTGTGCGGGCAGGATCCGGCCGCGGCGCTGCGCACGCACGTCTACCTGGCGGGCGGCACCGACCTGACGCAGATCGACATCCCGTCGTTCCTGCAGCAGGCCACCGAGTACGAGAACGTCGACGACATCCGCGACAGCATCCACAAGCTGCGCAACGTCGAGCGGATGGGCCACCCGTTCGCCGTCGTGCGCGCCGCGCAGCTGCAGCGGTGGGCCGCGAGCGCGGAGTACCGGGAGATCCTGACGGGCACCTACCAGCGCCGCGACGAGGACAACCCGTCGTCGAACTTCACCGAGGACCTGCGGGGCGCGGCGAAGTCCTACAAGGACTCCATGGCCAACTCGACCGACCCGCTGGTGAAGATCCTCAACGACGTCGGCGGCATGGTCTCCGGCGCGGCGGGCAAGGTCTTCAGCAAGTTCGGCGCGGGCTCCCGCGAGGAGGGCACCTCGGCGAACTAGGCCGTGCTCCACACCTGAAACACGGCCTAGCCTCGGGGGGCGTACATGATCAGGCCGACGCCCGCCAGGCAGACGATCGCGCCCGCGATGTCGTAGCGGTCGGGGCGGAAGCCGTCGGCGACCACGCCCCAGGCCAGCGAGCCCGCGACGAACACCCCGCCGTAGGCGGCCAGCACCCGGCCGAAGTGGACCTCGTCCTGCAGCGTCGCGGCGAAGCCGTAGGCGCCCAGGGCGAGCACCCCGCCCAGCACCCACAGCCAGCCGCGGCCCTCGCGCACCCCCTGCCACACCAGCCAGGCGCCGCCGATCTCGGCGATGGCGGCCAGGACGAACAGGGCGATCGACTTCACCACGGTCATGGGCGAATTCAATCAGCGCCCGGTCGCGGTGAAGTGCTGGATGTCCAGCGGCGACGTCCAGTCGCCGCCCCAGGACCAGCCGATGGCCGCGAACGCCCGGACGACCTCGTCGCCGCGGAAGACCATGCCCGGCCGTGCCCACGTCCGGTCCACATAGGACGAGGCGAGTTCCGGCAGGACCAGCTCGCCGCGGACGTAGGGGTTGCAGAACGGGTTGACGTCGACGGCCAGGCCGGAGGCGTGCGCCGACCAGGTCTTGAGGTTCACCGCGGGCCTGCACACGAAGGCGGTGGTGTTGTTGCCGTCGCCGGTGGGGCGCAGGTCCAGCTCCGGCGCCGCGGTGACCCGCATCTCCTCAATGGGGAAGCCGATGTCGTAGAGCCGGGCGAAGACCGTCGTGACGTCCTGGGCGACGGTGGCGTGCACGATCATCTCCCCGGTGTGCGCGTGGCCGTCGAAGCCGCGGAAGGACATCGTCAGGTAGCGCAGCTCGTCCCGGCCGACGGGGCACTCCCGCCGCCAGGTGCTGCGGCGGAGGACGTCGGCGGGCACGGCGGCGACGGTGGACTCGAACCGGGTCGAGCGCGGGGGCGGAAGCCGGTCGGCGGTCGGCAGGGCGCGGTTGGCCAGTTCCGGTGGCGTGGGCAGGACCTGGCCGAACCCGTCGGGACGCAGCGGCAGCGGCGAGGCGCCGACCACCCAGACCGGGCGCCGCGGTCCGGTGCGGGCGGGTGGTGCGGTGGTCCGGCCGGGCGGGGTGGTGGCCGGGGGTTCCGCGGTGGTGGGCCTCGCCGTCGGCGCGGCGGCCGATGTGGACTCTCGCGCGGCTCGCTGCTCGGCGGGTGTCGTGCAGCCCGCCAGCGCTGTGACCAGGACGGCGGCGGTGGCGACGAGGCGGCGGTGCACGGGTTCCAGCATCCCGCACCGGCCCCGGCGGCGAAGGTCCACCCTTTCGAGCGACAAGGCGTCGCTATCCCGGGAGGCCCCGTTGACCTAGCGTGAAAAGAGGGGCACAGACCGTTGCCAGGTCGGTTCGGACAGGAGACATCGCCATGCGCGGAACGACACGCCGGGTTCTGGGGGCGGCCGCCGCGTTGGCGGTCCTGGCCGCGATGTTCGCGCAGTTCGCCGCCGAGGCGCGGGTGCAGGTCGTCGGCGGGACCCGGGCGTCGATCACCGAGCACCCCTACATGGTCTACCTGGCCACCGCCGACGGCCACCAGTTCTGCGGCGGCACGCTCGTCGCGCCGACGAAGGTCGTCACCGCCGCGCACTGCGCGGGCGCCATGGCCGCCTCCGACCTCCGCGTGGTGGCGGGCCGCGAGGACAAGCAGGCCGCCGACGGCATCGTCGCCACGGTGTCGGCGGTGTGGGTGCACCCGGACTACCGCAGCGTCACCGAGGGCGCCGACGTGGCGGTGCTGACCCTCGCCGCGTCGCTGCCGTACCGCCTGCTGCCCATCGCCGAGGCCGACGACACCGCCTCCTACGCCGCGGGCACGCCCGCGACCATCCTCGGCTGGGGCCGGGTCGCCGAGGGCGGGGCGAGTTCGCGCTACCTGCTCAAGGCGCAGGTCCCGATCTACGCCGACGCCGACTGCGCCACCGCCTACGGGCCGTTCTCCCCGAAGCCCATGGTCTGCGCGGGCCTGCCCGAGGGCGGCGTCGACACCTGCCAGGGCGACTCCGGCGGGCCGCTGATCGTCAAGGGCACCCTGGTCGGCCTGGCGTCGTGGGGCGAGGGCTGCGCGGCCCCCGGCAAGCCCGGGGTGTACACCCGGGTCTCCACCTACACCCCGGACATCGCCGCCGTGGTCGACGCGGCTCCGGAGCAGCCCACCCCGACCACCACGTCCACGCCGCCGCCGACTTCCTGACGTGGTATCACCGGGGGCGTGCTTCACGTCGCCGCTGGAACCGACCTGACCGTCCCCGACCTCTACGGCCTGCTCACGCTGCGGGTGGACGTCTTCGTGGTCGAGCAGGAGTGCCCATACCCGGAGTTGGACGGGCGCGACCTGCTGCCGAGCACCGTCCACGTGTGGTGGCGCCCCGGCGAGGAGTTCCTCGGCTGCCTGCGGCTGCTCGCCGAACCCGGCGGCGTCGTGCGGGTCGGCCGGGTGTGCACGGCGCTGGCCGCGCGCGGCACCGGCGTCGGCGCGCGGCTGATGGCCGCCGCGGTGGAGCGCATCGGCGGGGCGGAGAGCGTGCTCGGCGCCCAGGTCCAGGCCCAGGGCCTGTACGCGCGGTTCGGCTACGTGCCCGAGGGGGAGCGGTACCTCGACGACGGCATCCCCCACATCACCATGCGCAGACGCGCTAGCGGGGCGCGTGCTCGGTGATCACCTGGACCGCGCGGGCGATGTCGGCCTCGGTGAGGTCGGCGCGGGCGGTCAGGCGCAGCCGGGAGATCTGGTCGGGCACCGACGGCGGCCGGAAGCAGCCCACCCAGACACCGGCCGCGCGGCAGTCCTCGGACCAGCGCAGCGCCGCCTCCGGTGACGGCGCGCGCACCGACACCACGGCGGCCTCGGGCTCGCTGGCGGCCAGCCCGGCCGCGCGCAGCCGCTCGGCGAGGTCGGCGGCGACCGCGCGGACCCGCTCGGGCCGCTCGGGCTCGTCCTTGAGCACGGAGAGCGCCGCCAGCGCCGCCGCCGCGCTGCCGGGTGCCAGGCCGGTGTCGAAGATGAAGCTGCGGGCGTTCTCCACCAAGTGCCGGATCACCCGTCGTGGCCCGAGGACGGCGCCGCCTTGCGCGCCCAGCGCCTTCGACAGCGTGATGGTGGTGACCACGTCCGGGGCGCCCGCCAGCCCGGCGGCGTGCACGGCCCCCCGGCCGCCCTCGCCCATGACGCCGAGCCCGTGCGCGTCGTCGGCGATCAGCCCGGCGCCGTGGGCCCGGCAGGCGGTGATCAGCTCCGGCAGCGGGGCGAGGTCGCCGTCGACGGAGAACACCGTGTCGGTCACGACCACGGCCCGCTCGGTGCGGCGGGTGGCCAGCGCCCGCTCGACCGCCGCCGGGTCGGTGTGGCCCACGACGGCGATCTCGGCGCGGGAGAGCCTGCACCCGTCGATCAGCGAGGCGTGGATGGCCGAGTCGGTGACGATGGCGCAGGCGCGGCCCGAGAGCGCCGTCACCGCGCCGAGGTTGGCGGCGAAGCCCGAGGAGAACACCAGCGCGGCCTGGGTCCCGCAGAAGCGGGCCAGCTCGTACTCCAGCTCGCTGTGCAGCTCCGTGCTGCCGGTGACCAGCCGCGACCCGGTGGACCCCGCGCCCCAGCGCAGCGCCGCGGCGGCGGAGGCCCCGGTGACGCGCTTGTCGCGGGCGAGGCCGAGGTAGTCGTTGCCCGCGAGGTCCAGCCCGCTGTCGTCGGGCCTGCGGGGCCGCAACTGCCTGCTGAGACCGGCCTTGCGGCGGTCCTCGGCGTGCGCGTCCAGCCAGGCGAACGCCGCCTCGCCGGGGGTGGAAGCGTCGGGAGTCACGCCCGCGAGTCTCGCACCGCCGGTGCCGCCCACCCGCGTCCGGGTCGGTGCCGCGCCGGACGATACGGTCGGGCAATGCGTGGCACGGTGAGTTTCGTGGGAGCCGGACCGGGCGCTGCCGACCTGCTGACCCTGCGCGGGGCCCAGCGGATCGCCGACGCGGACCTCATCCTGTACCCGGCCGGGGTGATCGACACGACCTGGCTGCGCGCGCACACCAACGCCGAACTCGTCGACTGCGCCCGCCTCGGCCCGGACGAGCTGGCCGAGCACTACCGCCGCGTCGCGGGCGCCAACGCCCGCGCCGTCCGCCTGGTCACCGGCGACCCGGCCCTGTCCACCCGGCTGCGCGACCAGTTGGACGTGTGCGCCCGCCTCGGGTTGGACGTCGAGGTCGTCCCCGGGGTCTCCGCGATCTCGGCCGCCGCGGGCGCGGTGGGCGCCACGCTGACCGAAGCGGGCGCCCCGCTGGCCGTCACCACCGTGGAAACCGACTTCACCACCGTCCGCGCGCTGGCCGGGCCGGACCGCGCGCTGGCCGTGCGCGCCCCCGCCGCCCGCACCGCCGACCTCGTCGAGGCGCTGGTGGCCGCGGGCGTCCCCACCGCCACCCCGGCGGTCGTCGCCGACAAGACCAGCCGGGCCGGGGAAACCCTCATCCGCACCACGGTCGGCGAGTTGGTGGCCGAGGTCAAGAAGCACAACCTCTGGCGCAACGCCCTGTTCCTCATCGGCGAACCGCTGCGCGAGGACGGCAAGCCCCGCACCCAGACCGACGACCCGCCGCGCAAGACCACCCGCTCCTGGCGCACCCGCCCTGTCGACACCCCCCGCCGCACCCGCCCTGTCGACGCCCGCCGCACCTGGCCCCGCCGCGCCGAGCCCAACCCCTCGGCCCTCAACCCCACGGCCCCCGACCCCACGGCGCCCGACTCGGCGGTCCCCGACTCGGCAGTCCCTGACTCGGCGATCACCGGCCCCGCGGGTGCCGACCCCACGGCCAGCGGTTCGACGGTCACCGACCCCACGGCCCCTGACTCGGCGGCCCCTGACTCGGCGGCCTCTGACTCGGCGGCCCCTGACTTGGTGACCACCGACCCGGCTGCCCTCGACTCGGCGCTCACCGCCGTGCCCAGCCCCACCGGGTCCACCTCAACTGGGTTCACCTCAACTGGGTCCACTTCGACTGGCGCCTCGACCACCAGTCGCGCCGAGTCCACCCCCGCCGATGCCCTACCCGCCGACCCCACCGAGTCCGCCTCCACTGGCGAGCACCCGGACCACCCCGGTGCGAGCAGCCAGTACCGCTCCAGCACCCAGTACCGCTCCGGCACTCCGGACAGCCATTACGCGGCCACTGCGGACCGGGACACCGCCTCTCCCGAGCAAAGCGCGAACCCCGAGCGCCCGCACGCCCGCATGAGCGCGCCCTCCGGCGCCAAGCCCACCCGCTCCCAGCCCAAGCGCTCCACCCGCTCCAACCCCAAGCGCACGACCAAAAAGCCCTAGCGGTCCCTTGCTGAGCCGCGCGTTGTCGAAAGCCGCGGCACGGCGGCACAGAGCGCGGACCACGAGCCGTCCCGGCGTCGGGGGAGGCGTGGTGGGCAGGGAAGTCCACGCCCGCGGCGGTCCGGTTCGGGCCTGAGGTCTGTATTTCCCGGACGTCCGCGTGGTCGAATGGGCCCATGATGGCGTCGGTGGCCGTGATCGGTGTCGGGGTGGGCGGGCTGCCCCCGGGTGCCGGTGAGGTCGTGGCCAAGGCGGACGTGGTGGTGGGCGTTCGCGCAGTGGTCCAGGAGCACGCGCCGGGGGCGGCGAGCGTGGTCGAGGTGGGACCGTGCGGGATCGATGAGTCGGTTGTGGACAAGATCGGCGCGGCCGTGCGGACTGGGGAGGCCGTGGTCGTGCTGGCGGCGGGAGACCCGGGCTACTTCGGCGTGCTGAGGGAGTTGCGGCAGGCCGGACTGCCGGTAACCGTGGTACCCGGAGTGTCCGATGTGGCCAGACTCGCCGCCATGGTCAAGCGGCCCTGGGACGACATCACCGTGGTCAGCGGGCACGGGCGGGATTTCCGGCAGGCGGTCAACGTCTGCCGGGCGCGCCCCGCGGTCGCGGTGTTGACCGCGCCCCGGGCGGGACCGGCGGAGTTGGCGCGCGAGCTGGACGGCTGGCACCGGTACCTCGCGGTCCTCGAAGACGTCGGCGGGAACGAAAAACTATCCATTGTGGACGCCTCCGAAGCGTCGCGGAAAGCATGGCGGACACCGAACCTGTTGCTGTGCCTGGGATCTCTGGACGCCCAGGGTGAGCGGAGGTGGATCGCGGGCGGGGAGCCGACGCCCGCCAAAGCGGGCTGGGCGCCGTCAGCGGCCGCGTTCGCCACCCGCGAAGGCGTTGGCATCCCCGAGGATGTGCGGGCGGTCGTCCTGGCGCGGCTGGCGCCGCGTCCGGGGCTGCTGGTGTGGGACGTCCGCGCCCAGGAAGGGGCGGTGGGGATCGGGGCCGCCTTGCTGGGAGCGGCGGTGATCGCGGTGGAGGGGGACGCGGCGCTGTGCGTGCGGATCGTGGCCAACGCGGGGGCGCACGGCGTGGAGGTGCGGCTGGAGGACGAGGAGCGCCATCTCGGGAGGCTTCCCCGACCCGACGCGGTCTTCCTCCGCCACGCGCGGCCGGAGCTGGTGCGCGCCTGCGCCGGGGTCGGCGCGGCGCGGGTGGTGGTGCTGGTGTCCGAGCTGGACACCCTCAAGGCCGTCTGGTCGACGCTGTCGGACGCCGGTTATCACGTGCATGGCTCCCAGTTCACCGCCGCGCCGCTGTGCGAGAGCCGGGTCCTGCCCGGGGAGTCTTCCTTCCTGCTGTGGGGAATCCGGGACTGAACGGACCATGTTGACTAGGCCGAATGGATCAATCTGTCCAGCTTGTGGGCAAGTTGTCCGTACCGGTTATGGGATTCGGATGGGAGAGCGCTCCCCAATAGTGACGTTTGTCCGAGGTACTGGCCCCATCCCACCGGTAGCCCCCTAGGATCGCTCGAAGGTCCGTGACGAGCGGAGAACTTGTGAACACTGCGCGAACTGTCCGGCTGTCCCGCCGGGCCGCCCTGCTGGGCGGGCTGGGGTTGGGCGCGGGCCTGCTGACCGGCTGCCAGGGCGAGGCGCCGAAGACCGACCCGGGCGGCGACCTCATGCTGACCAAGCCGCCGACCTCGACCGCCCAGCCGGTCACCACCGTGCGGAACCTGTCGGTGGGACGGTACCGCGACGTCGATCTGGTGATCATCCGGCCCGCCGGTGTCCCGCCGGGCCCCATCCCGGTGTGCGTCGCGCTGCCAACGAAGATCGGCGGGGCCCGGAGCCTGCTCGAGCTCAAGGTGCCCGACATGCTGACCGAGCTGGTGCGCTACACCAGCGCGCCGTTCGCCGTGGTGGCCGCCGACGGCGGCAACTGGGTGGGCAACAAGGACGACGAGCCGCTGCGGATGCTCGAGGAGGACATGCCCAACTGGCTGGAGTACCACGACCTCGCCAGCACGCCGTTCGCCGCGATCGGCATCGGCGAGGGCGGGGCGGGCGCGCTCAACTACGTCCGCGCGCAGGGCATCGCCGCTGTCGCCGCGATCAGCCCGACGCTGTACGAGGACTGGCCCTCGGCGCTGAGCTCGCGCGACTACGAGAACCGGGCGCAGTGGGAGGCCAGTGAGCCGCTGCGGCACACCGCCGAGTACTCCAACCTGGCGATCGGCCTCTGGTGCGGCGCCGAGGACAACGGCTTCCTCGACCCGGCCAAGGAGTTCGCCCGGAAGGTGGGCGCCGCGGAGGCCAAGTGGACCCCGGGCGGGCACGACGCGGCGTACTGGCGCGCCATTCTCCCGGAGGCCCTGAAGTTCGTCGGCAGCCACCTGTAGCGTTCCTCCCGCGCACGGCGAGGGAGGGGTATGAACGAGCAGTCCGGGGTCGCCGACCCCACTGACCCGGCCCTGCGGCTGGGGATCGTCCCGCTGCGGCCGCTGACGGTGCCCGACCTGCTGCGGGGCGCGATCGACGCGGTGCGGCGCAATCCCGCCGCCCTGCTCGGCGTCGGCCTCGTGGTCGCGGTGCTGTCGGAGCTGGCCGTGTGGGCGGTGCTGGTGCTCACCCTCGGCGAGGTTCCCGGGCCCGCGGACCTCGGAGGCGAGCTGGACCTGACGCCGCTTCTCGCCGCGATGATCAGGATTGTCGTCGTGAGCGTGGTCGCGGTGGTGCTGGAAGCCGTGGTGAACACGGTGGTGCCGCGGGCGGTGTTCGGCCACTCGATGGGCGCGGTGGCCGCGCTGCGGGCCGGATCGCCCAGGCTGCCCGCGCTGCTCGGCGTGCTGGCGCTGACCGGGGTGCTCATCGGCGGGGTCGCGGCCGTGGCGGCGCTGGTCATGCTGGCGAGCCCGCTGTTCGGCCCCCTGCTGGTGCTGCCGCTGTTCGTCCTGATCCTGTACTTGGCGGTGGCGCTGCTGTTCGCGCCGTCGCTGGTGGTGGTGGAGAACCTCTCGCCGCCCGCGGCGCTGGTCCGCTCCCGCGCGCTGGTGCACGGCCCGCCGGCCGGGTGGTGGCGGGTGCTGGGCGTGGTGCTCATCGCCGCGCTCGCGGGCTCGCTGCTCTCGGTGCTGGTCGAGACGATCGGCGGGGGCGGGATGTTCGCGAGCGCGCTGGCGGCGATCGTCGTCGGGACCGTGGTGACACCGCCGACGCTGGCCCTGCACGCGCTGCTCTACGTCGACCACCGCTGCCGCACCGAGGGCATCGAGGGCCTCTGGCGCACGGCGGGGTAGTCCAGACCACCCCGCCGCGCCAGCAGCCGCTACTCCTCGCCGCCGAAGTCCTCGCCGCCGCCGTCGTCGCCCATGTCGCTCATCATGTCGCCGATGATCATGCCGCCGACCATGCCCGCGGCCGCGCCGCCCACGACCGCGCCCATGCCGGGACCGCGCCGCTGGTGACCGTGGTGGCCGTGCTGGCCGGGGTGCCCGTGCTGACCGGGGTACCCGCCGAAGGCCGGGTTGGCCGGGCGGCCCTGGACGGTCCGCGCCAGCCAGCCGTCGATGATCGGGGCCCAGTCGGTGGCCTCGGCCTCCTGGTGCGACATCCGGAAGTGGCCGAAGCTGTCCCCGCCCGCGCTCAGGAAACCACCGCGCTTGTCGGCCTCCAGGATCACGTACAGCTCCGCGGGCGTGGCCACGAAGGTCAGCTCGACCTCGTTGATCCGGCCCGCGTACTGGCCGGGCGGGAAGAACTCGATCTCCTGGTAGAAGCCGAGCGACTGCGGCACGCCGTGCAGCCTGCCGATCTCGACGTCGGCGGAGCGGAACTGGAAGCCCAGCTGCCCGAACGCCTCCAGCACCCGGTCCTGCGAGGGCAGCGGGGCAATCGCCAGGGCGTCGAGGTCGCCCTTGTCCGGCGCGCCGGAGATCACCAGCTCGGTGCGGACGCCGACGACCATGCCGGGCAGCGCGCTCGCCCCCACCGCGGTGATCGGCGACTCCCACGGCACGGCGAACTCGAACGGGATGTTCAGCTGCTGGTTGGCGGGCACCCGCACGCCCTGCTGGATGACGACGCGGTGGAACTCGGCCTGGCCGTGCGCCTCGTGGCCGCCGTGCTCCGCCTCGGCGCGGGTGACCAGCGACAGCGCGATCTGGTCGATGGTGACCTCGTTGCTGCCACCGGAGATGCGGACCTGCCCGCGCACGGGCTGGCCGGGCATCACCGCGGGCGTGTCGAGCACGGTGTCGACCGACGGCCCGCCGACCCCGAAGGCGGCAAGCATGCGCTTGAACATGGGTGGATTCCTCCAAGTGTCGCTGAAGTGCGCAAAACCGACACTACCAGCGGAGATCACTTCCCTTCCGGGTGACAGCAGCCCCCCGGCGGCGAGACCGGGGGGCTGCTGTCCACGCGGATCGGGCTAGCTCGCCCGGTCCGGTCGGTGCGTCACGCGCAGGGCGTTGATCACCGGGACGCTCTTGCCGCGCAGCGCGGTCAGCTCCACGGCGATCGAGCCGCCCTCGGGCACGGTCACCCAGAACTCATGGGTGTCCGCGGTCAGCACGCCGGCGCTGGCGGCGATGTCGTAGCCCGGCAGCACCTTCGTCCCGTTGACCGACACGTCGAAGACGCGGCGGCCGGGGACGAAGCCCGCGCGCAGCTCGGCGAAGCCCAGCTCGACCTGGTACGTGCCCGCGGGCAGGCTGTCGAACCGGTAGCCGCCCGGGCTCTCCCGCTGGGACTGGAACAGCACGTCGTCGTCGGTGCCCGCGATGTCCTTCTTGCTGGTCACCACCGGTCCCGCGCTGAGGTGGCCGAAGCCGCCCGGCGTCCACGCCTGGTCACCGGCCCAGACGTCGAGGTCGCGGTCGGTGTGCTGCCCGCCGCCCACGTCGATTCCCTTGCGGTAGGCCGGAACCACGAGCGTGACCGGGATGGTCAGCGTCGGGGTCCGCCCGGCGTTGGTCGTCAGCGTCACGTCGGCCTTGTGCACGCCGGGGGCCAGCCCCGACGGGTCGACGCGCACGGTGATGGGCTGCGTGCGCCCGGGCGCCAGCGACGCCGAACCCGGCACCGCCCACAGCCACGACGCGCCGTCGGCCAGGGTGTAGTCCAGCGCCAGCTCGCTGGTGCTGGCCAGGTTCACCGTGGCCCCGCGCAGCTGTCCGGCCTCACCGAGGAAGAACAGCGGCCCGCCGGTCAGCTCCGCCCTCGGGGTGTGCAGGGCGAAGTTGGCGGCCAGCTCACCGCTGACGGTCAGCGTCTCGGTGGCCGTGACGTAGTTCGCCTTGGTCACCTCGACGGTGTAGTCGCCCGCCAGCAGGCGCAGCGCGTAGCGGCCGTCGGCGTCGGTGGTGATTGTGGCCACCGTCGACGTCCCGCGCAGCACCTTGACGCTCGCGCCCTCGACCGCGCCGCGGTCGTTGGCGTCGGTGACCTCCCCGGAGAGCACCCCGGACGGGGGCACCTTGAACCGGATCGTGGTGTCGTTGGACAGGCTCGGCGCGTTCAGCGAGTACTGCAGCGCCACGGTCCCGGTGGCGTTCTCGATGCCGACGGTGGCCGAGTTGCCGGTCTCGCGCGGCACGGCCGGGTCGAGGCCGCGGTAGCTCATGGCGATCTCGCCGTTCTCCGACAGGGTCACCGACACGTCGATGCGGGTCGTGGTGGCCTGGTAGAACGTCGCGTTGCGCCACTCGACGGTGAACGCCCGGTTGGGCGCCGCGCCGGTGGTCTTGGTCATCACCTGGCCCTGGGCGTCGATGAGCAGGTCGTCCCAGAACGGGTAGATCGCCGCGTTGGGCGCGCCCGAGGCGGGCAGCCCGACGTTGCTGAAGGACGTGCTGCGGGCCAGGAAGTTGACGTGGCCGTTGGTGGTCACGTGCGCTTCCCGGTAGGTGTTGCCGTAGTAGAAGAAGTCGAACGGCATGGTGACCGAGGCGGCCTGGTCGTCGCCGGTCAGCGCGAGCGCCGTGTCACCCTCTACATAGGACGACGGTTCGAGCACGCAGTAGTGGCCGAAGGAGTCACCCCGGCTGGGCAGCTCGATGTTCAGCGTCTCCGCCCCGTCGACCACCAGCTCCACCTGGCGCGGGTCGTTGCAGCCGCCCGCGGTCGCGCGGACCTGGTAGGTGCCCTCGGGGACGTCACTGATGGTGTAGGCGCCCTGGGCGTTGGTGGTGGCCGCGGCCAGCGGGGTGCCCGTGATCTGCACGGTCGCGTTCGCGACCGGGCCGCCCTGGGCGTTGCGGACCACGCCGGTGACGGCGTGGCGGGCGACCGGCGGCAGCGCCAGGTTCACCGTGACCGTCTCGTTCTCGGCGACGGTCGCGGTGCCGGTGGCCTGCCCGTAGCCGAACGCGCTGCCCTCGAGCGCGTAGTCGCCGACCGGCAGCGTCGAGGTGAAGGCGCCGTTGGGGCCGGTGGACAGGGTGCGGTTGCTCGGGCCGGTCACCGTGACGCGCGCGTTCGCGACCGGAGTGCCGGTGGCCGCGTCGGTCACCGCGCCCGCCAGGGTGCCGACCGGGCCGCGCGGGGACCGGTCGACCGCGGCGTGCGCGTTGAGCTTGCCCTCGCCGAAGACGTGGTTGTCGTCGGCCGTGCCGCCGCAGGTCAGGTTGTTGGTGTCGACGGCGGAGTCGTCGAGCAGCTCGGCGGTGCGGGTGATGTCGCCGAGCAGCGTCGGCGCCGCCGACCACATCAGGGC
Source organism: Actinokineospora lacus (assembly GCF_053813445.1). Classification (NCBI taxonomy): domain Bacteria; kingdom Bacillati; phylum Actinomycetota; class Actinomycetes; order Pseudonocardiales; family Pseudonocardiaceae; genus Actinokineospora; species Actinokineospora lacus. The sequence goes on from NZ_JBQERA010000002.1 coordinate 716,398, forward strand.
GACCGTCGCCGAGGTGTGCGGGGCGGCCATCGAGGTGCCGTTGTTGGCGCCGTACCCGTTGCCCGGCAGGGACGAGCGGACGTTGACGCCCGGCGCGGCGAGGTTCGGCTTGATGTCGCCGTTCTCGCCGGGACCGCGGCTGGAGAAGGAGGCGATGGCGCCGTTGACGTCGTAGGCGCCCGAGGCGTAGGACTCCACGTTGTCACCCGGCGAGCCCGAGGTGTTGCAGCCCGGACCGGAGTTGCCGTTGGAGAACGACGGGAAGATGCCCGCCGCGCGCCACGCCTGCACGGTCGCGCGGTACCACGGGTCGATCGTGGCCCCGTTCGACGAGCCCCAGGAGTTGTTCACGATGTGCGGGCGCATGTCCGGGCGCGGGTTCTGCCCGGCGGCGTCGGTCGGGGCCAGCATCCACTGGCCGGAGCCCAACAGCGCGGCCTCCGAGCAGCCGCTGGACTCGCAGCCCTTGGCCGCGATCCACCGCGCGCCCGGCGCGACGCCGATCTGGTTGGCGCCGTCGGCCCCGACCATCGTGCCCATCGTGTGCGTGCCGTGGCCGTTGTTGTCGCACGGCGCCGCGGTCGGGCAGACGTTGGAGGGGTCGAACCAGTTGTACTGGTGGTCGAACACCCCGCCGTTGTTGCCGCGGTACTTCCCGACCAGCGCCGGGTGGTCGAACTGGACGCCGGAGTCGATGTTGCCGACCACGATGCCCTCGCCGCGGGTGCCGAAGTCCGCCCACGCGTCGTCGGCGTTGATCGCGGCCACGCCCCACTCCACCGCGTCCACGGTGGCCTGCGCGGTGCCCGGCATCAGCTCGGGCAGGGAATAGGTGCGCGGGGCGAGGATCTGCTTGACCTCACCGCGCTTGGCCAGCGACTCGGCCAGCGCCTGCGACCCACCGCGCACCTGCAGGGCGTTGGCGATGAAGTAGGGCTGGAAGTCGACCTTGCCCGCGGTCAGGCTGGCGCGCACCGCCGCCTGGCTGCGGTCGGCGGTGCCGCGCAGGGCGTCGAGGACGGCCTGGCCCCGGGCGCTCCAGTCGGAGATCTTGGTGGCGGGTTCGAGATCGGCCTGCTCGCTGAACAGCACCCAGAAGTCGGTGCTGTCCTTGGTGTCGAGCGCCTGCAGGACGGACGCTTCGATCTTGGTGTCCGCCTGCGCGGCGAGGGCGGGGGTGGCCAGCAGACTGGACGCGGTGAGCGCGGCGGTAGCCGCGGCCAGCCAGGTCCGCCCGCGGGCGCGGTGGGGTCGTGGAGACAAAGCGGGTAGCTCCCATCCCGCGCGCGGCAGGGGGTCGCGCGCGTGTTACCTCCGGTAGTCGTGCGATGACCACCGGTTCCCCTCCGACGCTGCCGGATACCGGGGTGTCCGGTGAAGGAATTTCCAGGGGCGGTATCGGGTCGATTCGCGGTCGTTCGACCGCGTTTCCTGTAACGAAGCAACCGCTCACGCGACGGTTGTCATAAGGGACTGACATTTGCTCGACATGGGGGTGTGTGTGACGGTTCTCCGTTCGGTTGACGGCTCGGAGTTACCCTTGGTGGTCTGCGTTGGCACCAGCGCGGACCAGTTGGCCGCGATCGCCGAGGCCGGTGGCAGCCGGGTTGCCCTGCTCTACGTTCCCGACGCGCACGCCCTGCGCTCGGCCTTCGCCCACCAGCCGGTCGCGGCCCCGCACCGGGTGGTGGAGTGCGGCAAACTCCGCCTCGACGCCGAGCTGCGGGAGGCCACCTGGCGGGGCGTGGCCGTGCCGCTCTCGGCCCGGGACTTCGACCTGCTGTTCGCGCTCGTGGGCGACCCCGGCCGGGTCTGGTCGTTCGCCGACCTCACCGTGCAGGTGTGGGGGCGGACGTACGTCGGCGACAGCCAGGCGGTCGTCTCGGCGGTCAAGCGCTTGCGGCGGTCGCTGCGGGAGACGGCCCCCGGCGTCGGCGTGGAGTCCGTCCGCGGCGTCGGCTACCGCGTCGTCGTCGCCGACATGCCGCCTCCGTCACACTGACCGGTGTCGGGCTGCGGTCCCCGGCGGGGGACCGGGCATGCTTGTCGCCATGGTTGAACAGCACTACCTGGTCGGACTCGACCTCGCGGACCGGCGCGTGGTCGTGGTCGGCGGCGGGATCGTGGCCCAGCGCAGGCTGCCGAAGCTCATCGCCACGGGCGCGCGGATCGTCGTGGTGTCCCCCGCGGTGACCCCGTCCGTCCAGGCGATGGCGGACGCGGGCGAGATCACCTGGCTGGCCCGCCCGTACGCCGACGGCGACCTCGCCGAGGCGTGGTACGTGCTGACCTGCACCTCCGACGACGCCGTCAACGCGGAGGTGTCGGCGGAGGCGGAGCGGCGGCGGGTGTTCTGCGTGCGCGCGGACGCGGGCTCGCAGGGGTCGGCGGTGACCCCGGCGACCGGGTCCTACGACGGCCTCCTGGTCGGCGTCCTGGCGGGCGGCGACCACGCCCGCTCGGCCCTCGTCCGCGACGGGCTCCTCTCGGCCCTGCGCTCGGGCGCCGTCGACGACCGCGCCTCCAGCCTCACCGGCGTCGCCCTGGTCGGCGGCGGGCCCGGCGATCCCGAGCTGATCACCGTGCGCGGGCGCAGGCTCCTGGCCCGCGCCGACGTCGTCGTGGCCGACCGCCTCGGCCCCCGCGACCTGCTCGACGAACTGCCCCCGTCGGTCCTGGTCATCGACGCGGCGAAGATCCCCTACGGGCGCGCCGCCACCCAGCAGGCCATCAACGACGCCCTCATCTCCCACGCGCGGGAGGGGAAGTTCGTCGTCCGACTCAAGGGCGGCGACCCGTACCTGTTCGGCCGCGGCTTCGAGGAACTCATCGCCGTCGCCGCCGCGGGCATCCCGGTCACCGTCGTCCCCGGCGTCACCTCCGCCTTCTCCGTCCCCGCCCTGGTGGACGTCCCGGTCACCCACCGGGGCGTCGCCCACGAGGTGGTGGTGGTCTCCGGCCACGTGGGCCCCGACGACCCGGCCTCGCTGACGGACTGGGCCGCCTTGGGCAGGCTGCGGGGAACGATCGTCCTGATGATGGGCGTCGACAAGCTGGCCCACTTCGCCGCCACCCTCATCCGCGAGGGCCGCCCGCTGGACACACCGGTCGCCGTGGTGCAGGAGGGAACCATGCCCACACAACGGGTCCTGCGGTCTACTTTGGACAAGGTCGCCGACGACGTCGCCGCCGCGGGCCTGCGCCCACCCGCGATCACCGTGATCGGCCCGGTCGCCGCCCTGGCATCACAACTCCCGTCCACTGTGGACGGCCTTTAACCCGCAGCCGCTCCTCGTGTCAAACCCGCATCCACAGGCGCGCCGGTTGTCCACAACCCGCCGGTAACCACCCTCCGCGCCCCCTGCCGCCGGTAGACTGGAACGGGGCAGCCCCCCCAGGGAGTGGTGGGGGATGTCCTGGGTTGGGGCGGCTTGCCGCGAATGTTTGGGTGGGGTGCCCTGTCCGTCTCGACCTTGAGGGTGTCCGTCTTCACCTTGCGGATTGATATCGGAGGCGGCCCGGTGTCTGAGCCACTGTCACCGAATCCGCGATGTGGGTTCGGACCTGCCTTGCGGTCAGTGGCACGTTCATCCGCGAGATTCGAGAGAGCCCGCATGGGCGAGGGTGTCTGCTCGTCGCGTTGAGGCTGTGTTCTCGGTGTGGGCCGCCAGGTGGTGGTGTGGCGGGTTTTGGGCAAAGCGAAAGGGCCGGTCGCGGGAGGCGACCGGCCCTTTCGTCGTGGTGCTTAGCGGTTGCTCTTGTGCCTGCGGTCGCCTTCGCGCCAGCCGCGGGGGGTGGCGCGGGGGTGGGGGTCGGCGGGGCGGTCGTGGCGGGTCTGGCTGTGGCGGGGCTTGCGGGCGCGGTCGTCTACCCGGTGGCTGTCGCGGGTGTCGCGCTTGGGGGCGTCGCCACGGTAGGTGGTGCGGGAGCCGTCGGCCTCGACGCGGCGGGGGCGGTCGGCGTTGAAGTCGCGCTTGCCCTGGGGGCGGCCGGAGCCCTGGTCGCCGGAGCGGCTGGGGCGGTCGTTGCCGGTGAACTGGCGCGGACGGTCGCTGTCGAAGCGGCGCGGGCGGTCGTCGGTGCGGGGGCGGTCCGCGCTGTCGAAGCGGCGGGGACGGTCGCCGCCGCCCTCGGCGCGCCGGTCGCTGCCGCCGAAACGGCTGGAGCGGTCGTCGGCCCGGGAGGGGCGGCCCGCGTCGTAGCGGCTGGGACGGTCCGTGCCGAAGCGACGGTCGCCGTCGAACCTGGCCGGGCGGTCCGTGCTGAACCGGCTGGAGCGGTCGTCGGCCCGGTTGGCGCTGTAGCGGTTCGGACGGTCGTTGTCGAACCGCGCGGAGCGGTCCGCGCCGAAGCGGCGGTCGCTGTCGAACTTGGCCGGGCGGTCCGCGCCGAACCGGTCGTCCCTGGCGGGGCGGTCGGTGCCGAAGCGGCGGTCGCTGGCGAACTTCGCCGGGCGGTCCGCGCCGTAGCGGTCGTCCCGGGCGGGCCGCTCTGCGCGGGTGCTGTCGAACGTGGCAGGTGCTCGGCGGGGGCGGTCGTCAGCGGCGGGAGCGCCTTCCGAACGGCGCGCGTCCGAGCGGTCGTTGAAGCCGCGGGGGCGGTCGTTCGGCCGGTTGGCGCTGAAGCCGCGCGGGCGGTCGTCGGAGCGGTGGGTGCTGGAGAAGCCGCCGGAGCGCTCGCCGCTGAAGCGGTTGGGGCGCTCGTCGGAGCGGTTGCCGCTGAAGCGGGCGGGGCGATCGCCGCCGAAACGGGCCGGGCGCTCGCCTGCGACGGCAGCCGGACGCTCGGCGCTGAAGCCCGCCGGACGCTCCGCGCTGAAGCTGGCCGGGCGGTCGGTGGAGCGCTCGCCGCCGAAGCGGGCGGGGCGATCGGACCGGGCGCCGCGGGAGCGGTCGGTGGAACGCTCGAAGCGGCGCGGGCGGTCGCCGTCGAAGCGGCGGGGGCGCTCGCCGTCGCCGCGCCTGCCGCGGGTGGCGGAGATCGGGGCCACGTCCGGGCCGAGCGGGACGCCGGAGGGGACGCGGGCGCCGGTGATGCGCACCAGCTCCTCATCACCCGGGCGGACCTTCGCCGTGCTGGGGGAAACGCCCGCGCGGTCGGTCAGGCGCAGGACCGTGCGGCGCTGGTCGTGGGTGACGACCGTGACGACCGTGCCGGACTCGCCCGCACGCGCCGTGCGGCCCGCGCGGTGCAGGTAGTCCTTGGAGTCCGCGGGCGGGTCGACGTGGACGACCAGGCTGACACCGTCGACGTGGATGCCGCGGGCGGCGACGTCGGTGGCCACCAGGACGGGCAGGTTGCCCTCCTTGAAGCGGCTCAGCACCCGGTTGCGCGCGCCCTGGGTCTTGCCGCCGTGCAGCGCACCGGCGGACACCCCGACCGAGCGCAGCTTGTCGGCCAGGCGGTCGACGTGGTGCTTGGTGCGGACGAACAGGATCGTGCGGCCGTCGCGGGCGGCCATCTCGGCGACCACGTCGGGCTTGTCCTGCTTGGAGACGAAGAGCAGGTGGTGCTCCATCGACGCGACGTCGGAGTCGGTGGAGACGACCGAGTGCGTGACCGGGTCGTTCAGGTAGCGCTTCACCAGCGTGTCGACGTCACCGTCGAGCGTCGCGGAGAACAGCAGCACCTGCGCGGAGCGCTCGACGAGGTCGAGGATCTCCCGCACCTGCGGGAGGAAGCCCATGTCGGCCATCTGGTCGGCCTCATCGATGGCCACGTAGGCGATGTCGCCCAGCTCGCAGGTGCCCTGGCGGACGTGGTCGGAGAGCCGACCGGGGGTGGCGACCAGCAGGTCGACCCCGCGGCGCAGCGCCTCCACCTGCTTGACGAACGACATCCCGCCGACGGCGGCGCGGCAGGACAGGCCCACCGACCTGGCCATCGGGTGCAGCGCGTCGACGACCTGCAGGGCCAGCTCGCGGGTCGGGACCAGCACGAGGGCACGGGGGCGGCGCGGGCGGACCCGGCCGTCCTGGGCGAGGCGGGTCAGCATGGGGAGGCCGAACGCCAGGGTCTTGCCGGAGCCGGTGCGGGCACGGCCCAGCACGTCACGGCCTGCCAGCGCGTCGGGGATGGTGACTTCCTGCACGGGGAACGGGGTCGCGATGCCCGCCGCGGCGAGGGCGCTGACCAGCTCGGTCGGCAGGCCAAGGGACGCGAAAGTGGCAGGGATCAACTCAGGGTTAAGCACGGGGTCCTCTCGGGACGTTTGGCACGTCGCGTCAGGACTCCCGGCTTGGGGGGAGAACACGGACGGGCCCGGCGCTTCTTGCGCCATGGTCGGTGTCATCTCGGGCCGCACGGGATGTCGCGCCGGTCTTCCGGCGATAGCGCGGCGGTGGTTCAGCTGGTCCGGCAAGCTTAGCCGGGCAGGGAGCGGCGCCCGCCGCTCATGGTGCTCTGGTTAGCGTACCCGACCCAGTCGAGCACGTTCGCCGCGGGCGCCGCTCCGGCTCACTCCATCCCCGCCGCGGCCATCAGCCGCTCGGTCAGGACAAGGGGGTCCACCAGGGAATCTGGCACCCCGCGGGCCCTGAACCAGGCAGCGACGGACGTCACATCACGAGTCAGGTACTGCCGTCCCGCCGGGTTGGCCACCACGTCGACGACCTGCGGCAGGTCGATCAGCACGACGTGGCCCTCGTGCACCAGCAGGTTGTACGCCGAGAGGTCGCCGTGGGTCATGCCCTCCCCGGCCAGCAGCTCCAGCGCGGCGACGAGCTGGTCCCACCACTGGCGGGCCTCGTCGGGCTCCGGGCGCAGCTGGGCCAGCCGCGGCGCGGCCTGGCCGTCCTCGTCGCCGAGGAACTCCAGCAGCAGCTCGGTGCCGTCGCGCTGCACCGGGTACGGCACCGGGACGCCGATCGACCACAGCCGCGCCAGCGCGGCGAACTCCGCGACCGCCCACTGCTCGGCGATCAGGTTGCGGCCGAAGGAGCTGCGGTTGGCCATCGCGCGCATCTCGCGGGAGCGGCGCATGCGCCTGCCCTCGAGGTAGCCCGCGTCGCGGTGGAACATCCGGTGCTCGCTGCCGCGGTACCGCTTGGCGGCGAGCAGGCAGGACGCGCCGTCGGGCACGGCGCGTTCCAGGACGTAGACGTCGGCCTCCTTGCCGGTCTTGAGGATGCCGAGGTCGGTGTCGGCCGCCGCGGCGTCGGTGACCAGCCAGCCGGGCCGCGGGTGCGGGCCCTGCTCGGCGTCGAGCCACGTCGACCAGCGGTCGGCGCCCTCGGGCAGCTCAGGGCCGGTGTCCTCGCGGACGCGGCCGAGGCGTTCCTTCTCGGCCTCGGTCAGCCTGCCGGAACGGGTGGGCTGGGCCTCGTCGTCGAAGCGCCGCTTGCGCATGCGCTGCGGACGGCGGGTGTCGAAAGACTCCTCCGCGTAGGCGGAGGCGGGATCGTGCTCTCGCACTGGTGGGTACTCCAAGCTGGAAGTCTTCGGTGCCCCACCGCGGAAGTCAGCGGAGTGGGGCTGGCGGACAGGTCGGTGCCTCGACCACCCGGGCGGCATTACCCATGACGGCACCTCCTTGATCCACCGGTGACTCCCACCGGATGCGTGCAGTCTCGACCCCGGCCGAGGCCGAGGGCAACCGATTTATCTACGCCTCCACGACCAGGTCCAGCGCGCGCGGGCCCGCGGGCACCAGCCGCAGGCCCGCCGCCTTGGCGATCGACACCAGACCGCGCGTGGTTCCCGGCTCGCGCGCCGCGCACGCCAGCGCGGCGGCGAGCCTGCCCTTGTGCGCCTTGTTGAAGTGGCTCACCGTCGCCCCGCCCTCGGTGACCACCCGCACGGTCACCGCGTGCGGCACCGTCGCCAGCGCCGCGTACGCGCCCGAGCGCAGGTCGACGACCAGCTCGTCGGCCGCCGACAGCGTCTTCTCCAGATCCGCGCGCCACACCCCGCGCAGCCCGCCGATCCCGGGCAGCACCGTGCCGCCGGAGAACCGGTACGCCGGGATCGGGTCGTCGGCGCGCAGCACGCCGAACAGCGCCGAGGCCACCGCCAGCCGCCGCCCCGCCCTGGATCGCTGCCCACGCGTGAACGAGCCGTACGCCAACGCGTCGTAGAGCACGCCGGTGTACCGCCGGATCGCGGGCATGGTCGGCGAACCCCGCAGCCGGGCGTTGCGCCCGACCTCGTCGGCCTGCCGCTCGGAGAGCCCGAGCAGCGACAGCGCCGCGGCCGGGTCGAGCCCGGCCAGCGCGGACACCAGCCGGTCGCGGACGGGCGTCAGCTCCGGGAACGACAGCGCGGCCAGGTCCAGGGGCGCGCCGGAGCCGCCATCGGCCTTGGTCTCCGACGGGGGTAGCAGCACGAGCACCCGGACAGCGTAATTCAGCCGTTCGTCGAGCCCACGCAGAACTCGTTGCCCTCGGGGTCGGCCAGGATCGTCCAGGTCAGGCCGGGCACGACGTGCTCGCCGAGCACACTGGCGCCTAAGCCGACCAGCCGCTCGATCTCGGCGGTCCGGTCCTCGCAGTGGAAGTCCAGGTGCAGCCGGTTCTTGCCCGTCCTGGGCTCGTCGACCTGTTGCAGCGCCAGGTACTGGGCCTCGCCGTGCTTCGTGCCGCGCGGCACCAGGAACAGGAAGACGCCGCCGAAGTCGGTCCCCACCTCGTAGTCCAGGGCCGCGGTCCAGAACGCGGCGAGTTTCGGCGCGTCCGCGCAGTCCAGGGTCACGCCGCCGATCTCGATGCTCATGGCCGCGGACGCTATGCCCACCCACCGACAGTTTCCGGCCAAGATGGGTGGTGTGCGCACCTTGGACTGGACCGACGACCACATCACCGCCATCGACCAGACCCGGCTCCCGCACGACGTCGTCGTGCTCGACCTGCGGACCGTCGACGAGCTGATCACCGCCATCACCACCCTCGCCGTCCGCGGCGCCCCCGCCCTCGGCGTCGCGGGCGCGCTGGGCGTGGCCCTGGCCGCCGCGACCACCCCGGGCGATGTCCCCGCGCAGGCGGCCCGCCTGCGCGCCGCCCGCCCGACCGCGGTCAACCTTGCCTGGGGCGTGGACCGCGTGCTCGCCCACCTCCCCGAGGGCCCGGCGGCCATGCTCGCCGCCGCCCTCACGATCCGCGACGACGACATCGCCGCCACCCGGGCCCTCGGCTCCCGGGGCGCGGACTGGCTGCTGGCCCGCCACCGCGGCCCACTGAACATCCACACCCACTGCAACGCGGGCGCCCTGGCGTGCGTGGAGTGGGGCACCGCCCTGGGCGTGGTGCGCGCGCTCCAAGAGCGCGGCTCCCTCGGCCACGTCTACGCCGACGAGACCCGCCCGCTCCTGCAGGGCGCCCGCCTGACCGTCTGGGAGCTGGCCGACATGGGCGCGCGGCACACTCTCGTCGCCGACTCCGCGGGCCCGTCGGTGATCGCCAACGGACTCGTGCACGCCGTCGTCGTGGGCGCCGACCGCATCGCGGCCAACGGCGACGTGGTGAACAAGGTCGGCACGTATCCCCTGGCGCTGGCGGCACAGCGGGCGGGCATCCCGTTCGTCGTCGCCGCACCCGAATCCACAGTGGACATGGCCACCGCGACGGGCCGGGACGTGCCGATCGAGGTCCGCGGGGCCGACGAGGTCACCGACTTCGCGGGGGTCAAGGTCGCCCCCGAGGGCACGCACGCGCTCAACTACGCCTTCGACGTCACCCCCGCCGACCTGGTCGACGCGATCGTCACCGAGACACGGGTGGTGGAACGGGGCGGCGCCCTGTAGCCGACCGCCCCGCAGCCGACTGCGCTGTAATCCGATCGCGCTGTGATCCGGATGCGCCGTAACCCGAATGCGCTGGCCGCAGGCGCTTCACTACGCTCCCAGGCACCACTCTTGCCCAAGGAGCCATGCCGTGATCACCAGGATGTCGTCGCTGTTCCTGCGCACCCTGCGCGAGGACCCGGCGGACGCCGAGGTGCCCAGCCACAAGCTGCTGGTCCGCGCCGGGTACGTCCGCCGCGTCGCCCCGGGCGGCTACTCCTGGCTGCCGCTGGGCATGCGCGTGCTGCGCAACGTCGAGCGCGTCGTCCGCGAGGAGATGGACGCGATCGGCGCGCAGGAGATCCAGTTCCCCGCGCTGCTGCCCAAGGAGCCCTACGAGGCGACCAACCGGTGGACGGAGTACGGCCCCAACCTGTTCCGCCTCAAGGACCGCAAGGGCGGGGACTATCTACTCGGCCCCACCCACGAGGAGCTGTTCACGCTCACCGTGAAGGGCGAGTTCAGCTCGTACAAGGACTACCCGGTCACGCTGTACCAGATCCAGACGAAGTACCGCGACGAGGCGCGCCCCCGCGCGGGCATCCTGCGCGGGCGCGAGTTCCTGATGAAGGACTCCTACTCCTTCGACCTGGACGACGACGGCCTCTCGGCCAGCTACCAGGCCCACCGCGCGGCCTACGTCAAGATCTTCGACCGGCTCGGCCTCGAGTACGTGGTCGTCCAGGCCACCTCGGGCGCGATGGGCGGCTCGGCGTCGGAGGAGTTCCTGGCCGTGGCGCCGACCGGTGAGGACACCTTCGTCCACAGCACCGACTCGGACTACGCGGCCAACGTCGAGGCCGTCGTCACCCAGGCGCCCCCGGCGATCCCGTTCGACGGGCTGCCCGAGGCCCAGGCGCACCACACGCCCGGCACCCCGACCATCGAGACCCTGGTCGACTTCCTCAACGCCGCAGACCTCGGCCGTGCCTTCACCGCCGCCGACACGCTCAAGAACGTCCTGCTCAAGACCCGCCTGCCCGGCGCGGCCGAGTGGGACCTGCTGGCCGTCGGCCTGCCCGGCGACCGCGAGGTCGACCACAAGCGGCTGGAGGCGGCGCTGGCCCCCGCCGAGACCGCGATGCTGGAGGAGTCCGACTTCGCCAGGCACCCGTTCCTGGTGAAGGGCTACATCGGTCCCAAGGCGCTGCTGGACAACGGGGTGCGCTACCTGGTCGACCCCCGCGTCGTGGCGGGCTCGGCGTGGGTGACCGGCGCGGACAAGCCCGACCACCACGTGGTCGACCTGGTCATGGGCCGCGACTTCACCCCCGACGGCACGATCGAGGCCGCCGAGGTCCGCGCGGGCGACCCCGCCCCCGACGGCACGGGCACCCTCGTCGCCGCGCGCGGCATCGAGATCGGCCACATCTTCCAGCTCGGCCGCAAGTACGCCGACGCCTTCAACCTCGACGCCCTGGGCAAGGACGGCAAGCCCGTCCGGATCACCATGGGCTCCTACGGGATCGGCGTCTCCCGGCTGGTCGCGGTGATCGCCGAGCAGAGCCACGACGACCGCGGCATCATCTGGCCCCGCAACGTCGCCCCGTTCGACGTGCACCTCGCCGTGGCGGGCAAGGACGACACGCAGCGGGCGGCCGCGGAGAAGCTGGCCGCCGACCTGTCCGAGGTGGGCCTGGACGTCCTCTTCGACGACCGCCCGGCCTCGCCCGGGGTGAAGTTCGCCGACGCCGAGCTGGTCGGCGTGCCGACCATCGTGGTGGTCGGGCGCGGGCTGGCCAACGGCGTGATCGAGGTCAAGGACCGCGCCACGGGCGAGCGGCAGGACGTCCCGGTGGACGACGTCGTGCGCACCCTGGTGGAGCTGGTGCGCCAGTAGGGCTGGGCGGCGCTAGGACTGGGCCGCGTCAGGACTTGACCGCGTTCACCAGCGCGGCCAGGACCACCGGCGTGTCCGAGAGGTCGGCCAGCACCAGGTCCGCGCCGCTCTCGGCCAGCTCCTCCGGCGTCGAGCGGCCGGTGGCCACGCCCACGGCGATCGCGCCGTGGTGCAGCGCGGCGGTCACGTCGTGCGGGGTGTCGCCGATGACGACCACCCGGCCCGGCTCGAAGGCCGTGCCGTACTTCGCCGCGGCCGCGGACATGGCCGCGGCGACCAGCTCGTGCCGGTCCGCCGAGACGCCGCCGTAGCCGCCGACCTCGAAGTCCAGGTGGTGGTGCAGGTCGAACGCCTCCAGCTTGCACGCGGCCAGCTCGGGCAGGTTGCCGGTGACCAGCGACTGCACCACGTTCGGCCGTTCGGCCAGGGCCGCCAGCAGCGCCGCCGCGCCCGGTAGCGCGCGGCCCGCGGTCGGCAGGGACGGCCGGGCGGCGTCGGCGATGGCGACCAGCTCGGTGAACAGCGCCTGGACCGCCTCCTCGGTGACGGCGATGCCGTGCGCCTCCAGCAGCTCGGCGGTGATCGCGCGCTCGGTCCGGCCGGGGAACATCGGCACGTAGCTGATCGGCAGGCCGTGCGCCGCGGTCATGGCCTGGCCGTACCACTCGCGGCCGATGCCGCTGTAGTCCACCAGCGTCAGGTCGATGTCCCACAGGACGAGCAGGTCAGGGCCGGGGAGTCGAGGATCTGTCACCTGGACATCGTGGCACGGACGGGTGTCACCGCGCATTTATTCAACGCGTGTTGATTAACCGGCTCCGGCGGGCTACCTTAATTCAACACATGATGAACTACGGGAGGTTCCCATGATCGACACGCCGCGCCCGCCTGCCGCGCTGGTCCTGGCCGTCGCCCTGCTCGGCGGTGTGGTCGCCGCGGTGCTGGGCTTTCTCACCTTCGGCGCGCAGGCGACCGTCCACCCGGACGCCCTGCCGCTGGCGGTGTCCGGGCCCGAGCAGGTCACCCAGCGCGTCACCGCGCAGGGCGGCGACGCCATCGCCTGGCGGGTGGCCAGTCCGGAGGAGGCCCGCGGACTGCTCCACGACAAAGAGGTCTACGGAGTCCTCGAACTGGGCCCCACGGCCACTGTCGTCATCAGCGGCGCGGTGAACCCCGCGGGCACCCAGGTCGCCCAGCAGGTCCTCACCGGCGTCGCTCAAGCCGCGAACGTGCCCTTCACGGTCGAGACCCTGCACCCGGCGAGCGCCGCGGGCCGCACCGCGCCGCTGGCCGCGTCCGCGCTGCTGTGGATCGCCGGGCTGGCCGCGACCGCGGGGTTGTTCCTCCTGTCGGCGCGGGCGGGGGTGGCCCCTGGCACGGGCCATCGGTTCGGCGTCGTGGGCGGGGTGGCGGCGGTCGGGGCGGCCGTCGTGGTCGGGCTGCTGGCCCTGTGGGACTCCGCGCTGCCCTTCGGGTGGGACGTCCTGGGCTTCCTGCTGCTGATGGGCGTCGCCTTCGCCGCGGTTCAGGGAGCGCTGGTCAAGTACCTGGGCATCCGCGCCCTGGCCGTCCTCGGCCCGCTGTACCTGATCGCCCCCGCGGTCGCGGGCAGCGTGCCCGAACTACTGGACCCGGCCTACCGGGCGCTGCTGTGGTCTTGGACGCCCTTCCGCTTCGCCGCTGAGGGCCTGCGCAGCCTCCTCCAGGGCACACCGGACGCTCCGGACGTGCTGCTGGGCGTCGGCGTGCTCGGCGGGATGGCGGTGGTGGGTCTGGCCGTGCTGGCGATCCCGAGGAATCAGCCCGCCAGGTAGCTCAGGCGCACCGTGCGCACCGGGTTGTCGACGTTGGTGTCGACCAGGCACACCGACTGCCAGGTGCCCAGCGCCAGCTGTCCGCCGAGCACCGGGATGCTGGCGTACGGGGGCAGGAACGCGGGCAGCACGTGGTCGCGGCCGTGCCCGGGGGAGCCGTGGCGGTGCCGCCACCGGCTGTCGCCCGGCAGCAGCTCGCGCAGGGCGGCCAGCAGGTCGTCGTCGCTGCCCGAGCCGGTCTCGATGATCGCCAGCCCGGCGGTGGCGTGCGGCACCCACACGTTGAGCAGGCCGTCGCCCTCGCCGGAGACGAACTCCGCGCACCGGTCGGTCAGGTCGTGCACGACCTCCGCCGTGCCCGTACGAATCTCGATCTCCTCGCTGCGCACGCGATCAAGCCTATGGTGGGAATGTGCGAAGCGCCTTTGGAGAGCAGTTCGACGTCCCGGCGGGCTACCTCAACACCGCCTCCCTGGGCGTCCCGCCGAGCCGCACGGCCGAGGCGGTCGCCGCCTCGGTCGCCCGCTGGACCTCGGGGGCCGACGACCCGCACGCCTTCGACACCCACGTCCAGGTCGCGCGTGAGGGCTTCGCCTGCCTCGTCGGGGTCCCGGTCGAGCAGGTGGCGTCGGGCGCGGGCGTGGCCCAGCTCATCGCCCAGGTCGCCGCCGGGCTCCCGGACAGCACCCGGGTGCTCGTCGCCGAGGGCGAGTTCACCAGCGTGACCTTCCCGTTCGCCGCCCAGGCGGGCCGCGGCGTGACGGTCACCGCCGTGTCCCTCGCCGACTTGGCGCGGCGCGCCCCGGACTTCGACCTCGTCGCCGTGTCTGCGGTCCAGTCGGCCGACGGCGCCATCGCCGACCTCGACGCCCTCCGCGCCAGCGGTACCCGCGTGCTCGTCGACGTCTCCCAGGCCGCGGGCTGGCTGCCCCTGGACCTGGGCTGGGCCGACTGGGTCGTCGGCGCGGGCTACAAGTGGCTGCTGTCCCCGCGCGGCGGCTCCTGGCTCGCCGTGCGCCCCGAGGCCGCCGACTGGACCCTGCCCATCTCGGCCAACTGGTACGCCGGGGACGACCCCTGGAAGACCGTCTACGACCTCCCGCTGCGCCTGGCCCCCGACGCCCGCGCCTACGGCCTGGCCCCCGTCTGGTTCTCCCAGGTGGGCGCGGCGGCCTCGCTGCCCTGGCTGGCGGGCCTGGACCTCGACGCCGTCCGCGCGCACTGCGTCGGCCTCGCCGACGCCCTGCTGGCCGCGCTGGACCTGCCGCCGCGCGGCACGGCGATCGTCGCCGTGGCCGCCGACGGCGTCGAGCAGCGGCTCACCGAGGCGGGCGTGCGGTGCGCGATGCGGGCAGGCAAGGCCCGGCTGGGCTTCCACCTGTACTCCGACCAGAACGACCTCGATCGAGTGGTCGAGGCGCTGAGCAGGGTGAACGGACAAATCTCCGAGGCGATCTGACACGGACGGGGGACACCGATTACCGTGGTTTTCCGTGTCCGCCCCCCAGCGCCCCGGTACGCCGCCGCCCTGGCCACCCCAGCAGCCGTACGGACGGTCAGGCGAGACGGAGCGGATTCCGCGCGTCCAGGAACCCCGCCCCGACGAGCCCTTCCACTTCGAGGAGCCCGGCTCTGACGCGTCCGCGAACCCGGCGCTGACCTGGGCGCTGCGGATCGCCGGACTGGTCGCCATCGCGGTCATCTCCGGCCTGGTCTGGGCGTACCTGCAGGACGACCCGCCCGCCAACACCGCCGACCCGAAGACCTCGGAGTCCTCGGCGCCCGCCGGGCGGTTCGCGTTCGCCCCGCACCAGGACATGCCCACCCCCAAGGTGGACACCGACTGCGCGGAGAACTCCTACGACAAGGTCCAGCAGTTCTTCAGGGACAAGCCCTGCGTCCGCCTGACCAGGGCGCTGTACACCACCACCCCGCCCGGCCAGGACAAGGTCGTCTACACCGCGGTGACAGTGGTCCGGATGTCGTCCCCCGAGCTGGCGAGGGAGCTCTACGACCTGGCCAGGACCGACAACACCGGCAACGTGAACGACCCCATCCGCGCCGAGCTGGTCACCGTCGAGGGCATCCCCAGAAGCCTCGGCGGCGGCGGGTACGACTCCCAGCTCAACGGTGCGGACGTGATCATCGTCGAGTCGGACTGGGCGCCCACCGAGCGGCGCTCCGACGCCGAGGACCAGTTCCTCACCGAGGTCAGCGCCGACGCGATCCGCTTCGGCAACGAGTTCGCCGCCCAAAGCTGAGGACGATCAGGGCTGAGGACGATCAGGGCTGAGGACGATCAGGGCTGAGGGCGCCCAGGGCTGAAGGCGCCCGGGACTGAAGACATTCAGCGCCGAAGTCGCCCAGGGCTGGGGTTCGGGAAGCCGCTCAGGGCTGGCCGGGGAACGGCGGCGCGGCCGGGCTGTCCCCGGCCTCGATCCGCCACCGGGTCGCGCGCACCGCCGAGTCCGTCAGCGCCCGCAGCGCCGAGGCCCGCAGCTCCGCGTCGTCACAGCGCTCCAGCAGCGCCCGCCAGGCCACCGTCGCGTCCCGCTCGGCGGTCACCACCAGCTTCACCGCCGCGGCCTCGCTGTCCACCGGCGACGGCGGCAGGTACGCGGGCTTGGCGGGCTCGGGGACCACGCCCGCCGCGTCCAGCTGGCGCGCCGTGGTGTCCCGCCGGTCCCGGTGCAGGGTCGCGCCCTCACGGAGCGCTTTGTCGTAGGCCGCGGGCAGGAAAGCGCTCACCAGCCCGTACACCCAGATCGCGGCGTGCTCAGCCCCCAGCGCCGCCTGGACGGCCGCGACCGTCTCCGGTGGCAGACCCTGCCTCACAGCACCTCCCGCAGGCTCGCGCACGACGCCGCCACCGACCCGACCAGGCCCGCCCGATAGCGCGGCACGCCCGCGATGAGCGCCGCCGCCTGCTTCTCGGCGGCCGTCAGCCCGTCGGTCAGCACCTTGAGCGCGTCCTTCGGGACCGTCGGCGCGGCGGGCGCCGCGGTTGTCGGCGCGGGGGAGGCGCTGCTGGGCACCGGCGGCCGCTCCCGCTCCATTTCGGCCCGCAGCGCGCCCGCGTGCTCGGCGCGCGCCTTGGCCACCTCGTTCGCCTTCCCCGCCAGGCTCGGCACCGCCGCGGCGACCGCCGAGGCCATCGCGGCGTCGGAGTGCGCCCGGGCGACCAGGTCGGCAAGCGGGTCGGGCGGGGGCGGGGGCTCCGGGGCCGTGCAGCCCGCCAGCGCCCCCACCGCCAGACCGAGCAGCACCGCGCGCCGGGTCGGGCCGGGATTGATCCTCACAGCCGGTCATCTTGCCAGGTCGCCTGTTCGGACCACCGGAGATCGGAGTTGATCGCCTGCGGCGGCCGGGCTCCGCCGGGCGAGATACGCTAGGTGACCACGGTTGGCGCGCGGTACCGCCGACCGGCAGACAATCGCGAGACCGACCAGAAACAGGGGGCGCCGTCCACGTGGCCAACCAGCGAGAACGCGACACCGGGGACACTTTGGAGCCCGTCGTCGCCGAGGCCATCGCCGCCGCGGGTTTCGAGCTCGAACAGCTCGACGTCCAGCAGGCGGGCCGCAGGCGCCTGGTCAAGGTCGTGGTGGACGGCGACGACGGCGTCGGGCTGGACGCGATCGCCCAGGTGAGCCGCGCGGTCTCGGCCGTGCTCGACGAGCACGACGCCGTGCTCGGCGGCCCGTACACCCTGGAGGTCACCTCTCCCGGCATCGACCGCCCGCTGACCCGTCCCCGGCACTGGCGGCGCGCCCGCCTGCGCCTGGTGAAGGTCCGCCCGGTCGAGGGCGAGGAGTTCGTCGGCCGCGTCGGCGCTTCCGACGACGATGGGGCCGAGATGCTCGTCGACGGCCAGTTGAGGGCAGTGCGCTACGCCGAGGTCGCCAAGGCCGTGGTCGAGGTTGAGTTCAAACAGCCGCCGGTGGCGGAGATGGCGATGCTCGAAGGTCGGGCGTCCGGCACAGAGGAGGACGCGCGATGAACGTCGACATCGCGGCGCTGCGGGCGATCGAGCGCGACAAGGACATCCCCTTCGAGACGGTGATCGAGGCGATCGAGACCGCGCTGCTCACCGCGTACAAGCACACCGAGGGCCACCAGTCGCACGCCCGCATCGACATCGACAAGCGCACCGGGGTCGTGCGGGTGCTCGCCGTCACCCACGGCCCGGACGGCGAGGTCGCCGAGGAGTGGGACGACACCCCCGAGGGCTTCGGCCGCATCGCGGCCACCACCGCCCGCCAGGTCATCCTCCAGCGCCTGCGCGACGCCGAGCACGAGCGCACCTACGGCGAGTTCGCCGCCAAGGAGGGCGAGATCGTCGCGGGCGTCGTGCAGCGCGACACCCGGGCCAACTCCCGGGGCATGGTCGTGGTGCAGGTCAGCGACACCGAGGGCGTGCTGCCCGCCGTCGAGCAGGTGCCGGGTGAGAACTACGCCCACGGCACCCGCGTCAAGTGCTACGTCGTCGGCGTCTCCCGCAGCGCGCGCGGCCCGCAGATCACCCTCTCGCGCACCCACCCGAACCTGGTGCGCAGGCTGTTCGCGCTGGAGGTGCCCGAGATCGCCGACGGCACCGTGGAGATCCCGGCCGTGGCCCGCGAGGCCGGGCACCGGTCCAAGATCGCCGTGCGCTCGACGGTCTCCGGCGTCAACGCCAAGGGCGCGTGCATCGGCCCGATGGGCGCGCGGGTGCGCAACGTGATGAGCGAGCTGGCGGGCGAGAAGATCGACATCATCGACTGGTCGGACGATCCGGCCACCTTCGTGGGCAACGCGCTCTCGCCCGCGAAAGTCATCTCCGTCACTGTCGTCGACGAGCGGGCCAAGACCGCGCGCGTGGTCGTGCCGGACTACCAGCTCTCCCTGGCCATCGGAAAAGAGGGCCAGAACGCCCGTTTGGCCGCCCGGCTGACCGGCTGGCGCATCGACATCCGCAGCGACGCGGCGGCCGGCGCGCAGTCGAGCCCGGTATCCGGTTCTGCTGACTGAACGAAACGAGATAGACTTTCCGTGGTTCATCGTCCGGAACCGGTTCCCACACGTCCCGGTCCCGCCCCCAGGGTGCGGACCTGCGTGGGGTGCCGCGTCCGGTCGGCGGACACGGAACTGCTGCGAGTGGTGCTCGCGGACGGGGAGGCGATCCCCGATCCGCGGCGGCGGATGCCCGGTCGGGGGGCGTGGATACACCCCCGGTCCGAGTGTCTGGCCAAGGCCGAGAAGCGGCGGGCGTTCCCCAAGGCTCTGCGAGCCCGGGGAGCGGTCGGCGTCACCGGCCTCCGGTCGGAGATCGACCGGATCGCGGACCGTGGCGGCACGGGAGCTTCCCGGGCCGAGGAGAAAGACAGAAGGCAGGTCGACCCGTCATGAGTCAGCCGTGAAGCTGAAGACATGAACGCGCGACGTTAGGACGAGGTCGACGGGACCTATGCCCGCCGACCTCATCAGATGAGGAGAGCAGTGGCAGGCAAGGCCCGCGTGCACGAACTCGCGAAAGAGTTCGGTGTAACGAGCAAGGATCTACTGGCCCGTCTCAAGGACATGGGCGAGTTCGTCAAGTCGGCGTCCTCCACAGTGGAGGCACCCGTCGCGCGCAGGCTGCGCGACACCTACGAAGGCAAGGGCGACAAGGGCGGTGCCCCCGGTGGCGCCAAGCCCGCCATGAAGCCGGGCCCTCGGCCCGGCGGCGGCGTCAAGCCCGGTCCCCGGCCCCCGCAGACACCCCAGCCCCAGCAGCAGAGCACCCCGGCCCCGGCGGCCGAGACGGCCGCGCCCGCGGCCGGTCCGAAGCCCGGGGTCGCCCCTGGCCCGCGTCCCGGCGCCGGTCCGAAGCCGGGCGCCAAGCCCGCGCCGCGGCCCGAGCCCGTGCGCGAGCAGGAGCAGCCCGCCCCGGTCCGCGAGCCCGTGCGTGAGCGGCCCGCGGCCGCGTCGGCGGCTCCGACCACCAAGCCCGCTCCGGCGCCCGGCCCCAAGGCCGCGCCGAAGCAGGCCCCGCAACAGCCCGGTGGTCCCGGTGGCGCGGTCGTGCCGCCGAGGCCGCAGTCTCCCAAGCCCGGCCCGCGCGCCCCGCGGCCCGGCAACAACCCCTTCGGTGTCGGCGCGGGCGCGCCGTCGCCGCGTCCTGGTGGCGCGCGCCCCGGCGGCCCGGCTGGTCCGGCCGGTGGCGAGCGCGGCGACCGCGGTGACCGTCCCGAGCGCGGCCCGCGTCCCGGTGGCGAGCGCGGCGAGCGTCCCGCGGCCCGCGGCGACCGCCCGGCCGGTCCCCGGCCCGGCGGTCCGAACCCGGGCATGATGCCCCCGCGACCCAATCCCGGCATGATGCCGCCCCGGCCCGCCCGTCCGGCGGGCGCCGGTCGCGGTGGACCCGGCGGCGGTCCTGGCGGCGGAGCCCGTGGCGGCCCCGGCGGCGGTCCCCGTGGCGGTCCCGGTGGCGGTCCCGGTGGCGGCGGCGGCGGTTTCCGCGGCGGTCCCGGTGGTGGCGGCGGTGGCGGCGGCGGTGGCTTCCGTCCCGGTGGCGGCGGCGGTGGCGGTTTCCGTCCCGGCGGTGGCGGCGGTGCGGGCACCGGTGCCCCGGCAGGCGGTGGCGGCGGTTTCCGCGGCCGTCCCGGCGGCGGTGGCGGTCCCGGTGGCCGCGGTGGCGCGGCAGGCGCGTTCGGCCGTCCCGGTGGTCCCTCCAAGCGCGGCCGCAAGTCGAAGCGGCAGAAGCGCCAGGAGTACATGGAGAACATGCAGGCGCCCAGCGTCGGCGGCGTCCGCCTGCCCAAGGGCAACGGCGAGACGATCCGGCTGGCTCGCGGCGCCTCGCTGACCGACTTCGCCGACAAGATCAACGCCAACCCGGCATCGCTGGTGCAGGTGTTGTTCCACCTCGGCGAGATGGTCACCGCGACGCAGTCGGTCTCCGACGAGATCCTCGAGCTGCTCGGCTCGGAGATGAACTACGCGGTGCAGGTCGTCTCCCCCGAGGAGGAGGACCGCGAGCTGCTGGACTCCTTCGACATCACCTACGGTGAGGACGCCGGTGACGAGGAGGACCTGCAGGCCCGTCCGCCGGTCGTCACCGTCATGGGTCACGTCGACCACGGCAAGACCCGGCTGCTGGACACGATCCGCTCCTCCAACGTGCACGAGCGCGAGGCGGGCGGCATCACCCAGCACATCGGCGCCTACCAGGTGCTCTCCGAGCTCGAGGGCGTCGAGCGGAAGATCACCTTCATCGACACCCCGGGCCACGAGGCGTTCACCGCCATGCGTGCCCGCGGCGCGAAGGCGACCGACATCGCGGTCATCGTCGTGGCCGCCGACGACGGCGTCATGCCGCAGACGGTGGAGGCGATCAACCACGCCCAGGCGGCCAACGTGCCGATCGTGGTCGCGGTGAACAAGATCGACAAGGAGGGCGCGAGCCCGCAGAAGATCCGCCAGCAGCTGACGGACTACAACCTGATCGCCGAGGAGTACGGCGGCGACACGATGTTCGTCGACATCTCCGCCAAGCAGAACATCAACATCGATGGGCTGCTCGAGGCGATCCTGCTGACCGCGGACGCCACGCTGGACCTTCGGGCCAACCCCGAGATGGAGGCCCAGGGCGTGGCGATCGAGGCCCACCTCGACCGCGGTCGCGGTCCGGTGGCCACGGTCCTGGTCCAGCGCGGCACGCTGCGCGTCGGCGACTCGATCGTGGCGGGCGACGCCTACGGCCGCGTCCGGCGCATGGTCGACGAGCACAACGTGGACGTGACCGAGGCTTCCCCCTCGCGTCCGGTGCAGGTCATCGGCTTCACGTCGGTGCCAGGCGCGGGCGACACGTTCCTCGTCGTCGACGAGGACCGCACCGCCAGGCAGATCGCCGAGCGCCGCTCGGCCCGCACCAGGGCCGCGCAGAACGCGCAGAAGCGCAAGCGCATCAGCCTGGAGGACCTGGACTCCGCGCTCAGGGAGACCAGCCAGCTCAACCTGATCATCAAGGGCGACAACTCCGGTACCGTGGAGGCCCTTGAAGACGCCCTCACCAAGATCGACGTGGGCGACGAGGTCGAGCTGCGGGTCATCCACCGCGGCGTCGGCGGCATCACCGAGGGCGACATCAACCTCGCCATCGCCGACAACGTCATCGTGATCGGCTTCAACGTCCGCGCCGAGGGGAAGGCCACCGAACTGGCCAACCGCGAGGGCATCGACGTGCGCTACTACTCGGTGATCTACCAGGCGATCGACGAGATCGAGCAGGCCCTCAAGGGCATGCTCAAGCCGATCTACGAGGAGGTCGCGCTCGGCCGCGCCGAGGTCCGCGACGTCTTCAAGTCCTCCAAGGTCGGCACGATCGCCGGTTGCCTGGTGATGTCCGGGGAGATCCGGCGCAACACCAAGGCTCGACTGATCCGCGACAACGTCGTGGTCCACGAGAACCTGTCGGTGGGCACGCTGCGCCGCTTCAAGGACGACGTGACCGAGGTCCGCGAGGGCTTCGAGTGCGGTCTGACCCTCGGCTCGTACGGCGACCTGCGGGTCGACGACGTGATCGAGACCTACGAGATGCGCGAGAAGCCGCGGTCGTAGTTCGCTGACCGGGGCGCCCCTCGCCGGGGCGCCCCGGTCCGACCCACCCCTGATGCCACCCATGTATGTCGGAGCCCTTGAACTGGACGTGCTGCTCGGCGACGTCCACTCGCTGAAGCAGAAGCGGTCCGCGGTGCGCCCGGTCGTCGCCGAGCTGCGCCGCCGCTTCGAGGTCTCCGCCGCCGAGGCGGGCCACCTCGAACTGCACCGCCGAGCCCTGATCGGCGTGGCCGTCGCGGCCGCGGACGCCGGTCACGTCCGCGAGGTCATGGAGGCGTGCGAGCGCCTGGTCACGGGGCGCCCCGAACTGGAACTCCTGTCCGCCCGGCACCGCCTGCTGGGCCCCGACGACGACTAGGCCGTGTTTCGGATGTGGAGCACGGCTTAGCCGCGCCAGTCCACTCGCAGGCGGCACGGGCCGGATACGCCCGAATACAACACCGGTATGAGGACGATCTGTCCGCACCGCCGGCGGGTGGACTGATCACGACTCTGCCACCCCCCACATCTGAAACACGACCTAGCCGCACGAGAGAAGGACGTCGTGGCCGACGCACCCCGCGCCCGCAAGCTGGCCAAGCGCATCACCCAGATCGTGGCCTCGGCCCTGGAGCACGAGGTCAAGGACCCGCGCCTGGCCCGGGTCACCATCACCGACGCCAAGGTCACCGCCGACCTCCGCGAGGCGACGGTGTACTACACGGTGCTGGGCGAGCGCATCGACGCCGAACCGGACATGACCGGCGCCGCCCTGGCGCTGGAGAGTGCCAGGGGGGTGCTGCGCAGCAAGGTCGGCCAGCACACCGGCGTCCGGTTCACCCCGACCCTGGAATTCATCGCGGACACGATCCCCGAGGAGACCCGGCGCATCAACGACCTGCTGGCCCAGGCCCGCGCGGCCGACGCCGAGGTCGCCGCCCTGGCCTCCGGGGCCCAGCCCGCGGGCGAGGCCGACCCGTACAAGGCCCCCAGGGAGCCCGACGACGAGGAGTCGTGATCGTGGCCCGTCCGTAATGGTCCAGACCTATACTCGGCCGCTCACCGGCCGAGGGGACCACAGTGGACATCTCCAGACGAGGACTGCTCGGTTTGGGCGCGCTGGCCGTGCTGGGCGCCTGCGGGAAGCCCGGCACGGCCCCGGTCGACCCGGCCGTCCGGCCGACTGTCACCCCGCCGACGGTCGAGACGCCGTCGCTGAGCGAGCTGGTGTACCGCTCCGGCATCGGTGACGTCCGGTTCTTCGTGATGCGCCCCCGCGAGGTCTCCGGCGACCTGCCGGTCTGCCTCGCCCTGCACGGCCTGGGCGAGGACGCGCGCCAGTTCGTCGACCTCGGCCTGCCCTCCCTGCTCACGGCCACGGTGCGCGCGGGCGCCCCGCCGTTCGCCGTGGTGGCCGTCGACGGTGGTGACTGGGGCGCCGCGGCGCAGCGGATGCTCGCCGACGAGCTCCCCGAGTGGCTGGTCGCCGCGCGCCTGGCCCCCACCGCCTTCGCCGTCCTCGGCGTCTCCACCGGCGCCACGGCCGCCTTCACCTACGCCCAGACCCCCGGCCCCGCCCTGACCGCGATGGTCAGCCCCGCGGTCTTCTCCGACTGGTCCGACGCCCAGGCGTTCGGCCTGGCCGACGAGACCCGCTGGGCGGCCACCGAGCCCCTCAACCACGTCGCGGGCACCCCGGTCTCGCTCTGGTGCGGCGAGGAGGACGAGCTGGCCCCCGCCGTGCGCCTGCTGGCCGCCCACACCGGCACGGAGGCGACCTTCACCCCCGGCGCGGGCCACACCGCCGAGTACTGGAAGTCGGTCATGCCCGCGGTGCTCAGGCACGTCGGCGACGTCCTCGGCTGACGTCGCCGGTTAACCGGGAACCGTGACCGGATCGATCAAGCACGGTCCTCGGGCTACGGTCCATTCCGTGACCACCCGCGCCCTGGCCATCCTCGTCGCCCTGTTCGCCGCAGCGTGCACCGCGTGCACCGCGGAACCGCCTCCGCTGAAGTCGGACGGCCCCACCCCGCAGGAATCCCCCGAGCGCCTCTACGGCGAGTACGTCACCCGCCTGAGCCGCGCCGACGCGCCCGGCGTCTGCGCCCTGTTCACCGCCTCCGGCCAGGTCGCCTTCCAGGACGAGTGGGGCGCGACCCAGTGCGACCTGGGCGTCACCAAGGCCGCCGCCACCGTCTCCGATCCGGCGGCCTTCGCCGCCAAGGCCCCGGACTCCACGATCCGCGACAGCGAGACCGTGGTGGAGCTGAGCGGCTGCGGCGTCGGCGCCATGAAGGCCCTCTCCAGCCCCGAGGGCTGGCTCTTCGACGCCTACCTCCACCCCAGCGCCGTCACCGACTGCTGAGCACCGGCCTGCGCCACATCACCGCATCGGGTATACCCGAATCACCCGCCACCCCGATCGGCGGTTAGGGCGATGCGCACCCAAGTGGTATAAACCAATCGTTACTCGACCGTGTGTCAAATGATGCGCGCAGCACTGTTGACACGTGATCGGAATGCGGCCAAACTGCGCAGAAACATGCAGTCGGGTGTGGCGTTGGTCGCAGTTCGGCGCGTCTGGATCAGGTGGTGATCATGCGTTCGACCAGGTTGACGGTCATTGCGGCGGCAGCCGCGTTGGTGCTGGCTGGTTGCGGTGGCCCGACCGAGGCGGGTGGCGGCGGGGGCGGGGAAGCCCCGCTGGCCCTCCCCGGAGTCGACGACTACCTCAACGCGCCGTGCCCGGAGGTGGGCACCAAGCCCGCCTCGGACAAGGAGCTGACCTACTGGTCGATGTGGACCCAGGACGAGCCGCAGGGCAAGGTGCTCAGCAAGGCGATCCGGTGCTTCACCGACAAGACCGGTGTGCAGGTCAACGTGCAGTGGCTGGGCCGCAAGCTGCTCACCCAGAACGTCGCCCCGGCGCTCAACACCGACACCGTGCCCGACCTGTTCGACCAGGACGTCAGCCAGGTCAAGGCCGCCGTCGTCGCCGCGGGCGGCACGCAGCCGCTCGACGACGTGCTGGACTACAAGATCGGCGAGGGCGACAAGACCGTCCGCGACGTCGTCCCGGCCGGGTACTACGACATCCCGCAGAACAAGGACAAGGACGGGAAGATCTTCGAGATCCCGTACGAGATCCTCGGCAACGCGTGGTGGTACGACAAGGACGCGTTCCCCGATCTGAAGCAGCCCCAGACCATGGACGAGCTCTTCGCCCTGTTCGACAAGGCGAAGGCCGACGGGATGGCGGCCATCAGCCAGGACGGCGACATCAACTTCTACAACGCCTACTTCTACACCCAGATCGCCGCCCGCTACGTCGGCCCCGGCGGCCTGGAGAAGGCCGCGCTCGACAAGACCGGCCAGGCGTGGAAGGCCGACCCGGGCCTGCAGGAGGCCGCCTCCCACGTGGAGCGGATGGCCAAGGGCGGCTACTTCATCGATGGCTGGGACGCGGCGAAGTTCCCGCAGATCCAGCAGCGCTGGGCCGACGGCGAGTCGGCGTTCCTGTTCGTGGGCAGCTGGGGTCCCAGTGAGACCCGCGAGTACCTGAACAAGCAGGGCGGCGACAAGGGCGTCAACTACGGCTCCTTCCAGTTCCCGACCCCGGAAGGCGCCACCCACAAGGTCGTCGAGCACCTGCCGATCGGCTTCGCGGTGACCGCGAAGGCCAAGCACCCCGAGGCCGCCAAGGCGTTCATCGCCTACGTCCTCAACAAGGACATCCTCTCCGGCATCCCGGCCGTGGCCGACAACCTGACCCCGCGTTCCGACCTGGCCGTGCCGGACTCGCTCAAGGACGTCAAGTCCGCGCTGGAGGACCCGGCCGCCAAGCGCGCGATCTTCATGGACGGCCTCGACGGGCTCGCCGCGGGCAAGTGGGTCGACAACGTCTTCTACCCGCTCAACAACGAGCTGCTCAAGGGCACCATCTCCGCCCAGCAGTTCATCGACGGGCTCGCGGCCAAGCAGGCCGAGTTCTGGAAGACGGCGGGCTGATGTCGGCACCGGCGAAGGAGGCGGGCGCCGTCGCGTCCGCCTCCGGCGCGCACCTGGTCCGCAAGAAGCGGCTGTTCCTGCCGTTCCTGCTGCCCGCGGTGGCGTTGTACGTGCTGTTCATGGTCGTGCCGACCGTGGCGACGGTCGTTTTGGGCTTCACGTCCTGGCAGGGCGCCGGTGACACCCCGCAGTTCAACGGCGTCGCCAACTTCGTGGAGCTGTTCGCCTCCGACGCGTTCCTGTTCTCCTTCCTCAACACCCTCATGTACATCGTGGTCGGCGGGGTCGGCACGTTCGTGCTGGCCTTCCTGTTCACGATGGTGCTGCGGGAGATGCGCGGCGGGAAGACGGTGCGGGCGATCCTGTTCTTCCCCAACATCGTCGCCCCGGTCGCGCTGGGCATGTTCTTCGGGATCGTGCTGATCTACCGCCCCAACCGCCAGGGCCTGGTGAACTTCCTGCTGGAGTCCGTCGGCGTCGACGCGGTGAAGTTCCTGTCCCCGGAGAACGTGACCTGGGTCGTCACCGGCTGCCTGATCTGGGCCAGCGCGGGCTTCTACATCACCATCCTGATGGCCGCCGTCGACCGCATCCCGCCGTACCTCTACGAGGACGCCGACATCGCGGGCGCGTCGCCGTGGCAGAAGTTCCGCAACGTCACGCTCCCGCTGACGTGGGACGTGATCGGGGTGGCCGGGGTGCTGTGGACGATCGGCGCCATCAAGATCTTCGAGCTGGTGTTCGTCCTCGCCGGACCGGGCACCTACTCCCCGCCGATCGAGTCGTGGACGCTGGGCCTGTACGTGTTCGACCGGTCCTTCGGCACGCAGGGCACCCCGGAGTACGGCATGGCCTGCGCCGCGGCCGTGGTGATGATCGCCCTGGTGTCCGTCCTCGTCGTCGCGCTGCGCAGGCTCATGCGCCGCGAGACCGTCCAGTTCTGAAGGGGAGGACATGACCGTGTCCGCGCCGGAAGCCCCGGCTCGCGCCCGTTCGGCGAAGCGCACCCCGCCGCGCAGGCCGAAGCCCGCCCCGACCGCCCGCGGGTTCAGCCCACTGCGGCTCCTCGGCATGGCGTTCGTGTGGCTGTTCACCGCGCTGAACGTGCTGGTGCTGTACTGGCTGGTCACCGCGGCGTTCAAGACGCCGATCGAGATCTTCACCCAGCCCTTCCAGCTGCCCTACACCTGGTTCGAGCGCGGCGACCCGTTCCGGAACCTGCGCTACGCCTGGGAGAACGCCGGTTTCGGCACGGCGTTCCTCGTGACCGTGCTGCTGGTGGCGGTCTCGTCGGTGGTCATCGTCCTGGTCGCCGCGCCCGCGGCGTACGCGCTGACCCGGCTCGGGGTGCGCGGGTCCAACCCGATGACCAACTTCATCGCCATCGGCATGGGCGTGCCGTTCCAGACGCTGGTGATCCCGCTGTTCATCGGCATGTCCGACCTCGGGCTCACCAACAACCTGTTCGGCATGTTCCTGGTCTACGTCGCGCTGTCGCTGCCGTTCACGGTGTTCCTGCTGACCGGCTTCTTCAAGTCGCTGCCCGACGAGCTGGAGGAGGCCGCCGCGATCGACGGCGCCTCCCCGTTCCGCACGTTCTTCACGATCATGCTGCCGCTGGCGCGCGGCGGCCTGATCACCGCGCTGATCCTCAACGCGATCGGGCTGTGGAACGAGACGCTGCTGGCGATCGTGTTCCTCAGCGACAACGCCAACTTCACCCTCGCCCGCGCGCTGTTCTCCTTCTACGGCGCGGCGAGCTACCAGTCCGAGTACGGCGGGCTGATCGCCGGTGTGGCGATCGTCGTGCTGCCCATGCTCGTCCTCTACGCCCTGCTGGCCCGCCGGATCATCACCGGCCTGACCCTCGGCGCGGGCAAGTGATCCGTCCGGAAGGGAAGCACTGATGGCAACGGTCACCTTCGACGGGACCACCCGCTACTACGCGGGAAACCCGACCCCGGCGGTCGACACCCTGGACCTGGCCGTGCGCGACGGCGAGTTCCTGGTCCTGGTCGGGCCCTCCGGCTGCGGCAAGTCGACCACCCTGCGCATGCTGGCGGGCCTTGAGGGCATCGACGACGGCGCGATCCGCATCGGCGAGCGGGATGTCACGAACCTGCCGCCGAAGGAGCGCGACATCGCGATGGTCTTCCAGAACTACGCGCTCTACCCGCACATGACGGTCGCCGACAACATCGGCTTCCACCTCAAGATCGCCAAGATGCCGAAGGAGGAGCGGGCCACCCGCGTCCGCGAGGCCGCCGAGCTGCTCGACCTGACGCCGTACCTGGACCGCAAACCCGCCAAGCTCTCCGGCGGCCAGCGCCAGCGGGTGGCGATGGGCCGGGCGATCGTGCGGCGCCCGCAGGTGTTCTGCATGGACGAGCCGCTGTCCAATTTGGACGCCAAGCTGCGCGTGCAGACCCGCACCCAGATCGCCTCCCTGCAACGGCGCCTCGGCGTGACCACGATCTACGTCACCCACGACCAGACCGAGGCCATGACGATGGGCGACCGCGTCGCCGTGCTGCGCGACGGCGTCCTGCAGCAGTGCGACACCCCGATCGGCCTGTTCGCCCGCCCGGTCAACATCTTCGTCGCCGGGTTCATCGGCTCCCCCGGCATGAACCTCATCCCGACGGTGGTCCGCGGCGAGACGGCGTCGGTCGGCGGCGCGCCGATCCCGCTGACCCCCGCCCAGCGCGCGGCCCTGACCTCGGAGAAGGTCGTCGTCGGCGTCCGGCCCGAGGGCTGGAGCATCGCCCGGGACGGCGCGGGCATCGCCGCCCTGGTCGAGGTGGTCGAGGAACTGGGCAGCGACCAGTACCTGTACTGCTCCGCCGACACCCCGCAGATCGAGATCGCCGAGAACCCCGAACAGCGCGAGGCCCCGCACTCCCTGACCGTCCGCGCCCCGGGCATGTCCGGCTGGCAGCGCGGCACCCGCCTGGGCCTGACCCCCCAGCCCGGCTCCGTGCACCTGTTCGACGCCGCCACGGGGGAGCGGCTGCCCGACTGACCGGGTTTCACGACAGAAGGGGGCGTCCGGGACACCGGGCGCCCCCTTCTTCGTGGTCACGGGCGGTTGCGGGCGCGGAAGGCGGCGACGTTGGCGCGGTTGGCGCAGCGGGAGGAGCAGAAGCGCTTGGCGCGGTTGGTGGAGGCGTCGAGGAAGTGGTTGCCGCAGGGGCAGCGGCCCCAGCGGTCCAGGCCGTGGCGGACGACGGCCTGGGCCAGGCCCCACGCGGCGGCGGCGGCGACCTCGGTGGCCGGTGGGTCGTCGGGGGAGGCGACGTGGACGTGCCAGTCGGGGGCGCTCCCGCCGCCGTGGCCGGAGAGCCTCGGGCGGGGTGGGTGGGCGCTGAGCAGGGCGTTGACGGCGGCGAGCACGGCCTCTGGGTCGCCCGCGGACGCGGCGGTGAAGGCGGTGCGCAGGCCAGAGGCGACGGGACGCAGGGCGCTCAGGTCGTCCTGGGTGACGCGGTCGGCCCACCAGGGCTCGTCGTGCAGGGCGGCGCGGAGGGCGGGGACGTCGGTCAGCTCGGCGTTGGCCAGTCGGAGTGCGACATCCAGGTAATCGGCGTTGTCCATTCCCGGTCCTTACGCGTACTGTAAGGGGCGATCCAGTCCTAGGCATCTTACGGGGGTCGGACATGCGCCGTCAGGTGCTCGCGTTGGCCGTGCCCGCCCTGCCAGTGCTGGCCGCCGAGCCGCTCTACCTGCTGGTCGACACCGCCGTCGTGGGCAGGCTGGGCGGGCTGGAGCTGGGCGCGCTGGGGATCGGGGCGATCATCCTGGCCCAGCTGTCCACCCAGTTCACCTTCCTGTCCTACGGCACCACCGCCCGCGCCGCCCGCCTCTACGGCGCAGGCCGGCGCGATGACGCCGTCGCCGAGGGGGTGCAGGCCACTTGGCTGGCGCTCGGCATCGGCCTCGTCATCGTCCTCATCGGACAGTTGTTCGCACGGCCGATCGTGGAGCTCATGGCGGGGGAGGGGGAACTGGCCGACGCCGCGGCGGGCTGGGTCCGCATCGCCATCTGCGGCGCACCCCTGATCATGGTCACCCTGGCGGGCAACGGCTGGATGCGCGGCGTGCAGGACACCCGCTCGCCCCTGCGCTACGTCCTCGCGGGCAACGGCGTCTCCGCCGTGCTCTGCCCGATCCTGGTCCACGCCTGGGGTCTCAACGGCTCGGCCTACGCCAACGTCGCGGGCCAGACCGTCGCCGCGGTGCTGTTCCTCAAGGCCCTCCGCGAGGCGCCGCTGCGCCCGCGCCCGGCCATCATGCGCCGCCAGCTCGTCCTCGGCCGCGACCTCGTCCTGCGCAGCCTGGCCTTCCAGGCGTGCTTCGTCTCGGCGATCGCCGTCGCCGCCCGCCACTCCGTCGCCGCCGCGGGCGCCCACCAGGTCGTCCTGCAACTGTGGACGTTCCTGTCGATGGTCCTGGACTCCCTCGCCATCGCCGCGCAGTCCCTCGTCGGCGCCGCCCTCGGCGCGCGCGACGCCACCCGCGCCCGCGCCCTGTCCCGCGGCATCACCCGCTACGGCCTGTTCTGCGGGCTGGTCTCCGCCGCCGCCTTCGCCGCGGTCGCAGGCGTCCTCCCGCACGTGTTCACCAGCGATGCCGCGGTCCTGGACGAGATCCCGAACGCCTGGTGGTTCTTCGTCGCCATGCAGCCGATCGCGGGCGTGGTCTTCGCCCTCGACGGCGTGCTGCTCGGCGCGGGCGACACCCGCTACCTGCGCACCACGACGCTGCTCGCCGCCCTGGTCGGCTTCCTGCCCCTCATCTGGATCTCGCACCTGGCGGGCTGGGGCCTGGTCGGCATCTGGACCGGGCTGTCGGCCTTCATGGTCATCCGCCTCATCGCGCTCCTGGTCCGCGCCCGGTCCGCCACCTGGGCCGTCGTCGGCGCCAGCCTGTGACCAATGGCACGCTGAGCATTGCTAACTATCTCGGCGGCGAGGACGGTCTAATGGGGTGAGACCCCGCCGAGATTGGAGTTTCACGTGACTCCCGCCAAGCGCCGTGCGCTGGCGATATGGGCTACGGCGGTGGTGGTCTACTTCCTCGCCGTCTTCCACCGCACCACCCTCGGCGTCGCCGGGCTCGAAGCCGCCGACCGGTTCGGGATCGGCGCTGCCGCGCTCGGCGGCTTCACCGTCCTGCAGATCGGCGTCTACGCCCTCATGCAGGTCCCCGCGGGGCTGCTCGTGGACCGGTTCGGCCCGCGGGTGACGCTCAGCGGCGCCGCGCTGTTCATGGGCTCCGGCCAGGTCCTCTTCGCCATCGCCGAGGGCTACGTCCCCGCGCTGCTGGCCCGCGGCGTGCTCGGCGTCGGCGACGCGCTCGCGTTCGTCAGCGTCCTGCGGCTGATCGCCGCGCACTACTCACCGCGCCGCTACCCCACGCTGACCGCGGCCACCGGCGCCCTGGGCACCGTCGGCAACCTCGTCGCCACCGTCCCGCTGACCCTGCTGCTGGCCCACATCGGCTGGACGGCCGCCTTCACCGCGGTCGGCGTCGCCACCGCCGCGTACGCGATCGTCGTCGCGGTGCGGGTCCGCGACACCCCCGAGGGCGAGGAGCCGCAGCGCAGCGAGGCCGTCGGCGTCCGGCAGACCCTCGACCAGGTCCGCCAGGCCTGGCGGACCCCCGGCACCCGGCTCGGCTTCTGGGTCCACATGTCCACCTGCTTCGCCCCCAACGTGCTCGGCCTGCTGTGGGGCGTCCCGTACCTCGTGCAGGTCCAGGGGCTCACCCAGGCGCAGGCGGCGTCCGTGCTCAGCGTCATGGTCGTCGTGGGCACCCTGTGCTCTCCCGTCTTCGGCGAGCTGATCGGGCGCCGCCCGCAGCTGCGTATGCCGGTCGTGGCCGGGTACCTCGCCGGGGCCACGGTGATCTGGGCCGTCCTGGTCGGCCTGTCCGGCTCCCTGGCGACCCCGGTCGCCGTGACCGCCTTCGCCGTGCTCGCCTCGGGCGGTCCGCTCTCGATGGTCGCCTTCGCCCTCGCCCGCGACTACAACCCGCTCCGCCGCGTCGGCACGGCCAGCGGCGTGGCCAACGTCGGCGGGTTCGGCGCGACGACCATCGCCGCGCTCGCCGTCGGCCTGCTCCTGGGCGGGGACGCCGCCACCGCCACGGCCGCGGACTTCCGCACCGCGTTCACCGCCGTGCTCGCCATGCTGGTCCTCGGCGCCTGGCGCACGGCGGTCTGGTGGCGCCGCACCCGCGCGGTCGTGCTCGACATGGCCGAGCGCGGGGAGACCGTCCCGGTGCAGATCCGCCGCCGTGCCTGGGACATCGCCCGCGCCGCGTAGGATTGCCCGCCGTGTCCTCTCGCCCCGTAGTGCCGCCCGGTCTCGTCGTCGTGGACAAGGCGCCCGGCATGACCTCCCACGACGTCGTCGCGCGCGTGCGCAGGATTCTCGGCACCCGCAAGGTCGGCCACGCCGGGACCCTGGACCCGATGGCCACCGGCGTCCTCGTCCTGGGCGTGGAGCGCGCCACCAAGCTGCTGGGCCACCTCGCCCTCGACCGCAAGGTGTACCTGGCCACCATCCGCCTCGGCAGCTCCACCACCACCGACGACGCCGAGGGCGAGCACCTGGCCGAGCCCGACCCGGCCGCCCTGGCCGCGGTCACCGACGCCGCCGTCGCCGCCGGGGTCGCCGACCTGAGCGGCCCCATCGCGCAGGTCCCCAGCTCGGTCAGCGCCGTGAAGATCGACGGCAAGCGCGCCTACGCCCGGGTCCGCGCGGGCGAGGACGTCGTCATCCCGGCCCGCCCGGTCACCGTGTACCGGTTCGACGTGCTGGGCACCCGGCGCGAGGAGAAGGCCATCGACCTCGACGTCATGGTCGAGTGCTCGTCGGGCACCTACGTGCGCGCCCTGGCCAGGGACCTCGGCGCCGCGGTGGGCACCGGCGGGCACCTCGCCGACCTGCGCCGCACCCGCGTGGGCCCGTTCGACCTCCGCGTCGCCAAGACCCTGGAGGCTCTGGAGGGGTCCCCCGGCCTGTCCCTCGACCTCGACGCCGCCGTGGCCACCGCCTTCCCCCGCCGCGACCTGGACCGCGTGGAGTGCACGGCCCTGTCCCACGGCAAGCGGCTGCCCGCGGCGGGCATCACGGGCACCTACGGCATCTTCGACCCCGCGGGCAAGGCCCTGGCGCTGGGCGTCGACGAGGGCCACACGGCGAAGGCGCTCGTGGTCCTGGCGGTCTAGTGCCCCGATTCGGAGCCTTGGCCGGGTATCGGCATGTCCACGGTGTGGCAGGCAGGGCGCCGGGACGTCGTCGTACTGGTTGTACGGAGGCGTCCCGGCAACGCGGCCAGGCGCGTCGTGGACGTGTCGAGACATGGTGAAGGTTCCGGGTCGGGGCACTAGGCTGCGAGTTGTGCAGCGATGGCGTGGGCTTGACGACCTGCCGGGCGGGTGGGGGCGCTGTGTCGCCACCATCGGCGTGTTCGACGGGGTGCACCGGGGCCACCAGGCCCTCATCACCCGTGCGGTGAAGCTCGCCGCGGAGAAGGCGGTCCCGAGCGTGGTCGTCACCTTCGACCCGCACCCGGCCGAGGTCGTCCGCCCGGGCAGCCACCCGGCGCAGCTGACCACCCTGGCCCGCAAGGCCGAGTTGGTCGAGCAGCTCGGCGTGGACGTGTTCTGCGTGCTGCCCTTCACCCCCGAGCTGTCCAAAGTGCCCGCCGACGAGTTCGTCCACGAGTTCCTGGTGGACCGCCTGCACGTGGCCGCCGTCGTGGTGGGGGAGAACTTCACCTTCGGCAACCGCGCCCTGGGCGACGTCGGCCTGCTCACCAAGTACGGCAAGCGCTTCGGCTTCGCCACCGAGGGCGCCAGCCTGGTCGGCGGGGAGATCACCTTCTCCTCCACCTACATCCGCGCCTGCATCGACGCGGGCGACGTCAAGGCGGCCGACGGCGCGCTCGGCAGGCCGCACCGCCTCGAGGGCATCGTCGTGCGCGGCGACCGGCGCGGCCACCAGCTCGGCTTCCCCACCGCGAACCTGTCCACCCCCCGTTACACCGCCGTCCCCGCCGACGGCGTCTACGCCTGCAAGTTCGCCCTCCCGAACCGCCCCCCGCTGACCGCCGCGGTGAGCGTCGGCACCAACCCGACCTTCTCCGGGCGCGAGCGCAGGGTGGAGGCCTACGTGCTCGACGTGGACGAGGACTTCTACGGCCAGCGCGTGTCCCTGGACTTCCACGAACGGCTGCGCGCCATGGAGAAGTTCGATTCCACCGAGGCGCTGGTCGAGCAGATGCACGCCGACGTCGCGCGCACCCGGGAGCTGCTCGACGCCCCGGAATAGGGCGAATCCCCACGGGCCCGTCTGCGGGCCTGGCAAGATACTGCCGGGTTGCAGGGAGAGAGGCCGCGAACGTGGAGGACCACAAGATCGTCCAGCGCAACATCGCGCTGCAGCGCGAGTGGTACGGGGAGCCGTTGGGCGATCGGGTCCGCAGGCTGGTGGTCGCCTTCGACACCTCCCAGGCCAACCTCGCCGACGTGCTGGGGATCAGCGCCCCCATGCTCAGCCAGGTGATGAGCGGGCGGCGCGCCAAGATCGGCAACCCCGCGGTGCTCGCCCGGCTGATCATGCTCGAACGCAAGATCCTCACCCCCGAGGTGGCCTCCGGCGCCAAGGAGCACCTGCAGAAGGCCCTGGAGGACGTGCGCGGCTCCAAGCCCGCGGTGACCCGCGACAGCCTGCCCGTCGACGTCGGCCGCAGCGCGATCATGGCCCTGCGCAGGCTCATCCCGCCCGACGACCTCACCAAGGCCGCCGACCTGCTCGACCCGCGCTACCCCGAGCTGGCCGACCTCCTGCGCCGCGCGGGGCGGCAGCGCGCGTGAGGACGTGCTTCGCCCCTGCCCCTGGCGGAAAAAGGAGTGCCGCGCCCGCGTCCACGTGTCACCATTGCGCGAGGACTCCGCGAACGGACACCTGGCCTGCCTGATTTCCAGGGCCCGGAATGGATCGCCCCGAGCTGGAGTTGTACTCCAGTGAGCAGGGGCACCACACCCGTGTGGGTGTCGTCCGGCTGGCGTTGACGCCCACCTGCTAACCTTGCGTTTTGGGTCCGGCTGCGGTCCGTGGCGGCCGATACCGACGCAAACCAGCACGGCACAAAGATCAAGGAGCACAACCAGTGGCGTTGTCCACCGCTGAGAAGAAGTCAATCCTGGCCGAGTACGGCGTGCACGACTCGGACACCGGGTCCCCCGAGGCCCAGATCGCGCTGCTGACCAAGCGCATCCGCGACCTCACCGAGCACCTGCGCACGCACAAGCACGACCACCACTCGCGGCGCGGTCTGCTGCTGCTGGTGGGCCGCCGCAGGCGGCTGCTCAACTACCTGACCAAGGTGGACATCGAGCGCTACCGAGCGCTGATCCAGCGCCTCGGCCTGCGCCGCTAGGTCGCCAAGGGGGGAGTGACCATCCAGGTCACTCCCCCCATCCACAACACACACAACCAATGGCCGCGCACGCGGGACAGGTTCGCCGGTCCTCGGTAGTGGCTTCCGGGTGGGGAAACCCCGGTGGCTTCGATCGATGACCGGCCTCGTCCGAACCGCGCACCTGCAGTGCCCTCGCGCGCGCCACGAACGAGGAGAATCATGACCGAACCGACCGTGCACGAAACCACGGCGACGATCGACAACGGTGCCCACGGCACCCGCACCATCCGCTTCGAGACCGGCCGCCTCGCCCGCCAGGCCGCGGGCAGCGTCGTCGCCTACCTCGACGAGGAGACGATGCTCCTCTCGGCGACCACCGCCGGGAAGCACCCGAAGGACCACTTCGACTTCTTCCCGCTGACGGTGGACGTCGAGGAGCGCATGTACGCCGCGGGCCGCATCCCCGGCTCGTTCTTCCGCCGCGAGGGCCGCCCCTCCACCGACGCGATCCTGACCTGCCGCCTGATCGACCGGCCGCTGCGCCCCTCCTTCGTCGAGGGCCTGCGCAACGAGATCCAGGTCGTCATCACGGTGATGAGCCTGAACCCGGCCGACCTCTACGACGTGGTGGCCATCAACGCCGCGTCCGCGTCGACCCAGCTGGCGGGCCTGCCGTTCTCCGGCCCGATCGGCGGCGTCCGCATCGCGCTGATCGAGGGCCAGTGGGTGGCGTTCCCCACCTACGAGCAGCTTGAGAAGGCCGTGTTCGACATGGTCGTCGCGGGCCGCGTGGTCGACGGCGACGACGTCGCCATCATGATGGTCGAGGCCGAGGCGACCGACGACGTCGTCGCGATGATCGCCGCGGGCGCCCAGGCGCCGACCGAGGAGGTCGTGGCCTCCGGCCTCGAGGCGGCCAAGCCGTTCATCAAGGTGCTGTGCGACGCCCAGGCCGAGCTGGCCTCGCTGGCGGCCAAGCCGACCGGTGACTTCCCGCTGTTCCCGGCCTACCAGCCCGACGCCCTCGATGCCGTCGCCGCCGCCGTCACCGACGAGCTGACCCAGGCGCTGACGATCGCGGGCAAGACCGAGCGCGAGTCGCGTTTGGACGAGGTCAAGGCGCTGTGCCTGGAGAAGGTCGGCGGCTCCGAGGGCTTCGAGGGTCGGGAGAAGGAGATCGGCGCGGCGTTCCGCGCGCTGAACAAGAAGCTGATCCGCCAGCGCATCCTGCGCGAGAAGCTGCGCATCGACGGCCGCGGCCTCAGCGACATCCGCCAGCTCGCCGCCGAGGTGGCCGTGGTGCCGCGGGCGCACGGCTCGGCGCTGTTCGAGCGCGGCGAGACCCAGATCCTGGGTGTCACCACGCTGAACATGCTGCGCATGGAGCAGATGGTCGACTCGCTGTCCCCGGAGACGACCAAGCGCTACCTGCACCACTACAACTTCCCGCCGTTCTCCACCGGTGAGACCGGCCGCGTGGGCTCGCCCAAGCGCCGCGAGATCGGCCACGGCGCGCTCGCCGAGCGGGCGCTGATCCCCGTGCTGCCCAAGCGCGACGAGTTCCCCTACGCGATCCGCCAGGTCTCCGAGGCGCTGAGCTCCAACGGCTCCACCTCGATGGGCTCGGTCTGCGCGTCCACGATGTCGCTGCTCAACGCCGGTGTGCCGCTGAAGGCGCCGGTCTCGGGCATCGCCATGGGCCTGATCTCCGACCAGGTCGACGGCAAGACCGAGTACGTCGCGCTGACCGACATCCTCGGCGCCGAGGACGCCTTCGGCGACATGGACTTCAAGGTCGCGGGCACGAAGGAGTTCGTGACCGCGCTGCAGCTGGACACCAAGCTCGACGGCATCCCGTCCTCGGTGCTCGTCCAGGCGCTGAGCCAGGCCCGCGACGCCCGGCTGACGCTGCTGGAGGTCATGGCCGAGGCCATCGACCGCCCGGACGAGATGAGCAACTTCGCGCCGCGCGTCACCAGCGTGAAGATCCCGGTCGACAAGATCGGCGAGGTCATCGGCCCGAAGGGCAAGATGATCAACTCGATCACCGAGCAGACCGGCGCCGACATCTCCATCGAGGACGACGGCACGATCTACGTCGGCGCGGCGGACGGCCCCTCGGCCGAGGCCGCGATCGGGCTGATCAACGCCATCGCGAACCCGCAGCTGCCCAAGGTCGGCGAGCGGTTCCTGGGCACCGTGGTGAAGACGGCCGCGTTCGGCGCGTTCGTCTCGCTGCTGCCGGGCAAGGACGGCCTGATCCACATCTCGAAGCTCGGCGCGGGCAAGCGGATCAACAAGGTCGAGGACGTGGTCAAGGTCGGCGAGAAGCTCCGCGTGGAGATCGCCGACATCGACCAGCGCGGCAAGATCAGCCTGGTGCTGGTCAACGAGGACAGCGACGCCGCCCCGGCGGACGACAGCGCTCCCTCGGACTCGGACCACGCTTCCGACAAGGCTGAGGCGACCGCTCAGTCGTGACCTCACGGGCAACCGCGGCCGCGGACACCACCGGTGTCCGCGGCCGTGCTCCAGGGCACCGGCAGAAGCCGGGCAGCACGGTGGTGCTCGACCGCACCGCCGAGGGCACCGAGGTCAAGCGCACCCTGCTGCCCGGTGGGCTGCGGGTGGTCACCGAGCGGATGCCGGGCGTGCGCTCGGCCGCGGTCGGGATCTGGGTGGCGGTCGGCTCGCGCGACGAGCCGCTGTCGGTCGCGGGCGCCGCGCACTACCTGGAGCACCTGCTGTTCAAGGGCACGGTGAAGCGCTCGGCGGCCCAGATCGCCGAGGAGATCGACGCCGTCGGCGGCGAGCTGAACGCGTTCACCGCCAAGGAGCACACCTGCTACTACGCGCACGTCCTCGACGAGGACCTGGCGCTGGCGCTGGACCTGGTCGCCGACGTGGTCTTCGACGCGGTGTGCGCGGAGTCCGATGTGGAGACCGAGCGCGGCGTGGTGCTGGAAGAGATCGCCATGCGCGACGACGACCCCGAGGACCTGCTGCACGACGCGTTCTGCGGCGCGCTGCTGGCCGACCACCCGCTGGGCCGCCCGGTGCTGGGCAGCGAGCAGTCCATCACCGGCATGACCCGCGGCGCGCTGAACGGCTTCTACCGCCGCCGCTACACCATGCCGCGCATGGTCCTCTCCGTCGCGGGCAACATCGAGCACCGGCAGGTGCTCTCGCTGGTGCGCAAGGGTTTGCGGTCGCGGCTGACCGGTGACAAGACGCCCGTCGCGCCGCGGACCGGGCGGGCCAGGGTCGGCAACCAGTCCCGGCTCGTGCTGCACAGCGACGACACCGAGCAGGCGCACCTGATGCTCGGCGTGCGGGCGCTGGACCGCCACGACGAGCGCCGCTTCACCCTGGGCGTGCTGAACGCCGCCCTCGGCGGCGGGATGAGCTCGCGGCTGTTCCAGGAGGTCCGGGAGCGGCGCGGGCTGGCGTACCAGGTGTACTCCTCGGTCGCGTCCTATGCCGACACCGGCCACCTGTCCGTCTACACGGGATGTCAGCCCGACCGCCTCGGTGAGGTGGCGGGCGTGGTGCGCGAGGTGCTCGGGCAGGTCGCCCGCGAGGGCCTGACCGACGCCGAGGTCGCGCGCGGCAAGGGGCAGCTGCGCGGCGGGCTCGTGCTGGGCCTGGAGGACACCGGCTCGCGCATGTCGCGCATCGGCAAGGGTGAACTGGCCTACGGCGACTACCTCTCCGTCGAGCAGACCCTGGACCGCATCGCCGCGGTGACCGCCGAGGACGTGGCGCGCCTCGCCCGCGAGATCCTGGCCCGGCCGCTCGCCGCCGCCGTGGTCGGCCCCTACGCCCACACCGACGACGTCCCGCTGGAACTCCACGAGGTGACCAAGTGAGCCGTACCGAGAGCAATCCGATCCGGGTCGGCGTCCTCGGTGCCCGCGGCCGGATGGGCGCCGAGGTGTGCCGCGCGGTCGAGGCCGCCGCGGACATGGAGGTCGTCGCCATGGTCGACACCGGCGACTGGCTCTTCGACGTCGCCGACGCGGGCGCGGAGGTCGTGGTCGACTTCACCCACCCCGACGTGGTGATGGAGAACCTGCGCTTCTGCGTCGACCAGGACATCCGCGCGGTCGTCGGCACCAGCGGCTTCGACGACACCAAGGTCGCCACCCTCCGGGAGTGGCTGGAGCCCAAGCCGGACCTCGGCATCCTGGTCGCCCCCAACTTCGCCCTCGGCGCGGTGCTGTCGATGCGCTTCGCGCAGCTGGCGGCCAAGTACTACGACACCGTCGAGATCATCGAGCTGCACCACAACCGCAAGGCCGACGCCCCGTCGGGCACCGCGGCGCACACCGCGCGGCTGATCGCGCAGGCGCGCTCCGCCGCGGGCCTCGGCGAGGTCCCCGACGCCACGACGTCCGAAGTGGACGGTGCGCGGGGGGCGCTGGTGGACGACATCCGGGTGCACTCGGTGCGCCTGGGCGGGCTGGTGGCGCACCAGGAGGTGCTCTTCGGCGGCGCGGGCGAGACGCTGACGCTGCGCCACGACTCGCTGGACCGCTCGTCGTTCATGCCCGGCGTGCTGCACGGCGTGCGCGCGGTGCTGGAGCGGCCCGGTCTGGTCGTGGGCCTGGAGAACGTGCTGGAGCTGTAGGTGTCCGCGCGCACCGTCTCGTGGGTCCTGGCCGCCGTCGTGGCGGTCTACTTCGTGCTGCTCGGCGGTCGCGCGGTGGCGCTGTTCCGCGACGGGAGCCCGCTGGCGGTGGCCTTCGGCGTCGGGGTGCTCCTGCTGCCGCTGGTCGGCGCGTGGGTGCTGTGGTCGACGCTGCGGTTCGGCTTCCGCACCCAGGAGCTGGGCCGCAGGCTGGCGGCCGAGGACGGCCTGCCGGACGTGTCCGACCTGCCCAGGACGCCGTCGGGCCGGGTGGACCGGGCGGCGGCGGACGCGTGGTTCGAGGACCGCCGCGCCGAGGTGGAGGCCGCCCCGGACGACTGGCGCGCCTGGTACCGCCTGGCCGTGGCCTACGACGTCGCGGGCGACCGGACCCGGGCCCGCGCGGCCATGCGCAAGGCGCTGGAACTGGCAGGCTGAGTCGCATCGGGTGATCAAGGCCGATTGTCGTCCCCTTCCCCTACCGTGCGCCTTGCCGCGGTGACAGAAGGGGATTGCCAAGTGGAACCGATCATCGAACACCGACCCGCGCGGGCGTACGCGGGTATCACCGAGTCCGCCACGCTGGCCGAGTGGGGGCGGGTCAACGCGCTGGTGGGGGAGATCGCGGGCTGGTTGGCCGAGCAGGGGGTCAGCCCGTCCGGGCCGCCGATGTACCGGTACTACTCCGGCGGCGTGGGCTCCGCGATCGAGGTCGAGGTGTGCTGGCCGGTCGATGGGCCGCTGCCGCCGTCGCGGCGGGTGTCGGCCGGGACGCTGCCGTCGGGCCGCTACGCCGTCCTGGTCCACCACGGCCACCCGGACCGCATCGGCGAGTCGTTCGCGGCCATGGAGGCCTGGTCGGAGCGCACGGGCGAGGAGTGGGACCTGGACGCCGGGCGGTGGGGCTGCCGGTACGAGACGTACCGGACGGACCCGGCGGCCGAGCCCGACCCGGCGCGGTGGGAGACCGAGATCGCGTATCGCTTGCGGGATTGACTTGCGGGATTGACGGGGGCCGGTGCTTTCATGGGGGCATGTGTCGAAGCATCAAGACCCTCAGGCCCCCGTACATCGAGGACGCGGGGGAGGGCGACGTCCGCGCGGCCGCGCTGCAGTACGTCCGCAAGATCTCCGGCTTCCAGCGGCCCGCGCCGCACAACGCCGAGGTGTTCGAGCGGGCGGTGGACGCGGTGGCCGCCGCGACCGCCGAGCTGCTGGACAACCTGGTGGTGCGGGGCGGGCGCGCCGTCCCCGACCAGCCGTGACCGAGACACCGCTGGCCGAGGTGCTGGCCGAGCTGGCCGCGCTGGAGGACCCGAGGGCCCGCGCGGTGAACGAGAAGCACGGCGACGACCACGGGGTGAACCTCGGCTCGCTGCGCGCGCTCGCCAAGCGGTTGAAGACGCGGCAGGACCTCGCGCGCGAGCTGTGGGACACGGCGGACACCGCGGCGAGGCTGCTGGCGATCCTGGTCTGCCGCCCGAAGGCGTTCGAGCGCGCCGAGCTGGACACCATGCTGCGCCAGGCGCGCGTCCCCAAGGTGCACGACTGGCTCGTGAACTACGTGGTGAAGAAGAGCCCGCACGCCGATGAGCTGCGCCTGGCCTGGTTCGCCGACCCGGACCCGGTGGTCGCGAGCGCGGGCTGGGCGCTGACCACGGACCGCGTGGCCAGGAAGCCCGACGGCCTCGACCTCGCGGGCCTGCTCGACGTCATCGAGGCGGAGATGAAGGCCGCACCGGACCGTCTGCAATGGGCGATGAACCACTGCCTGGCCCAAATCGGGATCGAGCACGCCGCCCACCGCGCCCGCGCGGTCGACATCGGTGAGCGCCTCGAGGTGCTCAAGGACTACCCGACCCCGCCGAACTGCACGTCCCCGTTCGCGCCCGCCTGGATCGCCGAGATGGTGCGCCGACAGCGCGAGGATCAGTGAATCCAGCCGTGGAACATCGCCGGTGAGGCGGCCAGCAGGCTGAACCGGACGAACCGGCCCGCGATCCCCGCGCTCAGGAAGGCGCCCACCTTCATCCTGGCCAGGCCCGCCAGCACCGTCATCGCCATGTACGGCGGCATTCCCGCCACCGCGCTGACGCTGTAGGTCCCCAGCATCCAGTGTGGATGCGCCTCGCACTTCTCGCGCAGCCAGGTCAGCCATCCGCGCACGCGCTTCGTCCGCAGCTGCCAGCGGAGCCTGCGGTCGGTCAGCACCCTCTCCCGGCGTTCCCGGTGCAGGAACCTCGGCAGGTGGATCTTGCCCTGGGCGGCGTAGTAGTAGAACAGCTTCCCGGACACGTGGCCCACGGCGACGACCGCCGCCACCACGGCCCACGGGATGTCCGGCCGCTGCAACGCGAACCCGACGATGAACAGCTCAATGTTCACAAATGGGACCAATGCCGACCCGATGGCGACCGCGAGCGCCACGCACAGCCACGGCCACACTTCGACGGTCCCCCCTGACGGCTACCCTCACCCGAACGCTACCGGACACCGTGGCCCGACGTGCGCGAATCCGGACCGGGGGACGGCTACTCCAGGGTGAGCGCCACCGGGCCCGTGAACCTGATCTCCCGCAGCGGGCGCCCGCCCGCGTCGAGGGTGCGGAGGATGCCGTCGGGGGTCCAGCCCGCCTTCCCGAAGAAGCGCCTGCTGGGTGTGTTCTGCTCGGGGGTCCACGCGATCGCCCTGGTCGAGCCCGCCTCCCGCAGGGCGGCGGTGGCGTGGGCGAGGAGCCTGCCACCGTGGCCCCGGCGGCCCCAGCGGGGCTCGACCATCAGGGTGGCGATGAGGCCGACGGTGGCCGCGTCCGGCGCGGGGATGCCGTTCGCCGCCGCGGATTCCGACTCCGGGGACGGGCCCGCGCTGCAGAAGCCCACGATCCACGGGCCCTCGGTGGCGACCAGGACCGTGGCGGGGCCCTGCTCGATGGTCTGGAGCCACTGGGCGGCGGCGGTCTCGGCGTCGAGACCGGCTATGACATCGGGTGAGAGGATGTCTGCGTAGCCGGTCTGCCAGGTCAGGACCTGGAGCCGGGCGATTTCCACGACATCGGCGGGCAGGGCGGGTCGGACGGCGGCGTCGGCCATGGGCGGGAACCTATCGGACGCCTGTCGAATAACCGGCATACAAGTGTCGGTGGTTCGTGCGAGGCTGCGGTCATGCCTTCGAGGAACTGGTTGGCGTGGTCGGCGCTGGGCGTCGTCTACGTCGTGTGGGGGTCCACCTACCTGGGTATCCGGCTCACCCTGGAGTCGATGCCCCCGCTGCTGTCGGCCGGGTTCAGATTTCTCGCCGCGGGTCTGCTGCTGGGTGTCATCGTCGTGCTGGTCGCCGGACCGCGGGCGCTGCGGATGACGTGGCCGCAGTTCGGCACCGCCGCCCTGGTCGGCCTGCTGCTGCCCGCGTGGGGCAACGGGCTGGTGGTGGTCGCCGAGCAGCACGTCGCGTCCGGGCTGGCCGCCCTGCTGGTCGCGGCGATCCCGCTGTACGTCGTCGTGCTGCGGCGGATGCTGGGGGAGCGCCCGCCCGCGGTGACGCTGGTGGGCGTGGCCATCGGGCTGGTCGGGCTCGCCGTGCTGCTCTCGGGCGGTCCGATGGCGGGCACCCACGGCTCGGCCTGGTACGGCCCGTGGCTGGTGCTGCTGGCGGCGCTGGGCTGGTCGATCGGCACGGTCCTGAGCACCCGGCTGCCGACGCCGCCGAACCCGTTCTCGCTGGCCGCGGCGGAAATGCTCGTCGGCGGGGCGGCGCTGACAGTAGGTGGCTGGATCGCGGGGGAGACCTTCTCCGTCGACGCCGTCACCCCGACCGCGTGGGCGGCGTGGGCCTATCTGGTGGTGTTCGGCGCGTTCGCGTTCAGTGCCTTCGTGTTCGTGCTGGGGCGGCTGCCGGTGTCGACGGTGGCGACCTACGCCTACGTCAACCCGGTCATCGCGGTGGTGCTGGGGTACTTGGTGGCCGATGAGCAGTTCGGGGTCTGGCAGCTGGTCGGCGGCGCCATCGTGCTGGTCGCGGTCGTGCTGGTGGTGCGGGCCGAACGCAGGCCCGCGCCGGAAGTGTCGGTGCCGTCGGGCACGATCCCGGAAACCAGTGAGGGGCGCAGATGACCGAGACCATGACCTCCGCCGCGGCCCGGCGGACCGCCCTGGCCGCCCAGGGCTTCGCCGAGGCCCGGCCCGCGGGCGCGCCCACCCGGCGGCACCTGGCGAAGGTCCTCTCCCGGGTCCGCCTGCTCCAGCTCGACTCGGTCAACGTCGCCGTGCGCGCCCACTACATGCCGGTGTTCTCCCGCCTGGGGTCCTACGACCAGGCCATCGTGGACGACGCCGCGTGGCACCCGTCGGCCCGCAAACCCCGGCTCCTGGTGGAGTACTGGGCGCACGCGGCCAGCCTGATCCCGGTCGAAGGCTGGCCCTTGCAGCGCTGGCGGATGCGCTACTACGAGACCCGCTACGCCGATTTCCTCCGCACCAGCGGCATCGACACCTCCGGCC
This sequence comes from Actinokineospora lacus, assembly GCF_053813445.1. NCBI lineage: Bacteria > Bacillati > Actinomycetota > Actinomycetes > Pseudonocardiales > Pseudonocardiaceae > Actinokineospora > Actinokineospora lacus. Next base: position 760,955 of record NZ_JBQERA010000002.1, read on the forward strand.
TGCTCGACGACATCCTCACCGCCGTCAAGGAGATGGGCCCGATCGGCGCGGGCACCCTGGAGACCGTGCTCGGCGGCGGCGCGCCCCGCCCGCGCGGCGGCTGGTGGAACCGCTCGGAGGTCAAACACGCCTGCGAGTACCTGTTCGCCGTCGGCGCCCTGACCACCGGCACCCGCCGCGGCTTCCAGCGCCTCTACGACCTCACCGAGCGCGTCATCCCCGCCGAGGTCATCGCCACCGAGGTCGCCGACGCCGACGCCGCCCGCGCCCTGATGCGCGAGGGCGCGATCGCCCACGGCGTGGGCACCGAGTTCGACCTGCGCGACTACCACCGCCTGCCCCCGACGATGGCCCGCACCGCCCTGCTGGAACTGGTCGAGGCGGGCGAGCTGGTCCCGGTCACCATCCCGGGCTGGCGCCACCCCGCCTACCGCCACGCCGACGCCCGCACCCCGCGCGCTGTCCGCGGCCGCGCGCTGCTGTGCCCGTTCGACCCGCTGGTCTGGGAACGCGACCGCACCGAGCGCCTGTTCGGCTTCCACTACCGCATCGAGATCTACACCCCGGAACCCAAGCGCCAGTACGGCTACTACGTCTTCCCCTTCCTCCTCGACGGCGCCCTGGTCGGCCGCGTGGACCTCAAGGCCGACCGCGCCGCGAGCGCGTTACGCGTCAACGGCGCCTTCTCCGAGTCCGGTGTGGACACCACGGCGGTCACCGCCGAACTGGCCGCCGAACTCCGCGAGATGGCCGACTGGCTCCACCTCGACACCGTGACCCTCGGCGAGCGCGGCGACCTCATCGCCCCCCTCGCCCGCCACATCTGAACCGCGCCTAGGACAGGCCCTAGCCCGCCTTGTGCACCAGGACGGAGCCGGAGCCGGTGCGGCCGGTGACGCGCAGGGGCGGGGTGGTTTCCGGGCGTTTCTGGGTCACCGGGATCTCGCTGCGGGCGGTGCCGGAGGTGGAGGTCAGGTCGAACTCCGCCGGGCCCGCCACGGCGACGCGGAGGTTGCCGGAGCCGGTGGTGAGCTCCAGGTGGCCAGAGACGGCGTTGGTGATGGTGACGTCGCCGGTGCCGGTGCGGATCTGGAGGTCGGCGGAGACGGTGCCCAGGCGGATCTCGCCGCCGCTGGTGGCCACTGTGGTGGGTCCGCCCAGGGCGGCGACCTCGACGTCGCCGCTGCCGGAGCGCAGGTGGCCGCCCGCCGGGGTGGGGCCGAGGCGGATGGCGCCGGTCCCGGTGGTGGCGCGGACGGCGCCGGTGGTGTCCTCGACGGAGATCTCGCCGTCGCCGGTGCCGATCTCCACGCGGTCGGCGCGGCCGGTCACGGTGACGTTCGCGGCGCCGGTCCTGGTGTTCACGGTCGACCCGGCGGGGGCGTGGACCACCACGCCGACGGGCATGGCGGTGAGGTGCTTGCCCTTGGCCGAGCGGACCGACAGGACGACGGCGGCGAAGTCGACGCGGGCCTGGGCGACGGCCTCGGCGGCCAGGTCGACCGGACCCTGCTCGCCCAATTGGGAACCGACCCACGACATCAGGGTCGTGATGCTCTCGGCCCACGGGTTGGCCTCGCCGGGCGCGGGGCGGATCTCGACGTCCACGCCCGGCTCGTCCCGCAGGCGCACCTCGACGCTGCCCGAACCGATGGCGATGGAGACCTCGACCGGGCCGTCGGCCTCGAACGAGACCCGGCGGACGGTGTCAGCGGCGGTCATCGGCTTCCCCCAAGCGTGGGTGCGGACAGGTCGACTCGGGCGGTCATCCCTCGTACCAGCCCTGCACGCGGGAGCCACCCTTGGCTCCGGTGCCGCCGGACCAGCCCTGCCCGCCCGCCCAGCCGGAACCGCCGCCCCAGCCCTTGCGGCCGGAGAGCGCGCCGTGCAGGGCCTGCTGGACGAACGTGTTCAGCGACACGCCCTGCGACGCGGCGGCCTGCTCGGCCTTGGACTTCAGCTCCTCGAACAGCCGTAACGTCATGCGGCTCATGTCGCCCTCGGTCGGGGGCGGATCGGCGGGGGCCTGTTCGTGCGCGGTCCCCGAGACGACCACCCGCACGTCGCGGCCCACCAGGCGGACGTCGACCACCTGCTCGGACAGGGAGGCGGTGACCTCGGCGGCCAGGTCGGCCAGGGCGTTCATGATCGCCAGGCGGGCGGCGGGCTCCAGCGCGGCGGCCAGCGCGCTCGCGGCGCGGCGGGTGCTCTCGTCGCCGACGGAGGCCGCCGCGGTCAGGTCGTCGCGCAGCGAGGTGATGTACGGCGTCAGGTCCATGACACCACTATGACACCATTCACGACACCGTGCCACCGAGATCTGGTGTCGCGGTGACGGCAAATCAACTCGCTCGGCCCCAACGCCTAGGCTGACCGGCGGAATCACGGAGAAGGGGCGGGTCAGTGGCCGAGACGGTGTCGCCGAAGGTGCAGCTCATCGCGAAGACGGAGTTCTTCCCCCCGTCGGACGTGCCGTGGACGACCGACACCGACGGCGGCCAGGCGCTCGTGGAGTTCGCGGGCCGCGCCTGCTACCAGTCGTGGACCAAGCCGAACCCGGCCACGGCCACCAACTCCGGCTACATCAGCCACATCATCGAGGTCGGCCACCTGTCCGTGCTGGAGCACGGCAGCGTGACCTTCTACCTCAGCGGCATCTCGCGCTCGCTGACCCACGAGCTGATCCGCCACCGCCACTTCTCCTACTCGCAGCTCTCCCAGCGCTACGTCCCGGAGAAGAACGCCGCGATGGTCGAGCCGGACGTCATCGCCGAGGACCCCGAGCTGCACGCCCTGTTCCTCGACGCGGCCCAGGCCAGCCTCGACGCCTACAACGAGCTGCTCAAGGGCCTGGAGTCGAAGTTCGCCGACGCCCCGAGCGCCACCCTGCGCCGCAAGCAGGCCCGCCAGGCCGCCCGCGCGATCCTGCCCAACGCCACCGAGACCCGCATCGTGGTCACCGGCAACTACCGCGCCTGGCGCCACTTCGTCGCGATGCGCGCCACCGAGCACGCCGACGTCGAGATCCGCGCGCTGGCCGTCGAGTGCCTGCGCCAGCTGCACAAGGCCGCGCCGAACGTGTTCGCCGACTTCACCATCTCCGCGCTGGCCGACGGCACCGAGGTCGCCTCCAGCCCGATGGTCACCGAGGGATGAACCGACTCGTCATCGACGTTGTGGACGGTGACTACACCGTCGCCCGCCTCCCCGCGGGCACACCGGTCCCCACCGAGTTGTTCACCGCGCCGGGCCTGGTGTCGGTGACCAGCACCGCCACCGAGGTCTCCGTGGTCGCCCCGAGCGCGCACGCGCCCGACGGCGGGCGCGCGGAGCCGGGCTGGCGGCTGCTGACCGTGCGCGGGCCGCTGGCGTTCAGCCTCACCGGCATCATGGCCGCGCTCGCGGGCGTGCTGGCCGCCGCGGGCGTGCCCCTGTTCGCGGTGTCCACCTTCGACACTGACCACCTGCTGGTCCGCGCCGTTGACCTGGACCGGGCGGTGGCCGCCCTGCGCGAGGGCGGCCACGAGATCAACTGAACCAGGGGAACCGTCCACCGGGGGCCGGGGTCTGACCTACGATGCCTCGCATCAGCAGGAGGTAGACGTGTCCCAACAGTCAGGTCCCGTGGTGAACCAGCGGATGATCGCGGGCCGTTACGTGGTGCTCAACGAGCTCGGCCGCGGCGGCATGGGCGTGGTCTGGCTCGCCGAGGACACCACCATCGGCAGGCATGTGGCCATCAAGGAGCTGCACCTGCCCGAGGGCGTCCCCGCCGCCGAGCGCCTGGTCTTCGAGGAGCGCGTCCTTCGTGAGGCGCGCACGGCGGGGCGGCTCAACGACCCCGCCGTCGTCACGGTGTACGACGTGGTGCAGGAGTCCGGCGCGACCTACATCGTCATGGAGCTGATCCAGTCCCCCACCCTGGCCGACGTGGTGCGCGACCGGGGGCCGCTGCCCCAGTCCGCCGTGGCCCACCTGGCCGAGCAGCTGCTCTCCGCGCTGGAGGCCGCGCACCGGGCCGGAGTCGTGCACCGCGACGTCAAGCCGAGCAACATCATGCTGAGCGCCAACAGCCGCGTGAAGCTGACCGACTTCGGCATCGCCCAGTCCGTCGACGACCCGAGGCTCACGACCAGCGGCCTGCTGATCGGCTCACCGGCCTACCTGGCGCCCGAGCAGCTGCGCGGCGAGGCCGCCAGCGCCGCCTCGGACCTCTGGGCGCTCGGCGCGGTGCTGTTCTTCGCCGTGGAGGGCTACTCGCCCTTCGAGCGGTCCAACACCGCCGCGACCATGCACGCCATCCTCAACGAGGTGCCGTACCTCACCCGCGGCTCCGGCGCGCTCGCCTCGGTCATCACCGGCCTGCTCAACGGCCACCCGCAGGCGCGGCTGACCGCGAGCCAGGTCCGCGGCCTGCTCAGCCACGTGCAGACCGGCCCCCACACCGGCCCGACGGTGATGGGCCAGATGGGGATGGGCCCGGCGGGAATGGGGCCTGCGGGGATGGGCCAGACGAACATGTACGCGGGCGCGGTCCCCACCATCGCCGCCCCCGCCTCGCAGCGGAGCAGGCGAGGCGGCCTGCCCTGGCAGGTCGCGCTGGCCCTGACGCTGGTCATGGCGCTCGCGGGCGTGGTCGGCGGCTACTTCCTCAACAACGCCGTCAACGCGCCGGTCGAGGGCGCGGTGCTCATCAGCTCCCTGACCTACGGCCCCAACGGCCAGATCCGCGAGTTCACCCTCAGCGACGGCTACTGCGGCCAGGGCGCCATCCAGGAGGGGTCGGCGTTCTCCGGCTACACCGCCTGCGACAAGGACCACGACGTCCAGGTCTTCGGCCACCTCACGATCAACGGTGAGCGCGACTACGTCTCCGCCGAGCTGACCGAGCTGGGCAAGGGCTACTGCCTCTGGCTGTTCAAGTCCGGCCGGGTCGACCCGGCGAAGCTGCCCGAGCTGACGCCCTCGGTCCTGGTCCCCTCCCGCGACGCCTGGGAGGCCGAGAGCGACGCCGACGGCGCTGCCAGGACCCTGGTGTGCCTGCTGAGCAGCAAGCAGCCCGGCCGGGCGCTGGGCAGCTCGCACGTGGTCGAGGAGAACTGAGGAACCTACCGCCGGTAGGGTGGGGCCATGAGCGTCGCCAGGGACGAACGAGTGCTGCTGTGCGACCTGTTCGCCGAGGTCGGGCCGGACCACCCCACCCTGTGCGGGGGGTGGACCACGCGGGACCTCGCCGCGCACCTCGTCGTGCGCGAGCGCAGGCCGGACGCCGCGGGCGGCATCCTCCTCAAACCGCTGGCCGGGTACCTCGAGCGCGTCCAGCGCGGGGTCGCGGCGAAACCCTGGGACGAGCTGGTCCGGCTGGTCCGCACCGGGCCGCCGGTCCTCTCGCCGTACGTGCTGCTGGACGGCCTCCTCAACACCACCGAGTTCTTCGTCCACCACGAGGACGTCCGCCGCGCCCGGCCCGGATGGGAACCGCGCCCCGCCGACCCCCGGCGCGACGCGGCGCTGTGGACCGCGGTGGGCAGGGTGGGCCGGATGATGTTCCGCCGCAGCCCCGTCGGCGTCGCGCTGCGGACTCCCGACGGCCGCGAGACGATGGTCAAGCGAGGCCCCAACCCGGTGTCGGTCGTCGGCGCTCCCGGCGAGGTGCTGCTCTTCGCGTTCGGCCGCGACCACGCGCGGATCGACTTCGACGGCGAGCAGTCGGCCATCGACGCCGTGCGGGGTCTGTCGCGGGGCATCTAAAAGCGACACACCCGCCCGCGAAATACCGACACCGCCCCCGGTGGCCCGAGTCGCCGCCATAACAACCAGGTAGCGTCACACCCCATGACCACATGTCCCACCGCCGCTCCCGGCAGACCGTTCGGCCGGGTGCTCACCGCCATGGTCACCCCGTTCGACGCCGACGGCGCGGTGGACCTCGACCGCGCCCAGCACCTCGCCCAGCACCTGGTCGACCTCGGCAACGACGGCCTGGTCGTCAGCGGCACCACCGGCGAGTCGCCGACCACCAGCGACGCGGAGAAGAGCGACCTCCTGCGCGCGGTGGTCGAAGCGGTGGGGCACCGCGCGACCGTGGTGGGCTCGGTCGGCACCTACGACACGGCGCACTCGGTCCACCTGGCACGCGAGGCGGAGAAGGCGGGCGCCCACGGGCTGCTCGTGGTCACCCCGTACTACTCCCGGCCCCCGCAGGCGGGCCTGCTGGCGCACTTCACCGCCGTGGCCGACGCCACCGGGCTGGGCGTCATGCTCTACGACATCCCGCCGCGCTCGGTCGTGCCCATCGAGGTCGACACGCTGCGCAGGCTGGCGGAGCACCCGCGCATCCAGGCGGTCAAGGACGCCAAGGGCGACCTGCTCGCGGGCAGCGAGGTCATCGCCTCCACCAACCTCGCCTACTACTCCGGCGACGACGCCCTGAACCTGCCGTGGCTGGCCATCGGCGGCGTGGGCATGGTCAGCGTCGTCGGGCACGTCGTGGCCGGACGGCTGCGCTCGATGGCGGACAGCTACGAGCGCGGCGACGTGGCCGCCGCCCGCACGATCCACAATGGACTCCTGCCGGTGCTGCGCGCGTTCAGCCGGGTCGGCGGGGTCATCTTCAGCAAGGCCGCGCTGCGCCTGCGCGGGGAGAACGCGGGCGACCCGCGCCTGCCGCTGCCCCCGGCCACGCCGGAGGAGTACGCCGCCATCGCCGGTGACCTCGCCGAGGGCGGGGTCCCGCTGGCCGACGCGCCGCCGTCGCACCAAGCCGCGGCCAGGGTCGCCCACGTCGACGCGGCCGCCGCCTACATCGCCACCACCACACACACCAGCGCCGGGACGGTTCGCAAGTGACGGCAACACACAAGTGGCCCACCAATCCTCCACCCGCACTGCCTGAGGGCGGACTGCGCGTGGTCGCCTTGGGCGGCATCGGGGAGATCGGTCGGAACATGACCGTCTTCGAGTACGGCGGGCGGCTGCTCATCGTCGACTGCGGGGTGCTGTTCCCCGAGGACCAGCAGCCCGGCGTCGACCTGATCCTGCCGGACTTCCGGGCCATCGAGGACAGGCTGTCCGACATCGACGCCCTCGTGCTCACCCACGGCCACGAGGACCACATCGGCGCCGTGCCGTTCCTGCTGCGGCTGCGGCCCGACCTGCCGATCATCGGCTCGCGGTTCACCCTGGCGCTGCTGGCGGCCAAGTGCCGCGAGCACCGGCTCGACCCGAAGATGCGCGAGGTCAGCGCGGGCGACCACGTCAGCTACGGCGAGTTCGCCTGCGAGTTCTTCGCCGTCAACCACTCCATCCCCGACGCGCTCGCCGTCGGCATCCGCACCCCGGCGGGGCTGGTCCTGCACACCGGCGACATCAAGCTCGACCAGCTCCCGCTCGACGGGCGGCTGACCGACCTCGCGGGCTTCTCCCGCCTCGGCGACGACGGCGTCGACCTGTTCCTGGTCGACTCCACCAACGCCGAGGTGCCCGGGTTCGTCACCCCGGAGCGCGAGATCGGCCCGGTGATCGAGGGCGTCATCTCCCGCGCCGAGCAGCGCGTCATCGTCGCCTGCTTCGCCAGCCACGTGCACCGCGTGCAGCAGATCTACGACATCGCCGCCGCCCACGGGCGCCGGGTCGCGCTCGTGGGGCGCTCGATGGTGCGCAACATGGGCATCGCCGCCGACCTCGGCCTGCTGACGGTGCCGCCGGGGCTGCTCGTCAACCTCGACGAGGCCATGGCCATGCCGGAGAGCCAGGTCGTCTTCGTCTCCACCGGCTCCCAGGGCGAACCGCTCTCGGCGCTGTCCCGCATGGCGCGCGGTGAGCACCGCCAGATCGGGATTCGGCCGGGGGACACCGTCATCCTGGCCAGCTCCATGATCCCGGGCAACGAGACCGCCGTCTTCGGCGTGGTCAACGGCCTGGTCCGGCTGGGCGCGCACGTGGTGCACCAGGGCAACGCGAAGGTGCACGTCTCCGGCCACGCGGCCGCGGGCGAGCTGCTGTTCCTGTACAACGCCGTCCGCCCGTCGAACGTCATGCCCGTGCACGGCGAGTGGCGGCACCTGCGCGCCAACGCCGCGCTGGCGGTGCAGACCGGCGTCCCGCCCGAGCGGGTGGTCATCGCCGAGGACGGCGTCGTCGTCGACCTCATCGACGGCCGCGCGGCCATCTCCGGCCGCGTCGAGGTGGGCCACGTGTACGTCGACGGCCTGTCCGTCGGCGACGTGGGCGAGTCCACCCTGTCCGACCGCCTGGTCCTGGGCGAGGGCGGCTTCATCTCCATCACCGTCGCCGTCGACTCGACCACGGGCCGGGCGATGTCCTCCCCGACCATCTCCGGCCGCGGCTTCTCCGACGACCCGAAGGCGCTGGACGAGGTCGTGTCCCTGGTGGAGAAGGAACTGGCCCACACCGAGGCCGAGGGCATCACCGACACCCACCGCATCGCCCAGTCCGTCCGCCGCGTCGTGGGCCGCTGGGTGGCCGACACCTACCGGCGCCGACCGATGATCATTCCGACGGTCATCCCCGTCTAGCGGGGCCCGTCCAGCCAGGCCCGTCCAGCGGGGTTCGCCCGCCCGCTCGGCGGGCACCCGCAGGCATGGATCGGACACCGCGATGACGGCCATGCCGCCGGACCCCGACCCGGACCGCACGCCCGGCCTTGAGGCCGGGGGTGGGGTCCGGGTCGGGGACACGCCGCCGGACTCGGGGAGCACGACCGAGGGGCTGTCCCAGAAGCAGCGCTACCCCTCGCGCGCCCTGCCGGTGATCACGCTCGTCCTGGTGGCGCTGGTGACGCTGGCCGTGGTGGCGCTGGTCATCGCCCAGGTGACGGGATTGATCCGCGTGATGTGACGCTGCCCCCGCAGCGCCCACTTCCCGCTGTCCGCCCGCCCACCCCGTCCAAAGCGACACGCGCAGCCCCCCAGATCACCGCACTAGCGCGCGGTGAGCACGGCGTTCTTGCCCGGGAGCGGGTCGAACCGGCCGCGGGCCTCGTCGAGCATCAGCAGGGTGCCGCTGGGGATGTCGAAGAACAGCCCGACCAGGCGGACACCGGAGCGCGCCACGACCGGCAGCGAGCGCAGGGTGTCGAGCTGGACGGCGACGTTGACCATGGCCAGCTGGTCCACTTCGGACCACCCTTCCGCCGCGGCCCGCAGGCCGAGCGGGTGGCCGTCCCGCCAAGCGGCGAGGCTCTTGTCCGCCCAGCGCAGCCAGTGGCCGATCGGGTCGTCAGCGGGTCCGGAGTGCACCGCGGTCATGGCACCGCAGCGGGAGTGCCCGCACACCATCACCACCGGGACCGCGAGGTTCTCCACGGCGTACTGCACGCCCGCGTGCACCGACAGGTCGCCGGAGGCGCGCGGGTCGGGGACCAGGTTGCCGATGTTGCGGACGGTGAACAGGTCCCCCGGCCCGGACGCGGTGATCACGTTGGGCATGATGCGCGAGTCCGCGCAGGTCAGGAACATCGCGTGCGGGTTCTGGGTGTCGGCAAGGCGGCGCAGGTGCGGGCGCAGCATCGGCGCGCCGCGGCGGTGGTACTCGCGGGCCCCGGTGACCAGGGGCCGCAGGAGGTGGTCGTCGGCGCGGAGCTGCCGGGGGATGGCCGGCTGCGCGCGCTGCCAGTGCGACCAGGGGGAGAACCAGCGCGGGGTCGGCCCGGCGATCGCGCGCCGCGACCGCGGGCTCGGGCCGCCGATCTCGTCGACGGCCACCGTGCCGCCGTTGCCCTCGTGCGCCCGCCGCCACGCCGCGATGTGGTCGTACGCGGCGTGGTCGAGGTAGTCCACCACCAGCTCCAGGTGCACCGCGCTGCCCTCGGGGACCTGCGCCAGCACCCGCGACAGGCGCGGGACGGACAGGAAGCTCAGCGTGCCCTCCACCACCACGGAGCACGTCGGCCTGCCCTCGGCGTCGGACTCGCCCGCCTCGACGCGCACCCTGGCAGGCACGATGCGGCGCAGTGTCGCCAGCAGCGCGCACGCCAGCCCGATCAGCACCCCCTGCAACAAGTCCAGGAACACCACGCACGACAGCGTCACTAGGTACACCGCCAACTCACCGTGGCGCAGCGCCGACCGGATGTGCTCCCTGTCGACCAGCTGCGCGCCCACCACCACCAGCAGCCCGGCCAGAGCGGCCATCGGGATCTGCTCCACCAACCCCACCAACAACACCGTGAACAGCAACACCCACACCCCGTGCAGCACGGCGGACACGCGCGTGCGCGCCCCGGCCCGCACGTTCGTCGAACTCCGCACGATCACCCCGGTGACGGGCAGGCCGCCGACCATGCCCGAGGCGATGTTGGCGACCCCCTGCCCGACCAGCTCGCGGTTCAGGTCCGTGCGCGCGCCGGGCCGCAGCTTGCTCACCGCCACCGCCGAGAGCAGGCTCTCCACGCTGGCGATCAGCGTCATCGTCAGCACTCCCGCCGCGAACGCGCCCCACTGGCCCTCCGGCAGCGCGGGCAGGTGCAGCGCGGACAGCGGCGCGGAGGGCAGCGAGACCCGGTCGACGGCCAGCGCCAGCGCCGCCACCGTGGCCAGCGCGATCGCCACCAATGGCCCGGGAACCCGGCGCACCGCGGTGGGCGTCCTCGGCCAGAGCAGCAGGAGCGCCACCACGCCCAGGCCCAGCAGGGCCGAGGGCACGTGCGGCGTGAGCACGGCTTCCGGCAGCGACGTCACGTTCTCCCACGTCGACCCGCCGGGAGTGCCGCCGACCAGCACGTGCGCCTGGCTCAGCACGATCGTGGCGCCGATGCCCGCGAGCATCGCGTGCACCACCGTCGGCGAGACCGCCAGCGCGGCCCGCCCGACGCGGCAGGCGCCCAGCACGACCTGCAGCACGCCCGCGAGCACGGTGATGGCGCACGTGGCGAACCAGCCGAAGTGGCTGATCAGCTCGGCGACCACCACCGTCAGCCCGGCGGCGGGCCCGCTCACCTGCAGCGGCGCGCCGCCCAGCAGACCGGCCACGACCCCGCCGATCACCGCCGCGATGAGCCCGGCGAGCACGGGCGCGCCGGACGCGGCGGCGATGCCCAGCGACAGCGGCACGGCGACGAGGAAGACGATGAGGGACGCGGGGACGTCGTAGCGGGCGTTGGCGACCAGCCAGTGGCGGAACGGGCCGCGCCGCGGTGGTGGAGCGTGGGCAGGGCCGCTGGTGCGGGGTGCACCCATGAGAACCTCCTGATATGTCAACGGAATCGGGGTGCGCCGTCGCACACGGACCGATAGCCACATGGTGACCGATCGACCACGGGCTGTCGCGTCCGTCGGGTAAACGTTCCTTTACCGACTCCGGGTTCCGGTGACGCAGAAGAGATCCCGACCTTCACTCCATCGGGGGGTTTCCGAGGTGACTGTGGACTCAGTCGGTGGGTAGTGGTTCAGCGGGTGTGACGGGACCGCGGGCGGCCAGCTGCACCAGCGCGGCGCCGGAGAGCAGCACCGCCATGCCCAGGATCTGGGTCACGCTCAGCACTTCGCTGAGCAGCAGCCAGGCGAGCAAAGTGGCCACCACCGGCTCGGTCAGCGCCAGCACGCTGGCCACGGTGGACGGGAGATGGCGCAGCGAGCTGAGGCTCAGCGAGTACGCCAGCGCCGTGCTCAGCACCGCGACGGCCACCAGCAGCACCCAGACCGGCGGCATCCACGGTCCGAACTCGACGGTCGCGGTGAACGCCGCGACGGGCATCGTCCACGGCGGCGCGACCACCAGCAGGCCCACGGCGCCCACCACCATCCCCCAGGTGACCATCCCGATCGGGTGATGTTCGCCCGCGCCCTTCTCGCCCAGCAGGTAGTACCCGGCCGAGCACACCGCCGCGCCGATCCCGGCGAGGAAGCCGAGCAGGTCCAGCGACAGCCCCGACCACACCTGGGCGACGAGCGTCAGCCCGGCCAGCGCGAGCCCGGTGCCGACCCACGACAGCGCCGGGAGCCGCGTCTTGCGCACGAACCGCACCCACAGCGCCACGAGCACCGGCGAGGTGTACTCCAGCAGCATCGCCACGCCGATGGGCAGCCGGGACACCGCGATGAAGAACAGCGCCTGCACGGCCGCGACCCCGGTGAGCCCGTAGGCGAGCAGCAGCGGCCACTGCTCGCGGCGCACCCGCAGCACCCCGGGCATCACCGCGCCGACCACGGCCAGCAGCACCAGCGCCGCCAGCCCGGCCCGCAGCGCCGCGACCTGCATGGGCGTGAACCCGGCCTGCATGGCGGGCTTGGCCAGCGGCCCCGAGCTGCCGAAGGCCACCGACGCCAGCAGGATGAACGCCGTTCCGCGGGCACGGTGCCGCACGGCCGGTCTCAGGTCGATGGTCATGCGCGATCCCTCGTTCAGATGAGTCATCGGATGGTAGGACGCCACTGTCCTCCGGGATCGTCCAGGACTCGGGCACGCGACCGCCTGCCCCATCACTTTCCGTGCTCTTGTGAGCACAACGGGGCATGGCGGGAGGTCGACGTGTCAATGAACCCCGAAGGGCGCACCGGCCGAGCGGGGGCGGTCTGCCCCAGGGTCAGCGAACGATTCGGTGGACGCGGGCTTCCCACGGCCGCAGGGTGAGCGAGGGCTCGGCGGTCTCGTTGGCGATCACCAGCTCGGCCTCCAGCCACGACGGGTCGACCTCGGCGGTGGCGGGCGTGCCGCCGAGGTTGGCCAGCACCAGCAGTTCGACGCCCTCATAGGACCGGGTGAACGCGTACACCTGCGGGTCGTCGGGCATCAGCAGGGTGAAGTCGCCGTGGACCACGGCTGGCTCGGAGTGGCGCAGGTCGATCAGCCGCCGGTAGTGGTGGAACACCGAGTCCTGGTCGGCGACGGCGGCCGCGGCGTTGATGGCGCGGTGGTTGGGGTTGACCGGAATCCACGGCGTCCCGGTGGTGAACCCGGCATGGGGCGAGGCGTCCCACTGCATCGGCGTGCGCGCGTTGTCCCGGCCCCGCGCGCGCAGGGCGGGCAGCGACGCCGGACCGGCCTCGGCGTGGTGGTTGATCGACTCGATGTCCCGGAAGTCCGAAATGGACTCGAACGGGGCGTTGGTCATCCCCAGTTCCTCGCCCTGGTAGATGTACGGCGTTCCCCGGTGCAGGTGCAGCACGGTGGCCAGCGCCTTCGCCGACGCCACCCGGTACTCGCCGTCGTCGCCGAAGCGGGACACGACCCTGGGCTGGTCGTGGTTGTTCCAGTACAGGCTGTTCCAGCCGACGTCGGCCAGCCCGGCCTGCCACCGGTTCAGGCATGCCTTGAGGTCGCGCAGGTCCAGCGCGTGGGTGTCCCACTTGGACGGACCGTGGTCGAGCCCGACGTGCTCGAACTGGAACACCATGTCGACCTCGCCGCGCGCCGGGTCGGTGAACAGCACGGCCTCGTCCACGGTCACCCCGGGCATCTCGCCCACCGTCAGGAGCTGCCTCGGGTCCCCGGCGAAGACCTCCCGGTGCATCTCCTGCAGGAACTCGTGCAGCCGCGGCCCGTGCAGGTAGGACGCCGAGCCGTTGCCCTCGGGGCCGTCCGGCAGCGCGGTGTCCTTGGAGATCATGTTGATGACGTCCATCCGGAACCCGTCCACCCCGCGGTCGAGCCACCAGCGCATCATCTCGTGCACCGCGGCGCGCACGGCCGGGTTCTCCCAGTTCAGGTCGGGCTGCTTGCGGGAGAACAGGTGCAGGTAGTACTCGCCCGAGCCCGGGTCGTACTCCCACGTCGAGCCGGAGAAGAACGAGCGCCAGTTGGTCGGCTCCGCGCCCGGCGAGCCCGGCTCCATGCCCGCGCGCGCGGGGCGCCACCAGTACCAGTCGCGCTTGTCGCCGCCCGCGCGGGAGTCGACGAACCACGGGTGCTCGTCGGAGGTGTGGTTGACGACCAGGTCCATGATCAGCTTCATGCCGCGGGCGTGCACACCCGCCAGCAGGCGGTCGAAGTCGGCCAGATTCCCGAAGACCGGGTCGACGTCCTGGTAGTCGCTGATGTCGTACCCGGCGTCGTCCTGCGGGGAGGGGTACACCGGGGACAGCCACAGCACGTCCACGCCCAGCGCGGCCAGGTAGTCGAGGCGTTCCTCCATGCCGCGCAGGTCGCCGACCCCGTCGGCGTCGGAGTCGGAGAAGCTGCGCGGGTAGATCTGGTAGACGACGGCGGACTTCCACCAGGCATCGGTCACCCGGATATGCCATCACATGGTCAGGACGGGCGCCACGGGCTGGTGGAGTCCGTCGGGCGGGTCGGGTCGTGGAAGGCAGGCGCCCGCGGCTCGTCCACGCGCAGTTTCACCAGGTCCGCGGTGATGGCGCGCATGATGCGCGCGTGCGCGCGGACGGCGTCGCCCGGCTTGCCCGAGACCAGGTCCGACAGGTCGACCTCCGCGCCGAAGTGCACGCGGAAGACCCGGCGCGAGCACAGAGACCTCAGCACCGAGACCAGCAGCGGCTTGACGTCCGCCCACCCGGAGACGACCTCGGTGCCCCAGTACACCGCCTCGTGCGCGCCCCACTGGCTGATCGTCACCACCGGCACGTCGCCCGCGAGCGCCATCCGCGCCACGCCGGTCTTGCCGCGCTCGGGCCACAGCCCCGGCTCCCGGCTGACCCGCCCCTCGGGGTACACCAGCAGCGGCGACCGCGCGGTGCGCAGCGACTCCACCGCGCGCCCGAACGCCTCGGCGACGTTCGCCTTGCCGCGGTCGACGCGCAGATGGCCGCTGTTGCGCAGCAGGTACCCCAGCACCGGCGCGTCCAGCAGGCCCGCGGTGAGCATGAACTTCGACGGCAGCCCGATCCGGTCGCACGCGGCCACCAGGACGAACGGGTCGAACATGCCGATGTGGTTGGCCGCCACCAGCACCGGCCTGCCGCGCAGGTGCGCGGGGAACTGCCCGGTGATCTCCACCCGGCCCAGCATCCGCACGAGCGCGCGGTCGACCTTGACCAGCGCCCGCCACAGCCGGGGGGCCTCCACCTGGCCCCCTGATCGGCGTGTCGGCTCGTCAGCCCCGCCGCGTAGCGCAACCATGGGCGGAGCATCGCACGCCGTGGTCCGCCCACCCGTCCCGGGTTCCGCGGCGTGAGTGACTGATGGGGCGGGAGGGGCGGGTCGGACTACCGTGTCGGGTATGGCCGGCAAGACGACATCCAGCAGGGGCGGCGCGCGCAAGCCCGCGGCGCGCAAGCCCGTCACCCGAAAGCCCGCCTCGAAACCGGCCGTGAAACCGGCTGCGAGGAAGGCCCCGCCGCCCAAGAAGAAGGGCGTGCTGGCCGCGGGGTGGGGGCTGGTGGCCCGCGGGGTCGGGTCGGTGGCGCGCGCGCTCGGGCGCACGAAGGAGCTCGACCCGGCACACCGCCGCGACGGTCTGGGTTTCGCGCTGATCGCGATGGGTGTCGTGCTCGGCGCCGCGGTGTGGTGGAGCGCGGCGGGCCCGGTGGGCAACTGGCTGGAGATCGGCGTCCGGACGGTCGTCGGCGCGCTGACCACGGCGCTGCCGCTGCTGCTGTTCGTCGTCGGCGTGGCGCTGATGCGCTCGGACGCCGCTCCGGAGAAGCGGCCGCGGTTCGCCGTCGGCGCGCTGCTGATGCTCTTGGCGCTGTTGGGCGTTCTGCATTTGTTCAGCGACATGCCGACCGACAACGACGGCCGGATGTACGCCGGGGGCGCGATCGGCTACCTCTCCGGCGGCCTGCTCGCCAAGGGCGTCACCGCGTGGGTCGCCATCCCGGTGCTGGTGCTGCTGCTGGGTTTCGGCGTGCTCGTCTTCACCGGCACCCGCATCCGCGAGATCCCGACGCGGTTGCGCGAACTGGGCCTGGAACCCATTGACGACACCGAGGACACCGCCGACATCCTCGGCGCCGCCGACGCCCACGACCCGGCGCCCGCCGAGTCCGAGCCGGTCCGCAAACGGCGCCCGCGCAAGGCGCCCGAGGCCGCGAACCAGGCGGAGCAGCCCGAACTGCCCATCGACGAGCCGACCCCGAGGCGCCCGCGCCCGGAGGTCAAGGAGACCCCGCAGGTCAGCGAGAAGCGGGTCGAGAAGATGGCCGTCACCCGCGTGGTCGACGGCGACTACAAGCTCCCCGACCCGAACCTGCTGATGGTCGGCGACGTGCCCAAGGCACGCAGCCAGGCCAACGACGCGATGATCGAGGCGATCAGCGGCGTGCTGGACCAGTTCTCCATCGACGCCCAGGTCACCGGCTTCACCCGCGGCCCGACGGTCACCCGCTACGAGGTGGAGCTGGGGCCGGGCGTCAAGGTCGAGAAGATCACCGCGCTGACCAAGAACATCGCCTACGCCGTGGCCACCGACAACGTGCGCCTGCTCGCGCCCATCCCGGGCAAGTCGGCGGTGGGCATCGAGGTGCCCAACAGCGACCGCGAGATGGTCCGCCTCGGCGACGTGCTGCGCTCGGGCACGGCGGTCACCAACGAGCACCCCATGGTGGTCGGCCTCGGCAAGGACATCGAGGGCCACATGATCACCGCGAACCTGGCCAAGATGCCGCACCTGCTGTGCGCGGGCTCGACCGGCTCCGGCAAGTCGAGCTTCGTCAACTCGATGCTGGTCTCGCTGCTGGCCAGGGCCACCCCGGACGAGGTCAGGATGATCCTGATCGACCCGAAGATGGTCGAGCTGACCCCGTACGAGGGCATCCCGCACCTGATCACGCCCATCATCACCCAGCCGAAGAAGGCCGCGGCCGCGCTGACCTGGCTGGTGGAGGAGATGGAGCAGCGCTACCAGGACATGCAGGCCAGCCGGGTCCGCCACATCGACGACTTCAACCGCAAGGTGAAGTCCGGGGAGATCACCGCGCCGCCGGGCAGCGAGCGGGTGTACCGCCCGTACCCCTACATCCTGGCCATCGTCGACGAGCTGGCCGACCTGATGATGACCGCGCCGCGCGACGTCGAGGACGCCATCGTCCGCATCACGCAGAAGGCCCGCGCCGCCGGTATCCACCTGGTGCTGGCCACCCAGCGGCCGTCGGTGGACGTGGTGACCGGCCTGATCAAGACCAACGTGCCCTCGCGGCTGGCGTTCGCCACCTCGTCGCTGACCGACTCGCGGGTCATCCTCGACCAGCCGGGCGCGGAGAAGCTGATCGGCATGGGCGACGCGCTGTACCTGCCGATGGGCGCCTCCAAGCCGGTGCGCATCCAGGGCTCCTACGTCAGCGACGAGGAGATCGCCGCGATCGTGGCGTTCACCAAGGAGCAGGCGCAGCCGGAGTACACCGACGGGGTCACCGCGGCCAAGCAGGGCGAGGCCCGCGAGATCGACGCGGACATCGGCGACGACCTCGACCTGCTGCTGCAGGCCACCGAGCTGATCGTCACCTCGCAGTTCGGCTCGACCTCGATGCTCCAGCGCAAGCTGCGGGTCGGGTTCGCCAAGGCCGGGCGGCTGATGGACCTGCTGGAGTCCCGCGGCGTCGTCGGCCCGTCGGAGGGCTCCAAGGCGCGGGACGTCCTGATCAAGCCCGACGAGCTGGAGAACGTCCTGTGGACGATTCGTGGAGGTCCGGGGGCCGAGGAGTGACCGCGGTCCGCTTTGGTCACGAAAGACTAACGAGATCGGTGATCGGCTGGCGCGGGCGGTCCCAGTAGGGATCGATACCTCCGGCAGGCGCGCGCGGCAGGCGCGCGCATGAGGGAGGACGCAAGTGCCGACGCAATACACCACAACGGAAATCTCTCCGGCCGTGGCCGTGGTCCCCGCGATCTTCGGGCTGGCGGTCCTCGTCCTCGTCTTCGCGGCCATGTGGAAGGTCTTCACCAAGGCGGGCCAGCCGGGCTGGGCGTCGATCGTCCCGTTCTACAACATGTACGTGCTGCTCAAGATCGTGGGCAGGCCGGGGTGGTGGCTGGTGCTCCTGTTCATCCCGCTGGTCAACCTGGTCATCCTCATCCTGGTGATGATCGATCTGTCCAAGGCGTTCGGCAAGAGCGGCGCCTTCGCGCTGGTACTGATCTTCTTCAGTTTCATCGGCTACTGCATCCTCGGCTTCGGCAGCGCGCGCTACATCGGACCGGTCGCCGACCCGGCCTTCCAGGCGGGCGGCTACGGCGGCGGCTACCCCCCGTCTGGCGGGTTCCCGCAGCAGGGTTATGCGCAGCAGGGCGGCTATCCCCAGCAGGGCTACCCCCAGCAGGGTTATGCCCAGCCGGCTGGCTATCCGCAACAGGGCTACCCCCAGCAGGGCTACCCGCAGGGTTATCCCCCGCAGGGGTACCCGCAGCAGGGATACCCGCAGTCGGGCGGGTTCCCGCAGCAGGGCGGTTATCCCCAGCAGGGCGGCTATCCGCAGCAGGGCGCCTACCCGCCCCCGCACGGGCAGTGAGACAGTCGAAGGGGGCCGCGGACGACCGCGGCCCCCTTCGTGTTCCCTAGCTGTTGCCGAACTGGCGCACGGCGGAGTAGTAGACGTCCGCGGTGCGCTTGCAGGACCAGTTCGTGCCGCAGATCGTGTAGAGGTCGCTCTTGAACTTGTTGTCGATCGTCAGCCGGGTGGACTCGGTGAACCGGCTCTGCCGCTTGTAGTTGCGGTAGCCGAAGTCGTGGCGGTGGCAGGCGCGCACGAAGTTGAAGCCGAAGGGGTTGTCGGGGGAGTTCGAGCAGCCGTCGGTGGACCAGTCCAGCTGGCTGGAGTACGGGCGGGCGGCGCGGGTCGAGGTGAACTGGCTCAGGGACTGGCTGAACAGGTAGCTGTCGGTGGTCGACCGCAGCTGGGTGGGGCTCAGGTCCGCGGACGCGGTTCCCGCGCCCAGGACTACGACGGTGGCGGTTGCGATCGAGGCGACGACACCGCGGACAGCGCTGCGCAGGGCTGACACGACTCCTCCAGGAGCGGTGAGTGGAGTCCAACCTCCGGACTCCGGCCGCATCATTACGCCCTGACCAGTGCTTTCTCCGAAACCACCATTCGGACCAGTCCGTGTAAAACGGACAATGATGCTTGACCGACGCCGCGGGGAACCCCGAGCGTCGAGTCCACAGAGGAACGCTCAGAGCTCCAGGAGCATGCGCGTGTTGCCCAGCGTGTTGGGCTTGGCGTAGGGCAGGTCGAGGAACTCGGCCACGCCCTCGTCGGCCGAGCGGCGCATCTCGGCGTAGACCTCGGGGGAGACCGGGGTGCCGTCGATCTCCACGAAGCCGTGGCGGCCGAAGAACGCGGTCTCGAAGGTCAGCACGAAGATGCGGGCCAGGCCCAGCTCGCGGGCCACCTCGATGAGCCTGGCGACCAGCAGGTGCCCGACCCCGGTGCCCACGGCCTCGGGGGCCACGGCGATCGTGCGGATCTCGGCGATGTCCTCCCACAGCACGTGCAGGGCCCCGCAGCCCACGATGCGGCCGTCGACCTCGGCCACCCAGAACTCCTGCACGTCTTCGTAGAGCGTCACCAGTTCCTTGGCGAGCAGCACCTTGCCGACGTACTGGTCGACTATGGCCTTCATCGGCCGGACGTCTGCCGTGCGCGCACGGCGTACCAGCGGTGTCACAGCACCAAAACCTAGTCCGCGGTGAGATCCCGGTCATCTCGATACCCGGCTCGGGCGCGCGCCCCGGTTTAATCGCCCGGGGCGGAGCAGGCGGACATCAGGTCGACGAGGGCGAGGAGTGCCATGCGCGAGGCGGTCATCTGCGAACCGGTCCGCACCCCGGTGGGGCGTTTCGGCGGCGTGTTCGCCACCGTGCCGGTCACCTCGCTGGCCGCGACGGTGCTGCGCGCGCTGCTGGAGCGCACCGGGCTGGACCCCGCCCTGGTGGAGGACGTCGTGTTCGGGCAGTGCCACCCCAACGGGGACGCGCCCGCGCTGGGCCGGGTCGCCGCGCTGGACGCCGGGCTGCCGGTGACCGTGCCGGGGCTGCAGGTCGACCGGCGCTGCGGCTCCGGGCTGCAGGCCGTCCTCGACGCCGCGATGCGGGTGCAGACCGGGGTGAACGACGTCGTCATCGCCGGTGGCGCCGAGAACATGAGCCAGGTCGAGTTCTACTCCACCGCCATGCGCTGGGGCGTGAAGGGCACCGGCGTGGAGCTGCACGACCGCCTCGCCAGGGCCAGGGTGACCGCGGGCGGGGTGAACCACCCGGTGCCGGGCGGGATGGTGGAGACCGCGGAGAACCTGCGCCGGTCCTACGGCATCGGGCGCGCGGAGCAGGACGAGCTGTCCCTGCGCTCGCACCAGCGCGCCGTCGCCGCCATCGAGTCCGGGCGCTTCGCCGAGGAGATCGTCCCGGTGACCGTGCCCGGCAGGCGCGGCGACACCGTCGTCGACCGCGACGAGCACCCCCGCCCGGACGCCGACCTGGACAGCCTCGCGGCGCTGAAGCCGATCATGGGCCGGACCGACGCCGGGGCCACCGTGACCGCGGGCAACGCCAGCGGGCAGAACGACGGGGCGGCGGCGTGCGTGGTCACGACCCCCGAGCGGGCCGCGGCGCTGGGCCTGCGCCCGCTGGCCCGGCTGGTCTCGTGGGCGGTCGCGGGCACCGCGCCGTCGACCATGGGCATCGGCCCGGTGCCCGCCGTCGCGCGCGCCCTGGACCGGGCCGGGCTGACGCTGGCGGACATGGACCTGATCGAGCTGAACGAGGCGTTCGCCGCCCAGGTGCTGGCCGTGGCGCGGGAGTGGCGGCTCGCCGACGCGGACTGGGAGCGGGTCAACGTCAACGGCTCGGGGATCTCGCTGGGCCACCCGCTCGGCGCGACCGGCGGGCGCGTCCTGGCGACGCTGCTGCGCGAACTGGACCGGCGCTCCGGGCGCTACGGCCTGGAGACCATGTGCATCGGCGGCGGCCAGGGCCTGGCGGCGGTCTTCGAGCGGGTCTGAGCCGGGGGCCGGTGGTCGGTGTGGGCGCGGAGTGTCCTCACCCACATCTGCCAGGGCCGCGGCGACGGGCACGTTCCCAGCGGCACGGCTCAGCGGCACGGCGACGAGCGGGGCCCGCGCGCACTGACGGCGAGGTTTGCCCTGAGCGCGATGCCTTGCGCCACAACGTTGTTCACGATGTCGTCACAGCACGGGAACCCGGCGCCCGGGGACCCGCGCACCCGGTGACCTCCGGGTTGTCACCCCGCGCGGGCCGCATCCTCCCAGGGGCATCGTGCCGCCGACGGGTTGCCCGCGCGGGCGCGCGGTTACCCTTTGAGCCGTGTCCACTCCGCCCGCGTCGCGTCGTGTCGCCCTGCTCACCCTCGGCTGTGCCCGGAACGAGGTCGACTCCGAGGAACTGGCGGGCCGCCTCGCCGACGGCGGGTGGGAGCTGACCGAGACCGACGGGGCCGAGGTCATCGTGGTCAACACCTGCGGGTTCGTCGAGTCGGCGAAGAAGGACTCGATCGACACCCTGCTCGCCGCCGCCGACACCGGCGCGAAGGTGGTGGCCGTGGGCTGCATGGCCGAGCGCTACGGCGCCGAGCTGGCCGAGAACCTGCCCGAGGCCAGCGCCGTGCTCGGCTTCGACCACTACCCCGACCTGGCCGAGCGCCTCGGCGAGGTCGTCGCGGGCCACGCGATCGCCTCCCACACCCCCGTCGACCGGCGCACGCTGCTGCCCATCAGCCCGGTCGACCGCCAGGACTCCGACATCGCCGTCCCCGGCCACGCCTGGGGCCCGCGGGTGCGGCGCAGGCGGCTGGACGACGCCCCGGTGGCCTCGGTGAAGATCGCCTCCGGCTGCGACCGGCGGTGCTCCTTCTGCGCGATCCCGAGCTTCCGCGGCTCGTTCGTGTCCCGGCGGCCGGACGAGATCGTCGCCGAGGGCCTCTGGCTGGCCGAGCAGGGCGTGCGCGAGCTGGTCCTGGTCAGCGAGAACTCCACCTCCTACGGCAAGGACCTCGGCCGCGAACACACCCTGGAGTCGGTGCTGGCGCGGCTGGGCGCCATCGCGGGCATCGACCGCGTCCGCGTGTCCTACCTGCAGCCCGCCGAGACCAAGCCGAGCCTGGTCAGCGCGATCGCCACCACCCCGGGCGTCGCCCCCTACTTCGACATGTCCTTCCAGCACTCCAGCGAGCGCGTGCTGCGCCGGATGCGCCGCTTCGGCAACACCGAGTCCTTCCTCGACCTCGTCGCGCGCATCCGGCAGCACGCGCCCGACGCGGGCATCCGCAGCAACGTCATCGTCGGCTTCCCCGGCGAGACCGACGCCGACGTCGACGAGCTGGCCCGCTTCCTCACCGAGGCCCGGCTCGACGCCGTCGGCGTCTTCGGCTACTCCGACGAGGACGGCACCGAGGCCGCCGACCTCGACGGCAAGCTGCCCGCCGACGTCATCACCGAGCGGGTCGCCCGCATCAGCGTCCTGGCCGAGGAGCTGACCGCCCAGCGCGCGGAGGACCGCCTCGGCGACGAGGTCGTGGTGCTGGTCGAGCGCGCCGAGTCCGACGAGGACGACTGCGCCGGGCGCGCCGCGCACCAGGCCCCCGAGGTCGACGGCGAGTGCGTGCTGGTCGACGGCGAGCTCGGCGCCACCGACCTGGCCGTCGGCGACCTCGTCGTCGGCGAGGTCATCGACAGCGAGGGCGTCGACCTGATCGTGCGCGCCCGCGCGCTGGTACCCCGACGGTGAGTGCCGTGCCCACCGAGGACGACGAGCCCGCGGTGGTCCCCCCGCGCCCGGTGCCCACGCCGGTGCCGACGCACGTCCCCCTGCTCAACATCGCCAACCTGCTCACGATGAGCAGGCTGGCCCTCGTGCCGGTGTTCCTGCTGGCCCTGTTCGCCGGGGACGGGACCGAGGTGTTCTGGCGCTGGACGAGCGCCTTCGTCTTCGCCGTCGCCTCGATCACCGACCACATCGACGGCAAGCTCGCCCGCCGCCACGGCCTGATCACCGACTTCGGCAAGATCGCCGACCCGATCGCGGACAAGGCCCTCACCGGGGCCGCGCTGGTCGGGCTCAGCGTGCTCGGCGAGCTGCCGTGGTGGGTCACCGTGGTCATCGCGGTGCGCGAGGTCGCGGTGACGCTGCTGCGGTTCTGGGTCATCCGCCACGGGGTGATCCCGGCCAGCCGCGGCGGCAAGCTCAAGACGCTGCTGCAGGTGGTGGCCATCGGGCTGTTCCTGCTGCCGCTGCCGGGCTGGCTGCTCGTCGTGGCGTGGGTGGTGATGGGCGCCGCGGTGGTGCTGACCGTCGTCACCGGGGTCGACTACGCGGTGCGGGCGGTCAAGCTGCGGGCCCGCGGCAAGCGCGCGGTCGCGTGAGGCCGCTGCGGCTGGCTCCCGGCCTGTGCGCGGACGCGGTGACAGAGGTGGTCGACCTGCTCCGCGCGCGGGGGGAGACCGTGGCCGCGGCCGAGTCGCTGACGGCGGGGCTGTTCACCGCCGTGCTGACCAGCGTGCCGGGGTCCAGTGCCGTGGTGCGCGGCGGGCTGGTGGTGTACGCGACGGACCTGAAGGCCGAGCTGGCCGGGGTGGACGCCGGGCTGCTGGCCGAGCGGGGTGCGGTGGACCCGGACGTGGCCGCGGCGCTGGCGGCCGGGGCGCGGCGGCGGTGCGGGTCGACCATCGGGATCGGGCTGACCGGGGTGGCGGGCCCGGGACCGCAGGACGGGGTCGCGGCGGGCACGGTGCACGTCGCGCTGGACGGCCCGCGCGGGCCCCTGGCGGCGACGCTGCGGGACCGGGGGGACCGGGAGGCGGTGAGATGCGCGGCAGTTCGCGCGGCGCTTGAGTTGATTCGCCACGACTTGGGTACGCTCATCGAGTGAGGTTGTTGTCACTCTGGGTGTCGAGCCTGTGGGCCGGTCAAGCCCCCGAACTGGGAACATCGGAGCAGGCCCCGTCGTTCGCTCTTGGCGGACGGCCCGAGAAGACAGTGCGTCATGTCAGTGCCTCTGGGTAACGTTGTCAGTATCCGTCGGAGGAAGGGAGGTGTGCGATGACCGTGCTACTGCGCGAGGCCATCGGTGACCGGCTCCGGCACGCACGCACCAACCAGCGCCGTACGCTGCGAGAAGTGTCCAAATCGGCGCGGGTCAGCCTCGGGTACCTCTCCGAGGTCGAACGCGGCCGCAAGGAGGCGTCGAGCGAGCTGCTCGCCGCCATCTGCGGTGCGCTGGACCTGCCGCTGGCCGAGCTGCTGCACCACGTCGCCTCCGATATCGGCGCGTTCAGCTCGGTGGACCACGGCGTGCCCGAGCGGGTGCCGCACGAGGCGCTCCCCGAGGTCGAGCCCGCCGAGACCGGCGCGCACGCCTCGATGGAGGGCGGCAGGCTGGTGCCCGCCGTCGTCGGCGACAACCTGGCCGACCTGCGCCTGCAGCCCGCGCTGGCGCACCGCATCGAGACCGCCCTCGGCGGCGCCCGAGCCGGGGCCTTCGTCGCCGCCTGACGGCGAAGCCCTGCGCGGTCCCAGGCGCCCTTGGCGCGCGCTGATCCGGCCGTCGCACCACCTCGACCGTCACGCCGCGATCCGTCCTGGCCGAACGAAGCTGCCTGTTCCCCCTCTCTCCTTGCGCACTTGCCTCCGCCGGAGCGACCCGCCGCTTCCGGCGGACGCGCGCATTCGGGGCCGCCGTCGGTTACCGTGGGTGAGGAGTAAGGGATGACCCGGGTCGGGGCCAGGGTGCCCCCGGGATCAACCCGGAAATTGTCCGGGTCCGGTGGAACGGCCCCGGACCACCTGACACGATGGAACCCAGCAGGGTGCCTGGACGTTGCCGTTTCATCACCAAGGTCAGGCGGCGATCGGTCCGAGTGAACCGACAGTTCCCAAGAAGGCAGGCGGAGGAGATGGCCAACCCGTTCGTGAAGTTCTGGAAGTACCTGATGGCCTCGTTCTCGTCGAAGATCGACGAGCACGCGGACCCGAAGGTGCAGATCCAGCAGGCCATCGAGGACGCCCAGCGTCAGCACCAGGCCCTGTCCCAGCAGGCCGCGGCCGTGATCGGCAACCAGCGGCAGCTGGAGATGAAGCTCAACCGCCAGCTCGGCGACGTGGAGAAGCTCCAGGCCTCCGCCCGCCAGGCGCTGGTGCTCGCCGACGAGGCCCGCGCCAAGGGCGACGAGCAGAAGGCGACCCAGTTCGAGAACGCCGCCCAGTCCTTCGCCACCCAGCTGGTCACCGCCGAGCAGGGCATCGAGGACCTCAAGACGCTGCACGACCAGGCCCTGCAGGCAGCGGCCCAGGCCAAGCAGGCCGTCGAGCGCAACGCCATGGTCCTGCAGAACAAGCTCGCCGAGCGCACCAAGCTGCTCAGCCAGCTCGAGCAGGCCAAGATGCAGGAGCAGGTCTCCCGCTCGCTCAACCAGATGAGCGAACTCGCCGCGCCGGGCAACACCCCGTCGCTGGAGGAGGTCCGGGACAAGATCGAGAAGCGCTACGCCACCGCCCTCGGCTCGGCCGAGCTGGCGCAGAACTCGGTGCAGGGCCGGATGATGGAGGTCCAGGCCAGCACCACCGAGATGGCGGGCCAGTCCCGGCTGGACCAGATCCGCGCGTCGATGGCGGGCGGCAAGGCCCCCCAGGTGACCAGCGGCCAGGCGGCGCCCGCGCCGACGCCGGGCAACATCGAGGCCGAGATCGCCCAGCGGGTCGCCCAGGACCGCCAGGCGAACCCGCAGTCCAACAACTAAGCCGCGCACGGCTGAGGGGGAGGCGGTCATGAGTTCCCGGCGCGACGAGCTGATCCGCATGGCCGACCTCGCCACTCGCCACCTGCGCTCGGACGCGGTCACCCAGATCCGCGGCCGCATCGCCCAGTGGCGCGACCCCCGCGCCCGCGCCCTGCGCAAGCGCAAGCGCGCGGTCCGCTCCACCACCGTGTGGACGGGGGCCGGGGTGGCCTCCGGCACCGGCGCGGTCGTGGTGGACGCGGCCATGGTCAGCCCGGGCGCCTCGGTGCCGATCCTGATCGGCGCCGCCGTGGTGACCGGGGTCTCGGCCATCGCCTCCGGGGTGCGCACCTGGCGCCTGCATCGCGAACCCCTGCCCGAGGCGGTCAGGGTGCCCACGGCGCTGCCGCCCGCCGACTCCCAGGCCCGCGAGCCGATGCGACGGCTGGCCGACGCCGAGGACACGCTGCGCGAGCTGCTCACCCAGCTGGCCAGGGGCGCGCTGGTGCCGCCGGACTCGGTGGAGCACTCGCGCCGCACGGGAGCGGAGGCCGCGGCCGCGCTGCGGGAGGTCTCGGCGCAGCTGCAGGCCGTCGAGCGGGCCCGCGACCACGCGCCCGCCGCCGACCGCGGCGCGCTGACTGCGGGCGTGGGCGGGTTGCGGACGCAGCTGAACGAAGGTCTGGAGGGCTACTGCGCCCTCGTCGCCGCCGCGGGCCGCGTCCTCGCCGCGTCGAGCGCCGCGGGCCCCCGGCACGACCTGGCCGACGCCACCGACCACCTGGCCGCGCTCGCGGTCGCCCTGCGGGAGCTGTCCCCCCACACCCGCTGAAGACACCCGCTGGGGACATCCGCTGAGGCACGGCTCACAGGCCGGGGTCGTCACGGCCACCGCCCCCG
Source organism: Actinokineospora lacus (assembly GCF_053813445.1). NCBI lineage: Bacteria > Bacillati > Actinomycetota > Actinomycetes > Pseudonocardiales > Pseudonocardiaceae > Actinokineospora > Actinokineospora lacus. The sequence goes on from NZ_JBQERA010000002.1 coordinate 787,436, forward strand.
CGCGTCTCACTCCAGGACCCCACCGGAGAGGACGCCGCCATGATCGCAGGCACCAACCCCGTCGAGCTGCGCCAGGTCGTGCGCGCCCGCGTCGTCACCATGCCCGAGCGCGAGGACCGCTACTGGGCCGCCGTCGACGCCGCCCTGGTGGACAGGGGGTGGGCGGCCCGGCTGCTGGACACGGCCGTCGAGTGGATCGGATCGGGGCTGGCCGACGACCACGACCCGTACCGGCTGGCCTTGTCCTGGGCCTGCCCGTGACCACAGGTAGCCGGAATGCCGCAATCCGGCACTCTCCCCGGCTTCTACTGGCGCATTCGTATGAATATCACGGTGTCGTATCGACCCGTCGACTACGTGCTGTGGCACCATGCTCCGAACTGGTCGGGCACCATGGGCGGTGGAGGGTCGACGTTGACTTTGTGGTCCGTGCACGGAGACGGTCGGCGTGTCCGTGACGGTGAGGTCGTCGCCCCGAACGAGCGGCTGAGCTGGCCGCTGACGATCGGGCTGGGGCTGCAGCACGTCGCCGCGATGTTCAGCGCCACCGTGCTCGTGCCCGCGCTCACCGGGTTCCCGGTCACGACCACGCTGCTGTTCTCCGGCGTGGGCACACTGCTCTTCCTCGTCATCACCCGCAACCGCGTGCCCAGCTACCTCGGCTCGTCGTTCGCGTTCATCGCGCCGCTGCTGGCCGCCAAGCAGGACGGGATCGCGGTGCAGCTGGGCATCGTGCTCACCGCCGGGCTGCTGCTCATCGGCGTCGGCGTGGCGGTCAAGGCGCTGGGCGTGCGGCTGCTCGACTCGGTCATGCCGCCGGTGGTGACCGGCGCCGTGGTGCTGCTGATCGGGCTGAACCTGGCCCCGGTGGCCACCGCGTCCTTCGCCCGCCAGCCGCTGATCGCGCTGCTGACCCTGTCGGTGGTGCTGGTCTGCGCGGTGGCCTCGCGCGGGCTGCTCTCGCGGATGTCCATCCTGGCCGGTGTGCTGGCGGGCTGGGTCGCCGCGGCGCTGAGCGGGGGCCTGGACGACGAGCGGCTGGCCGCGCTCGCCGCCGCGCCCTGGTTCGGCCTGCCCCAGTTCAGCGCGCCGATCCTGCGTCCCTCGGAGATGCTGCTGGTCATCCCGGTGGTGATCGTGCTGGTCGCGGAGAACGTCGGGCACGTCAAGGCCGTCGGCGCGGTCACCGGGCGCAACCTGGACGGCAGCGTCGGCGACGCGCTGATCGCCGACGGGCTGGCCACCTCGCTCGCGGGCGCGGGCGGCGGCTCCGGCACCACGACCTACGCCGAGAACATCGGCGTCATGGCGGCCACGAAGGTCTACTCCACCGCCGCTTACGCCGTCGCCGCGCTGGTGGCGCTGGTGCTCTCGCTGGTCCCGAAGTTCGGCGCGCTGGTCAACACCGTGCCCGAGGGCGTGCTCGGCGGCGCGACGATCCTGCTCTACGGGATGATCGGCCTGCTCGGCGTGCGGATCTGGCAGGACAACCAGGTCGACTTCGCCGACCCGGTCGCGCTGATGGTCGTCGGCGCGGCCATCGTCGCCGGGATCGGCAACCTGACGCTGGACATCGGCGGGATGCGGCTGGAGGGCATCGCGTGGGGCTCGATGTTCGTCGTGGTGATGTACCCGCTGCTGCGCAAGCTGCGCGAGGTCAGCGGGCGGCGATCGCGCGATTGACCGCGCGGACCAGGCCCGGTCCCGAGTAGACGAACCCGGTGTAGAGCTGGACCAGCCGCGCGCCCGCGTCGAACAGGCGCAGCGCGTCGTCGGGGGCCATGATCCCGCCGACGCCGATGACCGGCAGGTCGCCGCCGGTCTCCTTGGTCACCAGGGCGACGATCTCGCGGGCGCGCTCGGTCAGCGGGCGCCCGCTCAGGCCGCCCGCCTGGGCGCCGACACCGGCGTCGGCGGCGGCGACGCCCTCCCGCGAGAGCGTGGTGTTGGTGGCGATCAGGCCGTCGACGTCGTGGTCGGCGCAGACCTGCAGGACCTCGCCGACGGCGGCGTCGGCCAGGTCGGGGGCGATCTTGACCAGCAGCGGGGTGCCGTCGGCCTCCGCGGCCAGCGCGCCGACCAGCTCGTCGAGCGCGCCGCGGTCCTGCAGGCCGCGCAGGCCCGGGGTGTTGGGGGAGCTGACGTTGACGGCGAAGTAGTCCGCGTGCGGCTTGAGCACGCGCAGCGAGTGCAGGTAGTCCTCCACGGCGCGCTCGACCGGGGTGGCCTTGGACTTGCCGATGCTGACCCCGATCGGGACCCCGATGGGCCCGGTCGCGCGCAGCCGCGCGGCGAGGGCCTCGGCGCCCGCGTTGTTGAAGCCCATGCGGTTGATGATCGCCGAGGTGTCCGGCAGGCGGTACAGCCGCGGCCTCGGGTTGCCCGGCTGCGCGTGGCGGGTGACGGTGCCCGCCTCGACGAAGCCGAAGCCCAGCGCGGGCCAGGCGCGCAGGGCCCTGCCGTCCTTGTCCATGCCCGCGGCCAGCCCGACCTGCCCGGGGAAGCGCAGGCCGAACGCCGTGGTCTCGGTGTGCGGGCCGAACGCGCGGCGCAGCGGGCCCAGCGCGGGGGCCAGGCGGGACAGCGCCGCCAGCGTGCGCTCGTGGGCGATCTCGGGATCGCCGCCGCCGAGGGAGAACAGGGCGCGACGGATCAGCTGCTGGTAGACCACGTGGCCCATCGTGTCATCCGGGCGAGATGATGGTCGGGTGACCCGTGATCCGGACGAGCTGTACGCGTTGCCCCGCGAGGAGTTCACCGCGGCCCGCAAGGCCCTGGCCAAGAGCGCCCGCGACGCCGGGGACGCGGCGGCGGCGGCCCAGATCGACAAGCTCGCCAAGCCGACGACGGCGGCCTGGCTGCTCAACCAGCTGGTCCGCGAGGACCCCGACGCGGTCGCCGGCCTCACCGATCTGGGCACCGACCTGCGCGCGGCGCACTCCGCCGCCGACGGTCCCGCCCTGCGCGAGCTGACCGGCAAGCGCACCGAGGTCCTCCGCGGCCTCGTCGGCCGGGCGGGCCGCGGGGAGCAGCTGAGCGAGTCCATCACGCGCGAGCTGGAGGAGATGTTCACGACCGCGCTGCTGGACGAGTCGGCGGGGGAGCGGCTGCGGACCGGACGGATCGCCTCGGTGCGCGACCTCTCCGGCGCCCCGGCGTGGCCGGGCCTGGAGGTCACGCCGGGGCCCCGGCCGGAGAAGGCTCAGAAGACGCGGGCGGAGGAGCCGCGCAAGTCCGCCGCCGAGGCGCGGCGGGCGGAGATCGCCGAGGCCAAGGCGGCGGTCAAGGCCGCGGAGGCCGAGCGCACCAAGGCCGACCGGAAGGTCGCCGACGCGGAGAAGGCCGTGGCCAAGGCCGAGGCGCGGGTCCGGGAGGTCAACGCCCAGCTCGACGCCGCCGAAGCCGCGGAGCTGGACGCGCGCCGGGGGCTGCAGCTGGCCCGCCGGGAGGCCAAGGAGACCGAGCGGGCCACGGCCGCGGCGTGGCGGCGCAGGCAGCAGCTGGAGGAATAGGGCAGCCCCCGGGCTGCTTCCCCCGCGCTGACGCGCGAAGGCTCGGGGTGGACTGTGCCCCGAGAGCCCGAGGGCCGGGTGACTGCCTGGTATTCGCCGTGGATGTCCTTAGCGGACAGCCACCTCACGAGTCCGAAGGGAATTCACTTCTGGACCACCTCCTCTCCTGTGTACGCACAAGCTATGTCGAGGTCGCGGTCCAGTTCAACGTATTTTCGGCACCACACTTATGGGGGATGCTAGGGTCGTTCCCCGAATACACAGCGTATGCGGAAACTTACTCACTTGACAGGTCGGAGGGACTCCTGGTGGCCGGGGTCGGACGTGTCGCCGTAGGCGCCCTGATCGGAGCGGCGACCGCGGCGCTGTTCTTCGAGGGCCTGAGCGGGGGACCGCAGCTCCGCGGGCTCCCCACGCCCCAGCCCGGCGTGGACACCCCCGCCGAGCCCGGTCAAGACCCTGCTGAGGTGGGCCAACAGGTCGTCGAGATCTCCGGCACGCTCGTCTCGGCCACCTCGGCGGGCATGCCGCTCCCCGGCGCCACGTCGACGTCGGGGACCAGCACGACGACCACCATGACCAGCACCACAACGACGACGACCACGACCGTGCCCGGGGAGCAGCCCCCCACCACGACCGTCGTCACCACGACGACGCCCCCGCCGCCGCCCGTCACGACCACCACCACGACGACTCGACGGACCACCACCACGACCCGCAGGCCGTGCGGCATCCTCTGGTGCCCCTAGGCCGTGCTCCACATCTGGAACACGGCCTAAGCCTCGGGCTTTGGTCCTGACTGGCAGGCCGGGCAGTAGTAGGACACCCGTTCCGCCTGGTCCGCGCGCCGGATCGGCCCGCCGCAGCGCAGGCAGGGGTAACGGGTCCGGTTGTACACCCAGGTGGGCCGACGCGGGTCGCCTGTCGTGCACCGCGTGACGCGCAAGCGGTTGCGGTAGATCAGGTCCCGGCCGACCTCCACGACGCGGGCGGTGTCCACCTCCGAGACCGGCGTCCACGGCGTCACGCCGAGCACCGCGCACACCTCGGACTTGTACACGTTGCCCAGCCCGGCCATGACGCGCTGGTCCAGCAGCGCCTCGCCGAGCGCGCGCCCCGGTTCGGCGCCCAGCCGCCGGGCCGCCTGCTCGGCCAGGTCGGGACCCCACCGCGGGTCGAGCAGGTCCGGGCCCAGGTGTCCGACCAGCGTGTCCTCCTGGCCGGTGGGCACCAGCGCCATCTCGTGCAGCGAGAAGCCCACCGCCTGGGTCGTCGCCGTCGCCAGGATCGCGCGGACCTGGTGCGCCGGGCGCCGCCACCGGCCGCCGACCTGCCACGCGCCGTCCATGCCCAGGTGGCTGCGCAGGCTCAGGTCCCGGTCGAAGCGCACGAACAGGTGTTTGCCCACCGGCCGCACCCCGACCACGACCCGGCCCGCGAGATCCACTGTGGACAGCCGGGGGTGGCGCAGTTCGCCGCGGACCAGGCGCTGGCCATCCAGCGCCGCGGTCAGGGCCGCGGCGGCGCGGAAGACGGTGTCACCCTCGGGCATCAGACCTCGGCTGCCTCGGCGTCGTCGTCATCCGGCCAGTCGATGGCCTGGTGCCTGCCCCGGCGGCCGCTGCGCAGCACCCGCGCCAGCAGCAGGTTGAACGCCAGCGCCACCTCCCGCGCGCCGGGGGTGTGCCACTGGTGGATCGGCATGCACGCGCCCTGGGCCTGCTGCACGGCCAGCCGGTCGGGCAGGGCGACCGGCATCACCAGCGAGCCGAAGCTCTCCCGCAGCTCGGCTATGCGGAACTGGTGCTCGTAGGAGTGCGAGCGCACCTTGTTCACCACGACCCCCAGCGTGACCAGGTTCAGGTTGTGCTCCTCGCGGGTGTCCGAGACCGCCTCGAAGGCCCGCTGCGCGCCGGAGACCGCGTACACCGTGGGCTCGGTCACCAGCAGCGCGCCCTGCGCGGCGACCAGCGCCGAGCGGGTCAGCCTGCCCAGCGACGGCGGGCAGTCCATCAGCACCAGCTGGTAGGGCAGCTCGTCCTCGGTGAGCATCGTCTTCAGCTCCGAGAGGGCCCGGCCCAGCTTCTCCAGCCTGCGCGGGCCGGGGTCCGGGTCGTTGAGCGACTCGACGTCCTCGGAGCCGACCAGGACGTCGACCTCGTCACTCCAGGCGCTGGGGGCGATGGCCTTCCTGATCACCGCCGGGTGCGGGGTCTCCAGCACGTCGGCCAGGGTGGACTCGGTCTCGGCGGGGTCCAGCGTCGTCGTGGCGTTGCACTGCGGGTCCAGGTCGACCACCAGGGTGCGGGCCCCGCGGCGCAGCGCGGCCGAGGCCAGCCCGAGCACCACCGTGGTCTTGCCGACGCCGCCCTTGAGGCTGAGCACTGCCACCGTCTGCACGCTGCCACCTTAAGGTCTCTACGCTTCGATTCATGCGCCCCGATCCTGTTCGCCGCGTGCTGGACGCCGAGCTGACCGCCGCCCGGGAGCGCCGGGGCGGGCAGCCGCCGCGGCTGCTCGACGTCGGGGGCGGCAGTGGCGTCCTCGCCGTCCCCCTGGCCGCCGCGGGCGCCGAGGTGACCGTCGTCGAGCCCAGCCCCAACGCCCTGGCCACCCTGCACCGCAGGGCCGAGGACGCCGGGGTGCGGGTGACCGCTGTCCAGGGTGACAGCGATGCCCTTGACCAGCTGGTCGAGCCCGGCTTCGACCTGGTGCTGGCCCACGGCCTGCTGGAGGTCGTGGACGACCCCAAGGTCACGATGAGCGCCCTGGCCGCCGCGGTCGCCCCGGGCGGCGCGGTCTCGGTGGTCGTGGCGAACCGCTTCGCCGCGGTCATCCAGCGCGCGGTGTCGGGCAAGCTGGCCGAGGCGCGCAAGCTCCTGGCGGGCCCGATGGAGGGCGAATCCCGCCGGTTCGACACGGTGGGCCTGCGCGCGCTGCTGGACGACGCGGGCCTGACCGTGCACGTCATGCAGGGCCTGGGCGTGCTGGCGGACCTGGTGCCGGGGTCGGTGCTGGAGAACAGCCCCGGCGCGGTCGACGCCCTCGCCGAGCTGGAGGCAGCGGCGGCGACGATGGCTCCGCTGCGGGACATCGCCACCCGGCTGCACGCGGTGGCCCGCCGCTGAGCTGATCGACCGCTGAGGTGATTGGCCGTTGAGGTGGCCGGCCGCTGAGCTGATTGGCCGCCGAGCTGATTGGCCGCTGAGATGGCGGACCGCTGAGGTGAGTGGCCCTGGGGTGATCGGCCCTGGGTGATTGGAAGGTCCTGACCTGGTCTGCCGGAGCCGGTCGGCCGGGTGGGGCGGTTGTCGGTCGGCTGTGGTTGTCTGGCGGGCATGGGGCGCAGCGGGGAGTTGCCGCGGGGGTTGGTGGAGCGGTACCGCGCTCGTGACGGTGTCTGGCCCGATGACACCGGCTGCCCGATCCTGCACGTGGACATGGACGCCTTCTACGCCTCGGTGGAGATCCGGGAGCGGCCGGAGCTGGCGCCGCGGCCGGTCGTGGTGGGCGGGGTGGGGGTCCGGGGGGTGGTGTCCTCGGCGAACTACCTGGCGCGGGAGTACGGGGTGCGCTCGGCGATGCCCACCGGGCAGGCGCGGCGGCTGTGCCCGCAGGCGGTGTTCCTGCCGCCGACCTTCGAGCTCTACCAGCAGGTCTCGGCCGGGGTGCTCGCGATCTTCCGCGACATCACGCCGCTGGTGGAGCCGCTGAGCCTGGACGAGGCGTTCCTGGACGTCGCGGGGGCCCTGCGGCGGATGCGGGCGACGCCCGCGCAGATCGGGGAGCGGATCAGGGCCCGGGTGCGGGCCGAGTACGGGATCGACTGCTCGGTGGGGGTGGGGCCGACGAAGTTCACCGCGAAGCTGGCCTCCGGGCTGGCCAAGCCCGACGGCATGCTGGTCGTGCCGCGCGGGGAGATCACCGAGTTCCTGTATCCGCTGCCCGTCTCGGCGCTGTGGGGCGTGGGGAAGGCCACCGCCGACCGGCTGGCGGCGATCGGGCTCGAGCGGGTCGCCGACGTGGCGGCCACGTCCCTGCCGCGCCTGCGCCGCGCGGTCGGGGCCGCCGTGGCCGAGCACCTGTACGCCCTGGCCCGCGGGCATGACGGGCGCGGGGTGGTCCCGGAGACGGCGGAGAAGTCCATCGGGGCGGAGGAGACCTTCGAGGTCGACCACCACGACCGCGTCCTGCTCGCCCGCGAGCTGCTGCGCCTCTGCGAGCGCACGGCCGCCACCCTGCGCGCCCGCGGCCTCGCCGGGCGCACGGTGTCGATCAAGGTGCGCTACGCCGACTTCACCACCATCAGCCGCTCGCGCACCGTCCCGGTGGCCACCGACGTCACCCAGGAGATCTACCGCACCGCCGTGCGCCTGCTCACCGAGCACGCCCCGCCGGGCGCGGTCCGCCTGATCGGGGTGCGGATGGAGCAGCTCGGACCGGCGGGCCGCGACCAGCTCGCCATCGACACGCCGGACCACGGGTGGCGCGAGGCGGACCAGGCCGCGGACAAGGCGCGCCTGAAGTTCGGCAAGGCCGCGGTCCGGCCCGCCGCGCTGCTGGGGGAGCGGCCCGAGCGCGCGGGCGCCACGGAGCCCAAACCGGAGTAGGGCGTGCCTCAGTCGCGCCGGAAGACGATCTCGGCGTGGCCCTGCACCGCGACCCCGGCCGCGGCCAGGTCGGTCTCGACGCCCAGGGAGATGGTGGCCGCGTCGGCCTCGCCGTCGTAGGTGGCGTGCGCGCCGCTGGCCAGGACGACCTGGTGGCCCCGGCGCAGCGCGGACAGGGCGGTGGCGCGCACGCAGTACTCGCTCTGCATCCCGGCGATGATCAGCCGCGTGCCCGGGGGCACGACGTCGGCCATCTGGGTGCCCGTGAACGCGTCGCTGTCGTTCTTGTCGATGATCGGCTCGCCGCCGATCACGTCGTGGATCAGCTCCCAGCCGGGGGTGCCGGTCTCGTCGGGGTCGCCGGTGCCGCCGTTGTTGCGCACGTGCACCACCGGCACCCCGGCGATCCGGGCGCGGGTCAGCAGTTCGGCCACCGCGGTCTCCACAGCCTCGGCGTCGGGCACCGGGGTGGGCGGCCGGACCATGTTTCGTTGTACGTCAACGAGTACGAGCACGTCGGCCATATCCGCGACGCTAGCACGGCTGTTCGAGCGCGGACACTTGAAGATCATCCAAGACCCGGTACCGGTTCCGGCAGATGTCATCCGCGCGTCGATCCCCTCCGGTAGTCAGACATCACCGACTTCCGGAAAGGACCGTCGATGCCCACTCCCCGCCGAGCCGCCGCTCTGCTGGCCGCCCTGACCGCCACGACGACCGTTGCCCTGGGCGCCCCCGCCGCCGCGGTGACCGACCTGGAACTGGCCACGCGCTGGGCGCCCATCCACTACCAGGACACCGACTCCAGCGACTACGACGCCGACTACGTCACCGCCGTCGACTACGACGGAGAGTGGGACACGCTGAACAACTGGGAGCACCAGGACGACAACCCCGGCAGGCTCACCGGCGCCGCCTACTACTCGGTGGTCGAGACCTCGACGCACTGGTTCATCGGCTACTCCTTCTACCACCCGCGCGACTGGGAAGATTTCCCTGACCCGTTTCGCCAGTTCACGCACGAGAACGACCTGGAGGGCATGGTCCTGACCGTGCGCCGTGACGGCTCGTCGCACGGGCGGCTGGAGGCGATGGTCACCGTCGCCCACAGCGACTTCTACTCCTACGTGCCCGCGGGCAGCCCGTACACCGCGGGCCGGGAGAACGTCGACGGCACGCTGATCACCCAGTCCTACGGCGGCTTCGCCCGCCCGACCACCCGCCAGGAGGCCAAGGGCCACGGCCTCTACGCCTGGAACGGCGCGGCGTTCCCCGGCGGCGACGGCGTCGTCTACTACCCGTCGGGGACGAGCGAGGTGCCCTCCGGGGGCAGCGACAGCTCGGTCGGCTACCGCCTGGTCAGCGTGTTCGACGCGAATGGCATGTGGGCCCGGCGGCACAGTGCGACCACGTTCGCAGGCTATGGCACCTTCCGCGGCGACAACGGCAAGGCCAACTCCGCCAACGCGCCGTGGGGTTGGGACGACGGCAACGACGGCTCCGACATCCCGCGCGGGACGCTGGCCACCGATCCCGCCTACCTGGTCGCCCAGTACTTCGCGGGGGAGGGCGCCTTCAGCCTCGCCTACACCCGGAACAACTTTCGCTGATTGAGGGGTTTGAACCCGGTAAGTCCTGGGTACTGACCTGGCGGACTTCGCCGCCGTGGGGCGGGGTGGAGAATGGCGTCCAAACTTGGACAGCGAATCCCACCCCGCTCCACACTTACGTCTGGCGGGGGGTAGCCAGAGAAGCGGAGGAAGCAGGGTGTCAGAGGTGGAAACCGAGACGGTGACCAGAGCTACTCGGGTCAAGGCCGTGGACGTGCAGGTGGGAGCGGACGCCGACCAGGTGCCACTGGTCCGCTCGTTCGCCGCCGACATAGCGATGCGACTGGACTTCGACCTCGACGCGATCGAGGACCTGCGCATGGCGGTTGACGAGGCGTGCTCGCTGCTGGTCCGGGCCGCGGCGCCCGAGAGCCGCCTGCACTGCGTCTTCGAGCCGGAGCCGCAGGCCCTGCGCGTGCGCGTGCAGGTCAACGCCGTGGACTCCAGGCCCCCATCGATGGACCCGCTGGCCTGGCAGATCCTGACCGCCCTCGCCGAGTCCGTCACCGAGCTCGTCGAGCCGGTGGCCGCCGTGGACGTGGCCGTGCACCGGATCACCGTGGAACTGGTGGCCCGGCCAACCCTTGCGGACCACCCGTGAGCGACAACACAGACATCGACCCGAGGTTCGCCGAACTGGCCACCCTCCCGGTGGGCGATCCCAGACGTGCCGTCCTGCGCTCGGAGGCCGTCGCGGCCTACCTGGACCTGGCCCACAACCTCGCCCGCAAGTTCGACCGCCGCGGCGAGGCCCTCGAGGACCTCGTGCAGGTCGCCACCATCGGGCTGATCAAGGCGATCGACCGCTTCGACGTCACCCGGGGCAACTTCTACGCCTTCGCCGTCCCCACGATCATGGGTGAGCTCCGCCGCCACTTCCGCGACACCGCCTGGGCCGTCCGCGTCCCGAGGCAGCTCAAGGAACTCCACGTGACGGTCGCCTCCGCCAGCGCGGAACTCAGCCAGGCACTTGGCAGGGCGCCCAAGCCCTCAGAACTCGCCGACCACCTCGGCCTGGACCGCGAACAGGTCTACGAGGCCCTGGTCGCGGGCGCCGGGAAGCAGGGCACGTCCCTCGACGCCCGGCTCGCCGAGCCGACGGGGGACCGCTTCGGCTACGAGGACGAGCAGTTCGACGAGGTCGACAACCGCCGGGCCCTGGCTCCGCTCCTGGAAGCCCTGCCCGAGCGCGAGCGCCGCATCCTCGTCCTCAGGTTCTTCAGAGGCATGAGCCAGTCGGACATCGCCCGAAGAGTCGGCGTTTCCCAGATGCAGGTGTCCCGGCTCCTGGCGAAGACCCTGCGCCAGCTCAAGGCAGGGTTGGGTGAGGACTCGACCCTCGCGGGCTGACACAGGTCCTCGCGGACAGTCCTCAGGAGCGGCGAGCGGCGGATCGGTCAGCGGGCGCCTCATGACCAAGGCGCGGTCCAGCCGACCGGTGAGAGATGCAGACCAGTGAGAAATCCGATACGTCAGAGCGGACGAAGCGGCGCCCCGCCGCTTCCCCGGCGTCCCTTCCCCAGCGACAGTCCCGTCTCCCGCGGCGTCACGACGCCTTGAGCGCCCGGCGCCGCTGAGCGATCAGCGTCCGGCGCTCGCCTTCCCCCATCGCACCCCAGATCCCGTACGGCTCCTGCACGGCCAGCGCGTGCTCCCGGCACTGCTCCAGCACCGGGCACACCCGGCAGATGGCCTTGGCCCGCTCTTCGCGCGCGGAGCGAGCGGGTCCGCGCTCCGCGTCCGGGTGGAAGAACATCATCGCGTCGGACCCGCGGCACAGGCCCTGCAACTGCCAGGTCCAGGACTCGGCGACCGGCTTCGGCAGACGGGTGATCTCGGCCATGGCAATCCCTCCCTCGGGTGCCCGCCGCTCGGCGGGGTCGACTCCCATTTACCCGGCGCGGTTGGGGGTGAAACGGTGTTGTCGTAACCCGTGATGGGTGCGGGGTGATTAGGGTGTTGCGGGCAGGCACTACGGCTGAGGAAGGACGTGGCGTGGAAACCAAGACCGAGGGCGCCGACCCGATCGTCATTTCGGTGTCCGGTGAGGTGGACCTGGCCACCGCCGCAGACTTGGAGCGCGCCCTGAGCGACGCGCTGACCGGCTCGAACGCCGCGACGATCGAGGTCGACCTGGCCCAAGTGGAGTTCATGGACTCCGCCGGGCTGCGGGTGCTGGTGGCCGCGCGCAAGCAGGCCGAGGACGCCGGTCGCACTCTGAAACTGCGCTCCCCGCACGACCGGGTCCGGCGGATCATCGAGATCACCGGCCTCTCCGGTGTGTTCGGACTCACGTAGTGCCGCCCGCGGTGGTTCGCCGTCCGTCGGACGGGGTATGTCTCCGCGCATGAAGACAGGGGCTGCGAGGGGGAACGCGGACGCGGACGGGAAGCAGTCCCGGACCGCGCTCCTGCGGTTGCGGCCGCAGCCCGGAGCCGCCGCTTCCGCCCGCTACTTCACCGCCGCGATCCTGGAGTCCTGGTGCGTGGACGAGGAGACCGTGCAGGACGTGTTGCTGGCCGTTTCCGAACTGGTCAGCAACGCGGTGGAGCACGGCGCGGGCGAGGTGGTGCTGGAGCTGGAGCTGGTCAGCCAGGTGGACCGGTGCCTGCGGGTCCAGGTCAGCGACCAGGGCCTGGGTGCCAACCCGGTGCTGGTGCCGCTCTCGCCGAACACACCGCGCAGTCGCGGCCTGGCGATCGTGGCCGCCGTCAGCACCGCGTGGGGACACCGCGGCGGCGACGGCGGGCTGGCGGTGTGGGCGGAGTTCGCTCTACGGGACGCCTGCTGACACCGACAGGCCCATGGCCGCCGAGTCTGCCGCTCAGCCCGGGGTTGTTGTCCCGGAACACCGCCTAAAACGCCGCGAGCAGCTCGTCGGCCGTCCGGGTGTTGATGATCCGCTCCGGCTCGACCCCGCACTCCTCGGCCCGCTCGCAGCCGTAGGGCTGCCAGTGCAGCTGGCCGGGGGCGTGCGCGTCGCTGTCGATGGCGAAGACGCAGCCCATCTCCACGGCCTGGCGCAGCAGGCGCAGGGGTGGGTCGCGGCGCTCCGGGCGGGAGTTGATCTCCACGGCGACGCCGTGCTCGGCACAGGCGCCGAAGACCTCCTCCGGGTCGAACTCCGACTCCGGCCTGCCGCGGCCGGTGACGAGCCTGCCCGTGCAGTGGCCCAGGACGTCGACCAGCGGGTTGGACACCGCGGCCACCATGCGCCTGGTCATCTCCCCGCGCGGCATCCGCAGGTTCGAGTGCACGCTGGCGACCACGACGTCGAGCGCCTCAAGCAGCTCAGGGCGCTGGTCGAGGGCGCCGTCATCGAGGATGTCGACCTCGATGCCGGTCAGGACGCGGAACGGGGCCAGCTCGGCGTTCAGCTCGGCGACGACGTCGAGCTGGCGGAGCAGGCGGTCGGCGCTGAGCCCGCGGGCGACCTTGAGCCGGGGGGAGTGGTCGGTCAGCGCCATCCACTCGTGGCCCAGCTTGACCGCCGCCTCGGCCATCTCCCGGATCGGGCTGCCGCCGTCGGACCAGTCGGAGTGGGTGTGGCAATCCCCACGCAGGGCCTCGCGCAGGGCACTGCCGCCGGTCACCGCGCCGCCCGCGCTCGCCAGCAGCTCGGTCAGGTAGACGGGCTCACCGCCCGCCACCGCCTCGCTGATCACCTTCGCCGTGGAGTTGCCGATGCCGGGCAGCGACGTGAGCGTCCCTGCCTTGGCGCGCGTGCGCACCTCATCGCGCGGCAGGTCGGCGATGACCTGCGCGGCGCGGCGGAACGCGCGCACCTTCTGCGTGGGACCGCCCGACCGTTCCAGGAACAGCGCGATCTGCTTGAGCGCCGAGACGGGATCCATGCCGACAACCCAACCGCAGGACGGGACCTCGCGCCAGCGAGCACTCCGCCGGGGGCGGCACTAGCGTCGGGCCATGGACATCCCGGACACCCCGGCCGTGCCCGCCGCCGCGCTCACCGCCCTGCTCGACGGCCGGTGGGCCGGTGTGCGCGCCGCCACCCGGGCGGACATGGCGAAGCGCGGGCTGCCCGACACCGCCGACCTCACCACCGAGGACTACCGCGCGGTCGTCTTCGCCGAGCTGCGCGCGCTCGCCGAGACCGGCTACCCGCGCATCGGCTTCCCCGCCGCGTACGGCGGGGGCGGCGACCCCGGGGGCGCGCTCACCGCCTTCGAGATGCTCGGCTTCGGCGACCTGTCGGTCATGGTCAAGGCGGGCGTGCAGTGGGGCCTGTTCGGCGGCGCGGTCGAGGCGCTGGGCACCGAGCGCCACCACGACGCGTACCTGCGCGGCCTGATGGACCTGGACCTGCCCGGCTGCTACGCCATGACCGAGACCGGGCACGGCTCCGACGTCCAGCGCCTGCGCACCACGGCGACCTTCGACGGCGACGGCTTCATCGTGCACACCCCCGACGACGCCGCCCGCAAGGAGTACATCGGCAACGCCGCGCGCGACGGCCGCGTCGCCGCGGTCTTCGCCCAGCTCGTCGTCGGCGGGGTCGGCCACGGCGTGCACGCGCTGCTGGTCCCGATCCGCGACGCCGACGGCGCCCCGGCGCCTGGCGTGCGGATCGAGGATTGCGGGCCCAAGGCCGGGCTCAACGGCGTGGACAACGGCAGGCTGTGGTTCGACAACGTCCGCGTGCCCCGCGACGCCCTGCTCGACCGCCACGGCGCCGTCGACGCCGACGGGACTTACCACAGCCCCATCCACGGCGACGGCAAACGCTTCTTCACGATGCTCGGCACCCTCATCCGCGGCCGGATCAGCGTGGCGGGCGCGGCGGGCAGCGCGGCCAAGAAGGCGCTGGCCATCGCCATCCGCTACGGCCTGGTGCGCCGCCAGTTCGAGCACCCGGACACCGGCGAGGAGGTCGTCGTCCTCGACTACCTCGCCCACCAGCGCAAGCTGCTGCCCGCCCTGGCCACCACCTACGCCCTGCACTTCGCGCAGGAGGAGATGGTCTCCGCCCTGCACGACCTGCCGGAGGACGCCGACCGCCGCGAACTCGAGTCGCGCGCGGCGGGCCTGAAGGCGGTCAGCACCTGGCACACCACCCGGACCGCGCAGACCTGCCGGGAAGCCTGCGGCGGCGCGGGCTACCTGATGGAGAACCAGCTGCCCCGGCTGAAGGCCGACACCGACGTGTTCACGACCTTCGAGGGCGACAACACCGTGCTGCTGCAGCTGGTCGCCAAGGGCCTGCTCACCGGGTACCAACAGCACATCGGCGAGCGGGGCGTGGCCAGGGTGATCGCCGACCAGTTCGTCGCGACCGTGATCGAGCGCACGGCCGCGCGCTCGCTCATCGAGCGGCTGGTCAACGCGGTGACCCCGCGCGACGAGGAGACCGACCTGCTCAACCGGGGCTGGCACCTGAGGGTGTTCGAGGACCGGGAGAAGCACGTCCTGGACACCCTGGCCCGCAGGCTGCGCCGGGCGGCCGACCCCGCCGCCGACGCCTTCGAGGTGTTCAACAGCGCCCAGGACCACGTGCTGCGGGCCGCTCGGGCCCACGTCGACCGGGTCGTCCTGGAGGCGTTCGTCGCCGCCATCGACCGCGACCCCTCGCCGCTGCTGAACCGGGTGTGCGACCTCTACGTGCTCTCGAACATCGAGGCCGACCTGGACTGGTTCCTCGGGCACGGCCGGTTCACCACCGCCAAGGCCAAGGCCGTGACCGGCGCGGTCAACGCGCTGTGCCGCCATCTGCGCCCGCACGCGGCGACACTCGTCGACGCGTTCGCCATCCCGGACTCCCTGCTCGGGGCGCCCATCGCCCTGGGTGCTGAGAGTGACCGACAGGACACGCAACGTACTGCGGGGATGACCGATTCCCATCGGAAGGAGGAGTCCGGCAAAGCTGTCGCACGGTGAGGGCGGATCGGGTAGTCGCGGCGTGGAATGCGCCGTATCCTGGAGTACGACACCCCCAGTGCGGGGTGCCCGCCGGGTCCGGCGGCAACCCGTGATCGCCCGGCGCCCGCGACCGCAGTGCCGGAGGAGGAACGATGCCACTCTCCGAGCACGAGCAGCGACTGCTCGACCAGATCGAGCGCGCGCTCTACGCAGAGGACCCGAAGTTCGCCTCCACCGTCCGAGGAGCACGTCTACGCAAGCCGTCCCGACGGCGGAAACTGCAGGGCATCGTCCTGCTGGTGGTAGGTGCTGTCCTGCTCGTGACCGGTGTGATGCTGCCGAAACTTGCCGGTGTCCCCGTGGTGAGCCTGCTCGGCTTCCTGATCATGTTCGGCGGCGCCCTGCTCGCCTGGACGTCCTTCCGCAGCGGCGACGCCGTCGCGGCTGACGGCGAGGGCGAGACCTCGGGCGCCGCGCCACCCCGCAAGAGCAGCGGCTTCTCCCAACGCATGGAGGAGCGGTTCCGCAAGCGTTTCGACGAGGAGCGCTAGAACCCACAGCGACGCCGGTTCGCCCGAGAGGGCTGAACCGGCGTCGTCGTCTGCCCGATGGGTGGCTGGTTGCCGGTGGTCAGCTGGAAAGGCTGGACCGGCGGCTGTCTGTCCATGAGTGGCCGGTTGTGCCGGTAACTAGTTGTCAGTGCCGCCTGCGCCGCGCCGTCGGAGGACTGAGCGCGGCAGCACCCTGGCCTTGAACGCCAGCGGCGACGTGCGGCGCAGGCCCCGGACCACCTCGTCGAAGGCGGGGCGCAGGTTCGGGTCGGCCTCGGTGCGCCCGGCGTACCAGGAGCGCTCGACCGAGTCGACCACCGTGCGCAGGGCCTGCTTGCCCGGCTCGTCGAGGCTGTGGTCCTTCGCCATGCGGCGGGCCGCCAGCCGGACGGTGTCGGACTCGGGCACGGGCACCCCGCGGTCCAGGGACTCGGCCAGCAGCTCCCGCCAGGCCGTGGTGGCCGGGTCGTGGCGGCCCGCGACGCCGGGCAGGAGCGTGTGGCGGTGGCTGCGGCGGCGCCACTCCCGCACCGCGGCCGGGACCGCGGCCAGCGCCAGGACCAGCCAGAGCGCCGAGAGCCACCACGACACGGCGCCGAGCAGGAAGAAGCCCGCGGCGATCCCGGCCGCGGCGGCGACCCCGAGCAGCAGGCTCCGCCGCCGCCCGCCCACGCCCGCCGCGGTCGCCAGCACACCGAGGCCGAGGCCGACCCACACCGGCCACGGCACCGACATGCCCTGGTCGTCCTGGTCCGCGCCCGCGGCGGGGTCCTGCTCGTCGGTCAGCTCGTCCTGCGGCGCGCCGGACGGGTCGTCCTGGCCGGAGGGGACCTCTTCCTCCGTGACCCCGGCCGAGGGGTCGGTGCTGGTGGAGTCGTCGACGTAGGGCGGCTGGTAGCCGCGCCCGTCCGAGAGTGGGGTCGGGTCGAAGGTCACCCAGCCCTCGCCGGGGAAGAAGACCTCGACCCACGCGTGCGCGTCCTGGGTGGTGATCGAGCGGTAGTCGCCGGACTGGAAGCCCGCGGTGTAGCCGATCGCGACCCGGGCGGGCAGACCCGCGGCGCGGGCCAGGATGCCCATGGCGGAGGCGAACTGCTCGCAGTAGCCGATCTTGGCGCCGAACAGGAAGTCCCTGAGCGCCTCGACGCCGCTCGCGCCGCTGGTCTGGGTCCGGTACTGGAAGCCGTTGGCGCTGGCGAAGTACTCCTGGATGGCCAGCGCCTTGTCGAAGACGGTCGGCTTGTCCTCGGTGAGGCTGATCGCCAGGTCGACCACCTGCGGGTCGATGCCGTCGTTGATCAGGTAGATCGGGTCCAGCTCGCCGTAGTCGGTGCCGGTGGTGCGCAGCTCGTCGGCGCTGGGCTGGCTGAGGTCGGCTTCCTCGACGTACTTGGGCAGCTTGCGCTGGTTGCGCGAGTAGATCATGCCCCCGCTGGGGTCGTAGAACATCCCGGCGGGCAGGTCGCGGACCCGGCGCGGCACGCCGTACACCGGGGCCCAGAGGTCCTCGGAGTTGACCGGCTCGATCTCGATGGGGGTGATGAGGCCGCCGCCGTCGTCGCCGGGACCCAGCGGCAGGTCGCCGCTGGCCGCGACGTTGTCCGGCAGCGCCTCGGCGGGCTGCCAGCCGCCCGCGCCGTCGTAGCGGGGGAGGGTGAGGGCGCGCAGGTAGCGGCCGTCGGTGCCGAGGCCGCGGACGCGGAACAGCTCGACGTTGGCGCCCTGGCTCAGCATCCCGCGCAGCGCGGTGAACGGCTTGAGCGCCAGCCCGCCCGCGCCGCCGCCGCCGGACCCGCCGCCGGGCAGGCTGCCCACGGTGCCGACCGCGGTGGCCGTCGCGCCGACGACCAGTCCGACGATGAGCGCCCCGGAGACCAGCGCCGACGGCGACCCCATGCCGCGGCCCGTGCCGGGCATGACCGGCCGGTTGCGCCAGACGTGGTGGCGGTGCGCGCCGTCGACGGCCAGCAGCGCGGCGAACGCCGAGGCGCCGAGGACGAAGGACCACCACGGCAGCATCTCCTCGGCCAGGGAGGCCGGGACGGCGTAGACGCAGAGCAGGACCAGGCCGCAGGCAGCGGGCGTGCCCGCCGCGACGGCGAGGGTGTCGACGAGGACGGCGACCAGGCCGATGGCGATGACCACCAGGCACAGGACGGGGGTGGTCGGCGGGACCGGCGGGACGCCGACCCGGACCGCCTCGACCGAGGACTCGAGGACTCTGCCCAGGTCGCCGATGGCGGTCGGGCCGGGGAGCAGGCCGAGGACGCCGCTGTTGGTGAACAGGGCCACCAGCAGGCAGAACAGGGCGAACATCTGCGCGAGGGCGACGAGGATGGTCGGGGTGCGCAGGGCCCGCAGACCGAGCCCGGTGGCGGTGACGACCATCACGGCGATGCCCGCGTACCCGAGCCACCGCATCCCGTCGATGACCCCGGCCAGCGCGGTGGACGCGCAGAGCGCGGTGAGGGCGGCGACGACCGGCGTGACCGTCACCGACCACTGCGCCTGGGTGGCG
Organism: Actinokineospora lacus; assembly: GCF_053813445.1. Lineage (NCBI taxonomy): Bacteria > Bacillati > Actinomycetota > Actinomycetes > Pseudonocardiales > Pseudonocardiaceae > Actinokineospora > Actinokineospora lacus. Next base: position 806,114 of record NZ_JBQERA010000002.1, read on the forward strand.
TGCTGGTCGCCCGCCGGGCTCGGGGCGGCGGGCGGGCGCCGCGTCTGCCGGACGCTCATCTGCCCACTCCCATGCTCATGCCGTCGGTGCGCTTGCTGCCGGTGCGGCAGAGGTCGGACCAGATCTGGGTCATGGGGACCTCCGGCCTGGCGGTGACCACGCCCCAGCCCGCGCCGGTCAGCAGGGCCGCGGCGCCCTGGGGGTCGCTTTCGCTGTCGCCGGGGCCCCAGGCGGCGACGTCGAGCAGCACGGCGAGGCTGCGGGCGCCGCGCGTGCGGTGGCGGATCAGGTGCGACAGCGACGCCGCGGTGGCGGAGCCGACGATGGCGATGAGCTCCTGGCCGTGGCCGGGGTCGGCCGGGCAGGCGATCTCGCGCTGGTGCACCGGCTGCAGCGCGGCCAGGGCGTCGAGGACGAGGCCGTCGTTGTGGCTGCCGTCACCGGGATCGGTGACCACGATGCCGCCGGTCTCGGTGACGAGCCGGATCTGGTGGCCGTGGCGGTGCAGCTGCACGCAGACGCTCGCCGCCATCGACACCGCCCACTCCAGGCTGGAGCCCGCGCCCGAGCCGCGGTGGCCGACGACGCGGCGGTCGAGCAGCACCGTCGTGCCGCCGCGCCACGGGCTCTCCTCGACGCGCACCATCATCTCGTCGCGCTTGGCCGTCGAGCGCCAGTGGACCTTCCGCAGGTCGTCGCCCTGGCGGTACGGCCGCACGACCGCGTCGTCCTCGCCCTTGCCCGCGTTGAGGCGGACCGAGCCGTCGTCGCCGGAGCCGAGGCCGGAGCCGCCGGGGACCCCGCGCAGCGGCACCACCCTGGGCACCACGACCAGCCGGGACGAGCCCGCGAGGTCGCGCTCGAACTCCGCGAGGCCGAACGGGTCGGTGACGGTGGCCTTGAGCGGGCCGATCTGCTGGATGCCGCGCAGCATCGGCTGCAGGCCGTACCTCAGCTGGGTGCCGCCGTGGCGGGGCAGGTGTTCCACCACGAACCGGGGCTTGCCGCCGAGCGCGTACGGCACGTCGTCGGAGACCAGCAGGCCGCCGGTCGGGAGCCTGCCGCTGCTGTGCAGGTGCAGGGTCACCTCCGCGCGCCCGCCGACCTGCACCCGGGCGGGCGCGATGTGGCGCTGCGCGCGCAGGCCGACCCTGGACAGCGCGGTCACCCCGCTCACCAGCAGCGGCAGCGCCACGATGAACGCCGCGACCCGCAGCAGGTCGCGCTCGTTGAGCACCAGCGAGCACAGCCCGGCCGCCAGCCCCGCGGCGAGCAGGCAGCGCCCGCGCGTGGTCAGCCCCGACAGCGCACCCCGCATCGGTGTCCCTTCCTAGCGGCCGTGCGCGGCGGACCAGGGCGCGCTGCCCCGGTCCGGTGCGGGCTGTGGCACCGGCACGCGCTGGAGCAGGCCCCGGATCAGCTCGGCGGGGGAGCGGCGGGCCGCCTGCGCCTCCGGGGTGAGCACCAGGCGGTGGGCCAGCACCGGGATGGCGATGGCGTGGATGTCGTCGGGAACCACGTAGTCGCGCCCGGACAGCGCGGCCTGGGCGCGCGCGGCGCGGACCAGGTGCAGCGTCGAGCGGGGCGAGGCGCCGAGGCGGATCTCGGAGAGCCTGCGGGTGGCGCTGACCAGCTCGACGGCGTAGCGGCGCACCTCGTGCGACATCTGCACGCCGCGCACCGTCTCGATCAGCGAGCGGACCTGGTCGCCGTCGGAGACCGAGCCCAGCGTGCGCATCACGTCCTGGCCCGCGTGCTCGTCGACCATGGCCAGCTCGGCCTGCGGGTCCGGGTAGCCGATGGACACCCGCGCGGTGAACCGGTCGCGCTGGGCCTCCGGGAGGGCGTAGGTGCCCTCCATCTCGATCGGGTTCTGGGTGGCGATCACCATGAACGGCTCTTGCAGCGTGTAGGTCGTGCCGTCCGCGGTGACCTGGTGCTCCTCCATGCACTCCAGGAGCGCCGACTGCGTCTTGGGGGAGGCGCGGTTGATCTCGTCGCCGACGACGATGTTGGCGAACACCGGGCCGGGCCGGAACTCGAACTCGTTGGTCTGCCGGTTGAAGATCGACACCCCGGTGACGTCGCTCGGCAGCAGGTCCGGGGTGAACTGGATGCGGCTGACCGAGCAGTCGATCGAGCGCGCCAGCGCCTTGGCCAGCGACGTCTTGCCGACCCCGGGCACGTCCTCGACCAGCAGGTGGCCCTCGGCGAGCAGGGTGACCAGCGCGAGCCGCACGACCTCGGGCTTGCCGACCAGGACCCGCTCGACGTTGGCGGCGATGCGCTGGGCGGTGCTGTGCAGGTCGAGCAGCGCGGGCCGGTGCCCGTCGGAGTTGGCCGCGTACGGGGAGGCCGTCCCCTCGCGCCCGGCGCCCGGCCCCGCGTAGGGATGGCCCGGCAGGGCGGTGGGCGGGGTACTAGACGTCACTCGACCTCCTGATGCTGTCCGGCGGTTCTTCCGGCTCCGCCGACGCCACTGCGGCTGCGGTCCGGGGGTACGCCCGGGGCCGCGTCAGCCTGTCATGAAGTGTGTCAAACCGGGGCGAAGTACCCGACGGCCTCGGCGGGGCTGTGGACAACGTCCTCAACTGGTCAATTGTCAGCTTTGCCTCGGCCTTTTGCCTGCCCATTCGTAGCCATTGCCTATCACGATGGGTGGGTCGGTGTGCAAGTTGCATCGGTCGCCGTTTGACTACTCTCCGCTATTGGTGGGGTTCGTCCGTTTTGTGCCTGATCAGTCGGCTCCCCGTCGTTCCCCACCATTCCCCACTTGAGAGCGCGAACAGGCTCTCAACGGCCGCTGAGAGAGCTTTTCGGCCACTAATGGCCGATTGTGGCCGCATTTGGGTAACCCTGGGCGGTCATGACCCACTTCGTCCCCCACTTCGCGCCCTCTGCCTCTAGCTGCGAAAACGCGCCGGTTGACGAAGCGGAACCCCCGTGATTCGCGTTGACTGTGGTGAAAAGTGGGGTAGTGTGGCCCGCAGTGGGGCAGCAGGGGTCCCCACTGCCGATCCAACAGGTCGGTGGGGAGGTGGGTGTCATGTTCCTTGGCACGCACACCCCGAAGCTGGATGACAAGGGGCGGCTGACGCTGCCCGCCAAGTACCGGGACGCGCTTGCGGGTGGGCTGATGGTCACTAAGGGTCAGGATCACTGCCTCTATGTGTTTCCACGCGCGGAGTTCGAGGAGATGGCGCGCAAGGTCGCCGCGGCCCCGCTGACCAACGAGGCGGTCCGGGCGTACCAGCGCTACCTGTTCGCGGGCACCGACGAGCAGCGCCCGGATGGCCAAGGTCGCATTCCCATCGCCGCGGAGCTTCGGCGCTACGCCGGGCTGTCGAAGGAGTGCGTGGTCATCGGCGCGATCACCAGGCTGGAAATCTGGGACGCCCAGTCCTGGGCGACCTACCTGGAGGACCACGAGGAGAGCTACGCCCAGGCTCGGGAGGAGGTCCTGCCCGGCGTGTTCTGAAGCGTGCCGAACACGACGGAGGTCGGGTGCCGTTTGGCCTCGGTCCGCTCGCTTTCGGCCCTGGCGCACCTTCCCCGGCGCCAGGTCCGACGAGCGGGCGGGGACCTGGCGGCATCCGACAGGGACCTGGTCTGGAGGAGAGGGGTGTGGCGATGACGGAGCCGCGGCATGTGCCCGTCCTGCTCGACCGCATCCTCGAGCTGTTCGCGCCCGCGGTGGCCGACCGCCCCGCTGTGCTGGTGGACGCCACCCTCGGCCTCGGCGGGCATTCCGAGGCGCTGCTGACCGCCTTCCCCACGCTGACCCTCGTCGGGCTGGACCGCGACCGGGACGCGCTGAAGCTCGCGGGCGAGCGGCTCGCGCCGTTCGGCTCGCGGGTCCACTTGGTCCACACCGTCTACGACGGACTGCCGGAGGCACTGTCCGGACTGGGACTGTCGCGGGTGGACGGTGTGCTGTTCGACCTCGGTGTCTCCTCGATGCAGCTGGACGTCGCCGACCGCGGCTTCGCGTACTCCAAGGACTCGCCGCTGGACATGCGCATGGACCAGTCGAGCGGCCAGACCGCGGCCGACGTGCTGAACACCTACAGCCACGGCGACCTCGCGCGCGTCCTGCGGGTTTACGGCGAGGAGCGCTTCGCCCCGCGCATCGCCGCCGCGGTGATCGCCGCGCGCGCGACCGAGCCGTTCACCACCAGCGGCAGGCTCGTGGAGCTGATCTACACCGTGGTGCCCGCGCCCGCCCGGCGCACCGGCGGGCACCCGGCGAAGCGGACGTTCCAGGCGCTGCGCATCGAGGTCAACACCGAGCTGGACGTCCTGCGCAGGGCGGTCCCCGCCGCGCTGTCGGCCCTGCGGGTGGGCGGGCGCATCGTCGTGGAGTCCTACCAGTCGCTGGAGGACCGCATCGTCAAGCAGGCCCTGGCCGAGCTGGCGAAGTCGACCACCCCCCCGGGGCTGCCGGTGGAGCTGCCCGACCACGCCCCCCGCATCCGCCTCCTCACCCGTGGCGCCGAACAGGCCGACCCCGAGGAGACCGCCACCAACCCCCGCGCCCAATCCGTCCGCCTCCGCGCCGCGGAACGCATCCGGGAGGACACATGAGCGCCCCCGCCCGCCGCTCCCGCGACACGGGCGAGGACGCGCCACGCGGCAAGGCCGAACTCGCGGCCGAGCGCCGCGCCGCCGGGGCTGACGCCACCGCCCCCGAACCCCGCAACCGCCGCGGCCGCCGCTCCGACGACGAGCGCGCCGCCACCCGCTCCCGCCGCCGCACCGGTACCACGGCCCGCCGCCCCACCCCGGACACGGACGACGACCTGCCCCGCACCCGCTCGCGCCGGGACGAGCCCGCGGACGTCCACACCGACCCGGGCACCCAGGACCGACGCCCGCGCCGCGGGACGGGGAGCGCTGATGGCGCTTCCGCGGAGCCAAGGACTCCCACGCGGCGCTCGCGTGATGCGGCGGGGGCCGGGAGCGCGGGTGCCGGTCCGGTGGAGCCGGGGGCTTCCGCGCGGCGCTCGCGTGGCGCGGCGGGGTCCGGCGGTGCCGGTTTCGCGGAGCCCGGGACATCGTCGCGACGCACGCGTCGTGGGGCGGGGTCCAGGGGTGCTGACGGTGGTTCTGCCGAGCCCGGGACGTCGGCGGGGCGTTCGCGTCGTGGGGCGAGGTCCGGGAGCGCGGGTGCTGGTTCTGCGGAGCCCGGGACTCCCGTGGGGCGTTCGCGTCGCGGGGTGGGATTCGGGAGTGCGGGTGCCGGTTCGGTGGAGCCTGGGGCATCCGCGCGGCGTTCGCGTCGTGGCGCCGGGTCTGAAGGCGATGCCCCCGAGGCGAGGACGTCGGTGCGGCGCTCCCGGCGAGCGGCCGGGGATGAGCCGAGCACCGCGGTCCGCCGCTCCCAGCGGGCGGCCCGTGACATCGACGCGGGTGAGCCGAGCACCCCGATCCGCCGTTCCCAGCGGGGGACGGGGGCCGACGCCGGTGAGCCGAGGACACCGGTGCGGCGTTCCCAGCGCGGCACCGCGGAGACGGGCGAGCCGACCACGCCGGTGCGGCGTTCCCAGCGCGCGGCCGAGGAAGTCGAGCCCGCCGAGACCGGTACCGGCGGCAAACTCCGGCGCGCACGTGATCGCCGGGGGGACGCGGGCAGGCGGCCGCGGTCGGGTGCCGGTGGCCGGGTGGAGGCCCCGGCGCGGCCGGAGCGCGGTGATCGACCCGGCCGGTTCGGGCGCGCGCGCAGGGCGGTGGCCGAACGGGCCCAGGCGCGGCGGTCCCAGCCGGAGCGCCGCGCGGGTGAGCAGCGGGCCGACGCGAGCGGCGGGGAGGCGAGCGCCGGGCGCGCGTCGTTCGTCGTGGCGATCATCGCCCTTCTGGTGGTCGGGGTGGCGGCGACGCTGTGGCTGTCGACCCAGGCGATCGCCGACTCGTACCGGTTGGAGGCCGCGAAGGAGGAAGCTGCCCGCCTCGCCGAGCAGGCCGCCGTCCTGCAGCGCGAGGTCGCCCGGCTGGAGTCCGCGCCCGAGCTGGCGCGCCGGGCGAGGGAGCTGGGCATGGTGCCCGCGGGTGACTCGGCCTGGCTGAAGGTCAACCCGGACGGCACGGTGACCGTCGTCGGCGAGCCGACTCCGGTGCCCACCCCCACAGCCGACCCGGCAGACCAGCCCGACTCGACGGGACAGTCCGACCAGGGCGCCGCACAGCCGTCGGACTCGGACCAGAACGCCCCGGATCAAAACGCCTTAGATCAAAACGCAGAGCAGGGAGCCGCTGATCAAGGCGGCGATCGACCGAACGGCGAAGGAGGTGGCGGGCAGTGATCAGGGAGCGATCTCCGCGCGTCACCACCGCGCGGCGGGTGGCAGCGGTTGCTGGTGGGGGACGGCTCAACAGGGGGCGATGAGGGATGGCTGGGCAGTACGAGCCGGAGGACGGTCGGGGAGTCCCGAACTCCGGCAGCGGGCGACCGCCCGCGGGTGGCGCGCGCGGCGGTGACCCTTCCCCTCGGGCAGAGGATGCGGGCACGCCCGCCAACAGCGCGGACGGCCCATGGCGGCGAGGCCAGGACAAGCCCACCGACCAGCGCCGAACCAGCCGTCAGGGCTCGGGCGGGCACGGCCCTGATGGGCATGGAAGTTCGGCTGAGGGGCGTGGGGTGGCCGGGCGCGGTGCTGGTTCCGGCGGGATGTCGCGTGGTGGCTCCGATGGGCGCGAGGGCTCGCGCGGCTTGGACGGGCGTGGTGGAGGCTCTGCCGGGTTGTCGCGCGGTGGCTCCGGGGGACGTGGGGGGGCGGCGGGCGTGAGTGGCTCGGTTGGACGTGGTGGTGGTCCCGCTGGGTCGTCGCGCGATGGCTCTGCGGGGCGTGGAAGTTCGGCGGGCGTGGGTGGAGTGGACGGAAGTGGTGGTTCTGTGGGGTCTTCGCGTGGCGGTTCCGACGGGCGTAGTGGTTCCGACGGGCGTGGGGGTTCCGACGGGCGTGGGGGTTCCGACGGGCGTGGGGGTTCGGCTGGGCGTGGGGGTTCGGCTGGGGGGCGTGGGGTGGATGGGCGTGCTGGCGGTTCCGGTGGGGTGTGGCGTGGTGGTTCGGAGGGGCGGTTGGGTTCGGGTGGAGTGGGGGGCGGCGTGGGGCGGCGTGGTGGTGGTTCCGGTGGGGGTGTGCGGGGCGGGGGTGGGCGGCCTACCGGGTCCGCGG